>NZ_JAEQMG010000162.1 GCF_016680995.1 Ruminococcus difficilis | reverse complement strand
TCGCGTGACTCCGTAAAGATCCGCCGCAAGACCGTTGAGAGAAACATTCCGTGTCTGACCTCTCTCGACACCGCAAACGCGCTCGCGGATTGCCTCAAGAGCCGCTATTCCCAGCACAGTACCGAGCTTGTGGACATAAACAACATGAGAGATTCCAAGACAAAGCTCCGCTTCACAAAGATGCAGGGCATCGGCAACGACTATATTTACTTCTCCACCTTCGGTCAGTGGATCAATAACCCCGAGGCTCTTGCGGTTCGTCTGAGCGACCGTCACTTCGGTATCGGCGGCGACGGCGTTATCCTCGTTGCTCCCTCAAAGGTCGCTGACGCTCAGATGAAGATGTACAACCGCGACGGCACCGAGGGCAAGATGTGCGGCAACGGTATTCGCTGCGTCGGCAAGTTCCTCTACGACCACGGCATGGTCAACATCAAGGAGAAGGACGAAATCACAATCGAGACCCTCAGCGGCATCAAGTCGCTTAAGGCGTACACCACCGACGGCGAGGTCAAGACCCTGCGCGTCGATATGGGCAAGGCTATCCTCGACCCGAAGCTCATTCCCGTTGACCTCAGCGGCGACAAGGTTGTTGACCGCAGAGTGACAATCGGTATGCAGGATTACAGAATCACTTGCGTATCAATGGGCAACCCGCACTGCGTTGTATTCGTCGACAGCGACATCGACAACATCAACCTTGAGGAAATCGGCCCGCTGTTCGAGAACGACCCGATCTTCCCCGAGAGAGTAAACACCGAGTTCGTCACAGTCCTCAACGAAAAGACGATCAAGATGCGCGTATGGGAGCGCGGCTCGGGCGAGACATGGGCTTGCGGTACAGGCGCCTGCGCGGTTGCGGTTGCGGCATGCGAAAACGGCTTCTGCAAGAAGGGCGACGACATCAAAATCAAGCTCAAGGGCGGCGATCTGATCATCAACTACACCGACGAGACCGTCTACATGACAGGCAATGCCGAGAAGGTTTACGAGGGAGAGGTTGAGGTATAATACTAACACCGGTTATCAGATATTAGGAAAAAGTCTGATATAAAGGAATGAATCCACTTTGAAAATCAACAGAAATTTTGACAATCTTGTACCGAACTATCTTTTTGCTGATGTTGCGAGAAAAACCGCGGAGTATGCGGCGGCGAATCCCGACAAGAAGATCATACGCCTCGGTATCGGCGACGTTACCCTGCCTTTGGCTCCCGTTGTTGTGGAGGCTATGAAGCAGGGCGCCGAGGAGCTTGCTCACAAGGAAACCTTCAAGGGTTATCCCGAGTATGAGGGCTATGACTTCCTCAGAGAGGCGATTTCGGGTTACTACAAGAGCTTCGGCGTAAGCGTATCGCCCGACGAGATATTTGTGTCGGACGGCGCAAAGTCCGACTGCGGCAACATCGGCGATATCTTCTCACAGGACAACACAGTCCTCGTCACCGATCCCGTTTATCCCGTTTACGTCGATTCGAATATCATGGCGGGACGAAAAATCATCTACACCGCCTGCAACGAACAAAACGGTTTTTCCGCGATGCCCGACGAGAGCGTAAAGGCAGACATCATCTTCCTCTGCTCTCCTAACAACCCCACGGGCGCGGCATTCACCTTCGGCCAGCTCAAGGCATGGGTCGATTACGCCAACAAAAACGACGCGGTCATTCTCTACGACGCGGCGTATGAGGCGTTTATAACAGAGGATCTGCCCCGTTCAATCTACGCGATCGAGGGTGCGAGAACCTGCGCCATAGAGCTTTGCTCGCTCTCAAAGACCGCCGGTTTTACGGGCACTCGCTGCGGCTACACGGTTATCCCGAAGGAGCTTGAGCGCGACGGTCACAATCTGTATGCCACATGGTACCGCCGTCAGGCAACAAAGTTCAACGGCGTTTCATATCCCGTTCAGTGCGCTGCGGCAGCAGTGTTCAGCGAGGAGGGACAGCGCCAGATCCGCGAGAATATCGCCTACTATCAGGAGAACGCGCGCATTATCGCGTCTGCTCTCGATGAGCTCGGTATCTACTATACGGGCGGCAAGAACTCACCCTACATCTGGCTGAAATGCCCGAACGGCATGGGAAGCTGGGAATTCTTCGACCTGCTATTAAAGGAAGCCAATGTAGTCGGTACACCGGGCGAGGGCTTCGGTGAAAACGGCGCGGGCTACTTCCGCCTGACCTCATTCGGCGACAGGGAAAGCACCGTTGAGGCTGTTGAAAGAATCAAAAAATTATTATCATAAAAGTCAGCTCCGAGGAAACTCGGAGCTGATTTTTGTTAAGCGGCGGTGAAATAATCTTCGCCGGTGATTATTTTATATTCTTCCGCGGTAATCCAGTTTTTAACAACAGCGTTGTGGACTCTCTCGATGCTCCACAAGCCGCTGTCATAATAGCCTTTTACTTTTTTGAAGTGCTTACTCATTCAAGCTCCACCTCCGTCATCATGGCGATATACTCCAAGTCTGCCTGAGCCTTTTGATTTGCTTCGTCCATCAGTCTGATGTACTCATCCTTGCTGTATTGCACCATGTGATATATCCAGCCTCCGTTTGCTTCCGTGATGTCTGTGTTGACCCACAAGGAAAACTCGTCAACGACCTTTTCTTCGGGTCTGACCGCACTTTTTACAATACCGTAATCTGTCATAGTAATACCCCCTCAGACTGTTGAAGTCGGCACATACAGCAGGCGACCGCCTACGCTTTGATGCTGCGTATTTGGAACAGAATCACAAGATAAAGAGAATCCGCCGGCATTAGCACCATAATTCCAAAAACCGCCCAATCGGACAACGCGGTATCCATTCAGATTTGATGTGCAATAGTAGTTGTCGCCTACGGGAAGAGAACTGTTGCCTGCTGTTTCTGACGGCAAGAAAAGCCAGTCATAATCTTTATCGCCATAGCCAAATGCGGAAATATAACCACCTGCATTTGCAAGGGTCAAGCCCGTTGATTTGTAATTGCCGGAATGACTGCTTTCGTTGAAGGAGAAATCATCTGCAATATACACCTGACCGCTGCCCATTGTGCCGTCACCCCAAAGGTTGATTCCGTTGATGTGCTTCCAGCTATTACCCCACAGATTTTCAATTCCGCGATAGCTGACAGATACCTTGCCGTCAGAGCTGAAAGTCGTTTCCGTTCCGGCAACATCATAAATTGTTTCGCTTGCCATACCCGTTGAGTTGCCTAGAGCGGAGGTTGAGCCCGTCAGTGACGAGCAGTTATTTGAATTGACACTTGAGTTTAAAACAACACCCATGCCGATAGCGTTCTGAGTATTAAATGTTCCGAACTCGATAGCCATGAGCAGCTGATTTGCTGAAACAGACTGGATCGTGTCGAGGTGCCAGTTTGGTGATTTTCTCAGAGCGCAGTTCTCCATATTGAGCTTGTTCATTGTCTTGTATTGACCTGAGATCGGCTTGACGCCCGGCAAAGATTTCAGAACCGCGCTGGTGTCAATCGTTGTGTCTGTGTCAACTCCGTCATGGAAAATCTCATATGTTCCTGCTGTTGGTGATATTGCGCGCCAATACATAAAAGACGCCTCGTACGCCGAGAAAAGTACATAGTCAATTTCGTTGCCGTTCTCGTCATAGAAGAGCGGGTGAAGCTTAAAGCCGGCATGCGGCGTCGAGCTGATGTAGTAATTCGCCTTGCGGATATGATATCCCAAGCCGCCGGACTGCTTCTCGAGCTTGAGCGGTACGACCTTGTAGTAGAACTTCGGCTGATAGACCATGACGTCAACATTAGTATCGGATTCTTCAACATTTTCCGGAGAATAGCTGTCGTCTATCACGCCGTTCGAATCGACAACAACGCGCCTGCGCTGACCGTACATCGGGTACGCGTTGAAATCGTTGCCCGCGCTCAGACCGACAGCAGCACCGAGCCTTGTAAATACCTTGTTCTCAAAATCTGCATGCAAGCCAAGGATATCGCCCGAGGTGTAGCCGATATACGCCTTGAGGTCGGATAGGTTCGAATTGGTTTCCGTAATATCTTCATTAACGTCGTCAATAATCTGCACGCCGAAATCAAACACAGCCTTCGCGGTAGGATACTCGGTATCGGTAGAATCCTCGTCAATACCCGCTTCTGAGGTCAGCTTGTTTGACAATGCCTCGTAATTCTCGGCTATGTAGTCGACAAGAGCCTTGATCGAAGGGTAAAACTCCGCGCTGGATTTGTTGGCGTTGGTGATCGCGTTCTTTTTATTGATGATTTTTTCTGCCGCGGGCTGCCATTCGGAATAGGTATCTGCGCCGTTTCTCAAACGTATTTTAGTCGTACCGTTTCGTCCGAAGAAAAACTGGAAGCTTGCAGTTTGAGCGGAAGTGATTACAATTCCGTTTTCTCCGTCAACAACGGCGTTCAGATAAATAATCTTAGGGTTATTGACATTAAACGGAACTTCTGTTGTTGTGCTGTCGAAGGTGTATGCTGTAACAGCGGGTGCCTTCGTTGCGAGGGCGGCAGTCACAACGCGGTTCTGTACGGGGTGGGTGCTGGTGGTACTTAGCGCATCGTCTACTATGATCCCGCCGCGCTCGTCAATCAGCTGTACCTCGCGAATCAGTCTGTTCAGAATCGAATAAGACGGGTCAGTGGTGACGTCTGTGTCGAGCGCGTCGTCGACATAAATCAAAAATCTCTGTGTGTTGTATGTTCTCTGACTGTCGGAAATCACAAATCTCGCGGCGGCAAATCCCTTTACGTCAAAGGTAATGTCATCGGTAACGGCGGTGGCGGTTCCGTCCTGCTCAACATCACAGTCAACGGCGACCCTGCTGCCGTCGGAATTCACGCCCTTCATCACAACCGAGCAGCCGCTCACGGAGTAAGGCTCGCCGTTTGCCGTGACAGTGAGGTGGATTTTCTTGCCCTTGTCAAACTGCGTCAGCATTATCGTCTGACAGCTGCGCTCACAGTTGAGATCAAGAGTGATTTCCGCGATATAATCGTTCATCTTCTTCCTCCTAGAAATTTATTGAGGATGGGGCTTCCTCATTCACGCGACGATAATAAGAAAAATTGCATAGAAATATGCAATTATAGCAAACGACATAAATAAATTTACTTTACAAGAATGTAGCTGATATGTTATATTACTCATAGGAGTGATGTAACAATGAATAACAGAAAATATCAAACCAACCCATCAGATTTACT
>NZ_JAEQMG010000161.1 GCF_016680995.1 Ruminococcus difficilis | reverse complement strand
TTGTGCGAGATTTCCGCGCCTCTGACAGCCTTCATGATAGCCTGCTCAAAGGTGGGAGCGATAGCCATGACCTCACCGGTCGCCTTCATCTGGGTGCCGAGGTCACGCTTCGCGTATACAAATTTATCGAAGGGCCATTTCGGGAACTTTACGACAACATAGTCGATAGCGGGCTCGAAGCACGCGTAGGTTGTGCCCGTAACGGCGTTCTTGATTTCACTGAGGGTGTAGCCGATGGCGATCTTGGAAGCCACCTTGGCGATCGGGTATCCGGTAGCCTTTGAAGCGAGCGCCGAGGAACGCGAAACACGCGGATTGACCTCGATTACCGCGTACTCAAAGGTCTCGGGGTCCAGCGCGAACTGGCAGTTGCAGCCTCCCTCTACCTTAAGAGCCGAAATGATGTCGAGCGCTGCAGAACGGAGCATCTGGTACTCCTTGTCCGAGAGCGTCACAGCGGGCGCGATAACGATTGAGTCGCCCGTGTGAACGCCGACGGGGTCGAAGTTCTCCATCGAGCAGATGGTGATTACGTTGCCCATGGAGTCGCGCATTACCTCGAACTCGATTTCCTTCCAGCCGGAGATGCACTTCTCAACAAGAACCTGGGTGATCGGAGAAAGCTCAAGACCGTTTGAGGTGATTTCTCTGAGCTCCTCCTCGTTATTTACAATACCGCCGCCTGTGCCGCCGAGGGTAAACGCCGGGCGGATAATTACGGGGTAGCCGATTTCGTTTGTGAACTTAACGGCGGATTCAACGTCGTTTACAACGAGCGACGGAATGACGGGCTGGTTTATGGACACCATTGTGTCCTTGAAAAGCTGTCTGTCCTCAGCCTTGTCGATAGTTTCGGGCTTTGCGCCGAGCAGCTGCACGCCGTGCTTCTCGAGGAAGCCTTCCTTTGCGAGCTGCATTGACAGCGTCAGACCTGTCTGTCCGCCGAGGGTCGAAAGCAGGCTGTCGGGTTTTTCCTTGATGATAATGCGCTTCACCACGTCGAGGGTGAGCGGCTCGATATAGATTTTATCCGCCATGGCGTTGTCGGTCATGATCGT
>NZ_JAEQMG010000160.1 GCF_016680995.1 Ruminococcus difficilis | reverse complement strand
CCTCGCCCTACTTAGATGTTTCAGTTCAGGCGGTTCCCCTCATATACCTATTGATTCAGTATATGATGACAAGACTTTCCTCTTGCCGGATTGCTCCATTCGGAAATCCACGGATATAATGCTCACTTACAGCTCCCCGTGGCTTATCGCAGTTAGTCACGTCCTTCATCGGCTCTCGGTGCCAAGGCATTCCCCTTGTGCTCTTTGTAGCTTGACCATTAATTTTGCTTGTCAGCGCATCTTTGTTTCCTTGTTACTTCACTTGAAGCACGTGGATTTATTCTGCTCTGCCAAGCGTTTTCGAGATATCTTTGGTTCTTCGTAATTGTTTGAAAATAGGCTGTTATTTCTAACTTTCTATTTCACCCTTACAGAAATTGCAGTATCTTTTACCTTCGTAAACTTATTTTACCATTTGAGGTTTGAGTTTAACTGTTGATAAACAATACTTTTCTCGCTTTATCTGCTATCTTTATTCAGTTTTCAAGGTACTTTGTACAACCATTTTTAATGGTTGTGGTGGGCTTAAGTGGACTCGAACCACCGACCTCCCGCTTATCAGGCGGACGCTCTAACCGGCTGAGCTATAAGCCCATATTGGTTTTGGCTCAAATCTTAAGCCGTTGGTGGAGATATGCGGGATCGAACCGCAGACCCCCTGCTTGCAAAGCAGGTGCTCTCCCAGCTGAGCTATACCCCCATATCTTCTGTTCAGGCTGCCTCTCGGCTCCCTTTTCAGGGCCCTGAAAATTGAACAACGAATCAAGCCGAACATTTCGTAATGCTGACCTTGGATGTTAAGTCAACCTGTTTCATTTGACTTGGTCTCCATAGAAAGGAGGTGATCCAGCCGCACCTTCCGATACGGCTACCTTGTTACGACTTCACCCCAGTCGCCAATCCTACCTTCGGCAGCGCTCTCACGAGGTTAAGCTACTGACTTCGGGTATTACCGGCTCCCATGGTGTGACGGGCGGTGTGTACAAGGCCCGGGAACGTATTCACCGCGGCATGCTGATCCGCGATTACTAGCAATTCCGACTTCATGCAGG
>NZ_JAEQMG010000016.1 GCF_016680995.1 Ruminococcus difficilis | reverse complement strand
GGATTTCGCGGCTGATGAAGCAGGACTTCTGCCGAAGGGTCTGAAACGCGGCGTGCTCTCCGAGGACGGGATTTACAATTTGCTTGAAGAATATAAAGAGGTATCAGAATGACGTTATTAACTGCTGTGTAAGCGAAGAATCGAGAACCAAACGTCCGGCAAAAGCAGTATTGCAGAAGCTCGGCGGTATTCCTGACGCATATTCACGAAAAATATAAAGCTGAGGCGCAGTTATTCAACAGCGTCTCAGCTCGTTTTATTTTATAACCCTAATAACATACGGTCGTTGTCGAGCGCCTTGCCCGAGGTCTCCCTGAACTTTTCAAGAAGGTCATTGACGGTAAGTCCTTCGCGTTCCTTGCCTGAAACGTCATAAATGATCCTGCCTGCGTTCATCATGATGGTTCTGTTTCCGAGTTCCAGCGCCGACTGCATGTTGTGAGTGATCATCATGCAGGTGAGGTGGTTTTCCTCAACGATAGAGCGCGTCAGCTCCAGCACCTTTTCGGCGGTCGCGGGATCCAGCGCCGCGGTGTGCTCGTCGAGCAGGAGCAGCTTCGGAGGATTGATTGTCGCCATCATCAGCGTCAGAGCCTGCCGCTGTCCGCCGGAGAGCAGACCAACAGGCTGCTGCATTCTGTCCTCCAGCCCCATATTGAGCTGGCGAAGGCATTTCTTAAAGCGCTCCTTGTCTTTTTTTGAGATAGCGCTGAGCCATCCGCCGTGACCTGCCGCAAGAGCGAGGTTTTCTTCGATCGTCATACCCGGAGCCGAACCCTTCATCGGATCCTGGAACAGTCTTCCGATAGAACGTGCGCGCTTGTGCTCTGGTGTTAGGGTGATGTCTTTGCCGTCAAGAACGATACTGCCGCTGTCGGTGATGAAGGTGCCGCCGATCGCGTTGAACAGGGTGGATTTTCCCGCGCCGTTTGCCCCGATAATGGTGATGAAATCGCCGTCGTTGACGTTGAGGCTCAGGTCGGAGATCGCAACCTTTTCGTTGACGGTGCCTTTGTTGAAGGTGAGGGTGATACCGCGGATATCAAGCATCTCTGCGCACCGCCTTTCTGTGCTTCAGCTTACGCATCAGCATTGGGTACCTTGAGCTCAGATACGGCCCGCTGATGGCGATGATAACGATTACCGACGAAACGAGCTTGAGCATGAAGGACGGCATGTGCAGTCTGAGAGCGACCGTATAAACGATACGGAATATGACCGCTCCCAGTACCGCGCCGACAGCGCGTTTCGGGATCCTGCCCTTTCCGAGGAAGGTGCCGCCGATGAGCAGCGACGCCAGCGCTACGGTGACCATGCCTGTTCCGACGTCGATAGACATCGATTTCTGGCTCTGAGCAAACAGGCAGCCTGATAAGGCGGTGAAGGAATTCGCGATACACAGTCCGACGATGGTTGTCATGGTCGGGTCGATGGAAGATGACCGAACCATGGCGGGATTGTTGCCTGTCGCGCGGATTGCAAGTCCGAGTCTGGTTCTCAGAAACAGCGACAGAAAGATAATCACCAGCACGACTGCCGCCAGACCGATGATGATCTCATGGCTGAAAAATGCAAGGATCTTTGTCGCGGTCTTGTATGCGTCGGTACCGCGTTCAATTCCGAGCAATGAAAGGATTCCGTTGTGGAAATCCTTGATGACCGGCTTGAAATCGGTAAAAATGGTTTGTGTTTTATTCAGGTTCAACAATGATTTGTCGCCCATAATAGCGATGTTGACGGAATACAAGCCTGTGTTGACGATGATTCCTGCCAGCAGGCTGTCGACGCCCATCTTTGTCTGCAATATGGCGGTGACAAAGCCTGAAACGATTCCGCAGAGCATTGCCGCCGGGATAGATAGATAAGGGTGTCCGTATAATGCCACCACAGCGCCTACAGCGGCGCCGAGGGTATAACAGCCGTCGGTAGATAAGTCGCACACGTTGAGCATCGAATAGCTGAGGAACAGCGCCAGCACCGTCAATGCATTGAACAAGCCCAGCTCAACGGCCGTTGGAAGTGAACTGAGCAGTCCGCCGAAAAATTCCATACTGTACTCCTGTTTACATCAATGTATTAGGATATCCGTGATGATATCCGATCAATCAAATGATTCCGCTGTCTTGATCTCCTCTACCTTTGTAGAGTAGGGTGCAAACGCTTTCTTGATAGTTTCGAGATCATAGCCGATTGCCGCGCAGGTGTCGGTATTGACGGTTGCGATACCGTTGTCAAAGGTCTTGACCGCGGTTTTTGCGGGGTCGCTGCCGTCGACGAGAATGCTGTAGGTCATGTTCGCGGTTTCGGTACCGAGAACCGTGTAGTCAACGCCGTATCCGAGGAACGCGCCGTTAAGAGCAAAGCTGTCTGCGCCGCCATAGTGAGGAATATTCGCTTTTGAGAAAATTTCATAGATGGATAATTCCGCTTCCATGATGGTGTTGTCGGTGGGAGTGAATACCGCGTCGACCTTGTCGTCGGCGAGTGACTGGGCTGCCATCTTGACCTCTTCGGCGGTGGTGCCGTTCTGTTCGATGTACTTGACTCCCTTTTTGTCAAGATATGCCTTTGCGTCGGCGATAGCTCCGGTTGACGCGTCCTGACCGATGTCGTATAACAGACCGACGGTGGACGCCTCGGGGTTGGCGGCAAAAATCAGTTCCATAATGGAGTTGGTGTTGAGATAATCCGATGTACCGGTGATGTTTGCGCCGGGAGCCTCCATGTCGCTGACCAGCTTGACGCCGACGGGATCGGATACCGCCGCGAATACGACGGGGATCTCATTATCCTCGGTCGCCGACTGCATCGCCATTGCGACGGGAGTGGCTACGCCTATCATCAGGTCTACGTCTTCAGCGACGAAGTTCGCGATGATCTGGTTCATGATGTCAGCGTCGGCGTTGCAGTTTTCGCTGAGGATCTCAAACTCGACGTCGTTTTCTTTGCCGAGCTTGCTCAGTCCGCTCTTTACATTGTCGACGATCTGGTTGAGCGAGGCGTGGTCTACATAGTTGCAGATGCCTACCTTGAAGGATTTCTTTACGGTTTTGGTGTCAGAGCCCGCATTGCCAGAGCAGGCGGTCATAACGGTTGCGATCATAAGTACGGTCAGTAAAACTGCGATGATTCTTTTCATGATAAATTCTCCTTATTTGTTAAATGATTAATAGTCTGCGGATATTACTGATGAATTCGCCATCGCATTGTTAAGAGTATCATAATTCCTCCTGAGAATTAAATATGAATATAAATAAAAACCCTGTCCCTGCATAACTGCCGGGACAGGATACTTCCTGCGGTGCCACCCTGCTTGACGCGTTTCAGCGTCCTCTCAACACGTAATTAATTACGCCGACCCGCTTTACGTAGGGTCAATCCGTCTCACATACTCTGTGTTTCCGCATTTCTGTTCGCCCTCAGAAGTCCATTCGGTCATATATTCTCTGCTGCGATTTCACCGTCCGCAGCTCTCTGTAAGACAAGTGATAAGACCTACTTACTCTTCGTCATCGGTTTGGATTTTAATTTGTATGTATTTTAACGCATAAATCGGAGTTTGTCAATATTTTTTCGGAAAAGTATTACTGTTTCGGGTATTTGCGGCTATTATGTATGACATTGCAGGTAGAGCCGCATAATAGATAAATGAATGCGTCTTGCCTTCACCGTTCAGGTGTGATATACTAAAGCTGATATTTGGATATTGGAAATGACAACAGTGAGAGGATAAATATGAGTGAAATTTTCAGGCTGGCAAAGCCCAGAAAAAAAGGACTGCTGCATTTGGTGTTCAGCCGGTTTTCCGTTATAGTACTGCTGATTTTGCTGCAGCTTGCGATGTATATATTCTTTTACGGCTGGCTCATCACCTGGCTGCCGTTTTTCTCGGCGTTTCTGGTGGTTTTCAGCGTAATAATGATTATCTATCTGTTCAACACGGGTATGGATTTCAGCGCAAAGCTGACATGGATGTTTCTGATCTCCGTATTCCAGGTACCCGGCGCGATATTTCTGCTGTTCACGAGAATGAATGTCGGGTACAGAAAGCTTGAGCGCAGAGAAAGAACTCTGATACTGCAGACCCGGACCTCCATTCCACAGTCACAGGACGTTCTTGACGCGCTGAAAAAGGACGGGTCAGGCATGGACGCTCTGGCGAGGTACCTGAACCGCACAGGCTGTTTTCCCATATACAACAACACGGAGGTCACATACTTCCCCATAGGCGAGGACAAGTTTGCCGCTATGATAAAGGCTCTTGAGGCTGCCGAAAAATTCATCTTTCTGGAATATTTCATAGTTGAAGAGGGCTATATGTGGGGCAAGGTTCTCGAACTGCTTGTTGCGAAAGCGGCTCAGGGAGTTGAAGTGCGTATGATGTACGACGGAATGTGCGAGATGTCGCTGCTTCCCTCGAACTATTGCAGACTGCTTGAAGAAAAAGGAATCAAGGCAAAGGCTTTTTCTCCCATCAGACCTGTCGTATCCTCGCATTACAACTACAGAGATCACCGTAAGATACTTGTGATCGACGGCGAGACAGCCTTCACCGGAGGCGTCAATCTCGCAGATGAGTATATCAATCTGACCGAACGCTTCGGGCACTGGAAGGACACAGCCATCATGCTCAAAGGCGAGGCAGCAAAGAGCTTTACGCTGCTGTTTTTGCAGATGTGGAACATCGACGAGAAAAAACCTGAGTTCTCTCAGTGGCTTGAGGGTGCGGTAAGCGCGCCGAAAAATCCCTCGGGGTACGTGATCCCCTACGGAGATTGTCCCCTGGACAACGAGAAGGTCGGAGAGACCGTCTATATGGATATAATCAACCGCGCAAAAGATTACGTGCATATCATGACGCCTTACCTTATTCTCGACGGAGAGCTTGAAACCGCGCTGAAATATGCCGCAGGCCGCGGAGTAGACGTAAAGCTGATACTGCCCGGCATTCCGGACAAGAAAGCGGCTTACGCTCTGGCAAAATCCCACTACAAGCGCCTTATCGCGTCAGGTGTGAAAATCTACGAGTACACACCGGGATTCGTTCACGCAAAGGTATTCGTCAGCGACGGCTGCAAGGCAACCGTCGGTACGATCAATCTTGATTACCGCAGTCTTTATCATCACTTCGAATGCGCGGCATACATGTACAAAACAGCTTGTATTCCCGAGATAGAGCTTGACTTTCAGAAGACGCTTTCAAAATGCCGCGAGGTAACACCGAGGACAATCAAAAACGAAAAAATATCATATAAACTGCTTGGCACACTGATGAAGTTCTTTGCGCCTTTGATGTAAAAAATTAATGGGGCTGCCGCCAAATCTTTCGATTGGCGGCAGCCCCTTATATATCAGCCGTTTCTCTTTATAAAGTCGCGCAGGATCGCGATATACCGCTCGGGATCGTAAAAATAACTCACGCCGTGAACCGCGTCGGGAAAGGTGTGCCTCTCCACGCATTCGGGATTTGCAAGCCGTATTTCCTCGCTCATTTCATTCGGGACAAAGCAGTCCGCCTCGCCGTGAATAAGCAGCACCGGCTTGTCGGTGTTCCTCACAGCGTTCGCGGCGGTCAGGTTACGCGGAATTATCAGGTGGCCGTATACGAGCGCAGAAACGCGGATAAGCGCCCACAGAAGCCTCGGACATTTATACCAGCGCTTTGCGACGTAAAAGATGATATCCCTCGGCGAGCTGTACGGGCAGTCAGCGCAAATCAGTCTGACGTTATCCGGCAAAGCAAGATCTGCCGCCATCACGACTGTGGCCGCGCCCATCGAGATTCCGAAAAGATATATCGGCTTATCCTTGCCGAAGCGTCCGTTTGCGTATTCTATCCAAGAGAGCACGTCGCGGCGTTCGCGTATACCGTAAGCTATGGTGTGGCCGCCGCTGCCGAAATGAGCGCGCTGGTCAACAAGAAGGACATTGTAACCCTCGTCCTGGAGGAACTGCCCTATTATACTGAAATGAAGAACCGATGAGCCGCGGTAGCCGTGAAAGCAGATACACAGCGGCGCGTCGTCCGACTTGTGATAATACCGTCCCGAAAGCCTAACGCCGTCGTATGCTCTCGTCTGAACACGGCTGCAGGGAATTTCAGAGAGCTTTCTCGCCTGAGCCTTTATCTCGTTGAACATATCCATGTCGTCCAGAAACGGCTCGGTTTCAATTTCATCGGCGTTGCGGTGCGGCGAGTAAAATACTATGTAGTACGGAACAATCAGCCCAATAAGAACGGCTGTGAGAAGTACTGAAAGTACGATAATGAGAACAATCATATTATCATC
>NZ_JAEQMG010000159.1 GCF_016680995.1 Ruminococcus difficilis | reverse complement strand
CTTTCTGCGAGTGAGCGAGTCTCGCCTCGCAGCAACCAAATATTTAGGGGTATAGCTCAGTTGGTAGAGCAGCGGTCTCCAAAACCGCGTGCCGAGGGTTCAAGTCCTTCTGCCCCTGCCACTCAGACCTTCAAAAATGGCTTATCTAAGCCGTTTTTGGGGGTTTTCTTTTTTGGCTTAAACCCATTTCTAACGAGCTATACCCCGATTTCTAACACTTTTCTAACACTTTTCTACGCTTTTTGAAAACTTTTCCTAACGGCATCTAACGCAACACCATTTTTCTAACCACGATCACCTGACTAAAAGCATGTCGTCGATCACATTTGCCACCATCTTTTTCTGCGCCTGATTTGTATGCGCATAGAAGTTCAGCGTGGTCGTCGGACTGCTGTGACCCAGCCAGTTGGCGACGTTGACGATCGACACATTCTGCTCGATCAGGTTGCTCGCCGTACTGTGCCGCAGGTCGTGCAGGCGCACCATCGGCAAATCGCTGTTTTTCAGAATATTGTGGAAGCTTCTTGTCAGATAATTCGGCTGAATCACCTTTCCGTCCGCCCAAGTGCAAACATAGTCGCTTTTGTAATAGTAGCAGCCCATTACCCTTGAACGCTCAATTTGCTGCTCCTTCTGCGACACCAGCAAGTCG
>NZ_JAEQMG010000158.1 GCF_016680995.1 Ruminococcus difficilis | reverse complement strand
CAGCGGTCTCCAAAACCGCGTGCCGAGGGTTCAAGTCCTTCTGCCCCTGCCAAACCGATGGTCTTAAGAATGGCTTATCTAAGCCGTTTTTAAGGCTTTTCTTTTTGTTCCATGCTGTTCTGATGCTTGGCGAATGGGTCAAAAATCCTCGGTTTGGGGTTTATTTGGTGTTTATGGGTATCGGGTTATACAGAGAGTTATTGAGATTTGCGGCGGGATTTCGGCTGATTCACTTAGTGCCGTCCGCTTGCTTTTTTTGACTTTGCCGCTGTCGACTTCTGAATAAAACCCATGAAAAAACCGCTGTCGTGATGGCAGCGGTCTTTTTATATCAGCTTGCAGCGGATTTCTTTCTCTGTTGGATGAATAAATCGTCGAGCTTTTCGGCGGCGAGATCGTCGGCGGATTGGATCGCGTGGGCGTATACCCTGCCGGTCGTGGCGGTGTTGGAGTGTCCTAACCGCTTGGATACCGTGGTGATCGGCACGCCGGCGGCGAGCTGCAACGTGGCGTTGGTATGTCTGAGCGAGTGCAGCGTGATGAAAGGGATCTCCGGGTGCTGCTTCATAAACTTGGAAAACCAGCTCGACACGCTGTCGGGCTTGAGCGGCTTGCCTTCGGGGTTCGTGAAAACATAGTCCTCTGTTCCCTTCCAGTAGGACCCAAGCGATAGACGCTGCTCCGTCTGAGCGACTTGGTGCGCGCGCAAATCGTCAAGCGTTGTCTGCGGCAGTCTGATCACGCGCTCGGAGCTCTTGTTCTTCGGCTTGTCTTCAAAGATACCGCGCTTCGGAAGAAACTGTATCGTGCGGCAGATTTTCAGCGTTCCCTTTTTGAAATCAATATCCGACCACTTCAAGCCGAGGGCTTCGCCGCGCCGCATTCCCGTGAACAGCAGCAGGCGCACAATGGTGCGGTGCAGCTCATCGGCGGTCTCGATCGCGCTGATCAACGCGTCCGCCTGCACCTCGTCGATATATTTGGCTTCTTTTTCCTCTGCTTTCGGCGTTTTCGTGCGGTCGCAGGGGTTTGAGAACAGCACGCCCCACTCAACGGCGGTATGCAGGATCACCGAAATCAGGCGGTGATAATGCTGTATCGTCTTGCCTGAGAGCGTCTTGTGACCTTCACCGACGGGCGTAAACAGCTCCGACAGCGGCATTTCGAGCGCAGCGGCGAGCTTTTCGGCGTTCTGTTGATTGACATTGTTACCCTTGCGAATGGAGATCATCGTCGTGTTGGAGAGTCCCGAACGCCGGCACAGCGCGGCGGTGGTCAGCTCATTTTCGCGCAGATAATCGTCCATGCTGATGTTGCAGGTGTATTTGGTGTCGAGCCGGACGCCGCTCTCGGCAAGATTGGCATAGAACGCGCGCAAATGCGGCGGCTGTATCTTGCAGAGCTTGATGTGACCGATCGCGGCGTTTATCCGCGGCAGCAGGCTCTCATACCGGGCGTAGGTGCGCGGCCGCAAATCGTTTTTGCGGTCTTTCATCCATATCTCGGCGAACTCGGCAAAGCGGATGTTTTCATCGAGCACCTGACCCTTTAGGCAGCGTTCCTCAAAGAGCGTAGCCTGCCGCTGTACCTCCTTTTCTATCTGCTTGGCGGTCATGTTCGGCTCCGGCTTCCATGTCATGGTTTTGCGGATCTGCTTGCCGGTCATGTCGTAACCACAGGACACAATGAAGCGGTAGGAATTATTCCTCTTTTCGATGGTTGCTATCTTGATCACCTCCACATTCTTCAAAATAACTATAATCTTCGCAAGCAGTCAAATAAGCAAGCTTAATTCTACCTTTTTTTCTCCACTTTCTAAGATAATCATTAATTTTTAATAGGTACGATTCAATAAACAGGTCTCTTGTTATTTCAACATGAAGTTCTCTTTTATCGCTCGGTAGTTTTTTCTGCTGTGGCACCATTACCCCAGCAATTGATGTTTTTAGTTCGCTTGTATCTGAGTACAAATACACATACAAAGCGAGCATAAAGCTTTCAAAATCATCTTTCTGGATAAGATCATTTAGCACTTCCAAAACAAGTGCTGGTTCATATGTGTCTTTTTCGATAATATACTCAATCGTATCCTGCTTTACTCTTTCTTTCGCGCTTTGTATTTCTTCCTCTGTAGCGTTTTTCGCATCCAACTTTGTCAAAACTTCAAACCACTCTAAAGGCAAAGCCTCAACATCATGTCCGCCAATTTTTATTGTTTCGGAAAGTTCTTCAGCTTCTTCTTTTCCAACTGCTCTTTTTTGCAAATAGTTTAGCTTTTCAATAGATTGTTCTGAGAGCCCTAACGCATAATTAATGCTATTTATTTCAGGGTTAACTGTTTTTACATATGATATTCCAAGAAGATAGTCTGTTGTTGTATCGAAAATCCGTGCAAGAAGTATTAAGTCGTCTGTAGATGGAGTTGACTTCCCGCGTTCCCAATCGGCAATTTTCTGTCTATTACAATTTAGTTTTTCAGCCAAATCAACTTGTGTGTACTTATAGTCCGTTCTAAGTTTTTTGATTGTGTCTTTAATTTGCATTTTTTTCAACCCCATGTCCACGTGTAGTGTTTTTTCCACATTTATAGAAAATAAGGAATTTTTCTTGACATATCAATATTTCCACGTTATAATCAAATGTAGATAATATCATCATCATCTATGATAATCTATTGATGATGATTTGTCAACAATAAATTCACAAAGGGGTTGAAATTATGAACAATCTGGAATTAAGAACAAAGGCACGAAAAAACGGTGTACGGCTATGGGAAATTGCAGACAGATTAGGCATAAGTGAGCCAACAATCACCCGCAAGCTCCGTCGGGAGCTTCCTACCAACGAAAAGCAGCGGATCCTCGCCGTTATCGACGAAATCGCAGCGGCAAAGAAGAAAATGAATGCCGCTGTATAGCGCAGAAAAGGCGCACATGATGAAAGGATCGCATAAAACAAAAAGCGCCGCTCAAAGTGCGGGAACACTCTGAACGGCTGAGACCAAAAACCAAACTCACGTTTTATAGTCCTGCTGATATTCTAACACATTTTGCGGGATTTATAAAGCCCAAAACAATTTTTCCCGAGAAATTTTCCCGAAAGTTGCATAGTTGTATGCAATTTTTCGCGAATTTTCAGGGTATAGTGAGGGGCATATCGTTCTAACTGCGACTTGCTCCCGATATTTTACAATAAAATCCCACGTTATAGCGCGCCGTTAGCCGATGGTCTTATGACAGTACATACTATCAAAAGGCGCACTGACAGCCGCGGCACGCGGAGAAAGGAGTATCAGTTATGATGACTAACACAGCGGCAGAGCTCGCCGCTACACGCAAAATACCCGTTGTTTTGACCGTTAAGGACGCGGTACATAAAATCAAAGAGGATTGCCCCGGCACAGCGATAACGGAGAATTATCTCCGTCAGCTGATAAAGGACGGCATTCTGCCGGAGCTGAAAGCCGGCAACAAGGTTTTGATCAACCTCGACGTGCTGATCGAGTACCTGACAGATCCAACTGCGGAAAAATTCCAGCCGAAAGCGAAGGTGTACAGCTTTGGCGGCATTCGTCCCGTAGCGGCAGGACGGTGAGCCGCTTGCACATCGAAGAACTTCTCCCCTATTTTCAGGGCGTAAAACGGCTCGGCGACCGGCATTACAAAGCGCTTTGTCCGTGCCATAACGACCACGAGCCGAGCCTTGATATTTTGGAAAAGGACGGCAAGATCCTGATGGCATGTCCTGTCTGTGAAGCGGACGGCAGGCGCGTGATGGAAACGCTGGGGCTTCCCGTAAAGGAACTGTTTGCCGAACAGCGGCGGTCTGAGCGCGGCGAAAAACCGCCGGGCGTGGACTACTGCTACACCGACAGCCTGAAAAAATCGCGGTACTACGTTTGGAACGACAAAAAGCAAGCCTACAAAAAGTGCTTTTGCTGGTATCACAAGCGCGGCGCAGAATGGGTAAAGGGCTTACCCAAGGAGAACGGACGGAGTATATCACCGCCGCTTTACAAGCAAAACAACATTGAATGGGCAAAGCAGCACGGCAAGGTGCTCTATCTTGCCGAGGGCGAAAAAGACGTTGACACGCTCACCAAAAAACTGCGCTTGCCTGCAATCTGTTCGCCGCACGGCGCGGCGACGGCGAAGAATCCTGCAAAGAAATGGGACAGCGCCTATAACGCTCTGTTCACCGGCGCAGACGTTGCGGTGATACCCGATAACGACGAAGCAGGACAAGCCTTTGCGCGGTACGTCGCCGGGCAGCTCCTGCCGGTTGCGCAGTCCGTCAAGGTGCTCGATCTGACCGAGGAATGGAAGGAACTACCGACAAAGGGCGATATCACCGACGTTTACGAGAGCGAAACGCCCGACAGCGGCAAAACGATCGCCGAAACCGTCTTGCTGCGTCTGGAAGCCTTGACAGATCGGACGGCGGAATATGTGCCAACGGCTCCGGCAAAAGAAGCGCCGACCCATCCGGTATGGACAAGCGGCAGCGGCGACAGCCGGAAACTAAACGAGCAGATGTATGTCACGGAATTCATCGCACAGAAACAGGTTCGCTGTATCAACAACAAGCTCTATTCGGTAGACGGCGCGATCGAGGACGGCAAGGCGCGGCAGCTGATCATCCGCGATATCCTGCCCTACGTCAAGACGAACCACGGCGACAAGGCGGAAAAGCTGCTGCGCAGCATTAAAGCGCTCTGCTACACGGAGCCGCCGAAGCCGGACACCGGACACCTGCACTTTCAAAACGGCACCTTATCGAAAGATAAGGACGGGCTGTTCACGGTGTTCAGCGAAGAAAAGGACTTCTGCCTGAACCGCTTTCCGGTGAAGTATGATCCCAACGCGCCAAAGCCGGAGCGGTTCCTGCGCTATCTGCAAGACGTGTACCAGGGCGATGACCAAATCACCATACAGCAATACTGCGGTTATTGCCTTATTCCGACAACGATTCTGCAAAAGGCGCTGATCATCATAGGCGAAGGCGGCGAGGGCAAGAGCGTGCTGGGTGCGATCCTCAACGGCGTTATCGGCGAGGACAACTGCTACAACGAGAGTATCAGCACACTGCAAAAAGCGTTCGGCGTGGCAAATGTCGAGGGCAAGCTGCTGTTCATCGACGACGATCTGAGCGAGAGTGCTCTGACGAACGCGCGTATGTTTGATCTTGTATAATAATAGTTGACACAACAGGCTCGAACAAAAAGAGTCAAACAAGAAAGTTCCCCCGTTGAGAGCGTAGGAGCGGCGACGTTGAGTAGCATATTTGCCGATGATAGTC
>NZ_JAEQMG010000157.1 GCF_016680995.1 Ruminococcus difficilis | reverse complement strand
ACCCCGGGCGAAGACCTCGAGGGCGTTTACGGCGGTATCGATTTCCTCCGTGCCGTTATTCAGGGCAATGCTCCCGCGATCGGCGAAAAGGTCGCTATTTGCGGCGGCGGTAATACCGCTATGGACGCTTGCAGAACCGCCGTTCGTTTAGGCGCGAAAGAAGTATATGTCATCTACCGCAGAACCAGAAACGAAATGCCCGCCGACGCGCTCGAGATCGACGAAGCGGAGGAAGAGGGCGTGATCTACAAGTTCCTCACCAACCCGATCTCGTTCAACGGTGAGAACGGCAAGCTCAAATCCGTCACGCTCCAGATCATGGAGCTCGGTGAGCCCGACGCAAGCGGCAGACGCAGACCTGTTCCCGTCGAGGGCAAGACGGAAGAAATACCGCTCGATTCTGTGATCCTCGCCATCGGTCAGAAGCTCGTGCAGGGCGACGTCAGCGAATTACAGCTGAATGACCGCGGCAACATCGAAGCCGATCCCGATTTCTTTACCACCAGCATGGACGGCGTATTCGCGATCGGCGACGCGACCAACCGCGGCGCGTCCATCGCGATCGAAGCGATCGGCGAGGCTGACCGCTGTGCAAAGGCGGTTGACGCATATCTGAACGGTCAAGCCTTAGACACCCGCGTTCCGTATATCTCCAAGCGTGACGAAGCGACAATAGACTATTCTGACCGTAAGAAAGAGCCGAGAAAGACGCCGCGCGTTTTAGACCCCGAGGTAAGAAACAAAAACTTCGACGAGGTCAGCTTAGGCTTCACTGAGGAAGAGGCGCAGGCGGAAGCGAGCCGCTGCCTCGAGTGCGGCTGCCGCGAGTATTACAAGTGCAAACTGCTCAATGTAGCGCAACGCTACGACATTGACCCGAGCCGCTTCAAGGGCGAGATGCCGCAAAAGTACACCCACGACGAAAACGCCTTTATCGAGCGCAACACGGCGAAATGTATTCTCTGCGGACTGTGCGTGAGAAGCTGCCGCGAGGTCATGGATATCCACGCTTTAGGGCTGATGGGCAGAGGCTTCACCACCGAGCCCGCCCCCGCCTTCGCGCTGCCGCTCGATCAGACCAAGTGCAACAACTGCGGACTGTGCGTTCAGCTCTGTCCCACAGGCGCGCTGACTGAGAAAGCCAACCTCAAAAAGCAGGTGCCGCTCGATGAGATTTATACCGAAGAGACCGTCACGATCAACGGACAGCAAGCTACAGTTCTTGTATCTCGTTACAACGGTAAGGTGCTCCGCGTGATCCCGAACGATGAAATCTCCCGTAATTCGGGACTCAGCCGTGAGGAACTGCTCGAACTCATAACCGAATAATCTTCATGATAACCGCTGTGTTCGCATGGCGGTTATTTCTTATTTAGAATAATAATAGCATACGAATGACCGTCTGTTTTATCGACAATAGAAATGACGATTCACTTATTTCTTTTAAAGCATTAATGCGTTGAAGCTTTTGCAACCTCTATTCTATACAACTGCAATTTTCACGATTTCTTTCTGTGAAAAGTGACGAAATTGCTCTTTTTTATGATTTTTTGCGAAAAAATCTTGCAAAATACATTCGTTTGTAATATAATCCTAACTGTGCAGTTTTTCTTTTGGGCAAAGCCCGAAGAATATAATTCTTTTATAGCACTATATTTAGGAGGTATATTTATGTCTTACGTTGATGAAGTCATCGCAAAAGTAAAAGAAAAGAACGCTTCCGAGCCTGAATTCCTTCAGACCGTAGAAGAGGTTCTCACTTCCATCCGCCCCCTCGTTGACGCTAACGAGGAGAAGTATCGCAAGCTGGCTCTGCTCGAGCGTATCGTCGAGCCCGAGAGACAGATCAAGTTCCGCGTTCCGTGGGTAGACGATAACGGTCAGGTACAGGTCAACATCGGTTACCGTGTACAGTTCAACTCCGCTATCGGCCCGTACAAGGGCGGTCTGAGATTCCATCCGTCCGTATATATCGGTATCATCAAGTTCCTCGGCTTTGAGCAGATCTTCAAGAACTCTCTGACCGGTCTGCCGATCGGCGGCGGTAAGGGCGGTTCCGACTTTGATCCCAACGGCAAGTCCGACATGGAGATCATGCGCTTCTGCCAGAGCTTCATCACCGAGCTGTTCCGTCACATCGGTCCCGATACCGACGTTCCCGCAGGCGACATCGGCGTAGGCGGTCGTGAGATCGGCTTCATGATGGGTCAGTACAAGCGTATCCGTGATTGCTATGACGGCACTCTGACCGGTAAGGGCACCGAGAACGGCGGTCTGGCGGGTCGTGCCGAGGCTACCGGTTACGGCGTAGTCTTCTATGCGCGCGAGATGCTCAAGCACTTCGGCGAGGAGCTCGCAGGCAAGAAGGTCGTTCTGTCCGGCTTCGGTAACGTTACCTGGGGTACCGCTCTGAAGCTGACTGAACTCGGCGCGAAGGTCATCACCATCTCCGGTCCCGACGGCTACATCCTCGACGAGGACGGTATCAGCGGCGACAAGATCGATTACCTGCTCGAGCTGCGCGGCTCCGGTAAGAATATCTGCTCTCCCTATGCCGAGAAGTATCCGAACGCGAAGTTCTTCCCGGGTGAGAAGCCCTGGGGCGTTAAGGCTGACCTGTACATCCCCTGCGCAACTCAGAACGAGATCCGCATCGAGGATGCCAAGAAGATGGTCGAGAACGGCACCAAGTTCCTGTGCGAGGCTGCTAACATGCCCACCACCAACGAGGCGATCGAGTACCTCAAGGAGAACAACGTCGTTATCGGACCCTCCAAGGCTGCTAACGCCGGCGGCGTAGCTTGCTCCTGCATCGAGATGAGCCAGAACGCGGGTCACACCGTCTTTACCGCTGACGACGTCTACGCTCAGCTGGAGAACATCATGGTCAACATCTTCAATCAGTCCATCGCTGCTTGCAAGAAGTACAACCTGGGCGACGATCTGATCGCCGGCGCGAACATCGCAGGCTTCGAGCGCGTTGCGAACGCGATGCTTCTGCAGGGTATTGAGGGTATTGTCTGATAAATACTTCCTGTGAATTGTAGCAGATACGGAGCTCCCCACGCGGGAGCTCCTTTTGTTTTGCGTTTTTCTATTGACAACTATCTCAAAACAGAATACTATTAAAACAGTTGATATAGCCACAGGGCTTCACAATGACGATTGATAAAGGGAGCTGATCACATGGCACGGCATTATCGGGAACCGGCGACACAACGTAAGAATACCGGCAAAAAAGTCGGGCTCATCATCGGGATCGTCCTGTTCGCGGTGGGGCTCGTCTGCATCGGGATCGCGGTGTGGACGCAGTTTTTCATCAAGCCCGACATCGACCCGCCCCCGTATCAGGCGGTCGACGCAACCGTCATGCAGACGGAGACCGAAGCCCCTGCCGAGCCCGGTTCCGCCGAAAAGGCAAGGCAGTATATCGCGGGCATGACCACGCGGGAGAAGATCTGTCAGCTGTTTATCGCGACTCCCGAGGCGATCACCGGTGCAGACAGCGTGTCCATGGCAGGCGATCAGACAAAAGCCGCGATTGAGCAGTATCCCGTCGGCGGCGTGATCTACTTCTCGGACAACCTGATCGACGCCGAACAGGTCAAAACCATGATCGCCAATACCCAAAGCTATTCAAAAACGCCCTTGTTCATCGGTGTGGACGAGGAGGGCGGCACCGTCGCCCGCTGCGCCGAGAAGCTGGGAACCACCGTCTTCTCCGATATGTACACCTACAGGGAGCAGGGCGCTCAGACAGCCCGTGACAATGCGCGCGCCATCGCGTCGGATATCCGCGGCTTCGGCTTCAATCTCGATTTCGCGCCCGTCGCGGATGTATGGACGAATCCCGAGAACACTGTCATCGCCGAACGCGCCTATTCCGATGATTATAACGAGGCGGCGTCGCTGGTTTCGTCGGCTGTTGCGGGCTTTCACGAAGGCGGGGTACTTTGTTCGCTCAAGCATTTCCCCGGTCACGGCGATACCCTAGAGGACAGTCATAACGGACTCGCGTCCGTCAGCAAGACTGCCGACGAGCTGAAATCGGGCGAGCTGCTGCCCTTCAAGGCGGGGATCGACGCGGGCGCCGACATGGTGATGATCGGTCATCTGACCGTTCCCGCGCTCGACGACAAGCCCGCTACGCTCTCCAAGGTCATCGTCCCGTCGCTTCTTCGAGGGAATCTCGCCTACAACGGCGTGACCGTGACCGACAGCATGATGATGGGCGCGATCACGGAAAACTATCATTTTGACGAGATCGTGCAGGGAATCTTCGACGCAGATATCGACCTGATCCTTTGTCCCGATAACCTCGACGCATATATCTCCGCGATCGAGCAGAAGCTCAGCGACGGCAGTATCACCGAGGAACAGCTCGATACAAAGCTTATGCGGATACTGACGCTGAAATATAACCGCGGAATTATGTGAAATCAGCATAAAAAGAAAGAAGTAATTTATACATCTGAATATATTGCACAAAAATATCTGTGTGTTATAATAAAAATAGGATGATACATCGATTATGGCGAGAGTGAAAGAAAAACAGGAGGTCCGTGATGAAAAAGCTGCTTTCTTTTGCGTTAACGTTTATTATGGTTTGTTCCGTATGTTCCGCTGCTGCGGGAGCACGCGAAACGTGGATCGACAACTATTATTACGGTACCGGCGATCCTTTTTACCTGAACTATCCGACCAGAGAAGAGATCATTGCAAAGGCGAAGGAGCTTGATATCGATCTGAGTCATGTCGACGGATACGCTCAGGAATACTCGCTGGATCCCGCAGATTATCGGCTTGGAAAGCTCGACGACAGCACCTATACCCAGGCGCTGAACGTCCTCAATTTTTACCGGTACGTCGCGGGACTGCCGTGTGATGTTGAGATCGACGATGGGTATAACGAGCTTGCTCAGGCGGGTATGCTGGTCAACGCCGCTAACAATACGCTCTCGCATTATCCCAATCAGCCCGAGGGAATGTCCGATGAGCTCTATGAGCTTGGCAGGGAAGGCGCGGGCAAATGTAACATCGCATGGAAACACGAGAGCCTGCCGCTCTCTTTCCAGAACGGATGGATGGATGACTCTAATAAGAGCAATATCGACCGCGCAGGTCACCGCCGATGGATACTGAATCCGATGATGAAGTACACCGGATTCGGCGAGGTAGGCGATTTCACCGCGATGTATTCTCTGGACAGGAGCCGTGAAGGTCGCTTTGCGGGCGATTATATCGCGTGGCCTGCTGCGAACACGCCGCTCGATCTCTTTGTCGGCTCGCTTATCACCGTCAGCCTGGGCGCCTCATACGATGATCCAGTCGCGGATAAGATTTCCGTTGAGATCAGCTCCGAAACACAGGGCAGAAGCTGGACGGTCAACAGCAAAAGCGAGGACGCTGCGTTTTACGTCAATACCGGCAGCTTCGGTATCGACCGATGCATCATTTGTAAGGTCGCCGATTTCACCGCCGACGACACCCTGCATATCCGCATCACCGGTATTACGAAAAACGGCGTAGAAGCGCCGATCGAATATACGGCAAACCTTTTCTCGCTCTCTTCGGTTGAGCTTGATCGCACGACCGTCATGACCCGTCCTTCGTGGGGAGCCGACTTCAATTACACTGCAAGCTCGCTTCTGTCGAAGAATACCCCTAAGGTGAGCTGGCGCTCGGAGGATCCCGATGTAAGCGGGATCTGGTTATATAAAGACCGCCCTGTTTATTATGGCGTCAGCGAGGGCAGAACAACGATCACCGTCTATACCGGCGGGGCATATGTTGATGTGGACGTCATTGTCAGGAATTCTAAATTTCTGCTCGGCGACGCCGACGGAGATGATGAGGTCAGCGTGCTGGACGTTACCACCGCGCAACGAAGCTTATCTTTGATAAAGGTATCCGAGTTCTGCGATTATCTGTTTGATATAGACAGCGACGAGGAGATCGGCGCGATTGATGTCGCGCTTGTGATGCGCTGGCTCGCTGAAATGCCGTCTAATCCGGCGATCGGCACCAGTCTGCAATCCCCCTTTACCTATTGACCCGGAATATAATGCGAAACGCCTCCGTTTGGAGGCGTTTCAGCTTGTCGAAAAAGTATCATAAAATATATGAGTAGTCGATTTCCAAGGCTCCCTTTGGTAAAGGGAGCTCTCCCCGAAAGGGGACTGAGGAATTGCATGAATTGATCGACCGAAGGGAGAAACCCTCATATTACCTCGGTTCTGAACACCAACGTGAATGAATGTGACTCGCTTCGCTCAAACAATCAA
>NZ_JAEQMG010000156.1 GCF_016680995.1 Ruminococcus difficilis | reverse complement strand
CTCACTCTCCCCCGTTATGATGATCAACGAGGATACATACGGCAGCCTCACACCCGACAAAACAAAGAAAATCCTCAAGGAGTTAAGGGAGGCGGCACAGCAGTGAGAATCGTAATCGGTCAGGGCTCCTGCGGTATCGCCGCGGGCGCCGAAAAGGTAAGAAAGGCGCTTTTAGCCGCCAACGTAAATCCCGCCGACGTGTCCATCACGGGCTGTATCGGCATGTGCTACCTCGAGCCCATCGTTGACATCTACGACGATGACAACAACCTCACAAGGCTCGTAAAGGTCAGCGAAAACGACGCTGCCGCTATCGCTTCCTTCGTTGAGAGCGGCGACGTAAAGGCTGTCGAAAACCTCGTTGTTACCGAGGAGGACAGCGAATTCCTCTCCAAGCAGACACGAATCGCGCTGCGCAATTGCGGCGTTATCAACCCCGAGCAGATCGACGCCTACACAAACGCGGGCGGTTATACCGCTCTGAAAAAGGCTCTCTGCGAGCTCAGCCCCGAAGAAGTCATCGAGATCATCAAGACCTCGGGTCTCGCGGGCAGAGGCGGCGCAGGTTTCCCGACATGGTTCAAGTGGAACGCCGCACGTCAGAGCGCGGGCGACGAGAAATACCTCATCTGTAACGCCGACGAGGGCGATCCCGGCGCGTTCATGGACAGAGCGGTAATCGAGTCCGACCCCCACAACCTCATCGAGGGCATGCTCATCGGCGCTTACGCTATCGGCGCGAAGCACGCTGTAGTATACGTCCGCGCCGAGTATCCTCTCGCGATCAAGCGCCTCAAGAACGCTATCGCTCAGGCTAAGGACAAGGGCATCATCGGCGAGAACATCTTCGGCACCGGCTTCTCATGTGACTTCACCATCAAGGCGGGCGCGGGCGCGTTCGTATGCGGTGAGGAGACCGCTCTTATCGAGAGCCTCGAGGGTCACAGAGGTATGCCCAGACTCAAGCCTCCGTTCCCGGCACAGTCGGGCTTCTGGAGAAAGCCTTCAAATATCAACAACGTCGAGACCTTCGCTAACGTAGCGTGGATCATCAACAACGGCGGCGAGGCGTTCGCGGCTATGGGTACCGAGGGCTCAAAGGGCACCAAGGTATTCGCCGTTACAGGTAAGGTAAAGCGCTCTGGTCTTGTTGAGATCCCGATGGGCAAGACGCTGCGCGACGTTATCTTCGACATCGGCGGCGGCATGAAGACCGACAAGCCCTTCAAGGCTGTCCAGATGGGCGGTCCTTCCGGCGGCTGTATCCCGTCAGACCTCATCGACACCGTTATCGACTACAAGGCTCTCGGTGCGACAGGCGCTATCATGGGCTCCGGCGGTATGGTCGTCATGGACGAGAGCACCTGCATGGTCGGCATGGCTAAGTTCTTCCTCGACTTCACAGCCAAGGAGAGCTGCGGAAAGTGCATTCACTGCCGTATCGGCACAAAGCGCATGCTCGAGATGCTCGAGAGAATCACCAAGGGCGAGGGCAAGGAAGGCGACATCGAGCTGCTCGAGGAGCTGTGCTACTCCATCAAGGACGGCGCGCTCTGCGGTCTCGGTCAGACTGCTCCCAACCCCGTTCTCACAACTATCAAATACTTCAGGGACGAGTACGAAGCCCACATCAAGGACAAGAAGTGTCCCGCGGGCGAGTGCAGCGACCTGATCGAATACAGGATCATCGCCGACAAGTGCAAGGGCTGTACGCTCTGCGCGAGAAACTGCCCCGTAAACGCTATTTCGGGCACAGTCAAGAATCCCCATGTTATTAACACCGAAAAGTGCATCAAGTGCGGCAAGTGCTACAGCTCCTGCCGTTTCGGCGCAATCGTTAAGGAATAAGGAGGGGTATGAACATGGTAAATTTAACAATTAACGGCAAGGCGGTTCAGGCTCCCGAGGGCTCAACCATTCTGGAAGCTGCCCGTCTTGCGGATATCTACATTCCGACCCTCTGCTATGACGAGGCTGTCGAGGTTTACGGCGCGTGCGGTCTGTGCGTCGTTGAGGCTCAGGGAATCCCGAAGCTTCTCCGTTCCTGCTCCGCTAAGGTAAGCGAGGGCATGGTCGTCAACACAGAGAGCGAGCGCGTTGTCCAGTCCAGAAAGATCGCCATGGAGCTGCTCATGTCCGCCCACGACGGCGACTGCGTTGCTCCCTGCCAGCTCAACTGCCCTGCTAAGACTGACTGTCAGGGCTATGTCGGTCTGATCGCAAACGGTGAATACGACGCGGCTATCAAGCTCATCAAGAATAAAATCCCGCTTCCGGCATCCATCGGACGCGTTTGTCCGCACCCCTGCGAGAAGGCGTGCAGAAGAAAGAACGTCGAGGAGCCTATCAACATAGCTCAGCTCAAGGCGTTCGCTGCTGACATGGACCTCAAGTCCGACAGCTATGTACCCGAGTGCAAGCCCGCCTCAGGCAAGACCGTTGCGGTAATCGGCGGCGGCCCCGCGGGTCTTACAGCGGCTTACTACCTCACCATCATGGGTCACAGCGTAACCGTTTATGACATGATGGACAAGATGGGCGGTATGCTCCGCTACGGCATTCCCCAGTACAGACTTCCCAAGGAGGTTCTCGACAAGGAGATCGCCATCATCGAGAAGGCGGGCGTAAAGCTCGTCAACAACGTAAAGCTCGGCCGTGACTTCACCATCAAGTCACTCAAGGAGCAGAACGACGCGGTCATCGTTGCAGTCGGCGCTTGGAAGTCAAGCTCTATGCGCACTCCCGGCGAGGATCTTGAGGGCGTATACGGCGGCATCGACTTCCTCAGAGCCGTTATCAAGGGCAACGCTCCCGAGATCGGCGAGAAGGTAGCTATCTGCGGCGGCGGCAACACCGCTATGGACGCCTGCCGTACCGCTGTCCGTCTCGGCGCGAAAGAGGTTTACGTTATCTACAGAAGAACACGCAACGAGATGCCTGCCGACAAGCTCGAGATCGACGAGGCTGAGGAAGAGGGCGTAACCTACAAGTTCCTCACCAACCCGCTCTCCTTCAACGGCGAGAACGGCAAGCTCAAGTCAGTTACCCTCCAGCTTATGGAGCTCGGCGAGCCTGACGCTTCGGGCAGACGCAAGCCTGTTCCGATCGAGGGCAAGACCGAGGAAATCGAGCTCGACAGCGTTATCCTCGCTATCGGCCAGAAGCTCGTCGCCGAGGACGTTTCGGAGCTTACTCTCAACAACCGCGGCAACATCGAGGCTGACCCCGACTTCTTCACCACAGACATCGAAGGCGTATTCGCTATCGGCGACGCCACAAACAGAGGCGCGTCCATCGCTATCGAGGCTATCGGCGAGGCTGACCGCTGCGCAAGAGCAGTTGACGCGTTCCTCAACGGTCAGGCGCTCGACACACGCGTTCCCTACATCAGCAAGCGCGACGAGAGCACTATCGACTACTCCGACCGCGAGCAGAAGAGCAGACTCAACCCGAAGGTGCTCGCTCCCGAGGTGAGAAACAAGAACTTCGACGAGGTTTCGCTCGGCTTCACCGAGGAGGAAGCTCAGGAAGAAGCAAAGCGCTGCCTGGAGTGCGGCTGCCGCGAGTACTTCAAGTGCAAGCTGCTCAAGGTCGCTCAGCGCTACGACATCATGCCCGAGCGCTTCAAGGGCGTTATGCCCCAGAAGTACACCCACGACGAGAATGCCTTCATCGAGAGAAACACAGCGAAGTGTATTCTCTGCGGTCTGTGCGTGCGTTCCTGCCGCGAGGTCATGAACCTCTCCTCTATCGGACTGCTCGGACGCGGCTTTACCACCGACGTATCCCCCGCGTTCTCGCTGCCGCTTGACCAGACGAACTGCAACAACTGCGGTCTGTGCGTTCAGCTCTGTCCCACAGGCTCGCTCACAGAGAAGTTCGCTCTCGACAAGCAGGTTCCGCTCGACGAGGAGTACACCGAGGAGTTTGTCGACATCGACGGCAAGCAGGCTTCGGTCAAGGTATCGCGCTATAACGGCAAGGTACTCAGAGTTATTCCCAACGACGAGATCTCGCGCAACAGCGGTCTTACCCGTGACGAGCTCATGGCGAAGGTTGTAAAATAAATTATAAAAAATTCCGCCTTATCTCAGGATAGGGCGGATTTTTTAATTGAAAATGAAAAATTGAAAATTAAGGGCGGGACACCCGCACCCGAAAAAAAACGGCAGGAGAAATCCTGCCGTTTTGCTGTATACAGTTTACTTTCTCTCGCCCTTGCCGTTGGTGATGAACTTGAAGTCCTTGCCGGGGAAGATCGCGTTGAGCGCGATACCCGCGATTGAAGCAACCGCAAGAGGTGAAAGTGTGATCTGAGCGCTGCCGATCGGGAAGCTGACGGTGTTTGCACCGAGACCGAGAGCACATACGAGGATAACCGCCGCTACGATAAGGTTGCGGCTCTTTGTGAAGTCGACCTTGTTCTCGACAACGTTGCGCACGCCGATAGCGGAAATCATTCCGTAGAGCACGAAGGAGATACCGCCGATGATGCAGCTCGGAATCGAACCGATGAGCGCCGCGACGATCGGGAAGAACGAGATGGTGCAGGCGAAAATCGCCGCGATGCGGATTACTCTCGGGTCATAGACCTTTGTCAGCGCGAGCACGCCGGTGTTCTCGCCGTAGGTTGTGTTTGCAGGGCCGCCGAAGAGCGAAGCGAGAGTTGTCGCGAGACCGTCGCCGATGAGGGTGCGGTGCAGACCGGGATCCTGAATGTAATTCCTGCCGACGGTTGAGCCGATCGCGCTGATGTCGCCGATGTGCTCCATCATTGTCGCGAGTGAAATCGGCACGATAGCGATGATCGAGGACGCGATCACAGCGCCGTTAGACCAGTCGATACCGCCGAAGGTCGTCTTGTTCCAGATAACGGGAATACCGATAAGACCCTGCTCGCCGAAGATCTGGCCGTTCGCGATGTTATTAACAACAGTCTGAACGCCCGAGAAGTCGAAAATCGGGAGATACGAGGTGACGTTGCCTGCATCGTCGAGAACCGAACCGCCCGAGAAGAGCCACGGCATTGTCTGAATGAGATCGGGATTCGCCTGAGATATGAAGTAGAGCACCAGACCGACGGCGTAGGAAATCAGAAGTCCGAGAATGATCGGAACAATCTTGAGCATTCCCTTGCCCCAGATGTTGAACACGATGATGACCGCGAGGGCTACGATCGCGAGGAACCAGTTGGTGGTGCAGTTCGAAACCGCCGAGGGTGCCAGACCCAGACCGATAGCGATAATGATCGGGCCTGTTACTACGGGCGGGAAGAACTTCATTACTCTATGTACGCCGATTGCGCGGATAATGCCCGCGAGAATGAAGTAAACAAGTCCCGCGCAGGCTACGCCCAGACAGGCGTAGGGCAGCATCGTGTTCGGGTCGGCGCCTTCGGGAGCGAGCGCCTTGACCGCGGCGTAACCGCCGAGGAACGCGAAGGATGAGCCGAGGAACGCGGGAACCTTGAACTTTGTGATGAAGTGGAAGAGAAGGGTGCCGAGACCAGCCATGAGAAGGGTTGTTAAAACGTCAAGACCTGTAATCATCGGCACAAGGATCGTCGCGCCGAACATGGCGAACATATGCTGAATGCCGAGTACGACCATTTTAGGCTTTCCGAGTTTACGGGCGTCATAAATAGCTTGTTTGTCCATTTTCCTAAAAACCCCTTTACCGTAAATAAGGCAGCCCTGCAAAAGCAAGACTGCCTATTTAATCATTGAATAAAATTACTCGTTGATAGCGATAACTGCGCCTGAGCCTACAGTTCTGCCGCCCTCACGGATAGCGAAGCGGAGACCTACCTCGATAGCGATAGGAGTGATAAGCTCAACGTCCATCTCAACGTTATCTCCGGGCATGCACATCTCTACGCCCTCGGGAAG
>NZ_JAEQMG010000155.1 GCF_016680995.1 Ruminococcus difficilis | reverse complement strand
TAAGCCATATATCGCGTATGTAAATGTATTAACGTACCCCGTATGCTAAATTTTCTGGGTATTGTTAATATTTTCTATGTTAGTTTATTATCTGTTTTATGTAATATGCACCTGTCGAAATGTCGCATAACCACACCACATAAAGCAAGTTTTCAGATGATCGCGTTTTATGTGTCTTGCTATGAAAAAAACCTGCCGTTTTTGTTGGCAGGTTTTTGGATTCATAATAAAGAGACGTTTAGATCAGCCGGAGGTCTCGTGTTTTGGATTATGTATCGGTTTATTTCGTCATGAAGAACAGGGCAAAGGTACCCGGTCCGCAGTGAGAGGTAATGACGCACCCCGCGGTAGATACGATAATCTCATCGCAGTCGATCAGCTTCTTGAGCTCTTTCTTATAGTACTTACGATCCTTCTCGCTGATGTCGCAGGTCATGTGCAGAACGATACGTCGCGTATCAATGACGTCCTTGTATTCGTCCAGACGTTCCTTCAAGTATTTCAGCCGGCATGCCTCGTCCTTGCCGCGATACTTCTTCGCAACGGTCATCGCGCCGTCTTTGACGACGATAGTGGGCTTGATATTCAGCAGATTCGCACCCAGCAGCGATACGCTCGAGCAGCGGCCGCCCTTGTGGAGGAATTCCAGCTGGCTCAGCAGAAAGCCGCCGACGTTCTTCTCGATCAAGTCGTTGACGAGATCGCAGATGCGGTTCGGCTTGAAGCCTTCCTCACGGAACTCGCACGCACGGATCGCCAGCAGCGTCATACCGCTCGACAGCACACGGCTGTCGATCACGTGTACTTTGCCGTCGAATTCCTGTGAGGCGATCACAGCGTTTTGGTAGGTGGAGGACATTTCCGAGCAGAACGCAATATGGATGATCTCCTCAAAGCCCTCGTCAAAGATTTCCTTGAAAAAGTTCAGATAGCCGTCGGGTGTTACCGCAGAGGTCGAGGGCAGCTCACCGCGCTCCTTGTAGCGGTTGAGTATATCCTCGGGGGTGATGTCGACGCCGTCCGCAAAATCCTCATCGTTATACAGTACATGCAGCGGAGCAACGCGGATATCATATTTTTCAGCGACAGAAGCGGGCATATCCGCTGTGCTGTCGGTAGTAATCATCAGTTTCGTCATATTCTCTCACTCACTTTCCTTCATCACGGTGATTTTACCACGATGATTATAGCTTGTCAAGCATACTGTTGCGTGCCGGGGATAAATATGTTGCACGTCCGGGATGAATATGTTACTATAACAGAAAGAAACTAACGGAGGGTACGAATGAGTTATTGTGAAGAATGCGGCGCGGAGCTTACTGACCGTTATCTGGAGAACGAGGGGATCATCCCTTACTGTAACACCTGTAAGACATACCGCTTTCCGAAATACAACGTAGCGGTCAGCATCATAACCGTTGACGATGTCAACCGAAAGATTCTGTTGATTAAGCAGTACGGCCGCGACAGCTTCATTCTTGTCGCGGGATATATCAACAAGGGAGAATGTGCCGAGCATGCCGTTGCGCGGGAATTGAAGGAGGAAACAGGATTGACTGCGGGTGAGATACGCTATAACCGCTCCGAGTACTTCGCACGCAGCAACACCCTGATGCTCAACTTCACCTGTCATATACAGGGAGATCCTACCGTATCTCTGACCGACGAGGTGGATGAGGCTCAGTGGCTCGGCTTTGACGAAGCAAGGGCGAATATCCGTCCCGACAGCTTGGCGCAGCGGTTCCTGAACGCTTGGCTGGACGAGCGGAAGTAATCTACGAAGGGCTGTCGCGGCGATTGTCACGACAGCCCTTCATTATATACCAAAAGTTGAAAGCCGATTATTGCATTTCAATGTCTCCGGACGTAATATCCTGCTTGAACTCCTCGTTCATATCGGGATAGGCGGAGAGCATCGGCTCGACGTCGACGCCCTTCTTACGGTCGAAGTAGTTCTTCGTGATCTTCGCGACAAGTCCGCTGAGCGCGACCAGACAGATCAGGTTCGGCAGCGCCATCAAGCCGTTACAGGTGTCGCTGATATCCCATACCACCTGGCTGTGGATCGTTGCGGAAACAGCGATCAGCACGACATAAAGCACCTTGAAGATGGTGACGGGGATTTTGCGCTTATCTTCGTTCATGAAGCTGAAGAAGAACTCAACGCCTTTTTCGCCGTAGTACGACCAAGCGATGATGGTGGTGAAGGCGAACAGAGGCAGAATGATCGAGAAGGTCGCCGTACCGAACGCGCCGAAGTTGTCGGAGAACATCGACATCGACATGACGCTGTCGTTCATATCGGGGCTGAGCTTGGTGACGTCGTTGGTGGTCAGGAACATCAGCGCGGTCAAGGTGCAGATGATGAAGGTGTCGAAGAAGATCTCGAACACGCCCCACAAGCCCTGCTTGACGGGTTCGCGGGTCTCGGACGCGGAGTGGGCGATGACGGAGGAGCCCAATCCCGCTTCATTAGAGAATACGCCGCGAGCCATACCCTTCTTGATAACAGTCGCAAAGGTAAAGCCCAGGATACCGCCGCCGGCAGCCTCAAAGCTGAATGCCTTGGAGAAGATCAGGCCGAACGCCTGACCGATACGATCGTAGTGCATACCGATGGAGATCAGCGCCAGAATGATGAACAAAAGCGACATAAACGGTACCAGCATGGACGCGACCTTGCCGATACGCTTGATACCGCCGATGATGATTGTCGCCGCGATCACCGCGACGATGATACCGATGATCAGCTTGACGGTCTCGGCGTTGTCGGCGGAGCCGGTCACTCGCGCAAAAGCCTCAGCCAGCGAGCCGGAGATTTTGTTTGTTTGTACGCCGCTCATTCCTATCGCCGCCAGGATACAGAAGACAGACGCGACATACGCCAGCCACTTCCATTTCAGACCGTAGGCGATATAGTAGAACGCGCCGCCTGCAAGATTTCCCTTGCTGTCCCTTTTACGATAGTACAGACCCAGCACATTCTCGGCGTAGTTGGTGACCATGCCGAAGAACGCGGAGATCCACATCCACAGCACCGCGCCCGGACCTCCCGTGAGGATCGCCGCGACGACGCCGATGATGTTGCCGGTGCCGACCGTGCCGGAGATCGCGGTCGAGAACGCCTCGAACTGGCTGATGGACTGCACTCTGCCGTCCTTTTGCTTTTTCTTGCCCAGACTCTTGAAGGTCGGGACGATGGTGGTGTTCAGCGATTCGCCGAACTTGCGCACCTGCAGAAAGCGGGTGCGGATAGTCAGCAGCAAGCCTGTACCGAGGATCAGGATGATGGTCGGCCATCCCCAGACATAGCTGTTGATCACGCCGTTGATCTCTTCAACGGATTTGAGAAAACCTTCCCACATGTTTTATACCTCCTCTTGTATCGTGTGATATGTGTCGAGCGGAAAAAAGAAAAGAGCCGTTATAAACGACTCTCAGGCACGATAACGGATGCCATACCACGCAGCTCGACATCCTTCCTCCGTCCTTTTGCCTGAGAGATTGACGCGGCGAGCCGCGCTTGCACCTTCGGCATCCATCCGCATGACGTGTAAACTGCGCCGCGATGGAATTCTCCGGAGTGCCGTCCTCACGCGGTCAAGCTGCTGTTACTAATATATGAAAGGTCGCTCTTCTGCATGATTCATCCGACACATATTCTGTTCCAAAAGGTATTATACCACCTTGTACAAAAAATGCAATAGTTTTTGTTGACTTTCTAAAGATTATGACGGATAATGAATAATAATTGATCGTACACGGCAACCGTTTATTTTTTGAAGGAGTTTTTCCGTGAAGCATTTATACCCCTCCTATTATGAGAAGTTCCGCTGTATCGCCGCCGCGTGTCCCGACTCCTGCTGTCAGGGCTGGGATGTGGTGATCGACGAAAAGACCGAGGCGTTTTACAACTCTGTAAAAGGTGATTTCGGCGATAAACTGAGGAATGCGATCTATACCGATCCCGACGGCGACCGTGTGTTTCGCTTGGCTGATGAGAAGAAATGTCCTTTCTGGGGCGATGACAAGCTCTGTGATATCTACAGGACGCTCGGTGAGGAGCACCTGTGCCTGACCTGCGCGATGTTTCCGCGTATTACGATGGATTACACCACCTTTGCGGAGCATACGCTGGCGCTCGCCTGTCCCGAGGCGGCGCGGCTGATCCTCGCCGGGGATCATGCCTATAACTGCTTTGATGCGACAGAATTCGACCCTTGCGAGGCTTACGACGCGGAGATCATGTCGTTTCTGTTACAGACGCGAGAAGAAGCGGCTCGGATCCTTGCGTCCGATCAGCCGCTTGAACAAAGGCTCCGCGATCTGCTCGGCTTTGCCGACAGGGTACAGAAAGAGTTGACGGGGGAGTCATCGGCTTTTGATACTTCAGCTTTACCCGAGATCTACGGCGATCTGGAATATATTGATGAGGATAATCGCAGTCTGGTGATAAGCTCGGTTATAGGCAGCCCTGATCTGAGCGTTCACGAAAGGGAACTGACAAACCTCGCGCTCTATTACCTTTACCGCTATTATCTCGGCGCGATCGACAGCCTCGATATACTCGCTCCCGTTCGATTTTCCGTTTGCTCCGTTCGGGTGATCGCGGCGCTCTCTCGGCATCGAGATATCACCGCCGCCGCTCAGCTTTACTCCAAGGAGATCGAACAGAGCTATGAGAACATGGAGCGCTTGACGGAAGCGCTCGGTCTTTGAGTTATCAAAATCAACCTATTGAACCGGAGGTCATTATGACAGATATGGAAGCGATCAAGGTGCGCCATTCGGTACGCGCTTATCAGAACAGACCCATCACCCCGGAGCTTGTCGAAAAGCTTCAAGCACGCATCGCCGAGCTGAATAGCGAATATGATCTGCGCATGCAGTATATCGAGCCCGCGGGCGAGGTGTTCGGCGGACTGGCGGCGAAGCTGACCGGCTGGAGCGGTGTGCCCGCCTATATCGCTGTCGTCGGCAGGAAGCGCGATGACCTCGACGAGGTCTGCGGCTACGCGGGCGAAAAGCTCGTGCTGTATGCCCAGACGCTGGGGCTCAATACCTGCTGGGCGGGTATCTTCAAGCGCAAGCGCTGTACCGCAGAGATCGGGGAGGATGAGCGATTGGTGCTCTCGATCGCGATAGGCTACGGCGTAGATCAAGGCACTCCCCGCCGCTCCAAGAGCGCTGAGGATGTCACGGACGTGAAGGAAATGCCGCGGTGGTTCCGCGACGGGATCGAAGCGGCGTTGCTTGCGCCTACGGCGATCAATCAGCAGAAGTTCTTCTTCACCCTTGACGGCGATACGCCCTCGGTCAGGGTCAGCGCCAACGGCCCCTTCGTCAAGCTCGATCTCGGCATCGTCAAATGCCATTTTGAGATCGCTTCGGGCAGAAAAATAGATTAAAATCAATGAGTATGAGATAAAAAAACAGCGCTTCCGCATCGGGAGCGCTGTTGCCGGTTATATCGGATTTCATGGTTCTGTTACGACGGTCCCTTTACTGATCCACTTGCGCATGGCGATTTTGATCTCGCCGAAGATTCTCGAACCGTCCTCGGGCATATTGCCGCTCGTGACGCGGGTGTAGCCGCCGTTGCCGTCCGGAAACTTGCAGACGTTTGACCGTCCGCATATCGCGATCCCTTCGCGGCTGTTCCAGCGCGCCATGCCGCTTTTCTTTACCGCGGTCAGCATTTCCTGAGCGCCTTCGATCGGGATAAGGTATCGCGTGATCGTCTCGTCGTCCATCCCTCCGTTTTCGATCTCCTCCAGCGTCGCCTGCGTGTCGGAGTAGGTGTACAGCACAAGCTCATAGTACGGCTGCTTCATCGGCGTGCCGACTGTCTGCTCATAGTAGTCGAGCAGCATGGTATTCTTCTCCGCGTTCTGATAAGTCTTGATATCGAATTGCGCATTGTTTGTACAGCCGAATAACCCGAACATAATCATCACCGCCGTTATCAAAGTCGTAAATCTGTATGCCTTTGTCATCGGTCATCCCCGCTTTACGTCGTGTTGTATTCAGCATAGCATACGTGTAATAAGATGTAAAGCGTTTTTGCTGAAAAACCGCCGATTTATTGTCGTTTTCAATCAAGATTGTATTGACTTATCACGGCTGTTCGTCTATAATGAACATAAGCATAGTCAGATCATCGGAACGGTTGATTTGGCACTTGTTTCATTCTAAAGGAGGACAAGCTTATGAATTACACAGCAGAAGTAATGAATATGTGCCCCGTAGCGAAGGGCGCGTATCACGGTCCTGCTCCCATCCCCGAGGAGGGTAAATGGGTACAGGCGAAGGAGATCAAGGATATCTCCGGCTTTACACACGGCATCGGCTGGTGTGCACCCCAGCAGGGCGCCTGCAAGCTCACCCTGAACGTGAAAGAGGGCATCATCGAAGAGGCTCTGGTCGAGACCATCGGCTGCTCCGGTATGACCCACTCCGCCGCAATGGCGTCCGAGATCCTGATCGGCAAGACCCTCTTAGAGGCGCTGAACACCGACCTCGTATGTGACGCGATCAACACCGCTATGCGCGAGCTGTTCCTGCAGATCGTCTACGGCAGAACCCAGAGCGCCTTCTCCGAGGGCGGCCTGCTCGTCGGCGCTTCCATGGAGGACCTCGGAAAGGGTCTGCGTTCTCAGGTGGGTACCATGTTCGCTACCCGCGAAAAGGGTCCCCGTTACCTCGAGATGACCGAGGGCTACTGCTCTCAGATCGCCCTGAACAAGGACAACGAGATCATCGGTTACGAGTTTATCAGCTTCGGCAAGATGATGGACTTCATCAAGGCGGGTATGGACGCCAACGAAGCGATCGAAAAGGCGAAGGGTCACTATGGTCAGTGGGATAACGCTGCCAAGTATATTGACCCCCGCAAGGACTAAGGGAGGTGCACAGTATGGCTTTATTTGAAAACTACGACAGACGTATCAATAAGATCAACGGCGTTTTAGCCGAGTACGGTATCGCCTCCGTTGAGGAGAGCCGTGAAATCTGTAAGGCAGCGGGCTTCGACCCCTATGAGATCACCAAGGGCATCCAGCCCATCTGCTTCGAGAACGTATGCTGGGCTTACTGTGTAGGCGCCGCTATCGCTCTGAAGGCAGGCGCCAAGAACGCTGAGGAAGCTGCGCGCTACATCGGTATCGGTCTGCAGAGCTTCTGTATCGACGGCTCCGTTGCCGAGAACCGCAAGGTCGGTATCGGCCACGGTAACCTCGCCGCGATGCTGCTCAGTAACGAGACCAAGTGCTTCGCGTTCCTCGCGGGTCACGAGTCCTTCGCAGCCGCTGAAGGCGCGATCGGTATCGTCCGCAACGCGAACAAGGTTCGCCAGCAGCCCCTGCGCGTTATCCTGAACGGCCTCGGTAAGGACGCCGCTCAGATCATCTCCCGTATCAACGGCTTCACCTATGTACAGACTCAGTTCGATTACTTCACCGGCGAGCTGAAGATCGTTAAGGAGACCGCTTACTCCGACGGCGAGCGCGCGAACGTCCGCTGCTATGGTGCCGACGACGTCCGTGAGGGCGTTGCGATCATGCACCACGAGGGCGTTGACGTCTCCATCACCGGTAACTCCACCAACCCCACCCGCTTCCAGCATCCCGTTGCAGGCACCTACAAGAAGGAGTGCAACGAGCAGGGTAAGAAGTACTTCTCCGTTGCTTCCGGCGGCGGTACAGGACGTACCCTCCATCCCGATAATATGGCTGCGGGTCCCGCTTCCTACGGCATGACCGACACCATGGGCCGTATGCATTCCGACGCTCAGTTCGCGGGTTCCTCTTCCGTTCCTGCTCACGTTGAGATGATGGGCTTCCTGGGCATGGGCAACAACCCCATGGTCGGCGCTACCGTCGCAGTTGCTGTTGCTGTTCAGAACAGCCTGTAAGCATCAACTATTCCGACAACAAAGGCTCCGGGTTATTCCGGAGCCTTTTTGCGTATATAGAAGCAAGCTTTCCAAATGCCTGTTTTTTCAGTGAAAATGTGGGTTTTCGGTTGACTGACAAGGCGGTTTATAGTATCATGAAAATGAACGTATTCCCGACGGTGAACGCTTGCCGATCGGGAGAAATAATCGCCCTGCGGCGTCCCGAAGCGCCCGGCAAAATCCACATAAAGGAGCAGTATTATGATTTGCAAAGACATCCAACGACTGATCGAATATTCGGTCAAGAACGCTCTGATCACCCGCGACGACGAGCTGGTCGTCCGTAACATGCTGATGGACGCGCTGCATGTATGTGACTGGCAGGACGAGCCCGTCGACGGCGCCGACGCCGAGATCGACGAGATTCTGCAGCCGCTGATCGACTACGCCTGCGCGAACGGCGTGATCGAGGACACCACCGCCAACCGCGATCTCTTCGATACCAAGCTCATGGGCATCCTCACCCCGATGCCGCGCGAGATCATCCGAGATTTTTGGGAGAAGTATCGGGAATCGCCGAAGACGGCGACGGACTGGTACTTTGATATCAGCCAAAAGCTGAATTACGTCCGTGCCGGAAGGATCAGAAAGGACGTCAAGTGGACATATGAGTCCGAATTCGGCACGCTTGACATCACCATCAACCGCTCAAAGCCCGAGAAGGATCCCCGCGATATCGCCAAGGCGGGCGCCTCCGCCTCCGTCGCGTATCCGAAGTGTCAGCTTTGCGCCGAGAATATGGGCTACGCCGGCCGTCAGAACCATCCCGCGCGCCAGAACCTGCGCCCCATTCCCATCACGATCAACGACGGCGACTGGTACCTACAGTATTCGCCCTACGGCTACTACAACGAGCACTGCATCGTCTTTAACAGCAAGCATATCCCGATGGTCATCGACGCGGCGGTATTCCGCAAGCTTTTCGACTTCATCGGTCAGTTCCCGCATTACTTTGTCGGCTCCAATGCCGATCTCCCCATCGTCGGCGGTTCGATCCTCTCTCACGAGCATTTTCAGGGCGGTCACTACACCTTCGCGATGGCGAAAGCGCCCGAGGAGCACGGCTTCACCCTGTCCGATTATCCCGACGTCCATGCCGCGACGGTCAAGTGGCCGATGTCGGTGATCCGTCTGCGCAGCGCCGACAAGGCGCAGCTCTCACAGGCGAGCGCCGTGATCCTCAAGGCGTGGCGTGCTTATACCGACGAGAGCGCGAACATCTTCGCCTTTACCGACGGCACGCCTCATAACACGATCACCCCGATCGCGAGGATGAAGGAAGGGCTGTTCGAGTGCGATCTGGTACTGCGCAACAACATCACCTCCGAGGACAGACCCCTCGGCGTGTATCATCCGAACCCCACCCTTCACCATATCAAGAAGGAGAATATCGGTCTGATCGAGGTCATGGGTCTCGCGGTACTGCCCGCACGCCTCGCGACCGAGCTCGAGGCGGTCAGGGACGCCCTGCTCAGCGGCGCCGATCTCTCAAAAAATCCGCAGACGGCGAGTCACGCCGCGTGGGCGGCTGAGTTCATGCCGCGCCATCCCGAGTTCTGCGCCGAAAACGCGATGGAGATCATCCGCGCCGAGGTCGGAGCAGTGTTCGAACAGGTCCTCTGCGACGCCGGCGTATTCAAGCGCGACGAAGAGGGACAGGCGGCGTTCATGCGCTTCATCAATTCTCTGTGATCAATCAGTGAGGATTTTATGCGACAGATACTACATATAAATAATGACTGGGAGTTCACTCCCGCATTTGATATCGCGTTCTTACGCGGAGAGGGCAAAGCGGAGGCGGTGCGCCTGCCGCACACCTGTAAGGTCACGCCATATAACTATTTTGACGAGAGCATCTACCAGATGGTCTGCGGCTACCGCAAGCGGCTCGACCTGAGCGCCCGCGGCGATCGCAGAGCGTTTATCTGCTTCGGCGCGGCGGCGCATTACGCGCGGGTCTATCTCGACGGTGAGCTGATCGGCGAGCACAAGAGCGGCTATACCTCCTTTGAGTTCGAGCTCGTTACCGATAACCTCTCGCCGCTGCTGGTCGTGGAGCTCGATACCCGCGAGAACCTGAACTTCCCGCCCTTCGGTAAGGTCATCGACTACCTGACCTACGGCGGACTCTACCGCGAGGTAAGGCTCGAGTACCGTGAGCAGAGCTATATCGACGATGTGTTCGCCAAGCCCTCGATCCCCGATACCATCCGCGTCACTCCGCGGATGAACCCGAAGCTCGTAGCGGGTCTGACCTTTGAGGGTACGGTCGACTGCGAGATCGACCTTGTCGGCGAGGCTGATGAGATCCGCCTGTCATTAACGGAAAAGGGCGGAAAAACCGCTCTCGCTGAAGCGACCTTTGCCGTCGGCAGTGATTATACGCTGAAGGTGCCCCGCGTCCACCTGTGGGATCCGCTCTCTCCCGCTCTGTATGAGCTGAAAGCCGAGTTGATCAGGGACGGCGTCGTGATCGATACGCTGACCCGCAGAGTCGGTTTCCGCCGTGCGGAGTTCAGAAAGGACGGCTTCTTCCTCAACGGCAGACGCTTCAAGCTGCGCGGTCTGAACCGCCACCAGTCCTATCCCTACGTCGGCTATGCGATGCCGCGCTCCATGCAGCGGATGGACGCCGATCTGTTGAAGGGAGAGCTCGGCTGTAACGCCGTTCGCACCTCCCACTATCCCCAGTCGCACCACTTCATCGGGCGCTGTGACGAGCTCGGTATGCCCGTCTTTACCGAAGCGCCGGGCTGGCAGAATCTCGGCGACGACGAGTGGAAGGATGTCGGCGTAGAAGCGGTCAGGGAGATGGTGCGCGAGTACCGCAACCATCCCTCGATCATCCTCTGGGGCGTTCGTATCAATGAAAGTCAAGACGATCATGACTTTTATGTCAGGACGAATGAAGCCGCACGCAGCCTCGACCCGACACGCGCCACCGGCGGCGTTCGCTGTCACAAGAACAGCGAACTGCTCGAGGATGTCTATACCTATAATGATTTTGTACACGACGGCGTACAGCCCGGATGTGAGCCGAAGAGGGCAGTCACCTCTGATGTTGAGAAAGCATATCTTGTGTCGGAGTACGGCGGTCACATGTACTCCACCAAGGCGTATGACGATGAGGAACACCGCCTCGAGCACATGCTCCGTCACGCGCGCACGCTCGATGCTGTCGCCTCCTACGACGATATCGCCGGTTCCTTTGCATGGTGCATGTTCGATTATAACACCCATAAGGAGTTCGGCTCCGGCGACCGTATCTGCTACCACGGCGTATGTGATATGTTCCGTAACAAGAAGCTCGCCGCCGAGCTCTACGCGATCCAGGACAGCGATCAGCCGATCCTGCAGCTGAGCTCCTCCATGGATATCGGCGATCACCCCGCCACCAACCGCGGACGCGTCTATATCCTTACCAACGCCGACAGCGTGCGTTTCTATAAGAACGATTCCTTTATCCATGAATATACCCACGAGGGAACGGAGTTCCCGCATCTCAAGTTCCCGCCCATCGAGATCACCGATTATATCGGCGACCGGATCGCCGAGAACGAGGATTTCACCCCGAAGCAGGCGGAGTACGTCAAGGATATCCTCAACGAAAGCTCCCGCTTCGGCATGAACAATCTTTCCGTTGACGCCAAGGGCAAGGCGGCTTACTTGATGATGCGCTACGGGATGGATCACGACGCCGCCTACCGCCTGTACGGTAAGTACATCGGTAACTGGGGCGACAAGAGCACCGTGTTCCGCCTCGAAGCCTATAAAGACGGCAAGCTCGTCAAGGAGCTGCGCGTTTCTCCGTTCGAGAAGCGCGTCCTGACCGCACAGGTCGACCATACCGAGCTTGTCGAGGAACAGACCTACGACGTCGCGGCGGTGCGTATCCGCATGACCGACCAGAACGGCAACGATATGCCGTACTTCTTCGGCGCTGTCAATGCTCAGGTCAGCGGCGATATCGAGCTGATCGGCGAGTCTCCCGTCATCCTGCGTGCGGGTATGGGCGGCGTGTATGTCCGTACCGTCGGTACGGCGGGGGAGGGCACCCTCACCCTGAGCGCGGAGGGCTGTGACAGCGTGACTGTGCGCTTTTGTATCGAGGTCAAGGTATGACGGATCACGGCAGTCTCGCGGAGGAATACTTCCGACAGGGTTATAACTGTGCCCAGAGCGTGCTGCTCGCGTTCTCCGATCTCACGGGACTCGACGACGATACCGCCCTGCGGTTGAGCTCGTCGTTCGGCGGCGGCTTAGGCAGATTGCGCGAGGTCTGTGGCGCTGTCAGCGGCGCTTCGATGGTGCTCGGGCTGTTGAAGGGTTATTCCGATCCCGATGACCGCGAAGCGAAGAAGGCACATTATCATCTGATACAGGAGCTTGCGCGACGATTCCGCGAGGAGCAGGGCTCAATCGTATGCCGCGAGCTGCTCTCGGGCGTGCAAAAGACCGACGGCGGCGATCCCGAGGAACGAACGGCGGCGTATTACAGGAAGCGCCCCTGTCCCGAACTCTGTCGACGCGCGGCGCAGCTCGTTGATGAAATGCTGACAGATTTTTCATAAACGTAAAGGGGCTGAGAAGATCAGCCCCTTCTATATTATACTAAGTATCATTAAAACACTTTAACATTTATTGCGATAAATTTGTTAAAGCGTTTAATGGATACTTAGTATTACAGGATTGTTATTGAAAATCTGACCGAAGCGGTTGCAACCTTCACCCGAAAATGCTACAATGATAAGGTAAATTTATGGAAACGGTGTGAGCCAAATGACGAAAAATACACGCGTGAAGAAACGGCGAAAAATCAAACGTCGCTTTATCTTTCTTAACATCCTTGCGGTCGTTCTTATCGTTTTCGGGATTCGTTATATGGATATCGTGGGCGATCGTTATGATATGCATACATTCACTTATTTTACCGATGAGGCCGGGCCGGATTTCAACGACACCGAGGTCGCTGCCGAGCCCGAAGGTGTGGTGCGTATTGAGTCGCTGGAGCTTTCCGATGAGCAGGAGCTGATTATCAAGCTGAGCTCCGTAAAAAAAGGCAGCGCTGACATTACGATAACGACGTACGATGAGGAAGGAAAGCCCAACCGTATAAAAAACTCTCATGTGGATGTCACCATGACGGGCGTGATCATCGAGCACAGGGATTATAATACGAATTTCAGCGGGTACGAGGTCGTCATATGGCTGTTCCTCGGCTATATCGCGGCGGTACTCGTCGTGATGCTGTACTCCTTCTACGAGTGTTACAAAAAGAGCGATTACTCCTATTCGATGGTTGCTTACGGCGGTATCTCGCTGTTTCTCGCTGTGCTTCTCGCGATCATCGTCTATAAGTGGATGAACAACGTGGTCGGCTCCTTCTCGGCGCTGGTCAGCTTACTGACGGAGACGGGCGAATGGTTCCTTGTCCTGATGTTGCCGGTCATGCTGGTGATGGCAGTGGCGCTGTCGGTCAGCAATATCTGGCTGCTCCGTCACGAGGGCTTCCGTCCGGTGAACGCGCTGGGTATCGCGATCAGTGTTGTGTGGCTTTTGGCGTTGGTTTTTTCGCTCAATTACAGACTTTTCCATATTAATCTTCTTGGAAATACGACGTTGATATGGCATATTCGCAACATCATGAGCTTCGTCGTGACCTACTTCGAGTGCATGCTGCTTTCGACCTCAGCCTGTGCCTTTATCTCTACACGACACACTCCGCCGCTCGACCGCGACTATATCATCATTCTCGGCTGTGCGATCCGCAGGGACGGAACACTCACGCCGCTGCTGCGCGGACGAGTCGACAGCGCGCTGAGCTTTGAGAAGAAGCAGTTTGAAGAGACCGGTAAGCACGCGCGCTTCGTTCCCTCCGGCGGTCAGGGCAGTGATGAGATCATCTCCGAGGGCGAGGCGATGGAACGCTACCTGATCGAGCAGGGCGTCGAGCCCGAGCGCATCGTGCGCGAGGACAAGAGCGTGAACACCTTCCAGAACATGCAGTTCTCCCGTGATCGCATCATGGACGATACTGATGATTTTGAGAAGCAGAAGATCGCTTTTTCCACCACGAACTACCATATTTTCCGCGGCTATATCCTCGCGGACAAAAACGGCTTCAAGGCGCAGGGCATCTCCGCTAAGACAAAGTGGTATTTCTTCCCGAATGCCTTTATTCGCGAGTTTATCGGCTTGCTGTTTGACCAGAAGATCCGCCATCTGCTGATCGTCGCGCTGATCGCCGCGATCGTTGTCGGAGTCGCCTATATCCTGTAGCAAAGCGTTGCCGGCTTAATACTCATAAATAATACAAAACACCCCTTTGGCTGTGCCGTGCCGTAAATGCCGGCTGTACCGAAGGGGTGTTATATTATGTCGGATGGATCAGTCCTTCACGACCTCGCCGGGCCAGTCGATGATCCCGCCGAACTCCGCGACGTTGAGGTAGCCCCGGTCGGCGAGCTTCTGTGACGCTTCCTTGCTGCGTCTGCCGCTGCGGCAGTAGACGAGGATCAGCTGCTCCTTGTCGGGCAGCTCCTTCAGATCGGCTGTCTCGATCTCCTCGTTCGGGATGCAGATGGCGCCCTTGATATGACCTTCGGCAAATTCCTCGCGGGTACGAACATCCAGGAGGATGTAGCCGGTCTCAGTCTCGATGATCTGCTTCGCGATATCCATCGGGATCTGTTGGTAGGTGCGGGCGGTTGCTGTCGGTTCTGTTTTGTTCTGTGATCCGCACGCTCCCAGCGTAAGTATCAGCAGAATGCTCAGTAATAATGCGGTGATCCTTTTCATGAGTACGCTCCTGTCGTTTTTTAACTTTATATGCCCGCTCAGTTTGTTGCTTCGCTACAACGAGCGACGGCTATGCGAAATGAGCGCAAAGCGCTTTCTTGTGATTATAGCGTAAAACGGAGGAAAAGAAAAGCCCTTTTTCTAGACTGATACTATGCATATTATACAAAGTTTCAGCGGATTTTTTGGCGGGCTTCACCTGTGTAAAACCGCTTGCGCTATATTGTTATTTTCGATATAATGAATCCATAAAACGATACTAGGAGGAAACTTATGTTAGGAAATTTCAGTTACCATAACGCGACAAAGCTCTATTTCGGCGACGATTCGCTGCAGTATCTCAACGAGGAGCTCCCGAAGTACGGCAAGACCGTCCAGCTGATCTACGGCGGCGGTTCTGTCAAGCGCAACGGCATCTATGACGCGGTCGTCGAGATCCTCAAGGCGAACGGCAAGACCGTCGTCGAGGATGCGGGCGTTATGCCCAATCCGACGGTCGAGAAGCTCCGCGAGGGCGTCCGTATCGCCCGCGAGAACCACGTCGATCTGCTGCTGGCGATGGGCGGCGGCTCCTGCTGCGATTACGCCAAGGCGGTCTCGGTCTCCGTCCACTGTGACGACGATCCTTGGGAGAAGTATTATGTTCGTTTCGAGGAGCCCGACTGCGAGATCGTTCCCGTCGCGTGCATCCTTACCATGGCGGGTACCGGCTCTGAGATGAACGCCGGCGCCGTCATCACCAATCATGAGCAGAAGCTCAAGATCGGTCATGTGTTCGGCGAGGAAGTCATGCCGAAGTTCTCGATCCTCAACCCGAAGTTCACCTTCAGCCTGCCTAAGCGACAGATGGTCGCGGGCATCTACGATATCTTCAACCATATCTGTGAGCAGTATTTCTCCGGTGAGGATGATAACACCAGCGATTATCTTGCCGAGGCGCTGATGCGCTCGGTTGTCCACAGCTCCCTGATCGCGGTGGAGAACCCCGAGGATTATGAAGCCCGCTCCAACATCATGTGGTCGGCTACATGGGCGCTCAACACCCTGATCTCCCGCGGAAAGAGCACCGATTGGATGGTACACATGCTGGGTCAGGCGGTCGGCGCAGTGACCGACGCGACTCACGGTATGACGCTCGCCGCGGTCTCTCTGCCGTATTACCGCACCATCATGCCCTACGGGGAGAAGAAGTTCGCCCGCTTCGCGACCGAGGTCTGGCGCGTCAATCCCGAGGGCAAGAGCGACCGCGAGCTCGCCGAGGCGGGTCTCGAGGCGCTTGAGAACTGGATGAAGCAGATCGGTGTTGCGATGAACATCACCGAGCTCGGCGCGAGCGAGGATGTGATCGAGGATATCGCCGACGCGACGATCATTCTCGACGGCGGCTACAAGGTGCTGACCCGCGACGAAGTCGTCAGGATCCTGAGAGAGAGCCTGTGATCCGTTATTGAAAAGAAAACCCCTGAAAAGCGAGACGGACTTGCCTTTCGGGGGCTTTTTGCAATACTTGAAAAAATCGCGGCTTTATGCTATAATGCAAATGGTATTTGACAGAAAACAAATGATAGAGTGATACTATGAAGAAACAAACCATCCGCATCGCCGCTGTCGGCGCGGCGGTCGTCGTGCTTCTCGCGGCGGGAACGGCGATCGGACTGAGCAGCCGACATTCAACAACGAAAGCGACTCCGGATACGGCGGTCGTCGCGACCGAAGACCCGATGCCGTCATCCTACATGATCGAGGGCGTACCCGCAAAGCAGCAGGACGAGCTTAAGGCGGGCTGTGAGACCCATGCCGTGACGGCGCTGCTCCAGAGCTACGGCTACGATATCGACGAGTTCAGCTTCGCAAATAATTATCTCGACGTCCACTATGTTTTCGATGACGGCGAAGGGCATATGTACGGTCCCGATATGAACTCGGGCTTCGCCGGTACCGCTTACGCAGGCTGGGGGATCTATGCGCCCGCGATGGCGAAGTGCATGAATCATTATCTCTCCGACGTCAAGTCGAAGCAGAAGGCGGTCGCTCATGAGGGCGGTACCCTCGCTGATCTGTGCCGCGAGTATATCGTCAACGGTACGCCTGTGGCGGTATGGGCGACGACCGATATGCAGGAGCCCGTTCCGCATGATACCTGGGAGGTCAATTACGTCGACGAGAACGCCAAGTATAAGTTGGGCGATTCGTTCACATGGCCGCTGCACGAGCACTGTCTGGTGCTTGTCGGTTATGATGAGCGGGAGTACTACTTTTCCGATTCCGTCGCCGGCACCACCTCGCATTTTGAGAAAGCACTGTGCGAAAAGCGCTTTGAACAGCTCGGCAGCCAGTATATCGTATTGGAATAAAGAATAAATCAAGGATAGAGAAAGGGATCGGCATAATGTCGATCCCTTTTATGCTGATATGATCTCAAAACGCGTCAACAGAAGCTCGCCTTCAAGTCCCTTTCGGCTTGCAGATTATAGGTAAAATAATAACGGATACACCTTTTGGTGTATCCGTTCAGTCTGTAGAAAAAGCCATGTTTCGGCAGAAGTCGGAACATGGCTTCATTATTTGCATTAAGATTTCTAAAAAATGTAAACAGTAATCTGAAATAGGAGCTGAAAAAGGGTCAGGAGAGTGGTGTTTCTTGCTCTTCGCTTTCCATAGCGCCAGCTTTTTGAGATTCATGGCAGCAAACTTAAGCCTGACCCAGTTGGTAACTGCGCTCAAGCCTCTGTAGGGAGTGTATCGCATAGCATGCTTTTCTTTTGCGTCTGCAAATACTCTCTCGATCTTCTCTTTTCTCTCTTTGTATAGTTCTGCGTACTCAGGCGTATGACGAATATCCTCGCACCGTTCTATGTACTCATGCCAGATGTGCTTGGTTACCGTTTTTACACAATCCTTTGAAGCAGTGCATAAATGTCTGCTCGGACAGTTTCTGCATATCTCCGGATTACTCTTGTATTCTCTGTAACCGTCACGGTTGGTTGTGCAGTAATTTAAAATTTGGTATTCCGGGCAGATAATACAGTCATAGTATTCATCATACACATATTCGTAGTACGGATGGTTGCCTTTCTTTGTCTGAGGTCTCTTGTATGCGGTATCTAATACTCTGTTGTCATCAAATATCTTCTTTGCTATGTGCGGAGTTTTGTATGCGCTGTCTGCTACGATGGTTTCTACTTCGGGATGTCTTTCTACTACTTTGTCATATACATCGTCAAAAGCTACGCTGTCGTGTACATTGCCGGGGGTTACTTCTGTTTCCAGTACAAAGCCGTTCTTGTCGCAGGCTGTATGCGCTTCATATGCAAACTGCTTTTTATGCTCTCCCTTTACAAATAATCCGCTCTCGGGATCGGTGGTGCTTTTGGTGACTTCTTTTGTTTTCTTCTTTGCTTCCTTCTTACGTCTTTTCAGCTTCTTTTTTGAAGTGTTATCTCTTTTCTTCTTAGGCTTTGAGGGCGTATTGTCATCATCGTTGTTATCTCCGTCAGCCTTAAGCGGCTTCTTTCCGTGTGCTTCTCTGTCCTCATTGATCTCTTCGAGAAGCTCATCGGCATATCTCTTTGCAGCAACCGGCACTTCTTCCTTGATCTTTTTCTTGGTGTTGGCGTTGGCTTTGATGTGCGTTCCGTC
>NZ_JAEQMG010000154.1 GCF_016680995.1 Ruminococcus difficilis | reverse complement strand
TCGCGTCATAAAGCTCCTTGCCCATGCCGCTGTACTGCGCGCCCTGACCTGAAAAAACAAATGCTATTTTACCCATTTTGCCGCTCCCTTGAGGACTTCCTCCGCCTCGGTGAACATCTCTGTGATGATCTCACGCGCGGGCTGCTCCTTCTTTACCATGCTCGCGACCTGTCCGGCAAGCACGCAGCCGTTCTTCACGTCGCCCTCACGGGCCGCCATACGCAGCACGCCTGCGCCCATCTTCTCGAGCTCCTCGTCGGAAACGGTAGAGGAATCGTATTCTGCTTTCTGGTATTCTCTTGTAAAGGCGTTGCGGATAGAGCGTACGGGATGACCGAGACGCTTGCCGGTGACAACGGAGTCGATGTCCTTAGCCTTTAATACCTTATCTTTATATGCCTGCGAAATCGTACACTCAGTCGCGACAAGGAAGCGTGTGCCGACCTGAATGCCGACCGCGCCGAGCATGAATGCCGCCGCGACCTGTCTGCCGTCGGCGATGCCGCCCGCCGCGATGACGGGAATGCTGACCGCGTCGACGACCTGAGGAACGAGAGCCATTGTGGTGAGCTCGCCTACGTGACCGCCGCTTTCGCCGCCCTCTGCGATGAGAGCGAACGCGCCCATCTTTTCCATTTTACGGGCGAGAGCCACGCTTGGAACAACGGGAATGACCTTGATGCCTGCGGCGTTCCACTTTTCCATATATTTACCGGGGTTGCCTGCGCCTGTGGTGACGACCTTCACGCCCTCCTCGACAACGACGTCGGAGACCTCGTCGGCAAAGGGACTCCTCAGCATGATGTTAACGCCGAAGGGTTTGTCGGTAAGCTCCTTGCACTTGCGGATCTCCGCGCGGAGCTGCTCACCGTTGGAATTCATCGCCGCGATAAGTCCCAGACCGCCCGCGTTTGATACGCCAGCGGCAAGAGAAGCGTCGGCGACCCAAGCCATACCGCCCTGAAAAATGGGATATTCAAGGCCTAAGCTCTGGTCAATCACAGTAGAAATCATTTGAACTCTCCTTTCTCATCTGAGTGAGCAAGATTTTATCATAATAATTATTCTAAACGCCAAAATTTCTCACTTTTGATAATTATGGCATTATCTTTTATCATCATACCGCAAATCGCATTAAAAGTCAATCGTTAATTTGTTTCACGCAGCGGCAGAGATTGTAGATTTTTTGTCGGTTTTGAGCGGTGGATTAAGCGGAAACGTTTCAGCATTACCTGAGTCTCTGAACTCTCTTATAAATTTTCCTTGTGCTCGGCGCGGTTTTGTGGTACAATAACTTTATATATGTGTAAAAGGGTGATTTCTATGTCATTTTCACGTGACAAAATCAGGAATTTCAGTATAATCGCGCATATCGATCACGGCAAGAGTACGCTCGCGGACAGGATTCTCGAGCATACCAACTCCGTTTCCGCCCGCGATATGGAGGCTCAGCTCCTCGACGACATGGAACTTGAGCGCGAGCGCGGAATCACGATCAAGGCGCGCGCCGTCAGCGTTGTGTACACCGCCGACGATGGCGAGGACTATCTCTTTAACCTCATCGATACTCCCGGTCACGTCGACTTCAATTACGAGGTCTCGCGTTCTCTCGCCGCCTGCGAGGGCGCAATTCTCGTTGTCGACGCTTCTCAGGGAATCGAGGCTCAGACGCTTGCAAATACCTATCTCGCGGTCGACAGCGGACTTGAGATCGTTCCCGTTGTCAACAAGATCGATCTGCCTAGCGCAGATCCCGACAGAGTCATAAACGAAATCGAGGACGTTATCGGTATTCCCGCCGAGGACGCTCCCAAAATCTCCGCGAAGGCTGATATAAATATCCACGCCGTGCTTGAGAAGGTGGTTTCCGACATTCCGGCTCCGACAGGCGACCCTGACGCTCCGCTGCGAGCGCTGATTTTTGACAGCTACTACGACAGCTACAAGGGCGTTATCATCTACGTCCGCCTCAAGGAAGGTCAGATTCACCCCGGCGACGAGTTCAAGCTCATGGCGACCGGCTCTGTTTTCAACGTCGTGGAGTGCGGCCTCATGCACGCGACGACAATGGAGAAAACCGACGGACTTTACGCAGGCGAGGTAGGCTACATCTCGGGTTCGATAAAAACCCTCGCTGACGCGAAGGTAGGCGACACCGTGACTCTCGTGTCGAATCCCGCCGCCGAGCCGCTGCCGGGCTACAGAGAAGCTCAGCCGATGGTTTTCTGCGGCATTTATCCCGTCGACGGCGCGAAGTACGGCGACCTCAAGGACGCGCTCGAAAAGCTCCAGCTAAACGACGCGGCTCTCTCGTTCGACGCGGAGACCTCCGTCGCTCTCGGCTTCGGCTTCCGCTGCGGCTTCCTCGGACTGCTCCACATGGAGATCATTCAGGAGCGCCTTGAGAGAGAGTACATGCTCGACCTCATCACCACAGCGCCGAGTGTTATCTACCGCATAACGCGCACCGACGGTACCGTCGAGCTTATCGACAACCCTACGAACTATCCCGACCCGTCGCTTATCGCTTCCGCCGAGGAGCCTGTGACCGACGCTCATATCTACACACCTAAGGAGTACGTCGGAAACATCATGGAGCTGTGTCAGGACAGGCGCGGCACCTTTGTCGACATGCAGTACATCGACGCGGACAGAGTCGATTTGCACTACGTTTTGCCGCTCGCCGAGATAATCTACGACTTCTTCGACACCCTCAAGTCGCGCACAAGAGGTTACGCGTCATTTGACTACGAGCTCAAGGACTACGTTCCCAGTGAGCTCGTCAAGCTCGACATCATGCTCAACGGCGAGGTCGTCGACGCGCTCTCGTTCATTATCCACAAGGACAAGGCTTACGGCCGCGCCAGAAAAATGGCGGAGAAGCTCAAGGAGAAGATCCCGCGTCAGCTGTTTGAGGTTCCGATTCAGGCGT
>NZ_JAEQMG010000153.1 GCF_016680995.1 Ruminococcus difficilis | reverse complement strand
TAAGTAATAAGCAGATATGCGAGAAAGTATTGTTTATCAACAGAATTAATTTAGTCAAACTAAACTCAATTTAAAGGTAAAAATACTGCAATTTCTGATGGGTAAAATAGATGCAAGTCTATTTTCTGTAACGAAAGTTACTTAACACAGAATAAAGAACCAAAGATATCTCAAAAATGGTCAAGCTACAAAGAGCACAAGGGGAATGCCTTGGCACCGAGAGCCGATGAAGGACGTGACTAACTGCGATAAGCCACGGGGAGCTGTAAGTGAGCGTTATATCCGTGGATTTCCGAATGGAGCAATCCGGCAAGAGGAAAGTCTTGTCATCATACACTGAATCCATAGGTGTATGAGGGGAACCGCCTGAACTGAAACATCTAAGTAGGGCGAGGAAGAGAAATCAACAGAGATTCCGTCAGTAGTGGCGAGCGAACGCGGAAGAGGCCAAACCCATTGTAGTAATACAGTGGGGGTTCGGACAGCATACGGTATGTAAAATTTTAGTCGAATGGCATGGGAAGGTCAATCATAGAAGG
>NZ_JAEQMG010000152.1 GCF_016680995.1 Ruminococcus difficilis | reverse complement strand
GAAAGAGTATTGGTTTATCCCGCGAGGTCTCACAGGTGTGGTGGGAATAGTGATTCCATAGCCGACATAGTAACAACGAACTGTGAGAAGTCAGCAGAGGTCATAGTACCGAAAAAAAAAACTTCGGGAAGGACCGAACAATTCAAGACGTCAATCGTAATGTATGTTCTTCGCATTGACCCTGACAAGCGGTACTCCCGAAACGTATATGAGGGTAATCCGCGCAACGTAACTGGATACGCGGAGAAGCGGAAAGGAGAAAGACGGAAGTATGTCAGAAATGCTTGAAAAGATACTCAGCGACGAAAACATCAAACGTGCCAAGAAGCGAGTTTACGCAAATAAAGGCGCAGGCGGTGTTGATGGCGTGACAGTTCAGGAGCTTGATAAATATATGGCTCAGAACTGGGGGAGTATCAAGCAGCAAATCCGAGAAAGGAAGTACAGACCGCAGCCTGTGTTAAGGGTAGAAATCCCAAAGCCAAACGGCGGTGTACGTAAACTCGGAATCCCCACAGTTGTCGACAGAACAATAGAACAGGCAATCACACAGGTGCTAAGCCCGATATTTGAGCCGCTATTCAGTGACCACAGCTATGGATTCAGACCGAAACGAAGCTGTGAACAGGCAATCATAAAGCTGCTCGAATATTTCAACGAGGATTGTACATGGATAGTAGATATCGACCTTGAAAAATTCTTCGACAACGTACCGCAGGACAAGCTGATGAGTTATGTCGGACGCGTTATTCACGACGGAGATACGGAATCGCTGATAAGGAAGTATCTGAAAGCGGGGGTAATGGTACGCGGCAAATACGAATCAACAAAAGTCGGCACACCGCAGGGCGGCAATCTATCGCCGCTATTGAGTAATATTATGCTCAACGAGCTCGACAAAGAGCTTGAAAGGCGCGAGCTACGATTCACGAGATACGCAGATGATTGTGTGATTGTCGTAAAAAGTGAAGCCTCGGCAAAGAGAGTAATGTACTCGATAACAAGCTGGATAGAAAGAAAGCTCGGCTTAAAGGTAAACGCAACAAAGACTCAGATTACCAAACCGACAAAACTTAAATATCTGGGGTTTGGCTTCTGGAAATCCAAAGAAGGATGGAGGGCAAGACCACACCAAGAATCGGCTGCAAAGTTCAAAAGAACAATTAAGAAACTATGCAAACGGAGTTGGAGTGTCAGCCTTACATACCGTATAGCAAAGATTAACGCGGTAGTCAGAGGATGGATTAACTACTTTGCTCTTGGAGATATGAAATCTGCCATAACCCGAATTGATGAACACCTTATGGTACAAATGAGGGTGATTATCTGGAAGCAGTGGAAAGTGCCAAGGAAGCGCGAATGGGGACTGAAGAAGCTCGGTGTCAAGCCGTGGATAGCGCACGAGCAATCACATATTAAAGGATATATGAAGGCGGTGCGCTTACCGCAGATTAAGAAAGCAATCTCTAAAGAGAAACTGACCAAGCGAGGCTTGGTCAGTCCATTAGATTACTATCTTAGACAGCATACTTTGAAATTGAATTGAACCGCCGTATGCCGAACGGCACGTACGGTGGTGTGAGAGGGCGGAGAAATTTCACCCTACTCGATTAAAATGAAAAAACACGCCCGAAAGCGTGTTTATTGGCGGAGAGAAGGGGATTCGAACCCCTGGTACGGTGATTACCGTACACATGATTTCCAATCATGCTCCTTCGGCCAGCTCGGACAT
>NZ_JAEQMG010000151.1 GCF_016680995.1 Ruminococcus difficilis | reverse complement strand
CACAAGGCAAGACTTATCGACACCGAGCAGTACACTATCTACGGTTATGATATGCTCTACGGCTTCCTCAGCGGTATCTGCGCGGGCAACTACGACGTGACCGATATCCTTGTTGACTCCACCTTCAAGATCGCTCCCGAGGCGATCGCGGGTCTTGAGTCCTTCACCAAGAAGCTGCAGGATCTCTCCGAGACAACTTCCACCAACATCACCCTCCTCATTTCCGCTGACAGCGCCGACATTCCCGAGTCCATCAACGCGGTTTGCGAGCAGGTCTGATCTGTTAATTGAGTATTTTACGCGCTCCCGAGGTAATTCGGGAGCGTTTTTCTCGCAATAATACAATATTATTCCTATTTGGAAAAAACGGCTGTGCTATGCGCCGAAAAAGCGGTAAAAATTCAAAAATCTCGTGTTTTTCGGTTGACAAAGTCCCGAACCTTTTGTATAATATAAGACAGCGTTTTAATATGCGTTTATGCGGTTTGGGGTGTGTCAATGCTTTTTGAACTGAAATCCGTCTTTATGAACGACGGCGAAACAAAGAAATGTTCCTACGAGCTTGATATTACAAAACTCGACGTCGACGGGATTTTTCCATTCACTACTCCCGTTACGGTCAACGCCGAGGCACAGAACCGCGCTAGCCTCGTTACCCTGACGCTCAGCTGCAAATACGGCTTTTGCCGTCCGTGCGACCGCTGCGGCACTCCCGTTGAGGACGAAACGGAAGTCAGCTTTTCTCACCCTCTGGTGCAGGAGCTTGTTGACGAGCGCAACGACGACTATATTGAAACACCCGATTTCACCCTCGAGCTCGACGAGGTTGTCATCTCGGACATCATTCTGCACTATCCTCAGAAATATCTCTGCAAGGACGACTGCAGGGGACTGTGTCCGAAATGCGGCAAGAACCTCAACGAAGGCGATTGCGGCTGCGACAGAACGCAGGTAGATTCGAGGCTTGAAATTCTCAAACAGCTTATGGAAGATGAATAATATACAAGGAGGTCTTTGAAATGGCAGTACCTAAGAGAAAAACATCACACGCAAGAAAGAGCTCAAGACGTTCAACAGTATGGAAGCTCAACGCGCCCACACTCACAACTTGCCCCAACTGCGGCGAGCTGATGGCTGCGCACAGAGCTTGCGGTAACTG
>NZ_JAEQMG010000150.1 GCF_016680995.1 Ruminococcus difficilis | reverse complement strand
CTTCAAGCTTCTCTACGAAGATTACCTCGTCGTTGGTAACCTTGTACTGCTTGCCGCCTGTCTGAATTACTGCGTACATAGTTTCAATCCTTTACAATGGGCTCGCTATCTGTGGGTGCATAATGTCTTGCGGGATAAGCGCACTTATACCCTACCCACAATATGCGGCTTATATACTATAACACAAAACAAGATATATGTCAAGTATCAATATTTATTTCTTTTATTCGATATTATTCTGGAGCTTGCAGGCTTTGAGAGTATTCTTCATCAGTGTCGAAATTGTCATCGGGCCTACGCCTCCGGGTACGGGTGTGATGAACGAGCACTTGTCCTTGACGTTCTCAAAATCAACATCGCCGCAGAGCTTTCCGTTTTCATCTCTGTCCATACCGACGTCGATCACTACCGCGCCGTCCTTGACCATGTCGGCCTTGACAAACTTCGGGATTCCCACCGCAGCGACAAGAATATCGGCGCGTCTGCAAACCTCGGCGAGATTCTTTGTACGGCTGTGACAGATGGTTACTGTGCCGTTCTCGTGGAGCAAAAGCATTCCCATTGGCTTGCCGACGATATTGCTTCTGCCGATGACAACGCACTCCTTCCCCTCGACGGGAATGTCATAGGAGTGGAGCATTTCCATTACGCCCGCGGGTGTGCAGGGCAGGAAATCGTACTCGCCGAGCATGATTTTGCCGACGTTCACCGCATGAAAAGCATCGACGTCCTTTTTGGGATCAATCGCCTCTATAACCGCCTTGTCATCGAGGTGCTTCGGCAGCGGAAGCTGTACGAGAATGCCGTTGATGTCCTCTTTGGTGTTGAGGGTCTTTACAAGGTCGAGCAGCTCCTCCTGGGTCGTTTTGGCAGGCAGAGCGTACTCCTCGGACTTGAAGCCGACAACCTCGCAGGCTTTTTTCTTGTTATTAACATACACTCTGGAGGCGGGGTCGTCGCCGACGATTACAACCGCCAAGCCCGGGGTGATGTTGTAATCATTTTTCAGCTGAAGCGTCTGCTGTCTGACTCTCTCCTTTACCTCTGCCGATACCTTTTTGCCGTCTATAATCTGCATAGAATGGTTCCTCCTTGTGTCTGTTGATAATTAAAATGACGATTCCTGTTACAAATAGCGCGAATGAAAGCACCTGCGATACCCTGATATCCATGCCGAATACCCGGAACGGAAGATAAAGGCTGTCGGTGCGGAGTCCTTCGACGAACATACGCTCAAAGCCGTACCAGACGAGGTACATGAAGAATATCTCTCCCGCGTAGCGCTGGCGGTACTTGCTGTAGAGGTGCAGAAGCAGCGCGCCGAGCAGGCACCAGAGCGATTCGTAGAGAAAACACGGGTGAACTGGCTGATTGAGAGTGCCCTCGCTCATCATAGCCCACGGCAGGTTGGTCACGGTGCCGTAAGCCTCCTGGTTGAAGAAGTTACCCCAGCGGCCGAGTCCCTGACCGATAAGAAAGCCAATCATAACAACATCGAGAATCGGCAAAAAACGCATCTTCTGGATTTTCGCGACGACAAGTCCGCCCGCTATCGCGCCGATTATGCCTCCGTATATCGCCAAGCCGCCCTCGTGAATATAAAATATCTCTATCGGGTGTGTGAAATAATAATCCCACTTGAAAATGCAGAAATACAGTCTTGCGCCGATTATTCCGGTAACAAGTCCGACAAAAACACAGTTCATCAGCTTGTTGAAATTGAGCTGAAAACGCGGAGCTGTCTTGTAGGCGTAGAGAATCGCGAGCATAAGTCCCGTCGCTATTATCAGGCCGTACCAATAGACCTTGAAAGAACCCAGCGAAATCGCCACACGGCTGATGTCAAACTCCCAGCCGAGGTTCGGAAACTGAACGTGAAAATTTTCCATATCAAACCTCCGTATCCGGGCTCTTGACCACTGAAAGGGTGCAGTTGCAAACGTCGAGCATCTCGGACAGTCTTTCGCTGACCTCCTCGAAGGTCGTGTCAGCCACCGCGTCGATATAGGCAAAAAGCTCATTGTCACTGAAATGGTAGCTCATTATCGTATTTGAAATAGAGCTTACGGAGTTGAGTGAGGAAACAATGTCGCCGTAAACGGATTTGCGCGCGATATCGAAGTCCTCTCTGTCAAGTCCCTCGGTCTTGACCTTTGCGATATACTGCTTTATCATCTCTGCAGCCTGTCCGGGTGCGCGTGACTCGCCGCCGAAAATCACGGCACAGTAACCCGGACCCTCGAACAGCTCATAGCTGAAGGAATTGTTGATAAGATTGTTGTCCATCAGCTCGCGGTAGAGCTTGCTCGTCGGTGAAGCGAGCATGGAAAGCAGGATATCCGTCCGGGCGAGCTTCTTCTCGTCGAGCGCGTCGGGTTTTTCCTTGAAGCCGAGGTTGAAGGTCGGCATCAGCACGGGGAAATTCTGCTCAACGTAAGGATTCACGATCTCATAAGGCTCGTCCTCGAAATAGCTTGTGATTTCGTGCTTTTCGCAGGGCTTGAGCATCTTGTCGCAGATAGCCATGACCTGTTGAACGGTAATGTTGCCCGAAACACAAAGCGCCATATTGTGCAGGTTATAGAAGGCGTTATAGCAGTCATATAACTTCTCGGCGGTAATTTCCGCGATGCTCTCCACGGTACCCGCGATGTCAATTCTCACAGGGTGGGTGTGGTACATGTTCTCGAGCATATTGAACATAACCCGCCAGTCTGGTGCGTCGTCGTACATCTTGATTTCCTGACCGATTATCCCCTGTTCCTTCTGAACGGTCTGAGGAGTAAAATACGGGTCGCGTACAAAGTCGAGAAGGATCTCTAGGCTCTCGTCAAAACGATCGGTGCACGAGAACAGATAACATGTCTTTTCAAAGCTGGTGTATGCGTTAGCGCTGGCTCCTGTTTCGGCGTAGCGCGTAAAGGCGTCGCCCTCGGCGCTCTCGAAGAGCTTATGCTCAAGGTAGTGGGCGATTCCGTCGGGAACCGTGATTTTCTCTCCGCCGTCTACCGAAAAGCAGTTATTGATGCTGCCGTACTTGGTGCCGATAATCGCGTAGGCTGACTGATAACCCTCCTTGGGATAGACATAAACAGTCAGACCTGAGCTGTGCATGATCTTATAGTAGCTGTCGCCCGCACGCGCGGATTTGATTTCCGTCATGTTCATGATTTCACCTCTTGCTGATTAGTCAGTACATATACCGTGTCGAGCTGCAGCTTGTTGGCAGCGGCGACGATTTCTTCCTTTGTAACGGCGTTGATTTTCGCGCAGGCCTCCTCGATCGTCTTGAAGCCATCCTGCAGCAGCTGAGATGAATACCACGCTTCTATTCCGCTGACGGTATCGTTGGACGACTGGTACACGTTGATCATAGCCATTTTTGTTGAGTCGATTTCGAAGTCGGAAATGACGCCGTCTTTCATGTCCTCGACTTCCTTCAGAATACCGCGTTCAAGCTTCTCGACGTTCTCTGTTTCGACACCGCTGTCAATAACAACAACGCCCTTGTGCTTGTCGTAACGCGCAGCACAGTAATAGCAAAGGCTCTGCTTCTCGCGGACGTTGCAGAACAGCTTTGAGGTGGCAGTACCGCCGAGGATCGCGCACATCAGAGCCGTGGCGGTAATCTCCTTCTCGGGGACAGCGACTCCTGCGCGGAAGCCCATGACGAGCTTCGCCTGAGAAACGTCCACTGCCTCGGTTTCGCGCTTTATCTCCCCTGCCTCGCGGATAACCTCGGTATGAAGTTTGGCGGGCTGACGATTCATCTTTGAGAATGTCTCCGTAAACACCTCAACCGCCTTGTCGGGAGCGCTGTCGCCGATATACATGATCTCAATAACAGCGGTCTTGAGAAGGTTCTGCCACGTCAGGTAAAGTGACTGCGCTGTCGTCTCCTTGATCTTTTCCGCGGTGCCGTAGCGCTTGACGCCAAACACCTCGTCGGCGCACATGATCTCAATCATTCTGCCGTTAGCGTATATGCGCTTCTCGTTGTACTCGGAATCAATCACGTCGAGGAGCTGTCTGCGCTCTTGCTCAACCTCCTCGGAAACAAAAGCATCATCCTTTACATTCGGCTCAAAAATTACTCCGCAGAGCAGCGCCGAAAGCTCGGCGGCGATGCTGTCGCCATCCAGTGCGTAGCGGTCGTCAAGTCCCGAGGCAGATACGGAAATCACCTGGTTTTCGCCGACCTTTGTTGTGGATACGCTCAATTCAGCACCGTAGAGAGCGCTCAGCTTGCGGCTGAGAGCGGTAAAATCGGGATAAGCCTTGCAGGAACGCGAGAGAACGCCTGCAAGCAAAGCGTTTGCCGAAGCGGTTTCGGCGCTCAGAGGCACAAAAAGATTTGCGGATAGCTTCATCGTTTTGAAGCGACTGTCTCTGACGCTGTTAAAATAAACTCCTTCGGCTATATTCAGTCTGTTAATGGAACTCATCTTATCAACTCCAAAAATATAATCATTAAATAGTATACCACATTTTCATTGACAATAAAAGGTTTTTTCCAAAAAAATACACCGACAGGCAAAATAGTCTGTCGGTGATAATATCAGTTTCCGAATATGGCTCTGCTGAAAATTTTCTCTGAATTCTTCATCATACGCGCGAGAGTATCCTCTCCGCACTTTTCCGCAATAGTTTTCATCGCTTCGGAGAAATCCTCGGGAGTGTTGTGAGAAAATGAATGCGCGTCTGAGCCGAGAATATCAATCCAGCCGTTAGCAATGTATTTCAACAGCTTGCGCCTTTTGAAAAACGGAGCTTTTGAGACGTAGTTTTTGATATTTGTCTGGATTATTATGCCCATGTCCTGCATTTCCCGGATAACTTCGGGATTATCAATCAGATATTCATAGCGCTCAACATGAGGAATAACCGGTATAAGCCCGTGATTTCGCATCAACATATCCAGGAATTGCATCGTACGGTCATTAAAGGTTGAGCTGTAGGCAAATTCAGTGAGGATATACTTTGAGTTGCCGTATGTAAGGCCTGACAAATCGTTGTTGTTAAAAAGATAATGCGTCACATATACCTCAGCGCCGAGAACTATATTGACGTCGTCGGGAATATAAGGCTTAAATCTCTCGAACGCCTCCTGACGAGAAAAGAGAAAATCCTCCACGCCCATCTCGTGTGTATAAAAATGTGGGGTCAGGCAAATATTGCGGACTCCCTGCCTTTTCAGGCAGTCAATCAGCGCAAGACTATCCTCGACGGTTTTCGCGCCGTCATCAAAGGCAGGTAAAATATGCGAATGCATATCATAAAGCTGCATAAAACGCCTCCTTTACAGCTGTGCGCAAACAAGGTCTCCCATTTCTTCACAGCTGACCTTGTTAAGTCCTTCTTCATAGATATCGGGAGTGCGGTCGGTCTCGAGAACCTTTGCTACAGCCGCTTCGATTGCTTCCGCCGCCTCGGGCTGTGCGAGAGAGTATCGGAGCATCATTGCCACAGAAAGGATTGTCGCGAGAGGATTGGCGATACCCTTGCCCGCGATATCGGGAGCTGAACCGTGGATAGGCTCGTACAGACCGAGCTTGCCGCCCGAAAGGCTGGCTGACGCGAGCATTCCAATTGAACCTGCAATCATTGAAGCCTCGTCGGAGAGAATGTCGCCAAAAATATTTGAGGTGACAATTACGTCAAACTGCTTGGGATTGCGGACAAGCTGCATCGCGCAGTTGTCAACATACATATGGTTGAGCTCTACCTCGGGATAATCCTTGGACACGTTGATAACGGTCTGTCTCCAAAGGCGCGAGGACTCGAGAACGTTTGCCTTGTCAACGCTGGTGAGCTTCTTGTTTCTCTTCATAGCCATATCAAAGGCAACGCGGGCGATGCGCTCAACCTCTGCAACGGAATATTTCTCTGTATCCCACGCGGAATCATCATCTCTGCCGCGCTCGCCGAAGTAGATACCGCCGGTAAGCTCGCGGACGATCATGATGTCCATATTGTCGCCGATGATCTCGTCCTTGATCGGGGAAGCGCTCTTGAGCGGTCCGAAGATAACGGAGGGACGGAGGTTCGCGAATAGTCCGAGTGCTCCGCGAATGCCGAGAAGACCTGCCTCGGGACGGTTGTTGCCGGGCTGGTTATCCCACTTGGGACCGCCTACAGCGCCGAGAATTACGGAATCGGAAGCCTTGCACTTCGCTACGGTTTCCTCGGGAAGCGGAACGCCTGTGGCGTCGATCGCGCAGCCGCCGAGTAAAGCCTCGTCGTACTCAACGGTGAAATCAAACTTCTCCGCTGCCTTGTCGAGCACCTTTACTGCCTGATTTACGATTTCGGGGCCGATACCGTCGCCCTTTAATAATGTAATCTTATAATTTGCCATATTAATAAACTCCTTTTCGTTAATATCTGATTAATCTTCGTCCTCAATCATGGGGATTCGGTTGAAAACCTCGGCAACCTTGTCGCGCTGCCAAAGCATCGGGGTAATGCGGATTGAATAGCCGTAACCGTTGTCCATTGTCCACTCAAAGGGCTTCGCCTGAGGCAGACCGTAAACCGCGAGCAAAGTCATAATAACGCCGCCGTGGGTGACAATCACACTGTCGGTGGTGCCTGTTTTCATCAGACCCTCGACTATGCTCTCGAACATTTTGCAGATGCGGCGGATAAAGTCAGCGTTGCTCTCACCGTGAGGCGGTGCTGCTTCGCTGTCGCCCGCAAGCCACTTTTCAAACACGGGATCGTTCCTGAGCTCCTCAGCGGTCTTGCCCTCCCACTCGCCGAAGTTACATTCGCGAAGATTGGCAATCGACAGCGGGCTGAGCTCCGGATAGAGAATCCGGCAGGTTTCGGTGCAGCGCTTCAAGGGACTTGTGAACACTACCTTTGTATACGGATAGCGGCATTCACGCTCGAGCTTGCGCAGAGCTTCCCTGCCCTTATCCGACAACGGCACGTCGGTCGAACCGATGTATTTTCCCGATAGCGTCTCGTCAATCGCGCCGTGGCGTATGAAATGAATAACATAGGATTTCATATAATTCTCCTGTGCAGCGTATTCAAAATATATTTACAAATTGTCAAATTTAGGCTATACTATATGTATAAAGTAAAAAACGGCAATCTATAACTAAATTATTATACTATCAAATGAAACGGAGTGTCAAGTCTTGAATAGCGATTTTCCGAGAATTATTACATTTTTGCGCAAGGAACGCGGACTCAGCCAAAAGCAGGTAGCATCGGATCTGGGTATTTCCCAGGCTCTGCTCTCACATTACGAAAAGGGAATCCGCGAGTGCGGACTGGATTTTCTGGTCAAAACCGCGGAGTATTACGACGTTTCTGCGGATTATCTCCTCGGCAGAACCGTACAGCGCAAGCCCGCCTCCGTAACTGCGGACGACTTCCCCGACGCGGACGAAATAGGACATATGAAGGGCAATATGATCAATCAGGTCAACAAAAAGCTGATTACCAACACCACAGCGGTGATTTTCGACCTGCTCGCTCAAATAGGCGAAAAACGGCTGACTAATGCCGTCAGCAACTACCTTATGTGCGCCGAGTACCAGGTTTTCCGCGCAATCTACTGTGCCGACAGGAGCAATACCCAGACTATGTTCTCGCTTGACCGCAACCGCTATAAAAACCTTACCTCTGCCTCAATGCTGCTTGACCTCGAGCTGATTGACGCGGTAATCGAACGCAACAAGCTCTCGCTCGCGCTATCGCCAGACATTATTTCGAGCTACTTCGACAAAGGCGCTTCATCGCTGTTCAATCTTATTCAGTTCTCCGAGAGGAATGTGCGCAAGGTCGTAAGTTCAAATTAAATATTGAGCTGTCCGGTTTCACGGGCAGCTTTTTGTTTTAAAAGGGAGAACCGGACCGCCGAAACAGGCAACCCGGTTCAAGGAGATGTTTATGAAATATAAGTCGTTATCATAATTCTTTATCAGAAATATCAGAACTGAGGCTTGTTCTGCATATTTCCGTCGGGCGGCTGCATACCGTTACCGTTATCTCCGTCAGGCGGCTGCATATTGCCGCGCATTCCGCCCATTCCTCCGCCCATGCGGCTGCCGCCGTTTGAGTAGCTCTCGGAATCCATAGTCATTTCCGCCGCGGTTGTGCCGCCGCTTACCTTGCCGCTGTCAGCAAAGCCGTAGCTGTCGGCGCCGTCAACCGTTCCGCCGCACACAAGCTTGTAGCTCTCGCCCTTTTTGATTGAGGGAGTTGAAACGACAACATTGTTGAATTGCTTGGTTGAGTTGATTGAAGCGAGGACATTGCCTTCGCTGTCGGTCAGCGCGACTGTAGTATTTGCCGCCTGAGAGTCGATGTCGGTCATGATCGAGCACTGTCCGTTCGCGGTGAGTGATTCAGCCATGCCGCTGCTGCCGATTGCGATAATCGTACCGCCCGAAACCTCGCACGAAGAACCCGAGTCGAGCGCGCCGTTGCCGTCGTTTGACGGGCCGTTTACGAGAATTGTGCCGCCGTTGATTTTCAGTACGCCGTTTGAATCAAGTCCGTCGCCGTTCGCGTCGACGTAAACATAGCCGCCGTTGATGGTGAGAACCTTGCTCGAATCAGAATCAAACATACCCTGGCGTTCCGTGCCGTTGTTGCCGCCCGCCGCGTTGAAGCCGTCGTCGGAGGAGGTGACAATAACAGTGCCGTCATTCATGGTAATTTCACCGCTCTCGATGCCCTCATAGCTCTTTGAAATATCTATCTTGCCGCTGTTGATGGTGAGAGTCGTATCGGAATGGAGTCCGTCGTCGCCCGAGCTGATTTTCAGCTCGCCGCCGTCTACGGTGAGTGAATTGTTTGAATGAAGCGCGTCGTCTGAGGAATTGATATTGATCGTGCCGCCGTTGATCTTAATCGCGTCTGCGGATTTCAGACCTTTGGCGCTGTCGGTATCGGTTGAATCGGAGTTTGAGGAGAACATCTGCATTCTGCCGCCGCGTCCGAAATTTTCCTCTGTGTGGGTCTTGCCGCTCTCAGAGCCGCCGCCCGTTGTGATATTGAAGTCGCCTCCGTCTACTCTGAGAAGTGAGCTTGACTGGATCGCGTCGTTTTCTGATGTGAGTGTGAGCTTGCCGCTCTGAATATATACAAAGCCCTTTGAGGCTGTATCTTCCGTATTGGTCGCGCGGATGGCGTCGCTGCCTGCTTCCACGGTGAGGTCGGCATCCTTGATTTTGAGGCTGTCCTTGCCCTCAACGCCTGTTGATACCGCCTTGACTGATACAGTTCCGCCCGCAACAACAAGGTCGTCTTTGCTGAGAATGCCGTGCTTGTAATTACCGTTTACAGTCAGCTTGCCGCTGCCATTGATGCTGAGATCCTCCTTGCTGAAAATCGCCGCGTCAACGTTGGTCTCCCCTACGGTATCGGTGTAACTGCTGCCGTCGGAAACAGTATTCTCGCTGCCGTCTGCGAGAGTGATAAACACCTTGTCAGCGCTCTTTACAACAAACGGAGAACCGCTTGAGGTCAGATCGATTCCGTTGAACACTACCTGAACCTTGGCTTTTTCGTCCGCGTCAACGACGATTTTGCCGTCCTTGCAGCCGCCTGAAACAACATAAGTACCCTCGGACTTGATCGTAACTGTTGTTCCGCTTACCTCAGCCGAACCGGACGAGGACTCGGCTGAGGTATCGGTGAAGGTTATCTTTGCCGCGGCGCTTTCATCATAGGAGGAATCGGCGTCGCGTTGGGAAAAGCTGAGGTCATATTCTCCGTCCTTGATTTCGTCCGAAGCTGCCGCGCTCTTATTCGCGGCCGTATCTGCGGTTGAGGTCTGTGAACCCGAACCGCCCTGAGTGCTGCATGCGGTAAAGGACGCTATAAGCATTGCGCTGATAATCGCGCACATAATTCTTTTTTTCATTTCATATCTCCCGATTTCAGAAACGTCTCTTGGAAATACCGCACAGACGGGCTGTGCGGTATTATTGTTGCTGAATTAAAGTCTTGCTTCCTCGACTGCGGGCATCATAACCGCGATTTCAAGATTGCCGTTGCGGCAGCGGAGCTCGTCGATAAACTTCTGGACATCGTCCTCATGGATAATCTCAATGCGGTAAATCAGCTTGTAAAGGCTGCCCATGTTTGAGGTCTTGACGGAGAGAAGCTTTGAATTGTGGGTGTACTCATCAAAGAGATCGTCAAACTCGTGAGCATAGTTGAGATCCTCGGGAACCGTGATTTTGAGGTCGCGTACAAGGTCATCCTTCTCTTTAAGGTGCACAATTGAAGCGATAATCATTACGATACAGATAATCACTACAAAGCATACCGCCAGTCCGATGTAGCCCATCGCCGTAGCCAAGCCTGTTGCCATCGCAAGGAAGATGCTGACTATTTCCTTCGCGGAACCCGCGACGCTTCTGAATCTTACCAGTGAGAACGCGCCCATTACCGCGACGCCTGTGCCTACGCTGCCGTTCACCAGCATGATGACTGTCTGCACGATTGCGGGAATCAGGAATAACGCCAACAGAAAGCTCTTGCTCTGCTTGGCTCTGAAGCTCGCCGTGAAAGCGATTATCGCGCCGAGCACCAGAGAAACTGCCGTGCATATGAGATAGATGTCGGGTGTAAAGGTTTCTGAGTAGATAGCTGAAAAAATTTGATTAAGCACAGTTTGTTCCTCCCATCATTTGATTTCTTTCTGTGACTATTCTGTAGGCTGTTCCGTATTTTGAGAACGAACCCGGGAATATTTTGAGTTCGTTGAGCGCTGAGGTTAACCATAAGGGCATTGTGTTGAGAGATTTGATTTCCATGATACAGAGGTTCGGCTGCAAAATCTTCTCGCCGTAGCTGCCCTTCGCGAGGTCGAGATTCTCGGTGCGGAAGCGGACGTTCTTGTCAAAGGTGATCCTGAGCTCGTGGTCGGTCTTGCTGTAGAATGCTGTTCTGTCGTAACCGATGAACATTCTCGGCTTGAGGTTCTTGTAGCGAACCATCGTGTAGTCGATCTCACGCATGATCTGCGAGTCGTTCGGCAGCTCATCGTTGAGAATGTAATCCATCGCGTCGGAGTATCTGAGCGTCTGCCTTCTCTTGTAAACAACGCCGCTGTACTTCTTCTTGAGTTCAAGGAACACGTTGCTGTCGCGCATTGGTGTGGAATAGCTGCGGAGTCTGAGCTTA
>NZ_JAEQMG010000015.1 GCF_016680995.1 Ruminococcus difficilis | reverse complement strand
AGGGATTTCGGTATCCGCAGACCGGCTTCCTTCATTATCTCGTACACCACCGTTATCGCGAGCACCTCGGCGGTCACGGGAAACGGAGTCTGAGCGAGGGATTCGGAGGTATTGATCAGCAGCCACGTCGGGAAATACTCGGGGTGAAACTGCGCGAGCGCGACGTACAGTCCGGGAAGAAATACCGAGACGAAGAACGAGAGGTACTTCATCAGGCGGATAAAGGCGGCATAGTAGGTGCGGTTTGAGTAGTCGTCGACGCTCTGGAACTCCTCGACAAAGAGGTGCGGAACGATCATCACGGCAGGAGTGCCGTCGACTATAATCGCGATCCTGCCCTCGGTCAGCTTGCCGCAGACCGTATCGGGTCTTTCGGATATACCGACTCCCGAAAAAAGACTGCCCGAGCCGTTGTCCTCGAGATAGTCAGAAAGGTATCCCGAGGCGAGAACGGTTTCGAGATTGCAGCCGGAAAGGCGGTTTTTCAGCTTGTTGAGCAAGTCGAGCGAAACCTGAGATTGCAGATAACAAATCATCAGCTGTGTTTTGCTGTCAGTACCGACGGTCATCTGCTCAAACTTGAGGTCGGGCGTTTTCATTCGCCGACGAATCATCGACATATTGACGCGCAGCGGCTCGGTAAAGCCCTCGCGTGAGCCGCGCTGTACAACCTCGCTCTCAGGCTCGCTGACTCCGCGGAAGCTGTAGCCCTGAACGCCGACGGCGTATAGCTCCTCTGCCCCGTTAATCATCAGCACAGCGAAGCCCGAGGTGATGTAGGTCACGATCTCATCAGCCGAGCTGAGCTTGATCACATCGGACGATGCCATCACCGAGGAATACGCAATGACAGAAACGGCGGCAGAGTCGCGTGCGCCGTAATCAAAGGTCAAAAGCGGATTGAGAACGCTCTGGGAGAGCTGTTCCTTATCGACGAGTCCTTCCATGGTTATCACCGCCGCCTGAATCTTCAGAGCGGATTTCAGTGTAAAAACGCGCACACTAAGGTCAGCGGAATTGTCAAACTGACTTTGCAGACTGAGCTTTATTTCGTTTATAGAATAATTCATACAATCACCATTATTAACCTAAGCAAAAACCCCGCGAATATACAGAGCAATTTTGCAGATAATAGGCTTGGTGATATAATGATTATTTCAATTCTACGAACGGTGATCCTTTACGTATTTATTATTCTCGCGATCCGCCTGATGGGAAAGCGGCAAATCAGCGATATGCAGCCGAGCGAGCTTGTGGTGACTCTGGTGGTATCGGATATTGCCTCTCTCCCGATGCAGAACACCTCGCAGCCCTTGCTCAGCGGCGTTATCCCCGTGCTTGTTCTGGTGTCGCTCGAAATCGCTGCGAGCGCGCTGATGATGAAGAGCCGCCTGTTCCGCCGCCTGATCTGCGGCAACCCTGTCGTGGTAATCGAGGACGGAAAGCTCCTGCAAAAGCAGCTCAAGCGTCTGAGAATGAGCGCCGAGGACTTATTCGCACAGCTCAGGCAGCAGGATATATTTTCAATCGACGAGGTGCAGTACTGCATTGTGGAAACGAACGGCTCAATCAGCGTTCTTGAGAAGCCTCAGAACCGCGTGCCGACCGCTCAGGATCTGGGTGTTACAATTGACGACAAAAAGCTGGAGGCTGTGGTGGTCTGCGACGGAGAGCTGCTCGACGACGGCTTGAAGCTGTGCAGCGGCAGCCGTATGCAGGTCGATAATATTCTGCAAGAGAATAATGCAAAGCTGAGCGAGGTCTTTATCCTCACCCTCGACGGAAACGGCAAATACAACCTGATCGCAAAGGAGGTTTCATGAAGCGTATAATAATCTCCCTAGCCCTTCTCGCAGCCTGCGCAATAGGCGCTGTAATCGAAACAGCTTACATCAGCAGCAGCGTGGACAGCTACACCGATACGATTGACAGAATAGACGGCTATATGCTGCGCGACGATTTCGAGAACGCTCTCACGGAATGCACTCGATTGAACGACGAGTGGACGGACAGCGCTCACGGAATCGACGCTTTGCTGATTCACGACTATGTGGACGGCATAGGACTTGGCATCGCTCAGATGAAATCGCACATTGAAAGCGGCAACCCCGATATGTACTTCTCGGAAAGCGAGAAAACAAAAAAGGCGCTCGCGTCCATAAAGGACAGCGAGTACCCGTACGCCGAAAATATCCTGTAAACAAAAAGGAGAGACTTGAAAACAAGCCTCTCCGTTTTTTTATATTATTATTTTGCGGCCTTCTTCTTTGCCTTGTGGTTCTGCCACATAACCCAGAGAGGACCTGCGATGCAGATTGAGGAATAACAGCCTGAAACTACACCGATCATCATCGGAAGAGCGAAGCCCTTAACCGAGGAGATATTGAAGATCGTCGCGAGTATGTAAACGGTCATAATCGCTGTCAGGGTGGTGACAGAGGTCATGATTGTACGCTTGAGCGTCTTTGTCGCGGAAACGTTGAATACGGTGCCGACGTCTGTTCTTCTGCCCATGAGTTTTCTCTCCTCACGGACACGGTCGTAAATAACGATGGTATCGTTCAGTGAGTAACCGAGAATCATGAGTACAACCGCGATGAAGTTTGAGTCGATAGGCATCTGGAAGATAACGTAGAGGAAGTAAATCATCGCTACGTCGTGGAACAGAGCTACCAGAGCCATGACGCCTGCGGAAAGACCGCCGATTTTCTTGAAGCGGATGGTTACATAGAGAACCATCAGAATGCTCGCGAGAGCTACCGCCGCAAGACACTTGAGCAGGAAGCTGAAACCCATGGAAGCGTCAACCGAGTTCGCCTCAAGTGTGATGAAGTTATTGTCGGGATACTGAGCCTGAAGATCCTTCTCGAGGTTCTTCTGAATATCGGTTTCGATGGAGTCGTTGCCCGAGAACTGTACGGATACGTTCTTGCCTGTGTTGCCCATCAGATCCTCAGAGAACGAGGTTGTGATCTTATCGGTTGTCTTTTCCTGGATAAAATCATAAAGGGCGTTCTGGTCGATGGGGTGCTCCTCGTCAGAGGTGTAGCTGAAGGTAAGGGTCGCGCCGCCCGAGAACTGAATGTCGAGGGTGGTGCCGAAAATGAAGTTGCAGATGATACCAATCAGCATGATTCCGAGCGAAACACCGAAGAAGATCTTCTTGCTGCCGACAAAGTCGATAACCTTTCTGCCGCGGTTGAACTTCTCGCTGACCTCCTGTTCGGTCATCTGAACGTCAGTCTTGGTCTGAACATCATTTTTCATCTTTCGCACCTCCAAACAACCAATTTTTGCGCAGAGGCTTGATACCTGCAATGCTTCTGAGCATCAGTCTTGAGAAGAAGATACCCATGATGAAGTTGGAAATTACACCGACGAGCAGTGTATAACCGAACGCGTAGATGGTACCTGTAGTGGACTCGCCGAAGATGAAGGAAAGAATGTTGGACGGTCCGAATACCAGCATAAGAATGATAGATACGATTACAACGGTCATGTTACCGTCGACGATCGCTGAGAGCGAGTTCTTGGAACCCTTGTCGAGAGCGCCGTCGAGCGTTCTGCCGCCGCGCAGCTCTTCCTTGATACGCTCCGCGGTAATAACGTTACAGTCAACGCCCATACCGATGGAGAGGATCATACCCGCAATACCGGGCAGAGTCATTGTAAAGGACGGGAATGCGGGGAAATAACCCGAAACCGCCGCAACGGTAAGACCCATCTGACCGATAAGAGCGATGATCGCTACAAAACCGGGGAGACGGTAGAAAATAATCATGATCAGAGCAATGAGGATAAAGGCGACAACCGCCGCGTATGCCATTGCCGTGAGGGCGTTTTCACCGAGGGTAGCGGAAATGTTGCCGTAGTTGGCGGTTTCCAGCTGGAAGGGAAGCGCGCCCGCGTTGATCTTCTGAGCGAGCTCTGTTGCCTGCTTAGCGGTGAAGCTGCCTGAAATCTGCGCCTTGCCGTCAGTGATTGTCGCCTGAACGGTAGGAGCGGAAAGCATAATGTCGTCCATCCAGATGGAGACAGTCTGGTTTAAGTAGGTAGTGGTGATTTCCTGGAAGGTCTTGGCGCCCTCTTCGTTGAGAGTAAGGCTTACAACATACTGCGCCTTACCGCTGTCGTCCTGATAGTACTGCGCCTCTGCCTTCTCAACGGCCGAGCCGTCCATGAGAACTGTCGCGGTATCTCCCGTAGGAGTCTTGTAGATGTACTCTCCGTCGGAGCCTACGTCAGTTGACTCGTAGGACTTACCGGGACGGAAGGTAAGATTTGCGGTCGAGGAGATCTCCTCAATCGCGTTTACCGCGTTGAATTCTGTTTCGTCTGACTTCCAGGGGAAACGAACGATGATTCTGTCGCTGTTTCTGTCAGCGTACAGCTCGTAGTCTGTGATGCCCTGTGAAATCATACGAAGCTCAATGATGGATTTTGCCGATTCCAGCTGTTCATCGGTAGCGTCGTAGTTGTTGGCAGGCTTAAATGTCGCCTCAACGCCGCCCCTGATGTCGATTCCCCATCGAATGTCGCCGATACCCTTGAGTACTGTGTTTTTGTTGTCACCTGTGTAATAGGATACTCCGAAAATCGCAGTAAACGAAAAGGCAAGTATCAGCAAAGCAACAATGAAGAACACCGGCTTTGGAACTCTTTTCATGCCTTTTGAACCTCCGTAATATAATTGTCTGTAAGAAAAAA
>NZ_JAEQMG010000149.1 GCF_016680995.1 Ruminococcus difficilis | reverse complement strand
CGATAAGGTACGACAGTCTTTTGCATTGTTAAAGAATATATCGCAGAAGGACTTGAAAGCCCGTAAAGAAAACAGTCCGGTGGACTGTTTTTAGGGCGTAGCGTTTATGTCTTTTTCGCATCGTAGAACGGCAACAAGCGAGGCAGCTATTCTCTTCCAAATAAACGTATTCTGCCCCTGCCATACAAAGGCTGTTGTATCGATAAGGTACGACAGTCTTTTGCATTGTTAAAGAATATATCGCAGAAGGACTTGAAAGCCCGTAAAGAAAACAGTCCGGCGGACTGTTTTTAGGGCGTAGCGTTTATGTCTTTTTCGCTTTGTAGAACGGCAACAAGCGAGGCAGCGATTCTCTTCCAAATAAACGTATTCTGCTCCTGCCGGTAAGAGTGTTGATAACGGACTTATGTTATCAACACTCTTTTTTATCTTTATAACAGCCGTTCTGCCGCATAAAAGAAAGAGCCGACCATGCGGTCAGCTCTGTTTCGGGATCAAGCCTGATCAGAATTATCTCGGGGATTCAGAATTCTGCTCTGCGCTCGAGAAAGATGTGCAGAAAGTCTTTGAAAATCTGCTCCCATGCGGTCTCGTGATGGGGCATTTCAAAGAGGATCACCTCGTTGAGCTTTTCGGGCGGATAACATTCCTCTAAGATCTCATACGTCCATTCCGTGCTCTGATAGATCAGCTTTTCCTGATCATCGCCAGCGCCGGAATAGATGTAAAGATACGGCAGGACAGGTTGTAATTTGGAGTGGATCCAATCCCGCATATCCTCGGGAGTGTAGATGACGAAAGCGGGGGAGAGGACGCCCGCGGCGCAAAACAGATCGGGGTGGTTCAGCGCGGTGAAGAACGCCTGTAAGCCGCCCGATGAACTGCCGCAGATCGCGGTAGCGTTCCTGCCGAGTTCTACCGGGAAATCTTTTTCGATGACAGGCATGACACGGTTGACGACAAAGTCGTCGAAGATCTCGCCCTGCGGAGTGATCTGTAATTTCAGTTCCTCGGGGCAGGCGAGTTCTCCGATGGTGAGGGGGGTGAGTTCATTGGTGCGCTCCATCGGATCGCCGTCGTTGTGGATGCCGACGATGATCGCCGCCTTGCCGGTAGCCTTTTTCTCGTCGCGGATCGTTTCACGCGTATACCAACAGCCGAATTCGACATGGTTATCTTCAAACAGATTCTGTCCGTCGGTCATATAGATGACGGGAAAGGTTTCTCCCGCTTCATGCTCGGGGATGAATACTCGTACTAAACGTTCTTCGTTGCTGTCGGGGTACGGTATATATAAAGGTATGATCTTTTCTTCTATCATGATGATCCTCCTCTTTTCTGTTTAGGTGTATTCCATTATATCATTGCCTGTAGTAAAAATCAACGGTATCCCATCAAGAATCGCAAAAGAATCACCGCGCAGGAGATCGACTCTTACGCGGTGACATTCAGCTTGTTTTTCGGACGAATTCATCGACGAGCGCTTCATAGCGCTGCGGATCGTAATAATAGGCAAGTCCGTGACCCGCGTCTGCGATCAGATAGCGCTCGATCATTTCGGGATTCGCCTTTTGTATCTCTTCGCTCATGGGCGCGGGGACAAAATCATCGCCGTCACCGTGGATGATCATGATCGGAACGGTCGCCTTTTTGACCTCCTTTGCCGCGGTGGTTTTGCTGACGTTGAACCGTCCGTAGATCAACCCGGAGAGCTTGATGACAGGCCAGCACAGATCGACGTTGAGACCGACCAGCTGACAGACATGGCGGATGATCTTCTCGGCGTCGTTGAAGGGACAATCGGAGATAATGCCTTTGACGTTATCGGGCAGCTCTTGTCCCGACGCCATCAGCACCGTGCCGCCGCCCATCGAGATACCGTGCAGATAGATGGGGCGGTCTGTGCCGAAGCGTTTACATGCGTAATCAATCCATGACAGTACGTCAAATCGCTCGCGCATACCGAAGGTGATGGTGTGACCCTGTGAGCGCCAGTGGGCTCGTTCATCCACCATGATGACGGGGTAACCCTGTCGGATCAGTGATAATCCCACGCCCGAATAGTCGCGCAGCGCGGAGCCGTGGTAGCCGTGAAAGCAGAGGAACAGTGGCTTGGATTCATCACCCTGATAGTATCGCGCGCTGAGCTTGAGCCCGTCATAGGATCGCGTCGTGATAAATTCACACGGAAGAGCGGCGAGCTCTTTGACCTTCACCCGCGCCTCGTCCCGATAAGGGTGCTTCGATTTGGTGATCGGACCCTTTGTTTCGGAAATGTTCTTGATCGGATAATAAAATGTTTTATAATACGCCGCGAACAGAACGATCAACAGTCCTATCAGTACCACGGCGAGGATGATCGCGAGAATCATAATATCACCTGAAATGGAAAGTTATTGAGAGGCCGGTCAACTGGGGGCACTCTTATAGTATTATTCTACCATATCCGACAGGTGAATGCAATCAATTCCGGTTTGTGAGCTTTTTTTATTGATAAAAATGTGAAAATATTTCTAATAAGTAGTGCATTTTTTTGGAAACTGTGTTACAATACTGCTAATAATGTGATTATATCATTACAAAAACAAAGGAGAAGATTATTATGACTGTAACAAAAAAACTTGAAGGCACCAAACTGACCGCAACGATCGAGGGCCGTCTGGACACCAACACCACCCCCGAGGCGGAAAAGGAACTGGCAGGCAGCCTTGATAACGTGACCGAACTGATCCTTGACTTCAAGCAGCTCGATTACATCTCTTCCGCAGGTCTTCGTCTGCTGCTGATGCTGCAGAAGAAGATGAACGCGCAGGGTTCCATGAAGATCCTTAACGCTAACGCGATCGTCAAAGAGATTTTTGAAGTAACCGGTTTTTCTGATGTATTGACTGTCGAATAAGGAGCCCCGCAATGATCGATATAATCCAATTGATTGAACAGTATACCCAAAACAACCCTCAGGCCGCCATCCTGTACGATGACGCTCACTCGAGGGGCATTACCTATTCCAAGCTCGATGACATGAGCGGACGTGTTTACGCTTATCTGAAACAGCAGGGAATAGGGAAAGAGGATTTTGTATTGATCAAGCTTCCCCGCGGAGTCCTGCCGATCGTCGCAATGATCGGCATTTGGAAAGCGGGCGCCGCATGGGCGCTGGTCGAGGATACCTACGCGCCCGAGCGTATCGACTATATCCGCAAGGATTGCGGCTGTAAGGCAGAGCTGAATTCCGATAACTGGGACGATATCATGAAGCTTGATTCGTTGTCGGGACACGAAAAGACCGATCTGCATGACGCGGCATACGCGATCTATACCTCCGGTACCACAGGCAACCCCAAGGGCGTACTGCACGAATTCGGCAACCTCAGCCGCGCGATCGAGTCGATCCGCATCAAAGGCGAGAATCCGTTCAACGGCAAGGATCGCGCAGCGCTGCTCGCGCCGATGAACTTTGTCGCTTCGGTCATCGTGATCTTAGAGGTGCTGAGCGTCGAGTGCGGCAAGCTCTTTGTCGTCAGCTACGCGACCATCAAGAACCCGATCGCGCTCAAGACCTTCTTTATCGAAAAGCGCATCACCGTCACCTTCCTGACGCCTTCTTATGTCCGTATGCTCGGCAATACCACAGGACCGTTTTTGAGAATGTTGTTTGTCGGCAGTGAACCGGCGAATAACCTGTATAATAAGAATCTGGATCTGATCAATATCTACGCGGCTTCCGAGAGCGGATTCGCGATCGGCGTCTTTCTCATCGATCAAGCGTATGAGACCTGTCCGATCGGCGTGCCCGAGATCGACGGCAAGATCACGCTGCTGGATGAGGACGGCAATGAAGTCGCTGAGGGAGAGGTCGGTGAGCTTTGCATCGAGAACCCCTATGTGCGCGGCTATCTGAATCTGCCTGAAGAGACCGCCAAGGCGTTTACGGACGGTATCTATCATACCGGCGATTTAGCGCGCCGCGACGCGAAGAACGGCTATGTCCTGCTCGGCAGATCCAATGATATGATCAAGATCAACGGTAACCGTATCGAACCCGCTGAGATCGAGGCGGCTGTCAAGCAGGCGCTCGGTATCGAGTGGGCGGCGGCACGCGGCTTTGAAGAAAGCGGCAAGAGCTTCCTTTGCGCGTATTACATCGATGATATCGAGATCGATACCGAGAAGCTGAGGGCGGAGCTCTCCAAGCGTCTGCCGTATTACATGATCCCCGCCTATTATATCAAGATCGATAAGGTTCCCTTGAAGCCCAACGGCAAGATGGACCGCAAGGCGCTGCCCGAACCGGAAGCCGACGACTTCAAAACCGAGTATGTCGCTCCCGAGAATGAAACGCAGGAGAAGCTCTGTCACGCGATGGAGACCGTGCTCAAGCTCGATCAGGTCGGTATTCATGATGATTTTTATGAGATGGGCGGCGATTCGCTGACCTCCATCCGCCTGATCACCGAGAGCGGCTTGCCCGGACTCAACGCGGGCGACGTCTTCCGCGGCAGAACTCCCGAGAAGATCGCTGAGATCTATACGGAAAGACGCGCGAACGCGGGCGATGATTCTCCCGATATGATCCAGGAGAAATCTCTCACACAGGATCATCCGCTGACAGCGGAGATGCTGTATATGGTGGACTATCAGCTCTATACGCCGAAGTCGACGATGTACAATCTGTTCACCGTCATGAAGATGGATAAAACCATCTTTGAAGCGAAGAAGATGGCAGAAACGATGTGCACCGTCATCAAGCATCATCCCGCGCTCTTGACGACCTTCCACTTCAACGGGGACGGCGAGGTCATCCAGCGCTATACTCCCGAGATCTTCGACGAGATCCATGTCGAGAAGATCAGCGAGTTTGAGTTCGGCAATATCAAAGATAATCTGGTCCAGCCGTTCAAGATCATCGGCGGCAAGTTGTTCCGCTGCCGCGTGTTTGAGACGGAAAAGAACGTTTATATCTTCTTCGACGTACATCATACGCTCTTTGACGGTACCTCGTTCAAGGTGTTTATGGCGAATGTCGGCAAGGTCTATATGGGCGCTCAGCCTGAGCCGGACTACTATTATTACATGCTCCATCAGCGTGAGCACGCTCAGGAAACTGATTTCTATAAAGAGAGCAAAAAATATTTTGAGGACAGATACGACGGCACAAAGTGGTCGAGCAGTCCCAATACCGACCAGACGTCGCGCGACAATGAGCTGGGCGAGATCTTTGCCGAGCTCGGTGTGGAGCCCGTTCAGCTGAAAAACATCGAGAACAAATACAGGATCAGCCGCAACGAGTTCTTTATCACCATCGGCTTGCTCGCGATCGCGATCTATAACGGAAAGTACGATGTAAAGATCAGCTGGATCTACAACGGTCGTGAAGAGATGGAACTGATGAATACGGTCGGACTGCTGTTCCGGGATCTGCCTGTCGGCGTTCATCTCAATGATAAAATGACCCTGCGCGATCTGTTCGCGGACGTCCACGAACAGGTGCAGAAGGGCATCGAGCACTGCTGTTATCCTTATGTCGACATCACCTGCGATATCGGTGACGGTGAGGCGGCATATGTCCTGTATCAGCAGGATATCCGCGATACCGGCGGACTGGAGGATTATAACATCGAAACCATTGATGTGCGCCAGAATCAGGCGGCGTCTCAGACGATCCTCGATATGGAGATCCTCGACGGCGAGGATGGCTTGATGCTGATGATCGACTTTGCCGCCAGCCGCTATGAGGACAGCAGCATGGAGCTCTTCCGTAACTACTTTGTCCGTCTGGTACAGACCATCGTCAAATTCGATTCTCAGAAGGACGTCACCCTCGGTGAACTCCATAAGAAGGTCATGGATAAGACCAACTTCTTTGATTTCCTCAAGACCATCCTCAGGAGAAAGATGTAATGGAACAATCGGTTTCAATATCTGTACGCGACAGGATCAGAGCCGCTTACGGTGTGAACGGTAAGATCGACGGCGTCTATAATCCTTTTGTCGCGGTTAAGTGTTATAACGGTACGTTCGTCGGACAGCAGGACGAGGGGATCCTTACCTTTCGGGGGATCCCTTACGCCAAGCCTCCTGTCGGCAGCCGTCGATGGAAGCGTCCCGCGCCCGCGCCGCAGGACGACGGCGTTTATGAAGCCTATTATTTCGGCAAAAGCCCGATCCAGACGGAGTGGGAGACCGAGCAGGGCTCCTACTATCCGCAGGGTGAGGATTGTCTGTATCTGAACGTTTGGGTGAATCGTACCGATACCACTGCAAAGAAGCCTGTCATGGTGTTTTTCCACGGCGGCAGCTTCGGTTGGGGCGGTACCGCCGACCCGCTGTATGACGGCGCGAATTTTGTGAAGCAGAATCCCGATATCATTCTCGTTACCGTCGGCTATCGCGTCGGCTTGATGGGCTTTGTGGATTTCTCGGAGCTCAAGGACGGCTCGAACTTTGCCGACGCGCCGAATCTGGGCATCCTCGATCAGATTGAGTCGCTCAGATGGGTGCAGAAGAATATCGCGTTCTTCGGCGGCGACCGCAAAAACGTCACCATTTTCGGCGAATCTGCCGGCGGCGCGAGTGTATCGCTGCTGCCGATCATCCCCAAGGCGAACGGATTGTTCCGCCGCGTGATCTCCGAGAGCGGTTCGGTGGCGCTGACCTTCTCTAAGGAGATGTGCAAGCCGTTCACCCGCCGACTGATCGAGGAGACCGGCATCCATTCGATGGCGAAGCTCATGGCGCTCCCCGAAAGAGAGCTGATGAAGCTGAACGAGAAGCTGAACGCCTACAATAACTTCCCCCAGCGTGACGGTCGCCTGATCCCCGTAAAGCCGTATGAGGCGTATGAGGCGGGCAAGACGGCGCATATCGACATGCTGATCGGTACCAACAGCGACGAGTCGCGGTATTGGGTAGAGGAGCTCGGCGGCATCGTGCCGTATCGGTTCAGTATCCCCGTCAAGTTCGAGAACGATATGAAAACGTTCGATAAGAAGGACAGAAATCGTGTCAGGGCATTTATGCACAGGCTCGACGGATACGGTATCTGGAAGATGTCGGAATTCTATGACGAGATGATGTTCCGACTGCCTGCTGTCAAGCAGGCGGAGTGCCATTCCGAACACGGCGGCAAGGTCTATATGTACTACTGGACGGAGCCTTCCGCCAAGGAGTATTGCGGCGCGTGCCATGCGGTCGAACTGGCATATGTTTTCGGCAATCTCCATAATACGATCTTTACCGGTGAACGCGGCGACGAGGCGCTGTCCGAACAGGTGATGACCATGTGGGCGAACTTTGCCCGCACCGGTAATCCCTCGCTCGGCGATCTCAAATGGAATCGTTATGATACCCGCCACCGTGCCACGATGATCCTGTGTAAGGACAGTCATATGGAAGAGGACGTCCTGTCCGAACAGCGTCAGCTTCTGTTCCCGCTGCTGCGCTATATGATCAATCCCTCATACTCAGACATGAGCTACAACGTGCCTTTTGTGCATAAGACGGCAGGTCTGGCGGCGTTAGCCGCGGTGGGCGTGATCGGACTGGGTATCGGCGTCATCAGGATGTTCGGTAAAAAATAGTATAACGGATCGTTGCAAGGCAATCATGCCGTGACGATCTCATCATTTAAATCAAAAAACCGCGTACAGCTCAGCGACTGTACGCGGTTGCTTTTATGTGGTTTAATTATTTTTTCTGCCGGCGATCGTCATGATCAGATCCAGTACCTTGAGATAGAGCCACAGTACGGTGAACGCCAGTCCGAACGCCGCCTGCCATTCATATTTCTTGGGGAGCTTATCCTGTACCACGTGATCGATGGTGGCAAAGTCACAGATCAAGAACAGTGACGCGATGATGATGAAGACCACCGAGAAGCCGATCGAGATCGCAAAGTTGTTTCTGATCTGCATGACCAGCTCGCTGGTGAACGGAATAAAGGAGCCGATCAGCATCAGCAGCGATACGGCGATGACTGTGACAAAGAGCGTCAGCATCACCGTTCTGAATTTCTTGGTCACGCGGATGATCCCGGTGGAGTAGAGGATCGCCATGACCATTACGATCGTCATCGTGATCGCCAGCGCCAAAAGACCGAGGTGCTCATAGCCGTGGAGCACTTTGAAGATCAAAAAGGAGATCATATAGCCCTGTGTGACGCAGTACAGCGCGCCGGTGACAGGCGTGGTGGATTTTGCGAAGAACGCGAGCAACTGGAAAACAATCGCGAGGATCACGCTGGCGAGCAGCGCGATGATCTCTCCCATATAAAGCGTGACATGGAAGCCCCTGATGTTCAGATCAAAGCTCTGACCGGTGCTGAGCATCTGTGAGAGAACTCGTTCCGCCGCGATGCCGGCAACTGAGAACAGCAGGAAGAATATCGTCTTTGCGGCGATACCGCCGTAGGTAGCGGAATCGCTCTCGCTGTATTCGTCTACCTTATCCAGTCGGTGCATGACCGGGTTCGAGGATAAGAACGACCTTTTTTCTTTGGTTGCGGTATTGTTGTTGGAAGATAAACGTGCCATAAATTACCTCTTTCTGTTTTTGATACCCATATCATAATACTCTTTTTCATAAAATGCAATAGTCTTTTATTCATAATTGTCATTGCGAGGGGCAAACACGTGTGGTCAGCCCTGTGGCAATCTCAACTGAATATAGGGATTTAGTATATGTTTCCATGTCGATACAAGTCGATTTATCTTGCTTTTCATTGATGATTGTGGTAAGATGATATCTGTTAATGCTATAAAGGAGAGTTTCGGCTTTTTGCGCGAAAGGGTTGAGTCAAATGGGCGATCTGGGACTGGGTCAGCATAAAACCATCAAGGATTTTGTTCAATCAAAGCTGCGTGCTTTTGAAGAACAGGGGCTTTCGATGGAGACGCTTTTCTCCCTGATGTTTCAGGAAAAAGAGAATATCATGTATGAACGATCCGCCGGTTATCGCGTTGAGAGCTTTTCCTACGGCGAGGTCGAGAAAAGGATCAAGGCGCGTGCTTTGTCCTTATCAAAGCTCCTTTCCGACGTTGCTCCCGGCTCGGTGATCGGTCTGTCGATGGACAATTCTCTCTCCTGGATCGAATGCTTTTGGGCGATCCTCCTTTGCGGTTTCCGTCCGCTGTTGATCAACCTGCGCCTCTCAGATGAGCCGGTGGAGGGCGCTATCCGCGACTGTGATGTACAGGCGGTGGTGTCCGACGGGCGGACCTATTCTGTCAGGACGATCCTGTGTGATGAGATCGAGCCTGTGGAGGAGCCGTTCACGACTTGTGAATTCGGCAAAGAGATCATCGTGATGACCTCCGGCACATCCCGCCATGTCAAACTCTGCGCCTATTCCGCCGAGGAGCTCTTTTATCAGATCAAAGGCAGCTACGGCATCATTCGGGAGTGTGACACGGTCAAGCGGCATTATCAGGATCGCTTGAAGCTGTTGACCTTCCTGCCGTTTTACCATGTATTCGGACTGGCAGCGGTATATATTTGGTTTTCATTCTTCTCCCGCACCTTTGTCGAGTTGAAGGATATGAAGCCCGATACCATCACCGGCACCGTGCGGCGCCATCATGTCACCCACCTGTTTGCCGTACCGCTGTTTTGGGAAACGGTCTATACACAGGCGCGAAAGACGATCCGTCTGCGCGGGGAGGAGACCGAACGAAAATTTGAGAAAGCGATGGCATTGCGCGATAAGCTCGGTGATTCCGCGCTCGGTGCTTTATTTACACGCGCCGCGTTCAAAGAGGTGAGAGAAAACCTCTTTGGTGACAGCATCCGATTCATGATCACCGGCGGCTCGTCGATCTCAAAGGAAACCATGCGCTTCTTCAACAGCATCGGCTACCACCTTGCCGACGGCTACGGTATGAGCGAGATCGGTATCACCTCGCTGGAATTGTCCAAGAAGCCGAGTATCCTCAATGAGGGCTATATCGGCAAGCCGATGGACGGTGTGGAGTATCGCATCAATAGTGACGGCGAGTTGGAGGTCAAGGGCAAGGCGATCGCCTGTTATATCATCGAGGACGGCGAAAAAAAGATCATCAATACCGATTTCTTCAACACCCACGATCTGGCGGTGTGCGAGAACGGTCATTATAAGATCCTCGGACGAAAGGACGATCTGATCGTCGGCATCTCCGGCGAGAATCTGAACCCGAACCTGATCGAACCGCAATTAAAGCTCAAGGACGTCAACGAGATCTGCTTGATCGGCGCTCTTGACGGCGTCAATGCCGTACCGACGCTGGTCGTGTCCGTGAATCGCTTTATCAGTGAAGAAAAGCTCACCGCACTGGATCACTCGCTCAAAAAGCAACTGGAAGAAATGCGCTTGAATTCAGAGATCAAAAGGATCCTCTACGTCAGCGACAGTTTGATCGTCGGCGATGAATTCAAGCTCAATCGTTTTCGCTTGAAGCAGCAGCTCGAAGAAAACGGTTTTCACGAGGTGAAGCCGCTTGGAAAGGATGAGGGCTTGCAGGATGCGCTGGCAAAACGGCTCAGAGAGTTCTTTGCCGCGGCGCTGGATCGCTCTGCGGAGGATATCGCCGACAGCGCTGATTTCTTTCTCGATCTGGGCGGCACTTCGCTCGATTATTTCGGCATGATCGCCGCGATGGAAACTGAATTCTCCGTCAAAATATCGACGGAGCAGAATCTGTCCACCGTCGCCGCGTTCCACCGTTATCTGTCCGAGATACTGTAAGCTGTTTGTTATCGATCCCGATCTGGTTATTGATTATGTTTTATTGTTTGTTTAACTGGTTTGTGAAGCTCACGGGCTGGCCGATCCAGCTCCTGTGTTTTCGCAAGAAGATATATTATGAGAATAAGGCGGTGCAATCCCGCCGCATCAAGGGAAAAGCGATCGTCATCTCGAACCACCTTTCCGTCTACGATTATCCTGTCGCGATGTTCGTCTTCTTCGGACGTACCCTGCGGTTCCAGATGTCGGAGCTTGTGATGAAGAAGCCGATACTGGGCACCTTCCTGAAGATGCTCGGCGGTATCTATGTCGACCGTGATTCCCACGATTTTGCCTTTATGGCTAAGTGTGAGAAGATCCTGAGTAAAGGCGGGGTGATCGGTATCTGTCCCGAGGGCAGATTGCCGCGCAAGGATGAACCCCGACCGCTGCCGTTCAAGACCGGCGCGGCGTATCTCGCGCTGATGACCGATACGCCGATCATCCCGATGGTGACCAACGGTTTGTACTTCAATTTCAAAGAGCGTGCCCGCGTGATCATCGGCACGCCGATCATTCCCTCGCAGGTCGCCGATCCCGCGCTGAGCGATAAAGAGAATATCGCTGCGCTGACCGACCTGATGAGGAACAAAACCATTAATTTAGGAAAATTACTGCATGAACAATCAACCGAATAAAGCAAAGCTGTTTTCTCTCAAATACTTCTTTGTCGATTTTGTCAGAGTGACGGGAGCGCTCCCGACGCTCTTGTGGTATCGACCGAAGATTATGTATGAGAACGAAACGGCAAAACAGAAGATCAAAGGCGGCGCGCTGGTTATTTCCAACCACAACTGCTTCTTTGATCCCGTCTATGTGATGCTGGCGATCTGGTACCGCCGCCATCATTTTATCATCAATCAAGAGTTTTACGATACCAAGGCAAAGTGGTTTTTGGATCGCGTCATGTGTATCCCAATCGATACAAAGAACACCGGCTTTCAGACGATGAAGGTCATCAACGATCATCTGACCGGCGGCGATCTGGTCTCGATGTTTCCGGAGGGTCATATCAACGACGGCTCCGGCGAGATGCGCCAATTCAAAAGCGGCATGGTGCTGATGTCCATGCGCGCCAAGGTGCCGATCGTACCCGTCTATGTGCGTGAGCATAAGCCTCGCTCATCCAGACTGCGCGTCGTCATCGGCGAGCCGATCGATATCAATAAGCTGTACGCGGGCCGTCCGTCGATGTCCGATATCGAAGCGATCACCAACCGCCTGTTTGAAAAAGAAAACGAACTCAAAGCGATCGCCTTTCAGCACTGATCGTTTGATTAAAAAAAGTCATTGCGAGGGGTAAACACGCGTGTTTATCCCCGCGGCAATCTCAACCGATATAAAGATATAAATAAGAACGGAGGAAATCATGTTTAGTCCGACTAAGGAAATCTTCAAACAATATACCGATCCCGAGCAGTTCGACCGCATCGTCGACAAAGACAGCGTGTCCGAGATGTGGCGGGATTCCGTAACCGCTTATCCTGACGTTGTCGCGATCGAGGATGACGGTAAACGCTATACCTATGCTGATATCGAAGCGGACGTCAGCCGCCTGCGCACAGTCATCAAAAGCGATGATGATAAAAGTCTGCGCGTCGGCGTCTACTGCCCGAACTCCTATGATTTTGTTCGCGCGTTTCTGGCGGTGACGACACTCGGCTATACCGCCGTGATCCTGCCCGCTCAGCTCGATCAGATGACGGTGTTCGGCTGTACGATGAAGTACGCGCTGGATGCGATCATCTATCATCCGTCGCTGAGTGAGAATACGGCAATCGTAGCGTCAAAGCGCCCCGATGTGGCGCTGATCTCGTCCGATACACAGGGCAATACCATGTCCGAAATGGTATTCCCCTCGGGTGATACGCCGTGCGTCATCATGTTCACCGGCGGTACGACCGGCAAAAGTAAGGGCGCGCTGCTTAGTAACGCCGCTGTCATGCAGGGTACGGTGAACGGCTGTTACGGTTATCAGGATGTATTCAACCAACGCTATTTACTGATCCTGCCCTTATCCCATGTGTTCGGCTTGATCCGTAACCTGACCACTTCGCTCTATACCGGTTCCACATTGTTCATCTGCCGCAACAATAAAGATATGTTCCGCGATATCGCAATGTTCCGCCCGACCATTTTGGTAGCGGTGCCCGCACTGGCGGAAATGGCGCTGAACCTTTCCAAAAAGTTCAAAAAGAATATGCTCGGCGATTCGCTCAAAGCCATCATCTGCGGCGCGGCGCCGGTACCGCCTTATTTGATCAAGGAATACAAAAAGGAATTCGATATCATGCTGCTGCCGGGCTACGGCTTGACCGAAAGCGCCAATCTGGTATCCGGTAATCCCGCGTATCTCACCAAGCCCGAATCCGTCGGCTTGATGTATCCGAATCAGGAGTACAAGATCGTCGACGGCGAACTGCTCTTAAAGGGCAGGAATATGATGTCCGGCTATGTCGGAGAAGAGGAAGACGGCGTCTATGACAAGGACGGCTTTTTCCGCACCGGCGATCTGGTTCGGATCGACGAGGAGGGCTTCCTCTATATCACCGGCCGTATCAAGGAGATCATCGTCCTGCCCTCCGGCGAGAATATCTCTCCCGCGGAATTGGAGGTCAAGTTCCTTGAACTGAGCCTGATACAGGACGCGCAGGTGTATGAGGATGTGACCGAGAACGGCGTTCATATCTTGGCGCTCGAGGTCGTGCCCCGTATGCCGGAGATCGCCCGACTCGGTATTGAAAACGTCGGACAGCACCTGACTGTTGAGCTGGAAAAGATCAACAACACGTTGCCGACGTTCCAGCGGGTGTCACGCATCATCATTCGTGATTCCGATTTTGAACGTACTCCCAGTATGAAGATAAAGAGGTACAAAAAATGCTGAGCAGAGCAGAGATTTTTGAAAAGCTGAAAGAGATTTTGCTTTTTGCCGACAATAAGAACCGGGCTGTGATCGAAAAATGTGACGAGAGCACCAAGCTCGTCACGGATCTGGGCTTTAATTCGGTATCGGTGCTCTACATGGTGATCGCCATCGAAGAGAGCTTCGGTATCGTGTTCGACAATGTGTCGATGAATGACTTTGAAACCATCGGCGACGTCGTCAGTTATATCGAGGCAAGGCTAAAATGAAGTGGGTATATCGTGAGTGTCAGTACGGCGACATCATCCGCGTCAAGCTGGGTTCCGTTTATCACTACGGGATCTTTGCCTCAGAGGATGAGGTGATCGCGTTCGGACTGCCGCCGACAGCGGAGAATCTGAAGAATCAGCAGGATATCAAGGTGCTCGCTACCGATATCGACGTTTTTTCCTGCGGTAATATGATCGAAACAGCGCAACTGACATTAAATGAAAAACGCAAGCGCCAAAGCCCCGACAAGACGGTATCCGCCGCACGAGCGCGGATCGGCGAAGGCAGCTATAATTTGATCCACAACAACTGCGAGCATTTTGTCAACGAGATCGTGTTCGGCAAAAAGATATCCGAACAGGAGCTGGAGGTGCGCCGTAAATGGATGCGCTTTCATGAAAACAAGGAAGGTTTATGATACTACTCTATATTGTTCTTGCCGTCATTTTGCTGGTGATCATCTTCTGGATCGCGCCCGGCATCGTGTGTTACCGCTCGATTTTCGGCAGACACCGTGTGTTGCCGCTGGATGATGAAAAGCTCAGTAAGCCCGCGATCGAACCGTTTAAGGAGCGTATGATGCGCGATTATCGTTATCTGCGTGATCGGGGATATGAACGCGTACAGGTGAAAGCAAAGGACGGCGTGATCCTATGCGGTGATCTGTATGACAACGGCAGTGACCGCACCGTGATCATGGTACACGGCTTCAATGCCGATCCCTATGTCAATCTGGTATCGCCCGCTCGGTGGTTCTGTGATCAGGGTTTTAACGTGCTGGTGATCTTTCAGCGCGCCCACGGCTGCAGCGGCGGAGATCGCTGCGGAATGGGGCTGCGTGAAAAGGACGACGTCGCGGTATGGCTCGATGAGGTGTTGAAGCGGGACGGCAAACAGCGTGTTTTGCTGTACGGTACGTCGATGGGCGGCTCTACGCTTGCGTATCTCTCCGACACGCTGACTGAGGATCGTGTGCCGTGCATGATGATCGACTGCGGCTTTATTTCCGCGGAAAACCAGCTTTTGAGCGACGCGAAGCGTATGCACCTGCCGCCGCTGTTGATCCCGTATATCCGATGGCTCTGCCAAAAGGAGCAGAAGATCGATATCCGCGAGAAGACGACGGATCATCTGCGGCACGCCAAAAAACCGATCCTCTTTTTCCACGGAACGGCAGATCCGACCGTATCTCTGGAAGAGGGACGTAAAAACTATGAGGCATGTTCCTCAAAAAAGAAGTTTGTCGTTGTCGAAGGGGCGGGTCATACGACCGCCTTTTGCACCGATGAGAATCAGGTGACGACGGCGATGACTGACTTTCTTCAGGCATATTTCAAATAAGACTAATATAATATGTAACAATCTTACAAGATCGTGAATCCGATAGATTTCTCTATCTGCAAATACAAAGGAGACTCTTATGAACGATTTTATTTTGATGGCGGACGCCGGCTGTGACCTCTCCGCCGAATTCCAGAAAAAATATGACGTCAAGATCATCGACGGACATCTTGTCCTGCCCGGTAAGGGCGATGTTCCCAGCTTTATGGAATGGAAGGATGTGACCCGCGAGGATTTTTACGCGGATCTGAAAAAGAATCCGTCCGATTTCGCGACCGCGCCCCCGAACACGGCGGAATATGAAAAGGCGTTTACGGCTTACGTGAAAGACGGCAAGCCCATTATCTGCATCACCATTTCGAGCGCGATGTCCGGCTCGCTCGACTTCGCGACCACTGCCCGCAAAAACATCCTTGTCCAATACCCTGACGCCAAGATCCGACTGGTCGACTCCATGCGCTACGGTCCCGGCTTCGGTTTGATGGTCGTGCACGCGGCGATGCTGCGCAGTGAGGGCAAGAGCTTTGAAGAGGTCTGCGATTATCTGGAACAGAACAAGAATCGCTTCCATCAGGCGGGATGGCTGGATGATCTGAGCTTTGTCGCCAAGAAGGGCAGACTGACGCATCCCAAGGCGTTCTTCGGCACCCTTGCCGGTATCAAACCTATCGGCGAATTCGATTCCGGCGGCATGACCACCGTGCTCGGTAAGGCAAAGGGCGCTAAGGCGGCGTATGCTGTTCTGCTGAAATACATCGAAGCGACCATTGAGAACCCCGAGGATCAGGTGATCTTCATCGCCCAGTCCTGCCGTTATCCGCAGGCAGAGGTATATAAGAAGATGATCGAAGACAAATTCCACCCTAAGGCGGTTTATATCAATGATGTGTATCCGTTCTGCGGTATCAACGTCGGCCCCGGACTGATGGCGGCATATTATGTCGGCAAACCGATCTCCGATGATCTGAGCACCGAACGCGCCCTGATCGAACAGTTTATTTCCGAAGGAAAGTAAGTTATCGTGTCCATAAACCTTGTTTATAAGGAATGTCTATGAGAAGAATCAACGGAATCCATCTGGAAAAAATGATGAATAACGGGCTCGCGTACCTCCAACAGCATGAGGAGGAGGTCAATCGCCTCAACGTTTTTCCCGTTCCCGACGGCGATACCGGCACCAATATGGCGCTGACCCTCGGCAACGGCATCCGCTACGCGGAGTCCGATGAACACGCCGGCGCCTATCTGCGCAGTCTTTCCGACGGGATGCTGCTCGGCGCGCGCGGGAATTCCGGCGTGATCCTGTCGCAGTTTTACCGCGGCCTTGCGGATGAGCTGGTACGTACGCCGATCATCGGACCCGGTGAGCTGCGCGCGGGACTGATCCGCGGCTATCGCACCGCGTATGAGGCGGTCGTGCATCCGGTCGAGGGCACGATCCTGTCCGTCGCGCGGGAGGGCATCGAGCATATCCGCACCCAGATCACGCGCAACTCCTCGATCGAAAGTATCCTGTCGATGTATATCGCCGAGATGCGCAAGACCCTGTCCTATACGCCCGAGATGCTCAGCGTGCTCAAGGAAGCAGGCGTGGTCGACAGCGGCGCCTACGGCTTTATCCTGATCACCGAGGGAATGCTCAAGTGCCTGTACGGCGAGGTCATCGACCCTGTTGAGGTGCCCGCGCCGATAACGCACCAGCCCTTGGTCGATCTCTCGCTGTTCAATGAGACCTCCGAGTTTTCGGACGGCTACTGCACGGAGTTCATTCTCCAGCGTCTGACGAATTCCCGCTACAAACAGGAGTTCGACAAACAGAGCTTTATCTCGGAGCTGCGCTTTTTCGGTAATTCGATCGCGGTCGTTGTCAACGGTATGCGCGTCAAGGTGCATATCCATACGCTCTATCCCGCCAAGGTGATCGCCTTCGCACAGCAGTACGGCGAGTTTTTGACCTTCAAGATGGAGAATATGCAGGTACAGCACAACGAGCATGATCTGGAGATCGCGAAGAAGAAGGAGCACAAGGCTCTTGCGGTGATCGCGGTCGTCAACGGTGAGGGAATGAAAAAGCTGTTTGAGGATTTCGGCTGTGATATCGTCATCGACGGCGGTACCACGATGAATACCTCCTCGGCGGAGTTTTTAGAGGCGTTCGATGAGCTCGACGCCGACGAAATCGTGATCCTGCCGAACAATCCCAATATCATCCTCGCCGCGCATCAGGCAGTCGAGCTTTCCAAACGCCGCCATATCACCGTGATCGAGTCCGGAAGCGTCGCGCAGGGCTACTTTGCCATGGCGATGGATGTTCCGGACAGCGATGACGCGCCGTTCCGTGTTTCACAGATGAAGAGCGGTATCGAGAATATCGCCACCGTCAGCCAGACGGTCGCCTCACGCGATTACAGCTATCATCAGATCAGCTGCCGCAAGGGCGACGAGATCGCGCTGCTCGACGGTGAGATCGTCAGCGTCGGTTCCGACTATGCCAAAACGATCCTCGACGCGATTGCCGCCATCGAGGATATCGAAGAGAAAGAGACCTGTGTGATCTTTCGCGGAACGGGTGTTGACGAGGATAGGGGAGATGAGCTGTGCGAGAGCCTCTCAGCCCGCTATCCGCTGATGGACTTTGAATGTATCGACGGCGGTCAGGAGATCTATCACTGGATCATCGGCTTAGCCTAAGGAGAGATTATGCCAATTTGGATTTGGATCGTTATCGCGGTCATCATATTGGGGCTTCTGCCCCTGCCGATCCTCGCTTACTATCTCTACTCGGTTCTTCTGGTGCGCACATCAAAGAAGAAATGGGGCAGAGAGTGCAGTATTCCCGATGACGAGGAGTATAAGAGGATGTTTGATATCGGCATCGAGTGGGAGAAGCAGTATCATTCACAAAAACAGCCGGTCGAGGTCGTCAGCGACGGACTCAAGCTGGTCGGAGAATATTTCGACTTCGGTTCCGATACCTCGGTGATCATCATCGCGGGACGCATGGAATCGCTGTTGTACTCCTATTATTTCGCGGAGCCGTACCGCCGACTCGGTTATAACATCCTCGTGATCGACAACCGTGCCCACGGTCTGTCCGAGGGCAAGTACTTGTCGCTCGGCGCCAAGGAATACCGTGATATCCTGCGTTGGGGCGAATTGCTCCATGATCGCTTTCATCAAAAAAGCATCGTGATCCACGGCATCTGTATCGGATCCTGCGTCGGATTGTTCGCCTTATGCTCGCCCGACTGCCCCGATTACTTCAAGGCGATGGCGGCGGAAGGAATGTTCACCACCTTCAAGGATTCGTTTGTCAACCATCTGATCGACGGTCATCATCCCGTTCAGCCCGCGACCTTCCTCGTGACGCTGTACATCCGTATTTTCGCGGGTGCCGACGTTGTGCATGACGGACCCTTGTATCGGATCGATCAGCTCAAAAAACCGATCCTTTTCCTGCACAGCAAGGAGGATGTTTTTTCTCTGCCGTCTGAGGTACAGCAGGTATATGATCGCTGTAAAAGCGAGAAGAAGCTGGTCTGGTTCGAAAAGGGCGCTCATTCGCGCGTGCGTATCAACGCGACCCGAAGATATGACGAAACTGTTATTGACTTTTTTGATCAATTAGAGATATAATGTTAAGGTAAATGATCCGTTTTGTGTTGTTGCCGATTGAGGGTTCGTTGTTGTGTCGGCATAGCAAAAGACGGAATGATACAGTATTGGATGGCTGCTGAGGTTGCATCGATTCTCGATCGCCGTTCAATCAACTATTTCAGGAGGTTAGTCATGATTTGTAGGTATTGTGGAAACGAAATGGAGCCCGACGCAAAGTTTTGCGGTGTATGCGGTGCGGTAAATGAAGCGACGATCAACGGTCAGCCGATCGAGGATACTAAACCTCAGTATGCTCAGCCCACACAGTCACAGTACGGTCAGCCGGTACAGTCACAGTACGGTCAACCCGCTCAGCCGCAGTACGACCAGCCTGCACAACCCCAGTATGGTCAGCCTGTGCAGCCGCAGTACGGTCAGCCGGTACAGTCACAGTACGGTCAACCCGCTCAGCCGCAGTACGGTCAGTCTGTACAGTCACAGTACGGTCAGCCTGTACAACCCCAGTATGGTCAGCCTGTGCAGCCGCAGTATGGTCAGCCTGCACAACCTCAGTACGGTCAGTATACGCAGGATCAGCTGGCAAGCTCCGTTTTGAAATTCGGTATCCTCGGGCTGGTATTCTCTATGTTGATCCCGTTGTTAGGTATTATCTTCAGCTCTATCGCAATGAGCAAAGCGAAGAATTATGCTTTGAATTATCCCTTGGAGGGAAAAGCCAAGACCGGTAGGATATTGGGAATAGTGGGATTGATCCTCAGTATTGTGACGATGGTGATAACATTCTTCTATTATGTCTCTGCTGTTTGAGAAATAATAATATTGACGTAAAAGAATATGGCAGATTCGCATTATTCAAATGTGCGGTATTGCATGAAAAAGGTGAAATAATCATGATTTGTAAGCATTGTGGAAACGAAATGGAACCCAACGCAAAGTTTTGCGGTGTATGCGGTGCGGTAAATGAAGCGACGATCAACGGTCAGCCGATCGAGGATACGAAACCTCAGTATGCTCAGCCCACACAGCCGCAGTACGGTCAGCCTGCACAGCCGCAGTATGGTCAGCCGGTACAGCCTCAGTACGGTCAGCCGGTACAGTCACAGTATGGTCAACCCGCTCAGCCGCAGTACGGTCAGCCTGTGCAGCCGCAGTACGGTCAACCCGCTCAGTACGGTGCTTCATATAATCCCGCTCCGGATCCTGTGGCAAACGGTTATGCCGGCAGGGCGTTAGGCTTTGGTATCACATCCTTATGTTGCTGTTGGCTTCCGTTCTTTTTCTCGATTATCGGTATTGTTTTTGGGGCGATGGCAATCAAACAATCCTCCAATTACGCGCGAGTTGCGTCCACCGGCTCCGGACGCGCCAAGACAGGCAGAATACTCGGTATTATCGGACTTGTGATCAGCATTATCGTTACGGCATTTTGGACATTGGCTTTATTTGTCGGAATGGCTTGATCACACAACATATAACCTCTGTCAATATATTGATACGAATCAGGTACGATAGGAGAAATGAAGATGAAATGTAATCATTGTGGAAATGAGATCAATATCAACGATAAGGTTTGCGCTGTATGCGGAGCTGAGGTTGAGATCCAAACCATGCTGGTAGACGATGAACCCGCACAGCAGAATCCTTATTCTGCCAATCAGCCCGCACAGCCGCAATATGCACAGCCAATTCAACAACCGCAACCGGCTCAGCCTCAGTATGCACAGCCGGTTCAACAGCCGCAACCGGCTCAACCGCAGTATGCACAGCCGGTTCAGCAGCCGCAGCCTGCGCCGCCTCAGCCGGTACAGCCTCAACCTCAACCGGTACAGCCGCCGATCGAGCCCAAACCGATGCGCCCGCAGTATGAGAGCTCTCAGCCGGTTCAACCGCAGTATGCCCAACCGCAGCCCGCACAATCTGCACCGCCGGTTCAGCCGCAGTATGCCCAACCACAGCCCGCACAACCTGCGCCGCCGGTTCAGCCGCAGTATGCGCAGCAGTATAACGTGGGTGCTGTGGCAGAGGATCCCAATGAGCGCGAAATGTCCAAGTCCTGCCTGACCTTCGGTATTTTGGCGATTGCGTTTGGTTCATCTTTCTATCTGTCTTTCCTCGGTATCGTTTTCGGCGCTATTGCAAGAAGTAAGGCAAAGACATATATGATGAGTTATCCTCTGGTCGGTCGCGCAAAGGTCGGCAGTATCTTAGGTACGATCGGTTTTATTCTGGGTATCGTACTGACGGTGTTCTTTGTCATATGGCTGATCATTGTGATCGCCGCTGCCGGCAGTGTCTATTATTACTATTAATCAAAATTCTCCGGGGGCAATTCTTTGTCCCCGGTTTTTGCTTTTTGCGCATAATACTGTCAGTCACGGATATGATACAGAGAGGAGTGTTATATACTGGTTTCAATAGAAAGTAGATATTTATTATCGAGGATGGTTTTCGCAAGACGAGGCGAAGGACGCCGCTAGGCTGGCGCCTAGCAAGGACGACAACGAAGTATTGCGGAAAAACAGACCGATAAGAATGTCTGGTTTTTTTTGAAAAACAGTAATACATATGAAACGAAATAAATATGTGAAACGGGTGCTTTCTGCTCTTTTGATCTTTATCCTCTCATTCTCTGTGCTCTCCATGGCGGTGACCGTGATTTTCTTCCATACGGCGTTTCCCCGCAGTGATACGCCGAGTGAATTCGCCTTTTCTTATTCACAGATGGAATCGGATGGTTATTCCTATCAACGGATCAGCTTCCCCTCCGGCAGCAACACCCTGATCGGTTATTGCTTTGCGCCCGATGAGCCTCAAGCGCTGGTTGTGATCGCGGCGGGCATCGGTGACGGCGGCTCATCTCATCTGTCTGAGATGAAAGAATTTGTCGACTGCGGTTACGCTGTATTATGCTATGACGCGACCGGTGTAGGGGAGAGCGAGGGCAGCGGGAAGGGCGGATTATCCCAACCCGCGGCTGATCTGCGCGCGGCGCTTCGCTTCACTGCCGATGATGAACGATTATCAAAGCTGCCGATCCTGTTGTACGGTCATTCCGCGGGAGGATACGCGGCGGCGACCTGTCTGGATGACGATCGGGTCAAGGCGGCGGTTATTGTTTCGGGCTTTGACCATCCCGTACAGCTGATGCGGGATTCCGCACGCTCCTATGTCGGGATCCTCGCCGATGTGGAATATCCGTTTTTGCTATTGGAAAATCAGCTGTTGTTCGGCAATTGTCAAACAGCCTCCGCGTGCATCAACAGCGTGTCGACGCCTGTAGCCGTATATGAGGGCGCGGATGATGAGCGTGTGCCGCGCTCCCAACGTCTGAGTACGACGCTCGATGAATCCGAGCGAACAAATATCAGCGTCAACCTGTGTGAGGAAACGCTCCGCAGCGGTCACACCGGCATGTGGCTGTCAAAGGACGCGCTCAGCTATCGGTTATCGCACAAGGATGATACGCCTGTTGATCTCGATCAAAGCAATCTGCTCGATCACGAGTATATCCAATCGATCCTGCGCTTTTATCGATCGGCTCTGGGATCGTGAATATAGAAAAGAAACAGCAAAAAGACTTGTAAAAATGTATCATATCATGTATGATAGTAGCATATTATGCTCGGAGATGTGACAAAATGAAACTGAAAAAAGACTTTATTGTACACAATGTCGGAGATGAGACCCTTTTGGTGCCGACTGCCGAGGCTGACTTTCACGGTCTGGTGCAGGGCAACAAAACGGTGGATACGATATTGAATTGCTTGGCGGAAGAAACGACGGAAGAAAAGATCCTTATTGCTTTAAAAGAAAAATATGACGGTGATGAAGCCGATATGCGCGCCGATATCGCCGATGTGATCGCAAAGCTGCGCACGATCGGAGCGATCGATGAGTAAGTCGACCTTTGAAGAGGTGCTCGCAGAAAAAGGCACGCTCATTTACACCAATGTCGGTGACAGCATGTATCCGCTGATCAAACCGCGTGATCTGCTGGTCATCAAACGCCCCGAGCTTCCGCTGAAGCGGCTGGATATTCCGCTCTATAAGCGCGACAGCGGTCAGTATGTCCTGCACCGCATCCTCAAGGTGCGTAAGGATGATTACCTGATCTGCGGCGATAATCGCGTGGGAACAGAGTCGGGCATCACCGACAGGCATATTATCGGCGTCCTGACAGATATCATCCGCAACGGAGAGACCATCTCGGTGTACAGCACCAAGAACCGTATCTACGCGCACCTTTATTGCGACTTTATGCCGCTCAAACGCGTTATCTTTCGTATCAAGCAAGTGTTTAAATAATGATGGTTCCCGAAACCTGTATTCTGAAAAATGGTGATTGTATGATGAAAAGAATTGTATCGATGCTTCTTTGCGTCATGATGACAGTATCTTTAGCGGCATTTCACGCGTCTGCCGAAGACACATTGTTCTTCGGTGAACCCGAACCCGTCGTGCCCGATGACGCGACATATTTTATCGATGGTTTCAAAAAGACCGATGCGGATCTTGCTTCGACCGGCGTGACGCTCGACGATCCCATCATTGTTCCCCGTATCGTTGTGACGACCGAAAACGGCAACGGAACCACTCTGCAAAAAGAGGACGGCTATCAGAACGCGTCTATCAGTATCACCGATACGGATGGTTCGGTGCTCAGCGACAGCTGTTCCTTTAAGGTGCGTGGCAACACCACCGCGATGGCTGCGATCGGTAAGAAAGCCTATACCTTCAAATTCGAGAAAAAAAAGGATGTTCTCGGAATGGGTAAAGGGAAAAAGTGGGTGCTGCTCGCGAACACGTTTGACCCTACGATGCTGCGCAATTATATGGGCTTTGAGTTTGCTCACCATCTCGGCTTGCCGTATACCTCCGAGCACCGCTTTGTCGAGGTGTTTCTCGACGGTTCCTACCGCGGCTGTTATGAGCTCGTCGAACCGGTCCAGGAGGGTAAGGAGCGCGTCAATATCGACATCGAGTCCAACGACGGCAAAAAGGACTTTTTGATCGAGTATGAGAGGACGCGTCTGGAACCGGACGTGACCTATTTTACGGTCGACGGTCTGCGCTTTATCGCGAGTGATCCCGACGAGCCGGATGAGGATCAGCTCAATTACATCACCGAAACCCTGACCGCTGTCACCGATACGATGAGGAACGGCAGCAGGGAAGAGATCGAAGAAGTGATCGATGTTCCGTCCTTCGTCAAATTCTATCTGCTCAACGAGTTCTTTAAAACCATGGATTTTGATGAGAGCTCCGTGTTCTTCTTCTATAAGGACGGCAAGCTCTATGCGGGTCCCGCGTGGGATTACGATATGTCCACCGGCAATACGAATGCCGATCTCGTTTCGGCTCACGCCAGAAACACCGCGAAGACAGACGATATTCTGCAGGATACCAAGAACTTCTACAAGTATATCGGCAGAAAGAGCTGGTTTGTCGATGAGGTCAAAAAGGCGTATGAGGAGAACTATGATTATATGGTGAGCCTCTTTGTCGAGAACGGTCTTTTGGATACATGGAGCAATGAATCCAAGGATATCTTTGACCGCAACTGGACGGTGTGGAGAGTCTCGAGACATTGGTATAACTACCAGAAGCCGCCTCTCGCGACCTATCAGCTCAACCTCGATTTTCTTAAGAACTGGCTCAATGAGCGCAATTCGTGGCTGTTTGATCATTATGATCTGTTCAGCTATGAGTATCTGCGCGGTGACGCCGACGGCAACGGCGCTTTGGATGTGCTCGACGCGACGACGATCCAGCGCGTGCTGGCCGGTCTTTCCGTTCAGAATGAGGATGGTCATATGGCACTGCGTGCCGCTGTGACCGACGACGAACTTTCGATCACCGACGCGACCGCGATCCAGCGTTATTTAGCTTCACTGGACAACATTTATGAGTTGGATACTACTGTCAAGGTAAAACTGAGAGAGAAATAACCGGTATAAAACGAACCCCGCCGAATGAATGAACGGCGGGGTTTTCATCTGTATACGATCGTCATTGCGAGGCATTCATGCCGTGGCAATCTCAACCTATTATCATCGTCATTGCGGGGCATCCAAGCCGCGGCGATCTCAACCTATTATCATCGTCATTGCGAGGTATTCATGCTGTGGTAGATTCAACCGATCACAATGTTTCTCTTTTCAGACGGAAGGCGACGGAGCGTTTGAGGTATTTGAGATAATCCGCGTCGTGGCACATGCTCTTCTCGGGATTGTCGCTGAGCTTCGCGACGGGCTTTCCGTTGACATACTGCAGCTTGATGACGATGTTGAGCGGATCGACGCAGGTATCGTTGGAGCAGTAGGTGCCGATGCCGAAGCTGACCTTCGCTCTGTCCTTGAAGTAGTCAAAGAGCTTTTGCGCGCGGTCAAAGTTCAGACTGTCGGAGAACAGCAGCAGCTTTGTCCTGGGGTCGACGCCGTAGCTCTCGTAGTGCTTGATGATCTTCTCGCCCCATTCATACGGATCGCCGGAATCATGGCGCACACCGTTGTAGTTGTTGACATTGGAGCGATTGAAGTCCATCAGGAACAGATCGGTGGTGATGGTGTCGGTCAGGGCGGTACCGTTGTCGCCGTCATACTCGTCGTACCAGTCGCGCATCGCGTAGTGGTTGGTGTAGGCGAGGGGATAGCGGTCGATGCCCTGATACATCTGTACGAACTCATGCGCGTAGGTGCCGATGGGGGTCAGGTTGTATTTCATCGCGAGATAGACGTTGGAGGTGCCGATACATTTATCTGTCTCGGTGGACAGTCGGCGCACCACGACGTCCTGCCACTCGCGCGAGAGGCGTCTGCGACAGCCGAATTCGGCAAACTTGAAGGTATAGGTGCCGTCGTTCAGCGCCTCGATCTTCGCACTGAGCTTTTCCTCGGCGGATTTTAGCAGCGTGTCATAATCGTATGACATGCGGAAGTAGACCTCGTTGACGATCTCGAGCAGGTGGATCTCGAACTGCATCGCCGAGAAGAGGGGACCGTCTATGATGATCTCCAGCTCGCCGTCCTTGCTCAGCGAGGCGTTGACATACTCGCGGATCGGGTGCCATAAGCGCAGGAATTCCACATAGTCGTTTTTGATAAAGCGGATAGAGCGCAGATAATCCAGCTCATCCTTTCTGAATCGCAGGGTACACAGATGGTCGATCTGGGAGTTGATCTCGTCGAGCATTTCCTGCGTGAACTTGACGTCCTTGTTGCGGCATTTAAAATAGTATTTGCCGCACAGGTCGGTATGCTTATGGAAGATGACCTGATCCATATTGAATTTATACAGATCGGTGTCCAGCAGCGATATTACAATCGGGTCGAGTTTCATAATAATAGTCCTTTCATGCCGAATCAGATTGATAGTGTTCGACTTTTACATAATAATACTTTCCCTCGGATAAGTCAAGCAAAGGGTGTTTTCAACAGCGGATTGTGTCGAATCGATTGACATTATTTCAAATATTGTTTATCATATAGCTGTTAACGTCAATTGCAAAGAGGCAAATACATGAGTGAAACGTATCAAATCGATTATCCCCGCCTGACGATGTATCAGATGGTGGAGAATTGTGCCAATATCAATCCGAAGGATAACGCTTTGGAGTTCTACGGCAGGCTGATCACCTACGGAGAGCTGATCCGACGCATCGAGCGCTGTGCCAAGGCGTTCAAGGCGCTGGGCATCCGAAAGGGTGACGCGGTGACGCTGTGTATGCCGAACACGCCGCAGACCGTGGAATGCTTTTACGCGCTGAACCGGATCGGCGCGATCGCTAACATGATCCATCCCCAGTCCGCGCAGAATGAGATCACCTATTATCTGAACCTCAGCGAGAGCAAAGCGATCGTCACGATCGACCTGTTTTGCGAGACCGTCCAGAACGCGATCGACAACGCCGATCATCCCGTGAAGGCGATCATCTGCCGCATGCAGGATGAACTGCCCTTTTTCCTGTCCGTTGCCTATTTTGTCAAAAAGGGCAAGGATTATATGAAATACCCGAACACCGATTACGGGATGCTCTATAAGGACTTTCTCAAGGGCGCGGATCGGATCGAGTCCGTAGAAAATGAACCCTTTGAACAGGATCGCACCTCGGTCATCCTCTACAGCGGCGGTACTTCGGGACAGCCTAAGGGCATTTGTCTGACCGATTTCAACTTCAACGCATTGGCGATGCAGGGCTTTGAGGCGCTGAACTTTGACACCAAGCGCGGTATGAAGCTGCTCAGCTGTATGCCGATGTTCCACGGCTTCGGACTGGGTATCAACATTCATGTCGGTCTGGTGCTCGGCGCGCTGTGTATGCTGATGCCGACCTTCAATAAACATACCTACGCCAAGGCGCTGCTGCAAAAAAAGCCGAATTTCATCGCCGGGGTCCCCACGATATTCGAGGCGCTTTTGCATTTGCCCGAGCTGGAAGGGAAGGATCTGTCCTATCTGTTCGGGATGTTCTGCGGCGGCGATTCACTTTCCGTCGAGCTCAAGCGTAAAATCGATGCGTTTTTGCATGAGCACAACGCCCATATCCAGGTGCGCGAGGGCTACGGGCTGACCGAATGTGTCACCGCGAGCTGTCTGACCCCGACCAATGAATATCGTGAGAACAGCATCGGACTGCCGTTCCCCGATATGGTCTATCAGATTGTCCGACCCGGTACCGACGATGTTTTGCCCTTTGGTGAAGAGGGCGAGATCATCCTGCGCGGTCCGACCTTGATGAAGGGCTATCTGAAAAATCCCGAAGAGACCGCAAAGACCCTGCGCCGACTCGCCGACGGCAACATCTGGCTCTATACCGGCGACCTCGGCTACATGGACGAGGACGGTTATGTCTATTTCAAACAGCGTATCAAGCGCATGATCATCACCAACGGCTATAACGTCTATCCCGGGGCGATCGAGAATGTGATCGACGGCGTGGATGAGGTGGCGTACAGCTGTGTCATCGGCGTCAAGGATCCCCGCCGTATGCAGCGGGTACGCGCCTATATCGTCCTGCACGACGGTGTCGAGCCGACGGACGCGCTGAAACAGAAGATCATGGATGAGCTCGAGCTGCATATCGCCAAGTACGCGTTACCCAAGGAGATCATCTTCCGTGACGAGTTGCCCAAGACGCTGGTCGGCAAGGTCGCTTATCGTAAGCTGGAAGAAGAAGCAAACGCAGAAGAGGAGGCAAAAGCATGAAACTGAGCTGGCACGGCACCGCGTCGATCCTACTCGAATCCGAGGGCTATAGGATCGCGTTCGATCCCTTTTTGACCATCCCTCTGCATGAGACGACCTGCCGCAGAAAACTGCACGCGGTCAAATACCGCACCGCGGATTCCGTTCTGGTGACGCACGGACATTTTGATCATATCCTCGACATCCCGAGATTGTATCAAAAGTCCGATACCTTGATCTACGCGACGAGCGCTCCTTGTAAAACCTTGATGAAACGCGGCATGGAGCGCGAACAGCTCCGGGTGATCATCCCCGGTGCGACCTTTCAGCTCGGCAACTTTACCATTCGCGTCTATCAGGGCAGACATTGCCGCTTTGATCTGGGCATCATGCTCAAGACCATATTCAAGTGGGATACCTTTCTGTATCCCAAGCGCCTATATGAGCTGATCAAGCTCAACCGCCTGTACGCGGAGAACGGTGAGACGCTCTTTTATGAGATCGAAGCGGAGGGCAAGCGTATCCAGCTGCTCGGCAGTATGGGGCTGGATATCAATACCGCGTACCCGACCGGCGCCGATGTGCTGATCCTGCCGTTCCAAGGGACGTCCGATCCCGCGCGCACGGTGGTGCCGATCATCAATAAGCTCCAACCGAAACGGATCTATCTGGATCACTATGACAACACCTTCCCGCCGATGACGAGGCATATCGATACGGTGGAATTCACCGCGAAGCTGATACGCAGCGGTATTCCTGCCGCGGCACTGAAGCGCGGTAAGGTGTATGAGATATAAGATATAAAAATACAAGACAGAGGAAGACTATGGCTGGGAATCAAAACAAGTATAAAAGAAGATGGGGCGATCGCCGAGACGGCCGCCGCGTCAAGGTGTCCGGCTTGCAGACAATCATGGCGAGTCTGTGGCCGAAGCGCACCGACTGCGAGGTGTATCTGAATGATACGATCGACGTTACCGAAATGATGAAGTATGTCGAGCAAAAGAACGCGGAGCACCCCGATCTGAAAACGACATTTTTCCATTGCGTGATCGCGGCAGTCGCGAAGATGGTCAGGGAACGCCCTTTGATGAACCGCTTTGTGCAAGGACGCCGCGTCTATGAGCGTTTTGATATCAGCGTCGCGTTTGTAGCGAAGCTGGCGTTTGAGGATCACGCGGAAGAAGCGCTTCTGTTCTTCGTCCCTAAGGATACCGACACCGTCGACAACGTCAGTCAGATGGTCGTCAACAAGGTCAAAAAGGTTCGCTCACGCGGTAATCAAAAGGCGGGCGTCGATGACCTGCTCGACAAGGTAGCGGCATTCCCGCGGCCGATCGTCATGCTGATCTGTAAGATCGTGCGATGGCTCGATTTCTGGGGCAAGAATCCCGCGGCGCTGACCGAAGGTGATCCGCACTACGCGACCGTCCTGCTCTCCAATCTCGGCTCGATCAAATGCCCCGCCGTCTATCATCATCTGAACAACTACGGCACCAACAGCATCATGGTCACCATCGGTACGATCCATGAGGAAGAGCGCCTCATGCCCGACGGCTCAAAGCAGATCCGCAAGGTATGCGATATCGGCGCGACGCTCGATGAGCGCATCGGCGACGGCTTCTACTTCGCGCGCAGCTTAAAGCTCATTCATTATATCTGCGCCCATCCCGAGCTGTTGGATCAGCCGATAGGGGAGAACAGCGGATTCGATTATCATTAGTTGTCATATAATAACTTGTATCTTACTCATATCTGTGATATACTATCGCTGTAATCAATAATTTCAATCAATGGAGGATCACATGAAAAGAATCATCTGTGTTTTACTTGTTGCGCTGTTATGTGTCGGCTTAGCCGCTTGCTCACCCAAGCAGGATAATACCGAACCCGCTTCCGATCCGGCTTCTTCCACCGCCTCGCAGACTGACGCTGCCCAAGCTTCAAGCGTTTCATCTTCCGGCAAGCGTTACGCGACCGTCAAAGAGTATCTGGATACACCCGAGGTGCAGTCGCAGATCAACTCCACGATCGAATCCAACAAGTCCGATGACATGGAGATGTCGATCTATGCGGAGGGCGATGATACACTGGTGTATGACTACCTCTTCACCCAGACCTATGATGAGAACGGCGTTGCCGAACTCAAATCCGGACTGGATAAGGCGTTGGAGGAAAAGGGCTCTACCTTTACTTCTGTTGCCGGTACGCTCAAAACCTATGTTGATGTTGAGAATCCCAAGGTGAAGGTCGTCTATCGCAACGGCGATAATGCCATCATCACCGAAAAAACCTTTGAATAAAAGCACGATGCCCGTCATGATTGGCGGGCTTTTTCGTTGCTTGATCCTATGGGAGCGGAGCAATCTGACAATAAAAAATTTTTCAAAAATAATCTTACGAAAACTATTGACAGTCACGTGAACCTGTGATATAATCATGTAAACTTGAAGAGGAGGTCGCGTGATGATAGATAATCCAAGTGTTCAAAGCCCGTGCAGGATAGCGGAATATCTTCCTTTGATCCGGGCGACCGACGGCTTAACGCTCAGTCAGGTCTGCACCTTGAGCGGACTGGAGCCGTCGACGATCCAGAACTGGATCAAGCGCGGCTATGTTCCGCATCCGGTAGGGAAGAAGTACAAGGAGCGCCATCTGGCGCGGATCCTGCTGATCTCGGAGCTCAGAGAGAGTATGCAGATCGACCGCGTTGGCAGCTTGCTCCGATATGTCAACGGCGACGCCGATGACGAAAGCGACGATATCATCACCGAAGAGGCGTTGTATGACCTGTTCTGTGATATCGCGCGGGAGCTGTCGGAAGATCCCGCCCCGCCCGATCAGATCGGACAGAGAGTAGCGGCGTTTCTCGATGACAGCGTCAAGACGTCCGATTCCGAAAAGCTTGCCGCGGCGTTGACGGTGATGGCAAACACCCATATGGCAAATCGATATAAACAGAACGCCGACGCATTGTATATCAATGTGATCGACGAGTCACAGAAATAAAGGTGAGAGTGATGGAAAACAATCAAACCGATTTTATGAAGAACAGACCCGTGGCGGCTTCCGCGAACCAGTACAAGGATGTGTACGGATCACAGAAGAAATCCACATTCACGACCATCAGCGCGGTGCTGAGTGTGATCACCTTCATATTGATGATGATCTCGATCTTCACCGGAAACCGGCTGATGATGGTGATCTTTATCCCGCTGTTCGTCATGCTGATCATTTCGTTCTTTGTCGGAAAACATGCCGAAAAACAGAATTCTCCCGTTGAAAAAACACAGGATAATAAGGAGGCGTTATTCAAAGATCATGATCTTTAATCTATTCAGACCGATGTGTCACAGACCCTTTGCGCCGCTGCCGCGGTTCTTTATGCCGAGGCGACACCTGTTCATGCACCGCAGACCCCCGATGGGGCCGTTCGGATTCTTCTTTTGGAGGTAGCTTATGAGTACAATGACGATCATATGGCTTGTCATCGCCGTTGTCATGGGCGTGACGGAGGCTTGTACCGTCCAGCTGGTATCCGTGTGGTTCGCGATCGGAAGCGCGGCGGCGTGTATCACCTCGCTGTTCACGGATCAGATCTATATTCAGGTGATCGTGTTCGTCGTCGTCACGGCGATCGCGCTGGCGGTGACCCGACCGCTGGTCAAAAAGCTCAAGCGAAAACGTCCCGAGGCGACCAACGCCGACCGCTATATCGGCAAATCCGCCGTTGTGGTGGAGGCGATCGATAACGATCACGCCAAGGGTCTTGTCAAGGTCGATAACGAAAAGTGGACGGCTCGCAGCGCCGACGGTCAGTTGATCGAACCGGGAGATCGTGTGGTTGTTACCGCGATCGAGGGCGTCAAGCTGATCGTGTCCAAAGTATAATAAATATGTAGGGGAGGGGCTTGAGGAATTGTCCAAATCTGTGATTTGGCTTACAATTCCCATGCAACAGCGCTCCTCCTGAGAAAAGTAGGGGAGGGGCTTGCTCCTCCCGATAATCAAGTATTTGGGCTAAGCCCGCAGTTAAAAAGGAGAAAGGAAATTATCATGTCAATCGTATCATTAATCGTTCTTGCTGTGATCGCGCTGATCGTGATCATCATCGTAGCACGCAACATCAAGATCGTGCCTCAGGCACACGCCTTTGTCATCGAACGTCTCGGCGCTTATCATCAGACATGGGGCACCGGTCTGCACTTGAAAGTACCGTTCATCGACAGGATCTCCAAGCGTGTATCGCTTAAGGAGCAGGTCGTCGATTTCCCGCCCCAGCCGGTCATCACCCGTGATAACGTTACCATGCAGATCGACACCGTCGTATATTTTGAGATCACCGATCCCAAGCTCTACACTTACGGCGTGGAACGTCCGCTCAGCGCGATCGAGAATCTGACCGCCACCACCCTGCGTAATATCATCGGTGACCTGGAGCTCGACTCCACCCTGACCTCTCGCGACACCATCAACGACAAGATCCGTATCATCCTTGATGAAGCTACCGACGCGTGGGGCATCCGCGTGATCCGCGTAGAGCTCAAGAACATCCTGCCTCCGCGTGAGATCCAGGACGCGATGGAAAAGCAGATGAAGGCAGAGCGTGAGCGCCGTGCCCGCATCCTCGACGCAGAGGGTGAGAAGCGCTCCCAGATCCTCGTAGCCGAGGGCTTGAAGGAATCCGCGATTCTGAAGGCAGACGCGATCAAGGAATCCAAGATCCGTGAAGCGGAAGGTGAAGCTCAGGCGATCTTAGCGGTACAGAAAGCGAACGCCGACGCGCTGCGTATGCTCTCTGAGGCGGATCCCAGCGAGAAGGTCATCGACCTGAAATCTCTGGAAGCTCTCGCAAAGGTAGCCGACGGTCAGGCAACCAAGCTGATCATCCCCGCCGATATGCAGAACATCGCATCTCTCGCCGCCTCCGTCAAGGAAATGGTGACAGATAAGTAAAAATCTTATGGCTCAAAGGGCTCCCTTTGGGATCCGTATGTGATTGTCAGGAGCAGTCCGATCGGGCTGCTCCTTTGCTGTATTTATTCTGCTGATTGACAGTAACCATCTACGCGGCGAATGAATCTGTTACCGCTCGTGACGCATTCCCGTTTTGTCGTCCGCGTCCGACGCGATCTGCATCAGCGCCATGATCGCGACGCCAAAGAAGCCGCCGAGCATCAACCCGATGATGAAGCTGATCATTATCATCCCTCCCCGGATTCATATTTTTCGATAATTGTGAATATATATTTATATTCTATTATTCTCATAACGCATTATAATTATGCGCTTATGCTGTACAATACTATATATAGCGCCCCTAACGGAGCAAAGTACAAAATATGTTAAAACTTTGTAACTGGAAAAAACCCTTTTGTTACTTGCAAACCACAACATATTGTGCTATCATTCTAATTGCAATCAAGATAAAGTGTGTTTTAACCTAGGCTCCCTTTGGGAAAGGTACCTCCGTTGGGGGAATGTCCGAAGGACAAGGGGGGGAGCCGCTTCCGGCGAGGAGGCTGTCGCTAAGCGACTGAGGAATTGTATCGTTGCTTGAGCGTCAGCGAGAAACCATATTATTGTATTGAAATCAAAGAATCTTTAGGAAATGAGGAGTTTAACATGACAGTAACAGTCACAGGCGGCAGCCTTTCAAAAGCAGAAATCAACGCGTATGTACAGCAGCTCAAGGAGAAGAATCCCGATAAAGTGATCACCTCCGTGACCTTCACCGTAGACGGTGAGTATGTCGACATGAGCTACACCTACGATAACGTTCCCTTCGAGCGTATCCGCCGTATCACCGGTTATCTGGTAGGTACCGTTGATCGTTTCAACGACGCGAAGCGCGCCGAGGTGCAGGACAGAGTCAAGCACTCCATCGACTGTGGTTGCTCTCTGGAAGAGATTGCGTAACTTTTTCGTGTAATTATTGATACGTTATTGACATATAGCGTCGAACGTATTATAATTTTGACAGCAGAATAACTGATCACTTATCAAGAGCGACTGAGGGACAGGCCCTGTGAAGTCCGGCAACCTGCATATGTAAGGTGCTAAATCCTGCGGTATTACCGAGAGATGAGTTTTGCACTCCGTACGGTAAGCCGTGCGGAGTTTTTGTTTTAGCGGTCAGTAGTCAGTGATTAGTGGTCAGTGTTGTTTAGTATTTATTATGGAAAAGAGTGTTTATTATGTCGTATTTATTTACATCCGAATCAGTCACCGAGGGTCATCCCGACAAAGTATGTGACCGAGTATCCGATTCCATCCTCGATGCGATCTTAGCGCAGGATAAAAATGCGCATGTTGCGTGTGAGACCACCGCGACCACCGGGCGCGTCAATGTGATGGGTGAGATCTCCACGATCGCAAAGGTCGATTATGAGCAGGTCATCCGTGACGCTGTCTGTGATATCGGCTACGACAGCAAGGCGGCTACCTTTGACGGACATACCTGTGACGTCAATGTTTTTCTGGACACCCAAAGCCCCGATATCGCGATGGGCGTCAACGCTTCCTACGAGCTCAAGGACGGTGAAGAAGCCGCCGAGAATCAGCTCGGCGCGGGCGATCAGGGCATGATGTTCGGTTATGCCTGTGATGAAACACCCGAGTTGATGCCGCTGGCGATCTCGCTGGCGCAGAGAATGGCGTATCGTCTGACGCAGGTACGCAAGGACGGCACGCTGCCTTATCTTCGTCCTGACGGTAAAACGCAGGTCACCATCGAATATGACGGCGATCAGGCAAAGCGTGTGGATACCGTCGTCGTATCGACACAGCATGACGCCGATACACCGCTTGAGACCATTCGTGAGGATCTGATCGAGCAGGTGATTCGTCCCATCATCCCCGAATGCTTGATGGATGACGATACCAAGATATTTGTCAATCCCACCGGTAGATTCGTTGTCGGCGGTCCCGAGGGAGATTCCGGTCTGACCGGCAGAAAGATCATCGTCGATACCTACGGCGGTTATGCTCGCCACGGAGGCGGCGCTTTCTCCGGCAAGGATCCGACAAAGGTCGACAGGAGCGCGGCGTATTTCGCGCGCTATATCGCAAAGAATATCGTAGCCGCGGGTATCGCGAAGAAGGCGGAGGTACAGCTCGCCTACGCGATCGGCGTCGCAAAGCCCGTGTCGGTCATGGTCGAGACCTTTGGTACCTCGCAGTATACCAACGAGCAGATCGCCGCTGCCGTCAACAAGGTGTTTGACGCGCGTCCCGCATCGATCATCCGCACGCTGGATCTTCTGAACACGAAGTACGCGCCCTTAGCCGCATACGGTCATATGGGTCGCGAGGAACTCGGCGTTCGCTGGGAGGATACCGATAAGACTGACGATTTGTTGAGAGCAATTGCAGAATGAAGAAAATCTTTCGATATTTACAGGGGATCCCCGGGATCATCCTGATCCTCTATGTACAATTCATCCTCAGCGCCGATATCTATTTATCGGAGTTGACCGACGCGACGAAGGCATGGCTGTACGTTATCGTATTGATCGGCGCGCTGATCCTGTGTCCCGCGCTGATCCGCCTGTTTCGCCGTTTCAGTATCCGCTATAAGGCGACTCTGACGACCAAGCGCAATAAGATCATCTGGTTTTCGGTGTTCTTTGTGATCAGTGCCGCGGTGTTCGGATTTTACTATGCCGCGGAATATCCCGGCGCGTTCTCAGCGGATTCTATCACACAGTATGCACAGGCGATGACCGGTGAATACAACAACTGGCATCCTGTTTTGCATACGCTGTTAGGCTTCAAGCTGCCTTTGACGCTCACCGGCGGATGGGCTGGCTCGGTCGTATTGTTCCAGCTGATCCTGTTCGCTTTCGCCGCGGCTTACGCGGCATATACGATCCTGCGTCACAGCAACATCCCTTACGCGGCGCTGTCGCTGGCGTTTATCCTGTTCAGCCCCGTCACCGCGGCAATATCGGTCTATCCGTGGAAGGATATCCCGTTCGCGATCATGACGCTGCTTGCCGCATCCTATGCCGCGAACACCTATTTCACCAAAGGCGAATGGCTGAAAAAGCGTAGTCATATCGTCGCGGTCATCGTTGTTCTGGTGTTGGCGACGGTATTCCGTCACAACGCGATCCTGTTCACCTTGCCCATGCTGATCGCCATGCTGCTGTATCTCAAGCGCAAGGCGGCGATCATCACCGCTGTGTGCTTCGCGGCGGCGATCATCCTGATCGAAGGACCGCTGTATGCCGCGCTGAACGTGACACAGCCCGGCGACAGGGCGGAAGAGATGCTCGGCGTACCGGTTGCTGTGATCGGAACAGTCGCCAAGAAAAATCCGAACGCATTGGATCAGGAAACCAAACAGTTCATCTATTCTGTCGCACCGCCTGAGACCTGGGCGAAGAACTATGTGATCGGTAATTTCAATACCGTGAAATTCGTGCCCGGTACCAACTACCACAAGATCACTGAGGCAGGTGCGCCGAAGGTGATCGGCTATATGTTCAAATGCTTTGCCAAAGCTCCGAAAGAGGCGTTTGCCGGCTTGATCGGCGCGACCGACATGGTCTATACGGTATCCGGTGACGATTCCTGTTGGAGCGACGTCAGACCCGGCGTCGTCGGCAATCAGTATAATATCAAGTACCACGGCGATCAAACCGCCAAGGGCGTCGTTTCGTTCATCTTTGACCGACTCAATACCTTTATGAGGTGGATTTTCTGGTACGTCGGCGCAATGAACCTGCTGTTGATCACGGCGGCACTCGCCAGATTCAAGCCTAGGAAATCAGAATGGAAGCGGATCCTGCCGGTATTGTCAATGCTGATGTACAATTTCGGCACCATGCTGGTGCTGAGCGGTGATGAGATCCGTCTGTTTTACTTTACCTTCCCGGTCACTCCCGTATTGTTCCTGCTTGTGATGCGTGAGGAACGCAAAACATCTGCCTCGGATTGCGAGAAAGCTCCCGCGATTCCCGAAAAGGTGCAGTCCGATGAAGCGTCCGTTATCAACGCGCAGACAAAAGCAGCTCAAAATTGATCTCTCCCACATTTATATCCAAAAACCCGAAGGCTCTGCTGTGATGGCAGAGCTTTTGGGTTATATGGGAAAAGCTTGTTTAGGATGATATATCATTGTTCATAAAGTGCCTTTCGGCTTGAATGGTGTGATCGGTAAAGCCGCGCGCGGCTATCCGATCAGCCCGAAGGATACGGACAACGCCTGATTGATCTGCTTCATCGACTGTACGTTGACGCTGCCCATCTTCTCTCTGAGTCGGCGTTTATCTAATGTACGGACCTGTTCGAGCAGAACGACGCTGTCCTTGTATAAGCCGCAGTCGCGCGCTTCGATCGGGATATGCGTGGGCAGCTTGGTCTTATCCGTCTTGCTGGTGATCGCCGCCGCGATGACGGTGGGGGAGTAGCGATTGCCGACGTCGTTCTGGATGATCAGCACAGGCCGTACACCGCCCTGCTCCGATCCGACCACCGGACTGAGATCGGCATAATAGATATCGCCGCGTTTGATATTCAATTGCTTCACACTCCTGAATTTGTATCTTCTGCAATTATCTTTGACAGTTTGGCGCGATATTATTCAAAACAGTCATTGCGAAGCCCTTAAGCCTCCCTTTTCTAAGGGAGGTGCCCGTCAGGGCGGAGGGTTGCAAGGGCTGTGGCAATCTCAACATATCATAAGAGTTCCTTATGATTGAAAAATCCGTGTATTTGTGTTACAATGAATTGCGGTTATGATAACCGTTATTATTGTATGATTCGTGAGGGATAAAGTGAGTAACAGAACCAAAGGAATCCTGCTTCTGATCCTATCGGCGTTTTTCTTCGCCTGTATGAATATGTTCGTCAAGCTCAGCGGCGATGAGCTGCCTGTGTTCCAAAAGGTGTTTTTTCGCAACGCGATGGCGTCCGTGATCGCGTTTATCGTTCTTTTAAAGAATAAAGCACCCCTGCGTCCGACGGTCAAGGGCAGCTGGAAGTATCTCGTATTGCGGACGTTATTCGGCTTGACGGGCGTGGTCTGCAATTATTACGCGCTCGAAACGTTGGTGCTGTCCGACGCGTCCATCCTCAATAAGATGTCGCCGTTCTTCGCGGTGATCTTCTCGTTCATCTTCATCCATGAACGCCCCAAGCTCTATCAATGGCTTGTCCTCGGCGGCGCGCTGTTCGGCACGATCTTTGTCATCAAGCCCAGCTTTGCCAACGCCGCTTTCATTCCGGCATTGGTAGGATTTTTGGGCGGCGTATGCGCGGGAGCGGCTTACGGCTGTGTGCGTAAGCTCGGATTGATGGGGGAGAGCAACCCGTATATCGTGTTCTTCTTCTCGACAGCGTCCACCCTGATTGTCACGCCCGTCATGATCGCGGGTTATGTGCCGATGACGGCGCTGCAGTGGGTGTATCTGCTCAGTGCCGGTGTATCCGCGGCGCTCGCGCAGTTCTCCATCACCGCGGCGTATACCTACGCGCCCGCCAAGGAGATCTCCGTCTACGATTTCAGCCAGATCATCTTCGCGTCGCTGATGAGCCTGATCGTATTTCAGCAGGTGCCGGATATCTGGAGCGTCGTCGGCTATGTCATCATCATTTCGATGGCGATCCTCAACTATTTTCTCAGCAGAGAAAAAATCACTAAAAATTCAGAGTGATACTCTTTCTTTATCGTCAAATTGCCGATATTGACTTTTCCGAACAATTGTGATACATTTTTAACAGACAATTGATAAAGGCTGTGACGAAGACGGTCAAGGCATTGTTTTTTCAGAGAGTCGGCGGCTGGTGTGAGCCGACAGAATGAGCCTGAGTACCCATCGCTTCTGAGCCGGGAGCCCGAAAAGTCATACATCTGTATGCTGAGTAGATACTCCCCGTGATTGCTGCGTAAAGGCATAGGGATTCATATAGATTGTCATCACGAGGCACATCGTGCCGTGGTGATATCAATGATATATCGATCCTGAGAGTGGCAGTAGCAATACTGCAAATTGAGTGGTACCGCGGATGTGATTTTTCACGCTCGTCTCAATGTTGAGACGGGCGTTTTATTTTTGGTTAACGGTTAATGGTTAACGGTTAACGGTTGTGGGAAACGCTTCGCGTTTTTGATTCCTAATAGAATTGATTGAGCGAAGCGAGATACCTTCACCGTTCACCGAAACAAGATGAATAATAAAGTTTGATAGGGAGGTCATCCTATGTCAGTAGTTGATAACGAAAAACTCATCGAGGTCGCGAAGCGTATCCGTGAAATGCGCGAGATCAGCGGCTTTTCCGTGGAAGAAATGGCGGAGAAAACCGAGGTGTCCGTATCTGAGTACAAGGCGTATGAGAACGGCACCGAGGATTTTCCCTTCACCTTCATCCACAAGTGCGCTTTGGCGTTCGGACTGGGCATCACCGATATCCTCGAGGGTGAGTCCGCAAGGCTCAAGAGCTACACCGTGACCCGCCGCGGCGGCGGCAGACAGACTGCCGAGGAGGAGGGCATCTCCATCATCAACGTCGCGCCGATGTTCAAGAACAAGATCGCCGAGCCGTATTTCTGCCAGTACGATTATAACGAGAGCTTGCAGAATAAACCGATCCACCTGACCAAGCACGCGGGACAGGAATTCGACTTTGTCCTGTCGGGCAAGATGAAGATCCAGATCGGCAACAACTTTGAGGAGCTCGCCGCGGGCGACAGCATCTACTACAATTCCTCCACGCCTCACGGCATGATCGCGATCGGCGGCGAGAACGTCAAGTTCATCGCCATCATCCTGCCGGGTGAGAAAGAGACCGAAGAGCGCGACGACGAGGTGATGAAGGCGCATGTCAAGAAGAAATCCGCTATCACCGGTCAGTTTGTCCGCACATTGGAGGACGAGAACGGCTGCCTCAAGGCGATCAGCTTCCGCAATGAGGATAAGTTCAACTTCGCGTTTGACTGCGTTGACGCGATCGCGAACAATACGCCCGATAAGCTCGCCATGCTCCATGTCGACAAGAACAAGGTCGAGCGCCGTTTTACCTTCAACGATATGAAGCGCCGTTCCAATCAGGCGGCGAACTATTTTAAGTCCCTCGGCATCAAGAAGGGCGACCGCGTCATGCTCGTCCTCAAACGCCATTATCAGTTCTGGTTCAGTATGCTCGCGCTGCATAAGCTGGGCGCGATCGCGATCCCCGCGACCAACCAGCTCCTTGCGCACGATTTCGAGTATCGCTTCCAGAGCGCAGGTGTTTCCGCAATCGTCGCGACTGCCGACGGTCAGGTCGCCGATTCCGTCGATGAGGCGCAGACGACCTGTCCGACCCTGCAGACCAAGATCATGGTCGGCGGCAATAGAGAGGGTTGGCATGACTTTGACGCGGAGTTTGAGATGTACTCCACCCACTATTACCGCACGACGGAAACGCCCTGCGGCGACGATACGATGGTCATGTTCTTTACCTCGGGCACGACAGGTTATCCGAAGATCGCCAACCACAGCTATAAGTATGCGCTGGGTCACTATGTCACCGCCAAATACTGGCACGGCGTCGATCCCGACGGCCTGCACTTCACCATCTCCGACACCGGCTGGGGCAAGGCGCTGTGGGGTAAGTTCTACGGTCAGTGGCTTTCCGAGGGCGCGGTATTCACCTATGACTTCGACCGCTTCCACGCGGATGACATCCTGCCGATGTTCAAGAAGTACAATATCACCACCTTCTGCGCGCCGCCTACCATGCTGCGCATGATGATCAAGGAGGATCTGAGCAAGTACGATCTGTCCAGTATCACCCATATGACCACCGCGGGCGAGGCGCTCAATCCCGAGGTGTGGCGTCAGTTCCGCAAGGCGACCGGATTGAGGATCATGGAGGGCTTCGGCCAGACCGAGACCACCCTCACCATCGGCAACCTCTTCGGCACAACACCCAAGCTCGGCTCGATGGGCAAGCCCATCCCCGGCTATGATATCGATATCGTTGATCCCGACGGCAATCCCGTTCCCGACGGTGAGCCCGGCGAGATCATCATCCGCACCGACAAGCGCGTTCCCTGCGGATTGTTCAAGGGCTATTATAATAATGAAGAAGCCACCAAAGAGGCATGGCATGACGGCATGTATCACACCGGTGATACCGCGTGGCGCGATGAGGACGGCTACTTCTGGTATGTCGGCAGAACCGACGACGTTATCAAGTCCTCCGGCTACCGTATCGGACCGTTCGAGATCGAATCCGTCATCATGGAGCTGCCCTATGTCCTCGAGTGCGGTGTATCCGCTGCTCCCGACGAGGTGCGCGGTCAGGTCGTCAAGGCGTCCATCGTGCTGGTCAAGGGTACCGAGGGCACGGACGCGTTGAAGAAGGAGATCCAGGATTACGTCAAGAAGCATACCGCGCCGTATAAATATCCGCGTATCGTTGTTTTCAAGGACAGCCTGCCCAAGACGATCAGCGGCAAGATCCAGCGCAATAAGCTCTGATTGGTGAAGAATGAAGGATAAAAGCGACACCTCATTGCGAAGCAGATGATTCGTTTTCTGTAGGGTACGGCGCTTGCGGCGTACCGAGAGGTTTCCGACAAATGTCGTTTTACAATTTAATTGTTGACAAAGATTGAATCATGTGATATTATTAGACGAGCTAAAGGCTATGACGAAGAGGGCGCGGTTCTCTCATCATCCAGAGAAAGAGCGGTTGGTGCAAGCTCCCATGATGGATTCCGTGTTTGTAGCTTCTGAGCCGGGGAGAAGAAAGTATCCTGTGATATGATTAGACCTCCTCCGTGATTGCTGCGTAAATGCATAGGGGTTAATAGATGATTGTCATCACGAGGCACATCGTGCCGTGGTGATCTCAACCGATGTATAGACCCTGAGAGTGGCAGTGCTGAGATATCAGCCTGCAATTTGAGTGGTACCGCGGGTGTTATGCGCTCGTCTCAAAGTGATTACTTTGGGATGGGCGCTATTTTTGGTTAACGGTTATCGGTTAACGGTTAACGGTTGTGGGAAATGCTTCGCATTTTTGATTCCTAATAGAATTGTTTGAGCGAAGCGAGATACCTTCACCGTTCACCGTTCTCCGTTCACCGTTCTCCGATCCGCTCCGTTCCCGAATTCAAGAATGAGGTGCGTTATGGATTATAACACGACAGCTTTGGACACGAAAATCAAAGAAATGGCGACCCGAATTCGCGAGCTGCGCGAACTTGAGGGCAAGACGATCGCCGAAATGGCGGCGTTCGCCGACGTCACCGAGGATGAATATATCGCGTGTGAGTCAGGCGAGCAGGATCTGAACTTCGCGTTCATCTACCGCGTCTCTCAGGCGCTGAACGTCAACGTCACCGAGATCATCGAGGGTATCTCCCCGAACCTGAAATCCTATACCGTGACGCGTTGCGGACAAGGACAGAAGGTATCTCAGGCGCACGGCATGACCTATTATAACCTCGCCTATGCGTTCCAGAACCGTATCGCCGAGCCCTTGTATGTCAAGAGTAAGTACAATCCCGAGGCGCAGTCAAAGCCGATGGAGCTGACCACCCACGACGGTCAGGAGATCGACATCGTCATCGAGGGACAGCTGATGGTACAGGTCGGCGAGCATAAGGAGATCCTCGGCCCCGGTGATACCATCTACTTCGATTCCAACACCCCTCATGGTGAAATGGCAGTCGGCGAGCAGGATTGTATCTTCTACGCCATCGTCCTCAACCCGAAGGGTGAGCCGATTCCCGAGCTGACCACCACCAAGGCGATCGCCGCCGCGAAGGTAGAGAACGTCGATACCAAGGAACGTGTCTGGAAGAAGTTCGTCGACTATGAGGTCAACGAGAACGGTACGCCCACCAAGGTCACCTTCAAGAATGAGGACAAATTCAACTTCGGCTTCGACGTCATCGACGCCATTTCCTATAAGGATCCCGATAAGCTCGCGATGATCCATGTCGCCAATGATAAAACGGAGCATCGCTTCACCTTTACCGATATCCGTCACGCGTCATGCCAGTGCGCGAACTATTTCAAATCGCTCGGCATCCGCAAGGGCGACCGCGTTATGCTGATCTTAAAACGTCATTACCAGTTCTGGTTCGCGATCATCGGTCTGCATAAGCTCGGCGCGATCGCGATCCCCGCGACCAACCAGCTCCAGGCTCACGACCTTGAATACCGCTTCAAGGCGGCGGGCGTTTCCGCGATCGTCTGCACCGGCGACGGCTACTCCGCCGCTGAGGTCGAGAAGGCGATGGAGAATTATCCGCAGTTAAAGCGCATCATGGTCAACGGTGTGCGCGAGGGCTGGCGCAATTTCGATGAAGAATATAAGCTGTTCTCCTCTCACTTCGAGCGTAAGGAGAGCACTCCCTGCGGCGACGACATCATGCTGATGTACTTCACCTCGGGTACCTCCGGTTATCCGAAGATCGCCGCGCATAGCTATAAGCTGGCGCTCGGTCACTTTATGACCGCGCATTTCTGGCACAACGTCGACCCCGACGGTCTGCACTTCACCATCTCCGACACCGGTTGGGCAAAGGCGGCGTGGGGCAAGCTCTACGGACAGTGGCTGTGTGAAGCGCCGATGTTCGTCTATGACTTCGACCGCTTCCATGCCGACGATATCCTGCCGATGTTCGCCAAATACCACATCACCACCTTCTGCGCGCCTCCTACCATGCTGCGCATGATGATCAAGGAGGATATCAGCAAATACGATTTCTCCTCCGTCAAGCGCATGACCACTGCGGGCGAGGCGCTCAACCCCGAGGTATACAACCAGTTCGAGAAGCTGACAGGTTTACAGATCATGGAGGGCTTCGGTCAGACCGAGACCGCCGTTATCATCTGCAACATGATCGGCGCGCCGCATAAGATCGGCTCGATGGGCAAGCCCTCTCCGATCTATGACATCCACCTGATCGACAAGGACGGCAACGATGTTCCCGACGGTGAGCCCGGCGAGATCTGCATCAATATCGCCGACAAAATGCCCTGCGGTCTGGCGATGTACTACTACAACGACGTCGACTCCACCCGCAAGAACTGGCGCAACGGCTACTATCACACCGGCGACCTCGCTTGGCGTGATGAGGACGGCTTCTTCTGGTATGTCGGCAGAGCGGATGACGTCATCAAGTCCTCCGGCTACCGTATCGGACCGTTCGAGATCGAATCGGTCATCATGGAGCTGCCGTATGTGCTTGAGTGCGGCGTATCTCCCGCGCCCGATCCCGTCCGCGGACAGGTCGTCAAGGCTTCTATCGTGCTGGTCAAGGGTACCGAGGGCACCGAGGAGCTGAAGAAGGAGATCCAGGACTACGTCAAGACCCATACCGCTCCGTATAAATATCCGCGTATCGTCGTCTTCAAGGACAGCCTGCCCAAGACGACCAGCGGTAAGATTCAACGAAATTTACTGTGATTCGGTAAATAATTGTATATTCGTTTGGTTAACGGTTAATGGTTAACGGTTAACGTTTGTGGGAAACGCTTCGCGTTTTTGATTCCTAATAGAATTGATTGAGCGAAGCGAGATACCTTCACCGTTCACCGTTCTCCGTTCACCGTTCTCCGTTAACCGTTAACCAATCATAATGGAGATAAAAATGACCTACAAACGTTTGACTATATTATGCGGTCACTACGGTTCGGGAAAGACCAATATCGCCGTCAATATGGCGCTCGACCTCGCCGAAAAGCGGGACAATGTCGCGATCGCCGACCTTGATATCGTCAATCCCTATTTCCGCAGTAAGGACAGTGAGGATGAATTCAAAGAGAAGGGCATCCGCCTGATCTGCTCCGATTTCGCGTCCTCCAACGTGGATCTGCCCTCCATGCCCGCCGACCTGTATTCGATCACCGATGACAAAAGCCTGAGCGTGATCATGGATATCGGCGGCGACGATAGGGGAGCCTACGCGCTCGGCAGACTGCGTGACGCGATCATAGCGGAAAACGACTATGAGATGCTGATGGTCGTCAACAAATACCGCCCCCTGACGCCCGACGCAGAGTCCACCATCGAGGTCATGCGCGAGATCGAAGCGGCGTGCGGTATCCCGTTCACGGGCATCATCAACAATTCCAACTTAGCAACCGAGACCTCCGCGGATGATATTCTTTCCTCTGTGAAGTACGCCGAGGAATTGTCGAGGCTCACAAGCCTGCCGCTGGTGCTTACCACCGTTGAGGAACGTCTTTATGATGACCTCAAGGATAAAATCAGCCCATTATTCCGCTTGAAGCTGCAAAAGAAGCCGGTATAGGCTCCCTTTGGGAAAGGGAGCTCCCGCGTTCAGCGGGTGAGGGATTGCATAAATGTTCGACCGAGACACCTGTGTCGCGGGAGAAACCATTTTTATAAGGTTGCCATTATAATTGGCGATTGATACAATCCCTCCGAGGTTGTCTTGCGACAACCCCACCTCCCTTTACCAAAGGGAGGCTTGATAATCTGCCCACTATAATCTAATTATTTATATAAAAGTATTATAAAGAAGGGAAAATGTATATGGCAAAGCTAACATTCAAGACCGACAACTGTAAGGGTTGCGGACTGTGCGTCGACGCTTGTCCCAAAGGGATCCTGCAGATCGCCACAGACAAAATCAACAAGAAGGGTCATCATCCCGCAGAGTGCACCGATATGGACGCCTGTATCGGCTGCGCGTCCTGCTACATGATGTGCCCCGATTGTATTATCAAGGTAGAAAGGTGATGAAAAACAATGGCAGATAAGATTTTGATGAAAGGTAACGAAGCAATCGCTGCTGCCGCTATCAAGGCGGGTTGTATGCATTACTTCGGTTATCCGATCACCCCTCAGACCGAGATAGCTGCCTACATGGCGAAGGTCATGCCCAAGGTCGGCGGTACCTTCCTGCAGGCTGAGTCCGAGATCGCCGCGATCAACATGGTATACGGCGTGGCGTCCGCGGGCAAACGCGTCATGACTTCTTCTTCCTCTCCCGGCGTATCGCTGAAGGGTGAAGGTTTATCCTACTTAGCGGGCTCCGACCTGCCCTCCCTGATCGTCAACGTACAGCGCGGCGGTCCCGGACTCGGCGGCATCCAGCCCTCCCAGTCCGACTACTTCCAGTCCACCCGCGGCGGCGGTCACGGCGATTATCACATGATCGTTCTCGCTCCCGCGTCCGTCCAGGAGATGGCGGAGCTGACCGTCAAGGGCTTTGAGCTGGCGGATACCTACCGCATGACCGCCATGATCCTCGCCGACGGTACCATGGGTCAGATGATGGAGCCTGTTTCCATCGAAGATCTCGAGGTCAAGCCCGCTCCCGAAAAGCCGTGGGCGACCACCGGCACCAAGATGGAGCGTGAGCACAATATCGTCAACTCCCTCTCTCTGGTTCCCGAGGAACTCGAGGAGCTCAATTTCAAGCGCTATGACCGCTATAAGGTCATCGAAGAGAACGAGACCATGTATGAGGAATACAAGGTCGATGACGCCGACATCGTGATCGCGGCGTTCGGTATCGCGGCGCGCGTATCGAAGAACGCGGTCGATGAAGCCAGAAAGCAGGGCATCAAGGTCGGTCTGATCCGTCCGATCACTCTGTGGCCGTTCCCGAAGGCGCCCTTCAAGAAGGCTGCCGAGCACGCGAAGGCGTTCATCTCGGTCGAGCTGAACATGGGTCAGATGATCGAGGACGTACAGCTCGCCACCGAGAGTAAGTGCCCCGTGACCCTGTGCAACCGCGCGGGCGGTATGATCCCCGATCCCGAGCAGGTGCTGAACGCGATCAAAGAAGTAAACGGAGGTATCAAGTAATGGCTGTATTTGAGAAACCGCATGCACTCATTGATGTGCCGCTGCATTACTGCCCCGGCTGTACCCACGGTATCGTACACCGTCTGGTAGCCGAGGTCATCGACGAGCTGGGCATCGAGGGCAAGACCATCGGTATCGCCCCCGTAGGATGCTCCGTTATGGCTTATAACTATTTCAACTGTGATATGATCGAGGCGGCTCACGGCCGCGCTCCGGCTGTCGCGACCGGCGTGAAGCGTGCCGATCCCGAGAACAACATCGTCTTTACCTATCAGGGTGACGGCGACCTCGCGTCCATCGGTATGGCTGAGACCGTCCACGCGGCGGCTCGTAACGAGAACATCACCGTTATCTTTATCAACAACGCGATCTACGGCATGACCGGCGGTCAGATGGCGCCGACCTCTCTGGTCGGTCAGGTCACCCAGACCTCTCCCTACGGCCGTGACCCCAAGGCTTGCGGCTACCCGATCAAGGTCTGCGAGATGCTCAGTGAGCTTGTCGGACCCGAGTACCTCGAGCGCGTTACCGTCAACAATGTCAAGAATGTCAGAAACGCGAAGAAGGCGATCAAAAAGGCGTTCCAGAACCAGATCGACGGCAAGGGCTTCTCTCTTGTCGAGGTCGTATCCTCCTGCCCGACCAACTGGGGCATGACCCCCAAGCAGGCGCTGGATTGGATCGAAAGCGATATGCTGCCTTACTATCCCTTAGGCGTATATAAGGATCGTTCCGCGGAACAGAAGGAGGCAGAATAATGAGTGCTAAAAATATGTTATTCTCCGGCTTCGGCGGTCAGGGTATCCTTTTCGCCGGCAAATTCATTGCCTACAAGGGCCTGATCGAGGACAAGCAAGTTTCATGGCTGCCGTCCTACGGTCCCGAGATGCGCGGCGGTACAGCGTCCTGCTCCGTCATCGTTTCCGATACGCCCGTCGGCTCTCCGATCGTCAGCAATCCCGACATCCTCGTCGCGATGAACCTGCCCTCTCTGGACAGATTCGAGAGCAAGGTCAAGCCCGGCGGCATGATCTTCGCGGATTCTACGCTGATCGAGCGCAAGGTCGAGCGTGACGACGTCAAGGTGTTCTACATCCCCGCGACCCGCATGGCTTCCGATGAGAAGCTCGGCAACCTCGCGAACATGATCATCGTCGGCAAGCTCCTCAAGGAGACCGGCGACTATACCGAGGAGGGCATCCGTGCCGCTCTGGACAAGGTCATCTCCGCGAAGCGCGCCAACATGAAGGACGTCAACTTCAAGGCGATCCAAATGGGCGCTGAGTTTGAGTAATCGCCTCCCTTTCCTAAGGGAGGTGCCCGATAGGGCGGAGGGTTGTCGTAAACACGATATTACATTTGTTTGAATGAGCAACCCCCAGTCTGCATACGCAGACAGCTTCCTCGCCGGAAACGGCTCCCCCCTTGTCCTTCGGACATTCCCCCAACGGGGGCACCTTAGGAAAGGGGGCCTGAAGATAATTGAAGATTGTATAGGAGGAATCATCATGGATATCAAAGTTACATTAAACCCGAATCCGAAGGCGAAGCCTACCGATACTTCCGCGCTCGGTTTCGGTCAGATCTTTACCGATCACATGTTCCGCTGGACATGGAACAGCGAAGAGGGCTGGCACAATCCGCGCATCGTGCCCTTTGAGAACCTTTCCATCCATCCGGCTTCTACCGTTCTGCACTACGGCTCCGAGATTTTTGAGGGCTTGAAGGCATATCGCCGTGCCGACGGTAAGGTGCAGATGTTCCGTCCGATCGAGAACATCCGCCGTATGAATAACAGTGCCGAGCGTCTCTGTCTGCCCCAGATGCCCGAAGAGGATCTGATGCAGGCGCTGGTCGAATTCGTCCGCTTAGAGCAGGATTGGACGCCTTCCGATAAGGGTACTTCTCTGTATTTGCGTCCGTTCATGTTCGGTAATGACGAGAGCCTCGGCGTTCATGCTGTCCACAACGCGGAGTTCATCATCATCGCATCTCCCGTAGGCTCCTACTACAAGGAGGGTCTGAACCCCGTCAAGATCATGATCGAGGATCAGGACGTCCGCGCGGTACGCGGCGGTACAGGCTACGCGAAGTGCGGCGGTAACTACGCGGCTTCCAACCGTGCAGGCGAGCGCGCCGAGCAGCAGGGCTATTCTCAGGTGCTGTGGCTCGACGGCGTAGAGCGCAAGTATATCGAGGAAGTCGGCGCGATGAACGTCATGTTCAAGATCAACGGCGAGATCGTCACGCCCAAGCTGACCGGTTCCATCCTGCCCGGTATCACCCGCAAGAGCTGCATTGAGTTCTTGAAGAGCGAGGGTATCGAGGTTTCCGAGCGTCTGCTCTCCGTTGAAGAACTCGCTCAGGCGATGACCGACGGCACGCTGGAAGAGGCATGGGGCTGCGGCACCGCAGCTGTTATCTCTCCGATCGGCGAGCTTTGCTATAAGGATCACAAGTACATCATCAACAACAACGAGATCGGCGAACTCTCTCAGCACCTCTACGATTCCATCACCGGCATCCAGTGGGGTGAGGTTGAGGATAAGTTCGGCTGGATTGTTGAGGTTTGATATCGATTGTCATTGCGAACCCCGTTTACGGGGTGTTGCAATCTCAACCATATAAAACGACGCACGCGTCCAATCTCAATCAAATCATCATTGATCAAGCGGCAGGGGAGACCCTGCCGCTTTTTTGATATGAAGCGTTACAGAGATCTTGTAGGGTACGTCCGACACGCGTGTCCGACGTACCGCAACCTTTCCGATATATCCGTACCAAAAGCGAAGCAAATATATGTTTCCGTAACGCTACGCTATGGTCATTGACCATCCGCTTGGCAGAAACGTTATTTTTCTATCTATACTTATTCGAAATAAGGTGAGCCCGTCATTCTCGGACGAGCAATGCTCGTCCCTACGGTAAGATTGATCATCTCTGAATAGTAAATCTGTCAAAAACACCATAATTTTGCGGTGAAAAAACTCTCTGTTGTATCATAAAAACAAAACGATATTTTCACGCGGTAAAGCGCTTGACAATTCTTTGACATTATGCTATATTACTAAAAGCTGAATAACCACATAAATGCGCAGATGAAATTATCGCTTTTACAAACGTCTTTTCAGAGAGTTATCGGTCGGTGCGAGATAACAGGGCAGCAGAAGCGAGTCTCATTTCGGAGCAGAGTCGGTGAACTGCTGTCGGTGGAGATTGCCACAGCCCTAAAGGGCTTCGCAATGACGATTGATAGTAATAGTAACCGGCTACGGAGTGTCCCGTTATCATGGCAGAGGGCTTGTCAGAGCCTTAGAGTGACCGTAGTTATACGGTAAGCAGGGTGGTACCGCGAAGTAACTTCGTCCCTGAGGTCAATGACCTCGGGGATTTTTATATTTGGTGAATGGTGAACGGGGAATGGTGAACGGTGAATGGCGGGCGCTGCCCGCACCCGATTCCTATTGAGTTCATCTTTCACGTTCATTATTCAGAAACGGGGAATTGTTATGAATCACATCAAGATTGCAGAAACAACCTTATCCGATGAAAAATCGACTTTATCCTTCAAGCAGAAGCTTGAGATCGCGCGCAAATTAGAGCGGCTGGGCGTGGACGCCGTAGAGCTGCCCGAGGTCGGCATTTCAAAAGCCGACAGCCTTTTGGTGCGCACGGCGGCGTCCTTTGTGAAGGGCAGCGTCCTGTCCGTGGCGGCGACGACGTCCGTTGACGCGATCGACCGAGCGGCTGACGCCTTGTCTACCGCTTCACATCCGCGTATCCGTGTGGAACTGCCGATGACCGCGTCCATCATGGAATATTCTCTGCACATCAAGCAGCCCAAGATGTGCGCTTATGTAACGAAGCTGGTCGAGAAGGCGAAGTCCGTCTGTGATGACGTTGAGTTCACCGCTGTGGATGCGACCCGCGCCGAAGAAGCGTTCCTCAAAGAAGCCGTCAGAGCGGCGGTGGGTGCCGGCGCGACCGCGATTACCCTGTGTGATGACGCGGCGATCCTGCTGCCCGATGACTTCGCGTCATTCGTTGTTCGTGTGACCGAGGGTGTGGATGTGCCTGTCGGCGTGAAATGCAACAATAAAAACGGCGTGGCGACTGCCGCGGCGATCTTAGCGGTCAAGAACGGCGCTGCCTGCGTCAAGACCTCTATCGGCGGCGAGGCGACTCCGCTGCGTGAGTTCGGCTCGCTGATCAAGGATATCCGTGAGAACTACGGCATCACCTCCGATATCCGCACCACCGAGCTGCTCCGTACCATCGACCAGATCGAGTGGATCATCAGCGGTAAGGCGCATACGGTGACAGCTCGTGAGATCATCGATGACGGCGTGCGTCTGTCGCTCAACGACACGGTCGATACCGTTCGTGAGAACATTGAGAGGATCGGCTATGATCTCTCCGACGAGGATATTCAAAAGGTCTATGAGGAGTTCCTCCGCATTGCCCGCAAGAAGAATGTCGGTATCAAGGAGCTCGACGCGATCGTCGCGTCCTCCGCTTTGCAGGTGCCCGAGACCTACACCATCGAGAATTATGTGATCAACAGCGGCAACCGTATCAGCTCCTCCGCCCAGATCTCGCTGAACCGCGAGGGCAGGACGGTACAGGGCATCGCCATCGGCGACGGTCCCATCGACGCGGCGTTCCACGCGATCGAGCAGATCATCGGCAGACGCTTTGAGCTGGATGACTTCTCCATCCAGACCGTTACGCAGGAGAAAGAAGCGATGGGTAACGCGCTGGTTCGTCTGCGTGTCGCGGGACGGATCTATTCCGGTACCGGGCTCTCCACCGATATCATCGGCGCGTCCATCCGCGCGTACATCAGCGCCGTCAACAAGATCGTTTACGAAGAGGAATAAGGCATATAGGCTCCCTTTTCTAAGGGAGCTGTCGCATAGCGACTGAGGGTTGATACGCTGTGTAAAGATGATTTCATATTGTAAAACCCTCCGCCACTTGGCATGTGTGCCAAGTGCCACCTCCCTTAGGAAAGGGAGGCTAAATATAACGAAAGGTATGTGAAAACCGATGAAATTTTCCTTTTCCACCAAGGGCTGGCATGATATTTCTTTTGAAGAATTTTGTACAGCCGCTGAATATTTCAAATTCGAGGGCATCGAGCCCCATAATATCAATAACGCCGCGTTCTCCGAGAAGAGCAGCGTATTCCAGGATTATTCCTCTGCGGCGACGATGCGCATGCTCTATGACCGCAACCTGACCCTGCCGTGTATCGACGTGATCAACGATATCGCGGACGAAGAGCAGTTCGATTCCGCGATCGCCGAGATCGAGCGCTGTATGAGGATCGCCGCCAATCTGCGCATCCCGAACATCCGCCTGCGTGCGGAATCGCACGAGGATGTGGAAAAGGCGGTCAAGAATTCAAAGCATCTGATCGAGACCATCCTCCCCGACGCGGAGAAGGATAAGATCTCGCTTTTGATCGAGACCCGCGGACTGTACGCGGATACCGCGCTGCTGCGCGATACGCTCGAATATTTCGCGTCCGATTATGTCGCGGCGCTGTGGAATATGTCCGCCGCCTACTTCACCGTAGGGGAGAGCCCTGCCAAGATCATCTCCAACCTCGGCGCTTACGTCCGTCATGTCCACCTCAATGACGGCGTCAAGACCGCTGACGGCATCGAATACCGTCTGGTCGGCGAGGGCGATCTGCCCATTACCGAGACCATGAAGGCACTGCGCTCCGTCAACTACGACGGCTTTATCTCACTGGTATGGGATCCCACTTGGGAGCCCGATCTGGACGATATGGATATCATCTTCGCCCAGTTTATCAGCTATATGAAGCAGTTCGCCGATACCTCCAAGAACGAAAGCGCGCTGTACTGGAATAACCGTCATACCGGTAAGTTCGTGTGGAAGAAGGAGACGCTGATCGACGCGACCTTCTCCGATGTGCTTGACCGCATGGTAGAGGAGTTCCCCGATCAGCTCGCGTTCAAATACACCTCGCTGGACTATACCCGCACCTATACCGAGTTCCGTGACGACGTCGATGAATTCGCCCGCGTGCTGATTTCTCTGGGCGTCAAGGCGGGCTCCCATGTCGCGGTATGGGCTTCCAACGTGCCGCAGTGGTACATCGCTTTCTGGGCGACCGTCAAGCTCGGCGCGGTACTGGTCACCGTCAACACCGCCTATAAGATCCACGAGGCGGAGTACCTTTTGAAGCAGAGCGATACCCATACCCTGATCATCACCGAGGGCGCCAAGGATACCAGCTACGGCGAGATCGTAGCGCGTCTGTGTCCCGAGCTTGAGAACGTCAAGGAGGGTGAACAGCTCCACGCAAAGCGTCTGCCGTTCCTCAGAAACGTCATCACCGTCGGCTTTGAGCAGAAGGGCTGCCTGTCATGGGAAAAGGCGATGGAATACGCTACCAAAACACCCAAGAGCGAGGTCTACCGCATGGCGGCGCAGGTGGATAAGGACGATGTGTGCAATATGCAGTACACCTCGGGTACCACCGGCTTCCCCAAGGGCGTCATGCTGACCCATTATAATATCGTCAACAACGGCAAGAATATCGGCGACCGCATGGATCTGTCCACTGCCGACCGCATGATGATCCAGGTGCCCATGTTCCATTGCTTCGGCATGGTTTTGGCGATGACCGCCTCCATGACCCACGGCGCTACCGTCCTGCCCCTGCCGTATTTCAGCCCCAAGCCCGCGCTTGCGTGCATCAACAATGAGCATATCACCGCTTTCCACGGCGTTCCCACGATGTTTATCTCTCTTTTGGAGCATCCCGATTTCCCGAACACCGACTTCTCCTATATGCGCACCGGTATCATGGCGGGATCACCCTGTCCGATCGACAAAATGCGTGAGGTCGTCGATAAGATGCACATGACTGAGATCACCATCGTCTACGGACAGACCGAGGCGTCTCCCGGCTGTACCATGAGCTCGACCGAGGACAGTATCGAAGTCCGCGTCAACACCGTCGGCAAGGAACTGCCCGAGATCGAGTGTAAGATCGTCGATCCCGAGACGGGTGAGGAATGTCCTCCGAACGTCAACGGCGAATTCCTCGCGCGCGGTTATAATATCATGAAGGGCTATTACAAAATGCCCAAGGAGACTGCCGAAGCCATCGACAAGGACGGCTGGCTCCATACCGGCGACCTCGCCTGCAAGACCGAGGACGGTTATTATAAGATCACCGGTCGCTTGAAGGACATGATCATCCGCGGCGGTGAGAATATCTATCCCAAGGAGATCGAAGAGTTCATCTACACCAATCCCAAGGTCTCCGACGTACAGGTCATCGGCGTTCCCGATGAAAACTACGGCGAAGAGATCATGGCGTGCGTCATCCTCAAGGAGGGTGAGACTATGACCGAGCAGGAGATGAAGGACTTTATCGCCGCGAGCATGGCTCGTCATAAGGTGCCGCGTTATATCGACTTCGTCGACAGCTTCCCGATGAACGCCGCCGGCAAGATCCTCAAGTATAAAATGCGTGAGGACGCGGTCGAAAAGCTCGGTCTGCAAAAAGCGAACAGCGTGGTGACGGCATGATGGAAAAAGGTCACTCGCGTGATTCGTCACGCTCAAACATCGATACAATTCCTCAGTCGCTCGACACGTGTGTCGGTCGACAGCTCCCTTTCCCAAAGGGAGCCGAAAGATTTCAGATTATTGACTCCCACTGTCATATCTATCCCGAGAAGATCGCCGCCAAGGCGGTCGCGGGTACCGATACCTTTTATGACACCGTCGCCAAGTGTGACGGTACTGCCGGCAGCCTGCTGAAGATTAACGAGGAAGTCGGCATCGACCATTCTCTGGTGCAGTCTGTCGCGACCACGCCCAAGCAGGTGCAGTCGATCAATCATTTCATCGCCGAGACTGTTGCCGGCTCAAACGGCAAGCTCACCGGTTTAGGTACGCTCCATCCCGACAGCGAGGATCAGCGCGCGGATGTTCGGCACCTTGTAGATTTAGGCTTGAAGGGCGTCAAGCTCCATCCCGATATCCAGCAATTCAAGATCGACGACTATCGCTGTTTGAAGATCTATGAGCTGTGCGAGGAATATGGCTTGCCGATCCTGATGCACACGGGCGATAAACGCTATGATTTTTCCAACACCAATCGCCTGATCCCGATTTTGGAGACCTATACCAACCTGACCATCATCGGTGCGCACATGGGCGGCTGGTCGCTTTGGGAAGAGGCGAGCTTACAGCTGGCGGGCACCCCGAATCTCTATGTCGACTGTTCCTCTACGATGTCATGGGTACCGCTCGACAAAACCGCTGAGATCATTCGTCGTTACGGCGCGGACAGGGTGCTGTTCGGTACGGATTACCCGATGTGGCATCCCAAGGACGAGCTGGAGATGTTCTTTAACCTCGGACTTACCGACGACGAGATGAAGCTGATCCTCAGCGAGAATGTCAAAAAAATATACGGCTTATCACTTTAATATATTTCTATATTAGAATATTATCGCAAAGCACAGCCGCTGCGGCATCTACCGCGGCGGCTGTTTTACGTGTCTGTTTTCTTTTTGATCGAACAATGCTAAAAAGGCTTTTTGATCTTGCGCCGCGCACAGTTGAGCAGTGAATGTCGGGTCGGACAAGAGCTTTTGCAGCTGTGCTTTGACCCTTATATGCTCGTCGCTGTCGCTTTTGCCCGTGATCATGAAGATGAGCTTGACCCTGCGCCTGTCGGGTGCGCCGTAATCGACGCCGTCCTTGATCGTGACCGCGCTGACCGCTGTTTTTACCGACCCGCTGTGCATGACGTCACAGATCGCGATCCTGCATCCCGCGGCGGTATTGCCCCTATTTTCGCGCTCGATGACCTCACGCTTGAGTGCTTTCGGATGCTCGATCATGCCGCCTCTTTTTTGCAGGCGGATCAGTTCATCCAGTGCTTCTCCCTTAGAATACAGCTCCGCGCCGAGCTCGATCATGCTTTCGTTCAACATTTCCCGTATCGTCATATGAATATTATTCGCTGTTATGATGAGGGTATGCATTTATTGTAACTTGACCTTTGGGGCGTTTTAGGGTAAAATATACAGTGATATATTATGAGCGACAGAGGTATTATGAGTCAAATTTTTGTATCCGGTCTTTCGAATGTAGAGACCTCATGCGCGGTAAGACAGTTTCCGATCGACTATCAGCCGATCGATTATAACTTTTTCGGCATCAGTTCTATTCCTTCGGGCGTCGGGCTGAATGTTTCCCTTGCGCTGTCAGCTCTGGGCGATGAAGTGAGCTTCGCCACCTTTGTCGGCGATGACGCCGCGGGCGTATCGGTGCGCTCCGTCAGTGAGGTTATCGCGGATCGTCGATTTGTATCCTGCACACAAACGCCCCAGAGCGTGGTGCTGTATGATGAAAACGGCAGACGGCGTATCTATACCGATCTAAAGAACATTCAGGAGTCGGAGCTGCCCGATAGCGTATATTGCGACCTTGACCGCTTTGACGCATTATGCCTGTGTAATATCAACTTCTCGCGTCCGCTGCTGCGAATCGCGAAGGAATACGGCAAGCCTGTATTTTGTGATGTGCATTGTCTGAGTGATATCCACGATACGTACAATGCGGATTTTATGAGAGCTGCGGATGTGCTGTTTTTATCGAATGAGAATATCCTCGGCAGGGAAGAGAGTATTGTCAAGAGCCTTGCCGCTGAGTATCCGTGCCGGATTATTGTCGTCGGTATGGGTGCGCGGGGCGCTCTGCTCTATGAAACGGATCGGGACAGGTTTACCGCTGTTTCCGCTGTGACCACACGACCCGTCGTCAATACGGTCGGAGCGGGCGACGCGTTGTTCTCCGCGTTCGTCCATTTCTTTCTCAAGGAAAACGATCCGACAGACGCGCTAAAGAAAGCAGTTGTCTTTGCGTCGTACAAGATCGGCGAGTCCGGCGCTTCAAGGGGTTTTCTTTCAGAAGATCAACTGATCGAATTGTTGTAGTCCTTTTCGGGCTCAACGAGATCATCCCGCGATGTTATATCACCGCGTTTTGATTCAGTCAAACCATCATGATTTTGCAAAAGGAGGTGTCTGAGATGCAAACAAAAAAGCCCAGTTTGAAAAAGCAGTTGATCAATGTCGGCTTCTTGTTGTTGCTGATCGGATTCACCTTCTTTATCATTTTCCACAACAACGACGGCTTTTCTCTGCGGTCGTTGGAGGATTTTGTCAGTAAGATCCACTGGCCGTTTTTGCTCGGCGCGTTTATCTGCATGTTCATGAATATCGGCTTCAAGGGCATGAGTATCGGCGTACTGTCACGTGCGCTCGGTTATAATAAGCGACTGACAAAGAACTATTCCTATGCCGCGGCGGATATATATTTTTCGGCGATCACACCGTCGGCTACGGGCGGACAACCCGCCTCGGCGTATTATATGGTCAAGGATGATATCCCGATCTCCCACACCACGGCGATCCTCTCGGTGAACCTCTTGATGTATACCGCGTCGCTGATGGCGCTGGCGCTGGTCACCTTCATCGTCCGGCCGAATCTGTTCATCAACATCGACTCTTGGATCGTCAAGGTCTGTATTATCGTCGGACTGCTTGTCCAGCTCTTGTTCCTCTCCGTGTATGTGATCATCATGATCTCGGAAAAAACGGTCATGAAGATCGCGACATGGCTTGTCAAGATCGGCTCATTCTTCCGCATCATCAAGGATAGGGAAGAGTATCTCGGACGCATCGACGCGTCGGTCAAGCGCTTTAAGAATTCGATCAAGCTCCTCAATCACGACAAAAAGGCGCTGATCGGCTCCTTCCTGCTGAATTTCGCCGAGCGCATCACCTACATCTCCATCGGTGTACTGGTGTTCTACGGCGCGCTGTATAACATTCCCGAGTTGGCGGGTGTGAAGATCAATGTGATCGATATCTACGCGCTGGAGGCGTTCTGCTGGTTCGGCTCCTACTGCATACCGCTTCCCGGTGCGGTCGGCGCGAGTGAAGCGATCTTCAACAGCGTATTCAGTATGGTCATCAGTAATGTGGTACTGCTGAATTCCACGATGATGATCACCAGAGGTATCAACTTCTATATCAGCTTTATCTTCGCGGGTATCGTGACGCTCCTGCATCACATCAATGTCCATTTCATCCATCCGAAGAGAGTGGAGAATAAAGCAAAAACCTGATAATCGATAAAGAAAAAGCGTGAGCATCAATGTGAACAGGTCCAGTAAAAACGGACAATAGAAAAAAGCACCCCCTTATGGTAGAATGAAAAAGAACTACCATAAGGGGGATTTTGTATGTCAAGAGAGTATAGACACATACAACAGTATG
>NZ_JAEQMG010000148.1 GCF_016680995.1 Ruminococcus difficilis | reverse complement strand
CCGACACCGCCCTTCTGATTGCATATAGCAATAGTTTTGCAGTTTGGCATTCGTTTTCCTCCTTTCAAATAGTTTTATAGCTGTCCTGCAAAAACAGCTATGTAACTTTTCCGCTTATTTGTCCTCGACACCCCAGCGGATAGATAAATCTATATGGGAAGTTCTTCAAGCGCCTGACTGCTATCAGGCTCATAGGAATCTCACCTCTGCCGGGTTCTCCGCCAGCTCCGTAGAGAAGTATCATTATCGCTTGTGTAGGTTGTCGCCATATCGGGAGCAGCCCGATACTCACAGACGGAATTAGCGCTCGCTCCTGAAAGGAGGTCGTGGCGTACCGCTGAAATAGCTTTGCATTTCTGCTTACACAAGTAACGTACTTGAAGAAATGATATTCAGTTGTCAAAGTTCGTGAAAAGGTCTTTTCCGATTGCTCGGAAACAACCCTCTCACTTGTACCCACTGGGAGAGGTCATTTTTGAAGTAAGATTTTGAAAATTTTTCAAAAAAATTTAAATTTCCTTTTAAAACGCAAAAAAGCCGCCTGCTCCAATTAAGGAACAGACGGCTATAAGCTATATTTAATTGTATATTACCTTTATATTCTTCTTTCGGGCTTTATATAGCTTGACGATGATTTCATCTAATACATCAGTATATTTACCCTGTGCGATCATTTCATTTTTGAGGTCAATCAGAGATTTCAAAACCTCTGAGCGTTCTTCGTTCGTTAGATAAACGTGGTATTTCGGGTTTTTCATTATAAATTCCTCCTCACTTTTGAGCTATAACGGATTGAGATTGTCTTAATCTCCAATCATAAAAGCGTTGTTTAATAATCTCTGCGTCTTTTTCTGTATCTGAGTTTATATAGATATGAACAGAGCGAAACGCCTGTTTTATCTTTTCCAATAGGGATATTTCATCGGTACGTTTGTATGGAATATACACGAGCTTGATATTCCGCTTTTTACAAAGGTATTGCTTTAGTCTGTATTCGTTTTCATTAGGTTTAGAAGTTTCAATAGCGAGCTTTTCTTCGGATAGATATGATTCTAATGGAATACCGATAATGCTGTCATCATCAAACTTAACAGACATTTTATTCATTCCTGCATATACCATAATCGCTAATTTGGGTAGTACGCTCTTGTACTCCTTATCACACACCTTACAGCCCATTCCGCTTGCTCTGTCTGATATAGCGGCTTTATATGAATGGTTGAGAGGACATTTCCACCAAACGCTGTACATTGAGTGTCTTGAAATGTGTTCTGGTAAAAAGTCGGTGTTCTTATCAAAGTCCCATTCATCAAGAAGATGTGGATCTGTTGTAGCCAAGTCATTATATCCTGTCAATACGGCTCTGTCAGCGCAAACGGGACACATTGCGCCTTTAGCTCTTGAATGTATAACCGATTTCCACTCATAACCGCAAGTCCGACATTTCCACCATACATTTTTACGGGATTTATCATTTACGGTATCAGGAGTAAGTGGTAGGTTCCGATCTGACCATTCCTCGGCAAGCTGCGGATATAGCGTTGCAAAATCATTGAATCCTTTTAGTAATATATATCCACTGCAATATGGGCATTTACTGCCGTCTGACCGTGTGGAAATGAGCGTTTCCCATTCATTACCGCACTCTTTGCATTTCCACCAAGCCTTGCGGTTAGCAAAGACTGTTACTTGTGTAGGGAGTAGAGGTGCGTTTCTGGCTGACCACTCGGCGGCAAGTTCGGGCTTTTGGGAAGCAAGGTCATTGTAGCCCTCTAATATCGCATTGTGGGAACAGTAAGGGCAACCGCTTCCACTTATTACTCTGTTTTTTATTGAAGCTCGCCATTCGTGTCCGCATTTGCCATTCCACCATACTATTTTATTAGAGCCGTGCGTTACGCTGTCCGGCGTAAGAGGTAAATTGCGCTGTGACCATTCATTTATAAGTTCAGGGCAAACATCAGCTAACATTCTTTTCATACCTTATCCTCTCCTTTACCTATATTATATAGGAAACAGGAGAAAATCGTAGTTTGCGATTCGTTTCAGGGCATAAAAAACAGGCAACCTCATATAAGGCTGCCTGCGATTGCCATAATAGTAAATGCGATAAATCAGAATTTGCCGGGAGCCCCGGCAGCCAAATCCGCCTTTGGTTAAGTGTGCTGTAAAGGTAGGATTCATCAACGGCGGGTCGGTTGTTTCGCTAAATCAATATTTGCAACGGTGCTACTTTTCAACGGAAATAACAGCAATGTCGCAAGGCATACGCCCATTAACGATATAATATTGTGCATTATCTATTCCGTAACTTGAAAAGAACTCTTTATAGGATTCTTCGGTAAACTTCCGATTATGTTTAAATCCCAATAATTGAATAAACCCAATTTCAAATTTGTTAGAATCCTGAGATGTATATATATACGTTGGAATGATAAGTTTCCCGCCGGGCTTGCAGACACGAAACAATTCATCCAGTGCTGATTTGGGATTCGGCAAAAGATGTATCACATTACCTGCCACCACCTTGTTAAAGCTATTGTCAGCATAATGCAATGCAGTAATGTCCGCAGGCTCAACTTTGACATTGTTATATGCGGCAAGTTTTTTCTTCGTTTGTCTCAGCATTCCTTCAGAATAATCGGTTGCAATTAACTTACGGCAATTTGGAGCAATAGATACGCTAATAGCACCTGTTCCGCAGGCACATTCCAAAACTTCGTCTTCAGCATTGATGAAATCAGCAACTTTTATTCCGGTACCCTTATATACTTTTTTATTATATGTTATTTCAAATAAGTCTTACAGTCGTGCTACCTTGTTCCAAAACATTATTTATCCCCCGATAAATTCCGATTTATCTTTCTATGATTATATCATATCAGCTTGATTTTGTCTATCCGTCAAATAAAAAAAGACCTTGATGAAAACTAATCCATTAAAGCAACATAAAAGAATGGCTTGCAAAAATGGGATTTTAAGGTATTATATTCTTATGGAAAAATGATTTTCTGATGAAAACGCAGTAAATAAGCCAAATGCTACGCAAAGTAGCGAAAAAATATGCCGATGTAAACCGTAATTTCTTGTTTTGTAAAGCAAAATTATCTAAAATTAAGTCAACAAATTAAGGAGGTCATCAATATGACATTTGCAGAAAAATTAAAATCAATGCGTAAGCAGTCGGGTATGTCGCAGGAAAAGCTGGCTGAAAAAATCGGAGTTTCAAGACAGGCTATAACCAAGTGGGAAAATAACACGGGAATCCCCGATATTGAAAATATGCTTGCTTTATCTTCACTTTTCAATGTTTCCGTTGATGAGCTGCTCTCAAACGAAAAGATTGAGAAAAAGCAGACCGACTATTTATATGAAAGCGTAACCGAGTACGATATTGACAACATAAAGCGTTATGATATGAACTTGGGTGGTGCAAATACACTTGTGCTGTCTGGCTATGAAGGCGAAAAAATCCGTGTTCGCCTTGCGTCTAACACGCTTGCAACACTTCAGAGTGATTTTAAGGTGAAGATTGACGACAGCAAAAATCACATTGACATTGACATCAGCCGCAAAAACGGTATGACCGAGGCAAACGCAAAGGAGCAGGTGATGATTTTTGTTCAGCTCCCCAGTCAGTATATCGACAGAATTGAAGCGTCAATAAATGCAGGCGGGGTTGAGGTCAAGAATCTGAACTGCGAGAATCTTGAGCTTGAAACAAAAACACATAATGTTATAATTGACGGCTTTGTCGGTACGCTTGAGATTGACTGCAACCTTGATATGAACATTGTGTGCAACACCTTAAGCGGATCCGTTGAGGTTAATCAGATTTCGGCAACCTCACGAATCTGTGTTCCCGAAAATGCCGAATTTACCGCTGTTAAAAAGGGTATCGGCACAAGCATTTCATATGAAATGGACGGAAAAAAGGCGGAGGATTTCAGCGTCGCAGACTCAGAAAATGTTATCGAGCTTAACGGAATGAAGAGCGAGCTTGTTATTTGCAGAAATGAATAGAATTAAAAAATACAAAAAGGAGATGTCAGCTGTGAATCATTATATAGGAAACGGGAGAAAAGCGTAGTTTGCGATTCGTTTTTGGGCATAAAAAACAGGCAACCTCATATAAGGCTGCCTGCGATTGCCATAATAGTAACTGCGATAAATCAGAATTTATATATTTCTCAGTTTCTTTACATTGTGGTTCATTAAATGTCTTCCAAGATGCCTATATGCAAATGCTTTAGTTGCCGACATTTCCTGATGATGTTCTTTTAGTAATTCATCAGGAGAATCATACACTCCGAAATCTTGATTGATCCCCTCACTTTGTATATAGGTATTATTTCTGTCAAAATCAATTACCGGATGTTGAAAATCTTTTACTGCAACACCATATCCACAGAATTGTCCTGAACATTCTGCATTCTGTTTTTGTAGTTTAGAGAGATATTCTTTATCAAGGATAAATGCCTCCAATTCATACCATTTATTCTCAAAATACACCTCAACCCAGCTATGAAATACATTTTGCGGTGCTTTTTTATAAACAAATCCCGTCATTGCACCTTTTTGTAATTCTTTATCTATGGTAAATCCATGAACACGGCATGGTATTCCGCAAGAACGAAGCAACGCCATAAAAAGTGTTCCCTTCGTATTGCATTGTCCATACCCGTCTTTTAATACTTTTGAAGCAGGAATATTGTCATCAATATTATATCCAAACAAGATTTCATCCCTTACATAATTGTAGATAGATTTAAGACAATCAAACTCATTCAAATCTGTCCATTTTCTTTCCTTTATGAGTTCTTGAATGTTAGGGCTTGAAAAATCTAACATTTTTGTTTCTCTCAAATACTGTTTCAATATGTTCACCTTCAAATCCCGATTTATTTTTCTATCATTATATCATTTCTGCCTGATTTTGTCTATCCGTCAAATAAAAAAGACCTTGATGAAAACGAATCCATCAAGGTCAAATTCATTAAAATATGCGATTGTTTATCTTACCTATATTATATGAGAAACAGGAGAAAATCGAAGTTTGCGATTCGTTCTTGGGCATAAAAAATCAGGCAACCTCATATAAGGCTGCCTGCGATAGTATAGATTAATGCTGTAAATCAGAATTTGTGTTATCGCTTTTCCCGACTGGTAATTTCCTTTTTGTGCATCAGGTGAATACCGATGTGCCCGATTCCTAAAATGATACCGGCTGCAAAAAGAAAAGGATTTTTCCCATAAACCGCAATAAATAAGACTGATAAAACAGGCAGGGTTGCGCCTGCCACAGGGATACCTAAATAACTGCTGTAAAAATCTTTCATCGTTTTTTCACTTCTGAAATAGCGAATCCAGTATAGTTCATAAAGAATCATGCAACCAAACGAAGCAAAAAGCCAAAGAAGCCAAATTGAGAGTCCTTGCGGGTTAAAGTCGCTGAAAATCAAAATAAGACATGAAACAGCTACTTCTCCTATTCGTTCTAAAATCAATAACACCTTGTTTTCACACTTTGCATATTCGTCATAGTCCTTAGGCTTGTTTTTTGTCCAGAAGAAATTAGGTATAAACAGCATTAAAAGAAAAATCAAACCAATATAAGAAAAGCCAAAATGCATAACCTTCACCTCAACAAATTCCGATTT
>NZ_JAEQMG010000147.1 GCF_016680995.1 Ruminococcus difficilis | reverse complement strand
TCACGCCAAAGCAGATGTTAAAGGACGTTATCGCCGAGGTATTGTCGGCTTGGTAGGAATAATCAAAGCGGTAGAGCTTTCCGCCGATCTCCTTGACAAGATAGTCGCTGTCGCCGCCTTGAAAGCCATTTTCCTGAATCTCCACGTTTTTGATATAACTGTAATCGTTGAGAGAGTATGGCTCTCTGTTTTCGATTCTTGCGGCGATCCTTTCCGCTTCAACACGATAAGGGCGACCAGCGTCGCCCTTATTCTCGTTATGTAAAATGATATTTGCGCCCGTAAAAATCACTGCAAGGACAGCGATGATCGCAACTGCCAATCTGATAAAGCTTTTCATGATTTACCTCTCGTAGCGGTAGCCCACGCCCCAGACCGTCACAATATGCTTCGGCTTTTTGGGGTCGGCTTCGATTTTCTGACGTAGCCATTTGATGTGTACCGTCAGCGTTTGCGGCTCGGAAAAGCTGTCAAAGCCCCAGATCTGATTGAACAGATAGTCCTTGCTAAGCGTTTTGCCGCTGTTTTCCGCTAAAAGCAGCAGCAAATCAAATTCCTTTTGTGTCAGGTCAAGAGGTGTGTTTTCTTTGAACGCGATCCGCTTGCTCTTGTCGATTTTCAAAAAGCCGTCGGAGATCACATCGCTCTGATAGCGCCGCGTGAAGATTCCTTTGATTTTGGCAAGCAGAATGTCGATATCGTAGGGCTTTTCGATGTAATCATCCGCGCCGAGGATCAAGCCGTTGAGCTTGTCGTCCTTCTCGGTTTTGGCGCTGACAATGATGATCGGCGTATTGGCGGTCTCGCGTATTTTTCGGCACACGCCGAAGCCGTCAAGCCCCGGAAGCATGATATCAAGAATGACAAGTCTTGCGCCGTCTTTATCAAAGGCACACAAGGCGCTTTCTCCGTCTGCGCAGTGCTTTGCGGAATAGCCCTCCGCTTCCAGAAAGTCACATAAAAGCGTTGCCATTTCAAGATTATCCTCAACTACAAGAATGTCAGTCATTATTGTTCCCTCTTCTCGTGTGATAACGTCAACCGACAAACAAAGCTATCTCGCGTAAACGCGTTGCTATCTGTATAGCCGACTGATAGTCCGCGAATTGGCTGTCGGGACACCCGACCTACCAACCCTGCTCCATAAGCCAGTTGTTCAGGGCGCGTTCTCTTGTTCTTTCGTCTTTTCCGCTTAAATTATACTCTCCCTGAATGTTTCCGTCAACTATATAAAGCACTCTTGAGCATTTTGCAGCTACCTTTGCGTCGTGGGTGACCAGCATAACGGTTGTGCCGTCCGCGTTTATCTTGCACAGCTCTTCCATTACCTCGTTGGAGCTTTGGCGGTTGAGCGCGCCTGTCGGCTCATCGGCAAAAATCATCTTTGGCTCGTTGATCATACTGCGACAGATACACGCCCTTTGCAGCTGACCGCCCGATACCTCGTTGATGTCGTTGTCGGCGATTTCAATGATGCCCAGCCTGCGCATCAACTCCTTGCCGCGTTCAAGCTTTTCCTTTGCGGAAAGCGTGTTTGCCTTTGACTGTCGTGCAGGGAGAATGATATTGTCGAGCACGCTCAGATTTTTGAGCATATACATCTGCTGGAAGATAAAACCCATTTCGTCGAGCCGCAGCGCCGCAAGCTCGTTTGGCTTCAGTTTGGAAATATCCTTTCCGTTAAACAAAACCTTGCCTGCCGTCATGCTGTCCATTCCCGAAACGGTGTAGAGCAGCGTGGATTTGCCGGAGCCGGACGGTCCCATCACGGCGACCATCTCGCCCTCGTCAACCGAAAAGTTGACATTGCGCAG
>NZ_JAEQMG010000146.1 GCF_016680995.1 Ruminococcus difficilis | reverse complement strand
CGATCTTGGCAACGCACAATATCGGATTGTGGATGCCCATCGGACTATCAGTTGGGTTGTGTCTCGGTTTGGTGCTGCGTCATAACAGTGAAAATGATAATGAGGATGGCACGGACGATAAGCAATAAGCATGCTCCCGTTTGGCAGCCGGCAAATTCTGATTTATCGCATTTACTATTATGGCAATCGCAGGCAGCCTTATATGAGGTTGCCTGTTTTTTATGCCCTGAAACGAATCGCATATTACGATATTTCTCCTGTTTCTTATATAATATAGGTAAAGGAGAGGATACGGTATGAAAAGAATGTTAGCTGATGTTCGCCCTGAACTTATAAATGAATGGTCACAGCGCAATTTACCTCTTACGCCGGACAGCGTAACGCACGGCTCTAATAAAATTGTATGGTGGAAAGGCAAATGCGGACACGAATGGAGAGCTTCAGTAAAAAACAGAGTAATCGGCGGAAGTGGTTGTCCTTACTGTTCCCACAATGCGATATTAGAGGGCTTCAATGACCTCGCTTCTCAAAAGCCTGAACTTGCCGCAGAGTGGTCAGCCAGAAACGCCCCTCTACTCCCCACACAAGTTACTGTTTTTGCTAATCGCAAGGCTTGGTGGAAATGCAGAGAGTGCGGCAATGAATGGGAAACACTCATTACTACTCGTTCAGACGGAAGTAAATGTCCGTATTGTAGCGGTTATATATTACTCAAAGGGGTTAATGATTTGGCTACGAAATATCCGCAGCTTGCGGAGGAATGGTCAGACCGAAACCTACCACTTACTCCTGATACGGTAAATGATAAATCTCGTAAAAACGTGTGGTGGAAATGTCGGACTTGCGGCTTTGAGTGGAAATCAGTAATATATTCAAGAGCCAACGGATCAATGTGTCCCGTTTGCGCTGAACGAGCCATATTGACAGGATATAATGACTTGGCTACAACAGACACACATCTTATTTCAGAATGGGACTTTGATAAAAACACAAGTTTTTCACCGGAGCATATTTCAAGGCACTCAATGTACGGCGTTTGGTGGAAATGTCCCCTAAACCATTCATATAAGGCTCGCATATCAGACAGAGTAAGCGGAATGGGTTGTAAGGTGTGTGATAAGGAGTACAAAAGCGTACTTCCCAAATTGGCGATTATGGTATATGCCGGAATGAATAGAATGTCTGTTAAGTTTGATGATGATAGCATTATCGGTATTCCATTAGAAACATATATACCCGAAGAAAAGCTCGCTATTGAAACTTCTAAGCCTAACGATAACATTTTGAGATTAAAGCAATACCTGTGCAAAAAGCGGAATATTAAGCTCGTGTATATTGCCTATGGACGTACCGATGAAATATCTCTATTGGAAAGGATTAAACAGGTGTTTCGCTCTGTTCATATCTATATAAACTCAGACACAGAAAAAGACGCAGAGATTATTAGACAACGCTTTTACGATTGGAGATTAAGACAATCTCAATCTGTAATAGCTCAAAAATGAGGAGGAATTTATAATGAAAAACCCGAAATACCACGTTTACCTAACGAACGAAGAACGCTCCGAGGTTTTGAAATCACTGATTGACCTCAAGAATGATATGATCGCACGAGGAAAATATACGGATGTAATAGATGAGGTTATCACCAAACTTTATAATGCCCGCAAAAAGAATATAAAGGTAATATACAATTAAATATAGCTTATAGCCGTCTGTTCCTTAATTGGAACAGGCGGCTTTTTTGTGTTTTAAAAGTTTTTTTAAATTTTTTAAAAAATTTTTGAAATTTACTTCAAAAATGACCTCTCCCATTAGGTATAAGTGAAAGGGCTTTTTTCCGAGCAATCGAAAAAGACCTTTTCACTGAACTTTGACAACTGAATATCATTTCTTCAAGTACGTTACTTGTGTAAGCAGAAATGCTAAGCTACCGAAGCGGTACGCCACGACCTCTCTTTGAGAGCGAGCGCTAATTCCGTCTGCGAGTATCGGGCTGCTCCCGATATGGCGACGACCTACACAAGCGATAATGATACTTCTCTACGGAGCTGGCGGAGTACCCGGCAGAGGTGAGATTCCTATGAGCCTGATAGCAGTCAGGCGCTTGAAGAACTTCCCATATAGATTTATCT
>NZ_JAEQMG010000145.1 GCF_016680995.1 Ruminococcus difficilis | reverse complement strand
GAATATCTCAGAGCTGAAAACGAAGCAAAGGGTATCACAAAAATATCAGACCTCACCCCTGTTGAAAAAGACCTCTATTTATGGCAGGGCGACATCACAACGCTCTCCTGCGACGCGGTGGTGAACGCTGCCAACGCCCAGCTTTTGGGGTGTTTCAGGGTTTTACATTCCTGTATCGACAACTGCTTGCATAGCGCTGCCGGATTATCTCTGAGATACCGGTGCTTTGAGATCATGCGCGAGCAGGGGCACGAGGAGCCTACAGGTCAGGCTAAGATAACTCCCGGCTACAATTTGCCGAGCAAATATGTCATTCATACCGTGGGACCGATTGTCAGCGGCAGACTCACCGATCAGCACTGTGAACTGCTCAAAAGCTGTTACCTCTCTTCCTTGAAGCTTGCAGAGGAAAACGGATGTAAAAGCATCGCGTTCTGCTGTATCTCTACAGGTGTGTTCGGATTCCCGCAGCATAAGGCGGCTGAGATCGCCGTATCAACTGTGAAAGACTACAAAAAAACAACAAGCAGCGATATCAAGGTCATCTTCAATGTGTTCAAGGATGACGACCTGATGATTTATCGCAACTTGTTGAATTGCTGATTTTGGAGCCGGTTTCCCCGGCTCCTTTTTTACTTTATAAGAAACTGCTCGTTTCTAATAAAGTAAAAAAGATTTGTATGCCCGCTCAGTTTGTTGCTACGCAACAACGAGCGATGGCTATGCGAAATGCGCGCAGAGCGCGCTTTCTTGTATAAAGAAACGGTGATACTGTGACTAACATTTTTGTTTAGCTTCAAGTGAAATTATCAAACAGCCTTATTAAATGAAAAATGGCTTAAACACTGACTTTCTGAGCTAAAACCACACTATTTATCAACACTTTTCGCTTGAAATCCAAAAAGGAAGTCAAATTACCCTACCTTCTCATAAAAACGCGACACAGGTGAAATTTGGACGTTTTAGGATAGTCCTAAGATAGGCTTGACAGTATTGTTTTGTTCGAATATATGAGAAAGGAAAACAAAAACATATGTTAAGTAGTATGAGTGCTTATGGAAGTTTAGATGAATTACATATCATGCAAATGGGAAAGAGATTGTCAAAGGAATTCATATCTCTAATGTCCAATTTTTCAATAGCGAATCGGTATACTGATATCTTATGGTCGATTTGAGTAGCAGGAGCTCCACATAAATAGCAGATTGTTCCTTTATGCTTAATTACAAAGTTTGTTTTCTCTATTTGACAATCCGAAAAAACGGTGTTATAATACAGCCAATAACTGAGCAAAGGCGCTTCTCTTTTCAGAGGAGCGCTTTTCCTTTTAAGGAGAATACTTATGAGCTTCAAGGAAACAATGGTGACTGCCTTTACTGAAAACAATCGCATTTCACCGGAATATTACTCGAAGTACCATGTCAAGCGCGGACTGCGTAATTCTGACGGTACCGGCGTGATGGCAGGCGTCACGAATATCTGTAATGTACACGGTTATGTGGTGGACGACGGCGAAAAGGAGCCCGCCGAGGGCAAGCTGATCTTCAGAGGCTATAACATCAACGATCTGATCGGCAGAGCAGTAGCGGAGGATCGGTTTGGTTATGAAGAGGTCGTCTTTCTGCTGATGACCGGCAGATTGCCCGATCAACGAGAACTGGAGGATTTCACCGTTCTCTTATCAGACAACCGTGCACTGCCGGGGACATTCTTTGAAGATATGATTCTGAAAGCGCCCTCCCGGGACATCATGAACAAAATGGCGCGGTCAACGCTTGCGCTGTATTCCTATGACAGCGATCCTGAGGCAAAAACACCCGAGCACGAGATCGACACCGCCGTCTCACTGATCGCAAAAATGCCCGTTATCATGATTTGTGCCTATGAGGCGAAAAAAAGATTTTTTACAGAGGAATCGATGATCATGCACCAGTTGATCAAGGGTCAGTCAACCGCAGAGAATATCCTCTCGACCCTGCGACCTGACAGAACCTTTACGCACGATGAGGCAAAGCTGCTCGACCTGATGCTGATGCTCCATGCCGAGCATGGCGGCGGCAATAACTCGACATTTGCGTGCAGGGTGCTGACCTCGTCGAGCACCGATCCTTATTCGGCATATGCTGCCGCCATTGGGTCGCTCAAAGGTGCGCGGCACGGCGGGGCTAATCACAAGGTTGCCGAAATGCACGCGTATATCAAGGAGAATGTTTCAGATTGGGAAGATAACGCAGAGGTATCCGATTATCTGAGGAAGATCCTGAAAAAAGAGGCGGGAGACGGCAGCGGACTGATCTACGGGATGGGTCACGCTGTTTACACTCTGTCCGATCCGCGTGCGGTGATCCTCAAAAAATACGCGGGAGCGATGGCAGAGGGTACAGAGTACGAAAGGGAGTTCCGACTTCTGGAATCAATCGAACGCCTGACGCCGATCGTCTTTGAAGAGGTCAAACATTCCAGCAAGGTGATGTGTGCTAACATTGATATGTACAGCGGACTGGTTTACAGGATGCTCGGTATCCCCGAAGAATTGTTCACACCGCTGTTTGCGGTGTCACGAATGGCGGGCTGGTGCGCACATCGCTTTGAAGAAATCAACAGCGGCAAGCGTATTATCCGTCCCGCATACAAGTCGGTCTCTCGCGAGAAAAAGTATATCCCTATTGAAAAAAGATAGCATTTTGTCGATGAAATGTGGGAAAATTCTTGACAAACTTTTGACAATGCGGTAAAAACCAAGTGTAAAAACGCAGAAAGCAACGGCGCTTCTCCAACAACGGAGAGGCGCCGTTTTCGTTTAAAGGAACGGAGTGATACTATGACGGCGCTGCATCAGGAGCAGTTTACAAAGGCAGTAGGAAACGCCGGTGAGATCAATGATCTTCTCAGGCGATACGGGGTCAAATTCGGCATCTACAAGAACGGCGAGTTCAAAGAACAATTCTTCCCTTTCGATCCGATCCCGCGAGTGATCCCGTCTCAGGATTTTGCGCAGATCGAAAAGGGATTGATCCAGCGCGTAGACGCTCTGAATGCTTTTCTCTACGATATCTACCACGACAAGAAGATCGTCAGGGACGGGATCGTTCCGGAGGATTTCATATACATCTCAAAGGGCTACCTCGCACAGTGCGAGGGCGTGACGCCTAAAAATAAGATTTACAGTCATATTTCCGGCATCGATCTGGTACAGGCAAAGGACGGCGAATGGTATATTTTGGAGGATAACCTGCGGATCCCGTCGGGCGCTTCCTATCCGCTGATTGCAAGAGAACTGACGCGGATCGCGGCGCCGCAGGCGTTCGAGGAAAATGCCGTTGTCGACAATCGCGGCTATGCACAGCTGCTGAAAGAAACTATGGAATACGCGAACTGCGGCGGCATCAGGGCGATCCTCACGCCGGGTAGGTTCAACGCGGCATACTTTGAACACTCGTATCTAGCGGAGCATACCGACTCGGTGCTGGTGCAGAATGACGAGCTGTTTGTCGAGGACAATATTCTCTACCACCGCACCTATTCGGGCGGTAAAACAAGGATCGGTGTGCTGTACCGCCGTATTGCGGACGAATACCTCGATCCGCTGACCTTCCTGCCCGAATCGCTGATCGGTATTCCGAATCTGATGGAGGCGTACCGCAGCGGCAACGTCGGTATCATCAATGCGCCGGGTAACGGCGTTGCGGACGACAAGGGTATCTACTACTTTGTCCCGAAGATGATACGGTACTATCTCGGTGAAGAGCCGATTCTGAAAAATGCCCCGACCTATCTGCCGTTTTATGAAGAGGATATGAAATATGTGATGGACAAGCTCGAACAGCTCGTCATCAAGGACGTCGCGGAGGCGGGCGGCTACGGCGTGGTATTCGGCAGCGAGCTGTCAAAGGAACGGCTGGAGGAATTCCGCGCTGAGATCATCGCACAGCCCAGACGCTTTATCGCGCAGGAGGTCATCGACTTCCTCGATCTGCCGATCATCGACAACGGTGTTACGGTCATGCGCAAGGCAGATCTGAGGGCATTTGTATTGTCGGGAGAAACAACAAGAGTATGGGCGTCGGGACTGACCAGATTTTCCAGAAATCCCGATTCCTTCGTGGTCAATTCATCGCAAGGGGGAGGCTTTAAAGACACATGGGTACTATCTCGTTAGAACACAGCAACCGTCTCTACTGGCTGGGACGCTATACGGAACGATTTTTTACGACGCTAAAGGCGCTGGGCGATCTGTATGACAAAATGCTCGATACACAGCATGGATACACGGATTATCTCGGCTGTTTCGGACTTGCCGATACCTATGCGGATAACGCGGCTTTTCTCCGCAGCTTTCTGTTTGACAATGCGAATTCTAACTCCGCAGTATACAGTCTCGAGCGCGCCTATGACAACGGTATCGTCCTGCGCGAGGAAATCTCAACTACCTCGCTGTCCTTTTTGCAGATGGCAAAGGACACGTTGGAAAAAGCACAGAACAGTACAAATATCCGCTTATCGCTGCTGCCGCTGGAGGATATTCTCTATGCCTTCTGGGGCTGTATCAATGAACATATTTATGACGATGAGATCAGGAACATCATCTATATCGGGAAAACCGTCGAGCGGCTTGACCTGTATATGAGGATGAAATACCCGTATCCGATCGTGGAAAAGGAGTTCATCCGACTCCTCAAAAATCTGAACCGCGTGCCGCGCTCGACTCCCTTTCGTTATCAGACAAAGCCGCTGTCCGATCTGGTCGAGATTCTCGGCACAGAGGCCGACTATGATCGTGAGTCAAAGAGGGCAATCAGCAGTCTTAGCAGGCTGTTTGAAGCCGGGGAGGTGAGCGTATGAAACGCGTGAATTATTGTTTTTCCACCAAGCTGACCTTTGATGATTATGTACATGACCACAGCTTTGCGCTGCGGATCATCCCGCCTGAGACGGCATCGCAGCAGATTTTGTCATGCAATCTGAATATCTCTCCTTATGTTCCGGTCAAACAGACTGTCGACGCGTTCGGCAATAATGTGACGACCGGGTATCTGAGGGACGACCATCGTTTTCTCGACTTTGAGATCAAGGGAACGGCTGAGGTCGACTGTACAAAGCGCCGTACCGACTATATGCCGTGTTATCTTTACCAATCAGAATATACACAGCCTGACGATGCTCTGCGCGACTTTTACCGTGCGCATCAGGACGGCTGTATCGGAACTGCCGCAGACCGGGCGGCATATCTCAGCGATGTCCTGTCGCAGACGATCGGATATCAGAAGGGCGTGACTGATACCGCAACGACTGTGGCGCAGGCGTTCGCGCTGAAAAAAGGCGTGTGCCAGGATTTTTCGCATATCCTGATCTCGCTGCTGCGAATGGACGGCATCGCCTGCCGTTATATCGCGGGACTCGCCTTCTGTGACGGAGAGACCCATTCATGGGTGGAGTATTGGACAGGCAAACATTGGGAAGGGATCGATCCCGCCAACAACTGCCCTGTCGGCGACGGTTATCTGGTGATCTCACAGGGCAGGGATTTTCGCGACTGCGCTGTTGATCGGGGCGTGATGTACGGAAAGCATACTTGCCAGCTCCAGCTGGTTCGCTCGATACTATCATAGGGAAAGGAAACAGAAAAAATGACAGAAACGATCGCAAGCATTGCGCTTGCCGTTAATGAAAAGCTGAAAATACAGAAGAGACGTATTCAAAACGGAAACAGCACGACCCGCCTGAGCCTTGTGACCGGTACCCACGGCGACGAGCTGGAGGGGCAGTACCTCGCCTTTATGGTCGGTAGCTTTATCGACAAGAATATCGACCTACTCGACGGGATCGTCGATATCTATCCTGCGCTCAATCCCATGGGGATCGACAGCATCACGCGGGGCATCCCGATGTTCGACCTTGATATGAACCGCGTTTTTCCCGGTACTAAGAACGGCACAATGGTCGAGGTCGTCTGTTCCGCTATCACGGATGATATCAGCGGCTCGGATGTGTGCGTTGATGTTCACTCAAGCAATATTTTTCTGAAGGAGATTCCGCAGATACGCATCAGCGTGCCGACTGCCGAGGTGCTTCTGCCGTACGCTGAGATGATGAATGTAGACTTCGTTTGGATCCATGAGTCGGCGACGGTACTGGAATCGACCCTTGCGCATACGCTCAACTCCCGCGGTACAAAAACGCTGGTTGTGGAAATGGGCGTCGGTATGCGGATCACAAAGGAATACTGCGGTCAGTTGTTTCAGGGCGTCCTTAACCTGATGAAACAGCTCGGTATGTGGAAGGGAAAAACCGTTCCCGTGCGCAAGCCGATCATTTCCGCGGGTCGCGAGGTCGGCTTTGTCAACTCCGACGTCGCAGGTATCTTTGTTCCTTTTTCGGATTTCGGTGATACGGTGAAAAAGGGCGACCATATCGGCAATGTTATCGACCCGCTGAGCTCTAAGGTTGTCGAGGAGGTGCAGGCTGTCTGTGACGGAATGATCTTTACCCTGCGCGAGTATCCGGTCGTCTACGGCGGCTCACTGCTGGCGCGGATTTTGCAGCCTATGCAGGGAGGTGAGGACGCATGAAAAAGAAGACGCTGTTCTCACTGAAATCCCCTTATCGTGAGCAGCTTGACGTCATCGGCTACAGCTTCGGCAGAGGAAAAAAAGCCCTTGTCATTGTCGGCGCCATGCGGGGCAACGAGGTACAGCAGATGTATGTCTGCAGCCGCATGGTGCAGGAGCTGAAAAGGCTTGAAGCAGACGGAAAGCTCGCCGAGAACTGCGAGATCCTTGTGATCCCCTGCGTCAATTACTACTCCATGAACCTCGGCAAGCGGTTCTGGGCGATGGATAACACCGATATCAACAGGATGTTCCCCGGATATGATCAGGGTGAAACGACCCAGCGGATCGCGGCAGGCGTGTTTGAACAGTTACAGGGCTATGAATACGGCATCCAGCTTGCTAGTTTCTACCAGCAGGGGATTTTCCTGCCGCATGTCAAGCTGATGGATACCGGTTTCACAGATCCCGGGATGCTCAAGGATTTCGGACTGGAATTCGGTATCGTGCGCAAGCCGCGTCCCTATGACACCACTACGCTGAATTATAACTGGCAGATCTGGGAGACAAAAGCATTTTCGGTTTATGCGAACGCAACTGACGAGATCGACGAAAAGGCTGCCTGCGAGGCGGTCAATGCGATCCTGCGCTTTATGGACAACCGCGGCCTGGTCAGCACGAAAACGCCGCCCGGATATCGCACGGTCGTATTGGATGAGAGCGAAACAGAACAGATCCAAGCGGGTGCGGCAGGTCTCTTCTTCAGTACTGTTGAGATCGGCGCGACTGTCGAAAAGGACGACATCCTCGGCAGGATCGTTGATCCCTTTGAGTGTACGACCGTCGGAGAGATCCGTACGCCTGTCTCAGGAACCGTCTACTTTGCCTATCACAGCCCGCTGATCAATGAAAAAACAGTATGCTTCAAAATCATTAAGTAGGAAGTGGTCTGATGTCTAAGCCGTTGATCGGTATGGTAGCTCTTGTAAACAATCACACTCAAAGCTGTAGAACGATATCAAAATGTCTGGATGTTGTCGTGCAAGCAGGAGGTCTCCCGACGCTCGTCCCAATGACCGGTAAAGAGGAGTTGTTCTATCAAGCGGTTGAGATGTGTGACGGCTTTATTATTGCAGGAGAAGATGATTTGATCATGGACAGAGAGGAAAAGAACGGATATGTCCTCCCGGATTCACAACAGAACGCAAGGGTGATTTTCGTGCTGGATACAGCGATAAAGGTCAACAAGCCGTTGCTGAGTATCAGCACAGGACTCCAGTTTTTGAACGCAGCGCTGGGCGGCACACTCTTTCGGGACATTAGAGTTCAGTCGTTTTCTGCAAATCAACAGACTTTATCTGAACACCCTCCCGTGCATAATGTGTCGATCAATCCCGATACACCCTTGGCAAAATTACTGAAAATACGGCAGCTATCCGTCAAAGGTAATCGCTTTCAAGGGATCGAAAAGATTTCCCCGATCCTGAAAAGTATGGCATATGCGTCGGATGGGTCTATTGAAGCAGTATATATGCCGCTCAAAGCGTTCATGTGGGGGATCCTGTGGCATCCTGAACTGGCCTATATGACAGATGATAACAGCAAGAAGATAATAGATTTGTTTATCGCGCATGCAACAATGCAAAGGAATTCCTTGTTATAATGCGGGTGGTGGATTATGTCAATGTCAAAGCCAACGATCGGTGTTTTTCCGCTTTTTGATATTCAGCGCGACAGTCTTTGGATGATACCGGGTTATATGGACGCTCTTATACAATCGGGAGCGATTCCGATAATGCTGCCGCTGTTGACAGATTGGCAGGACATCCGGTCGCTTGTCGACACTTTCGATGGATTTTTGTTCACAGGAGGACAGGATATCGACCCTGCGTATTATCATGAAGCAGAATCGGAAAAATGCGGTGAGCATTTTGCCCTGCGCGATACGATGGAATATATCCTGTTTCACGAAGCGCTGAAAGCGGATAAGCCGCTGTTCGGCATTTGCAGGGGAATACAAGCGTTCAACGTGTTCTGCGGGGGATCGCTGTATCAGGATCTGCCGTCTCAGAAGCCGTCCCCTGTCGTTCACTGTCAGTCTCCGCCATATGACGAACCGGTACACTCGGTCAGTATCATCAAGGATACCCCGCTGTATACTCTGTTGAATACCGATCGTCTGAAGGTCAATAGCTATCATCATCAGGCAATCAAAGAGTTGTCGCCGCTGCTTTATCCAATGGCATATTCCGAGGACAGACTGGTTGAGGCGGTCTATATGCCCGAAAAAAGCTATGTATGGGCAGTACAGTGGCACCCCGAACTTTCCTATCGAGTTTGTGAGGAAAGCCGGCTGATCTGGAAGGATTTTGTTGATCATTGTAAAGAACTGCCATTATGAAAACTTTGAAAAAAGAGGTATAGGTATGTCTGCAAAAACTCATGATAGCAAAAACACTCGCTTCTCGGTGAAGAGTATGGTCGTTACCGCAATGTTCGCCGCTTTGATCGCGGTATGCTCGATCCTGAGCATACCGGTAGGTGAGGTACCCGTCACTCTCCAGACCTTTGCCGTGTGTCTTTCGGCGGCAATGCTCGGTTGGAAGCGCGGGACGCTCAGCGTCTTTGTCTACATTCTGCTCGGCGCGGTCGGTGTCCCGGTGTTCGCAGGAATGTCAGGCGGCGTTGGAATACTGGCAGGTCCTACCGGCGGATATATCATCGGTTTTCTGGCGACAGCGCTGATTGTCGGTTTTGCGGCTGATAAGTGGGAGAGAAAGGCCCTGCCTTTAACAATAGCGATGATACTGGGCATACTCGTTTGCTACGCTTTCGGTACCGTTTGGTTCATGGTCGTCATGAAGTGGGGCGTCGTTGAAACGCTGATGACTTGCGTCGTTCCGTTCCTAATCCCCGACGCGGTGAAAATCGTGCTCGCCATGGTACTGTCCAATCGTCTGTCAATGGTCGTTACCCTTTGAGTGTGTTACTCAGACCCCACCACGCCTTGTGTATCCGTTTCTTTGAGGGATACGGATACGATCCGGACTTTGTCCGACATATGAATGATGTGATAACCATGTTACAGCATGATGACCCGACTGTCACACTCACCGGCGGCTGCGACTGTATCTGTGAAGCGTGCCCGAATAACGCGGGAGTTATATGTGCAAAAGATTATAAGGTCAGGGCAATCGATGACCGAGTCATGAATGTTCTAGGTTGCCATATCGGCGACGAGCTGTTGTGGAGCAAGCTGTACGAGCAGGCAAATGAAATGATCGTCAAGAGCGGCAGACTGAAAGATTTTTGCCGTAAATGTCAGTGGCTGTATATTTGCGAAAAGAAAGTTTGAGTGTGTAGGCAGCATTTTTACTTGAAAAAACTATTTTATTTCTTGACATTTTTTTAACAAGGTGATATAATCACCGGTGTAGAAAGCAAAGGCGTTTTGAACGAAAGTTCAAGGCGCTTTTTCTATTTTTATATCAAAGGAGAAGGTATTATGGAAAATGTAGCAGACTATTTCGGCTGTCTGGTTTTTGATGATAAGCTGATGAAAGAACGTCTGGACGGTAAGATTTATCAGAAGCTGCGCAAGACGATCGACGACGGCGAACAGCTGAGTTTGACTGTTGCGAACGCGGTAGCTGTTGCGATGAAAGACTGGGCGATCGAAAAGGGCGCGACCCACTACACCCACTGGTTCCAACCGCTGACAGGTATCACCGCCGAGAAGCATGACAGCTTTATCTCCCCGTCCCTTGACGGCAGGATTATCATGGAGTTCTCCGGGAAAGAGTTGATCAAAGGCGAGCCGGATGCGTCATCCTTCCCCTCCGGCGGCTTGCGCGCGACCTTTGAGGCGCGAGGCTACACTGCGTGGGATCCGACATCCTACGCATTTATAAAAGGAAAGACATTATGTATCCCCACCGCGTTCGCGTCCTACGGCGCCGACGCGCTGGATAAGAAAACCCCGCTCCTGCGCTCGATGCAGGCGCTGAATATCCAAGCACTGCGTGTACTGAAGCTGTTCGGCAACGAGGACGTCAAGAAGGTAGTCACCTCGGTCGGTCCCGAGCAGGAATATTTCCTTGTCCCCAAGGAGCTGTACGCCAAGCGCAAGGATCTGATTTACACCGGACGCACCTTGTTCGGAGCTTGTCCCCCAAAGGGTCAGGAGCTGGATGATCACTACTTTGGCAGCATCAAGCCACGCGTCCTCGCCTATATGGAGGATCTGAACGATGAGTTGTGGAAGCTCGGCATCCTCGCCAAGACCCAGCACAACGAGGTCGCCCCTGCCCAGCATGAGCTGGCTCCCATCTACACCACCACAAACATCGCAACCGATAACAACCAGCTGACGATGGAGATTATGCAGAAGGTTGCAACAAAGCACGGTTTGGTATGTCTGCTGCACGAAAAGCCCTTCAAGGGTGTCAACGGCTCCGGCAAGCACAACAACTGGTCGATCGGCACCGATACCGGCGTCAATTTGCTCACCCCCGGCGAGACCCCCTATGAAAACGTCCAGTTCCTTCTGTTCCTCGTCGCGGTCATCAAGGCGGTCGACGAGTATCAGGATCTGCTGAGATTATCCGTTGCGACCGCCGGAAACGATCACCGTCTGGGCGCGAATGAAGCGCCTCCTGCTGTTATCTCCATATTCCTCGGCGACGAGCTCATCGGCGTTCTCGATGCGATCGAGAACGAAACAGAATATGAGGGCGCAAAGAAAAAGTACATGAAGCTCGGCGTTGACGTGCTGCCACAGTTCAGACGCGACACCACCGACCGCAACCGTACCTCGCCCTTTGCCTTCACCGGCAATAAGTTCGAGTTCCGTATGTTGGGTTCTTCCAACTCCATCGCGTGCTGCAACATGATGCTCAACTCAGCCGTCGCGGAATCCTTGAAGCAGTTCGCGGATGTGCTGGAGAACTCCGATAACTTTGAGAACGACGTACACACCCTGATCCGCGACACCATCAAGGCGCATAAGCGCATCATCTTCAACGGCAACGGCTACGATGACGCATGGCTGGAAGAAGCCGAGAAGCGCGGTCTGTCCAACCTGAGAACCACCGCCGACGCGATGCCGCATCTGCTCGACGAGAAGAACGTCGCGATGCTGACCGCTCACAAGGTCTTTACCGAGGCGGAGCTCGAGAGCCGCTTGGAGATCATGCTCGAAAACTACGTCAAGCAGGTCAACATCGAGGCGCTGACCATGGTCGATATGACCGGCAAGCAGATCCTGCCCGCCATCGAGTCCTATCTGACCAAGCTGCTGACCAACGTCACCATGAAGAAAGCGATCTCCCCCGACATCAGCTGCGCGTATGAGACAGCTAATATTGAAAAGCTCTCGGCTGCGTGCGACGAGATGAGCGCCAACGCAGGTATCCTCGAGCGCTTAACATATCATCTGAGTCACATCGACAATATCATTGAGCAGGCAGATTTCGTTCGAGATGAGATCTTGCCGCAGATGGATACTCTTAGGGAGTACGCTGACGACGCAGAAGCGATTGTTGATTCAAAGATCTGGCCGCTGCCGACATACGGCGAGCTGCTCTTCGGCGTAAGATAAAACTTATTGAATCATTATCGTGTACAATGGCGTACTCTGGATCATTTCGGGTACGCCGTTTTAGTAAAGCAGTCATTGCGAACCCCAAAGGGGCTTTGGCAAACCGCAAAGAGGGGTGCAACTCCTCTGATAAAGATATCAGCAACAAGGGAATTGCCACGTTGGGACTGCATCCCTCATCGCAATGACATCTAACACTTGGGAGGTATATGTTATGACAATGACAGTAGAATTTTGGTTCCTGATAGGAGCCGCATTGGTGTTCTGGATGCAGGCAGGCTTTGCGATGGTGGAGGCAGGCTTCACCCGGGCGAAGAACGCCGGCAACATCATCATGAAGAACCTGATGGACTTCTGTATCGGCACGGTGGTGTTCGCTCTCTTGGGCTACACCATCATGATGGGCGAGGATACGCTCTTCGGCCTGATCGGTATCCCTAACATGGATCTGTTCGCCCACTTTAAGGAGTTCATCGCATCCCCCGCGAACGGCGATTTCACCGCCGCTTCCACCTTCGTATTCAACCTCGTTTTCTGCGCCACGACCGCGACTATCGTTTCGGGAGCTATGGCAGAGCGTACTAAGTTCTCAGCCTACTGTATCTATTCGGGCGTTATCTCGCTGTTTGTCTACCCCATTGAAGCGCACTGGATCTGGGGCGGCGGCTGGCTTTCCCAGCTTGGTTTTCACGACTACGCAGGCTCCTGCGCAATCCACATGGTAGGCGGTATAGCGGCTTTGGTAGGCGCGGTCATCTTAGGACCCCGTCTTGGTAAATATGAGCGTGACGAGAACGGTAAGGTCGTCAAGGTCAACGCGTTCCCGGGTCATAATATCGTCATCGGCGCCTTAGGCGTCTTCATCCTGTGGCTGGGCTGGTACGGCTTCAACGGCGCGGCAGCGACAACGCCGAGCGAGCTCGCCTCTATCTTCCTGACCACCACGATCGCTCCTGCGGTCGCCACCTGCGTCACGATGGCGTTCACCTGGATCAAGAACGGCAAGCCCGACGTCTCGATGTGTCTGAACGCTTCTCTTGCCGGCTTGGTCGGCATCACGGCAGGCTGTGACGCGCTCGACGCGATCGGTTCGACCGTCGTCGGTATCGTATCCGGTATCCTGGTCGTTGTTTTCGTCGAAGTTCTCGACATGAAGTTCCATGTTGACGACCCCGTCGGCGCGGTAGGCGTACATATGGCAAACGGCATCTGGGGCACCATTGCCGTCGGTCTGCTCGCTAATCCCGATGCTCCCGCGGGACTTTCCGGTCTGTTCTATACCGGCGACTTTACACAGCTCGGCATCCAGCTCTTAGGCTTTGTTTCTGTTGCCGCTTATGCGGCGGTTATGATGATCATTACCTTTATGATCATCAAGAAGACCGTCGGACTCCGCGCTTCCGCTGAGGAAGAGATCGTGGGTCTCGATATTACCGAACACGGTCTGCCGTCAGCCTACGCAGGCTTTGCGGCTACTGCTGAGGACTATAGTGTTTACGGTGAAGACGTCACCGTCGTACTCGGCGATACCCCCGTTGCCGAGGCGGTCGAGGTCAAGACCGTTCCCACATTTGAAAAGGGTGACAGCAAGTTCACAAAGATCGAGATCATCTGTAAGGAAGCCCGCTTCGAAAAGCTCAAGAGGGCTATGGCAAAGCTCGGCATTACCGGCATGACCGTCACCCATGTCATGGGCTACGGTGCACAAAAAGGCAAGCCCGAGTATTACCGCGGTGTTCCTGTAGAAACCAATCTGCTGCCTAAGATGCAGGTTGAAATGGTCGTCTCTGCGATCCCTGTCAGAGACGTCATCGAGACCGCGAAGAAGGCCCTGTACACCGGTCACATCGGTGACGGCAAGATTTTCGTCTACGACGTGGAGAACGTCGTGAAGATTCGTACCGGCGAGGAAGGCTACGACGCCCTGCAGGGCGACGATTAATCCCTTTGCAGCTAAAGGACTTCAGGGGTCAAACGATTAACAGGCTTAGTCTCCTTCCAAAGCCTTCATCAACATTGAATAATAACTCTCAAATAATGTTTGCCATTTTACTTACCGTTTGACATTCCTAAAGTTATACAGACTGTGATTCAATTTTCTGGATTACAGTCTGTATTTTATTTGACAAACCTTATATATCGGGGTATAATACATTTAATAAAGCAAAGACGTCTTGGATATTCCAAGGCGGCTTTGTCTTTTTCTTTTGAATAATTAAATGCGGAGTGATTCCATGAGCAGTTTCCATGAAGAGTGCGGTGTGTTCGGTGTATACAGCAGAGAAACAAACGATCTTGCATCGATGACCTATTATGCACTGTTTGCCTTACAGCACCGCGGTCAGGAGAGCGCGGGAATCGTCGTCAACGACGACGGCGTGTTCACTTATCAAAAAGGCGAGGGACTGATCAGCGAGGTATTCAGCACGGACAACCTGAGCTCACTAGGCAAAGGGAATATTGCAGTTGGTCATGTGCGCTATGCCACCACCGGCGCAAAACTGCTGCAGAACATCCAGCCACTGATCGTCAACCATCACAAGGGTAGGATGGCGCTGTGCCACAACGGCAATCTGTCCAATTCTTATGCGCTGAGGACGCGCTATGAGGAACAGGGCGCGATCTTCCATACCACTACCGATTCCGAAGTTATCTCCTATACGATCGTGCAGGAACGACTGAGTCACGGTTCGATTGAAAAGGCGGTGTCGGCGGCGATGGATATGATAGAGGGCGCGTATTCGCTGGTCATCAGCTCGCCGCAGAAGCTGATCGCCGCGCGCGATCCGCACGGATTTCGACCGCTGTGTTACGGCGAGACCGATGACGGCAAGATCGTATTTGCATCCGAGTCCTGTGCGCTGGACGCCGTCGGCGCAAGGCTTGTGCGCGATCTTTTGCCCGGAGAGATCGCAGTCGTCGACAGCGGCGGTATCCGATTCGATACAAGCCATTGTCATATATGTCCGAAACGCTTCTGCGTGTTCGAATACATCTACTTTGCTCGTCCCGATTCGGTGATCGACGGCGCATCTGTCAGCCGCTGCCGCAGGATGGCGGGACGGTTTCTTGCACAGGAGCACTCTGTCGATGCGGATATCGTCATCGGCGTGCCCGATTCGGGGCTCGAGGCGGCGATCGGCTATGCGCAGGAATTGGGGATCCCCTACGCGATCGGTTTTACCAAGAACAAGTACATCGCCCGCACCTTTATCGCGCCCGAACAGGGTCAGCGCGCGCAGGGCGTCGGGATCAAGCTCAATCCTATCCGCGATGTGGTAGACGGCAAGCGCGTAGTACTGATCGACGACTCCATCGTGCGCGGCACGACCTGCCGACGGATCGCCGGGCTGCTGTGGAACGCAGGCGCAAAGGAGATCCATATGCGCGTCAGCGCACCGCCATTCAAATGCCCTTGCTACTACGGAACCGATATCGATAGCGCGGAAGTTCTGATCGCCAACCGCCTAAGTGTTGACGACATCGCAAAAGAGATCGGTGTGACATCCCTCGGTTACCTTAATATCGATCATGTCAGGCTGTTAACAGGTGAGGACACAGGCTTTTGCACAGCGTGCTTTGACGGAAACTATCCGACTGTTATCCCATCCGATACGGCGAAGAATCGATTTGAAACCAAAATCAGTGAAAAGAAACAGGTGTGATGATGAAGCTACTTGAATTAAATAAAAAACTGATACTGGAAGATGGTTCAGAATACTTTGGTAAGGGATTTGGAGACAATGACGCGCGCGTCTTTGAGATCGTATTCAACACCTCGCCCGTTGGCTATCAGGAGATATTATCCGATCCGTCCTATACCGATCAGGGTGTAGTAATGGCGTATTCGCTGATCGGCAACTACGGCATGACGGCGGAGGACTATGAAACAAAGACGCCGACCATAGCCGCGATGATCGTGCGTGAATACAACAGTGAACCGTCTAATTATCAGAGCGTAAATACGCTCGAAGAGGTGATGCAACAGTATCATATCGTCGGTATCAGCGGGATCGACACCCGCAAGCTGGTGCGTAATATTCGCGACTACGGCTCCTGCCGCGCGATTATCACGGATATATCTGAAAATACTGATGAGGCAGTAAAAAGGCTGAAAGAACACGTTCTCCCGACAGACGCCGTCAGCCGCGTCAGTCGAAAATATATGACAGAATACACGTCTGATCATGCCGCGTATCATGTCGTAGCGGTCGACTGCGGGATGAAAGATAATATCATCCGTTCTCTGGTGAAACGAAACTGTTGTGTCACCGTCGTGCCGTGGAACACACCAGCCCAAAAGATTTGGTCGCTGAATCCTGACGGCTTATTTTTAAGCAACGGTCCCGGCAATCCTGAGGACGTTCGCGAGGTAATCAATACCGTTCGTCAGCTTCGCGGTATGTTTCCGGTTTTCGGCATCTGTCTGGGGCATCAGATCCTGTCCCTGTCCTACGGTGCAAAGATCTACAAGTTGAAATTCGGTCACCGCGGCGGCAATCATCCAATCAAAAATCTCACAACTGACAAAATCGAGATCACCTAGCAGAACCATTCCTATGCGGTGGACGCCGAGAGCCTGAAAAACACGCCGCTTGAAGTCACACATCTCAACCTATTAGATAACACCGTAGAGGGTGTGGAAAGCGTGAGAGACCGAGTCTTCGGAGTCCAGTATCATCCCGAATCCGCGCCCGGTCCGCAGGACAGCGGCTATCTGTTCGACAAGTTTATCAGCCTGATGAAGGAGGGAAAGCGCCATGCCTAAGAGAGAGGACATCCGACGCATTATGGTCATCGGCTCGGGGCCCATCGTCATCGGTCAGGCAGCGGAGTTCGACTATGCGGGTACGCAGTCTTGTCTTGCGCTCAAGGAGGAAGGCTACGAGGTCATCCTCTGCAACTCCAACCCTGCGACCATCATGACCGACCCTGCGATTGCCGACAAGGTATATATGGAGCCGCTGACCCTCGAATATATTGCGAAGATCATTCGCAAGGAACGCCCCGACGCGCTCCTGCCGGGGATCGGCGGTCAGACAGGGCTGAATCTTGCGATGCAGCTCGAACGCAAGGGTGTGCTGAAAGAATGCGGCGTCGAGCTGCTCGGCACCTCGTCTGAAAGCATCGAGCAAGCCGAGGACAGAGAGCTGTTCAAGGAGCTGTGCGAGCGCATCGGCGAGCCCGTCATCCCGTCTCAAATCACATATGACTTAGAAGAAGCAAAACAAGCCGCCGCGGCGGTCGGCTACCCCGTGGTCCTGCGCCCGGCGTTCACCCTCGGCGGCACGGGAGGCGGTTTTGCCGACAGTGAAGCTGATTTATTGAAAATCGGGAAACAAGCGTTTGCTTTGAGCCCTGTGCATCAGGTGCTGATCGAAAAGTCCGTCAAGGGCTACAAGGAGATTGAGTACGAGGTTATTCGCGATCATAACGATACCGCGATCACCGTTTGCAATATGGAAAACTTCGATCCCGTCGGCATCCACACCGGAGACAGCATCGTTTTTTGTCCGTCTCAGACGCTGACCAACAAAGAGTACCAGATGCTCCGCGACAGCGCTCTCAGACTGATCCGAGCGCTGAAGGTTGAGGGCGGCTGTAACGTACAGTTTGCGCTTGATCCGCATTCGTCGCAGTATTATATCATCGAGGTCAACCCGCGCGTGTCACGTTCTTCTGCGCTTGCAAGTAAAGCGTCGGGTTATCCCATCGCGCGCGTCAGCGCGAAGATCGGCGTCGGTCTGCGCCTCGACTATGTTGTCACAAAAATGCCGCGATTCCCCTTTGATAAATTCGTCACTGCGCCAAACACCCTCGGCACCCAGATGAAGGCGACCGGTGAGGTCATGAGCGTTGGCAGAACCATCGAAGAAAGCCTGCTCAAGGCGGTGCGCTCGATGGAGATCGGCGCGGATCATTTGTATCTTCTGCGATTTGAGTCAATGACTTCCGATGAACTATACAAATATATCACCCGCGATACCGATGACAGAGTGTTTGCAATCGCTGAACTGCTCAGAAAGGGCGGCAATATCAACAATATCCATGACCTGACCGCCATCGACAGGCTGTTCCTGCGCAAGATTCGCAACATCATACAGATGGAATCACAGCTGCGGGATAATGTCGGCAATCCCGATATGCTGTATCGCGCTAAACGAATGGGTATTTCGGATAAGGCGATCGCTCATCTTTGGAAATGCGATGAAGCGGAGATATATAAGATGAGAAAGGATGCGCACATTCAGCCAGTATTCAAAATGATCGACACCTGCGCCTCGGAATTCCTCAGCTATGTACCGTATTTTTATTCGACCTATGAAGAAGAAAATGAATCGATCTGCACCGATAAAAAGAAGATCATTGTTTTAGGTGCAGGACCGATCCGTATTGGTCAGGGCGTGGAGTTCGACTACTCTACTGTTCATGCGGTGCAGACCATCCGCAGAGCGGGCTATGAGGCGATCATCATCAACAATAACCCCGAGACCGTCTCGACCGACTACACCACCGCCGATAAGCTCTACTTTGAGCCCCTCACTCCCGAGGATGTCATGGCGATTATCGACTTTGAACAGCCTGAGGGCGTTATTGTTTCTCTCGGCGGTCAGACCGCGATCAATCTCGCCCAGCCCCTCATGGACCGCGGCGTGAAGATCATCGGTACCGACTGCGCCGCGATCGAGAGAGCCGAGAACCGTGATTCCTTCAACGCGATCATCAAAGAACTCGGTATCCCCCAGCCCGCCGGCCGCGCCGTTACCTCGATCGAAGAGGGCGTGAAAGCGGCAGAGGAGATCGGCTATCCCGTCCTCGTCCGTCCGTCCTTCGTGCTCGGCGGCAGAGCCATGCAGATCGTCAGTAAGGAAGCAGACCTGAGGCATTATTTAAAGACCGCCGTTGAGATTGACGAGGATAAACCTGTCTTAGTCGATAAGTACATCACGGGCAAAGAGGTTGAGGTCGACGCGATCTGCGACGGCGTAGACGTATTCGTACCCGGTATCATGGAGCTGGTCGAGAGAACTGGCGTCCACTCCGGCGACAGTATCTCGGTCTACCCATCCTTCTCAATCTCGGATAAAGTAAAAGGGATCATCCTGCAATACGCGAAAAAGCTTGGCAAGGCTATCGGTATTGTTGGTCTGTATAATATCCAGTTCATCATCGACGAAAATGACGACGTTTACATCATCGAAGTTAACCCGAGATCCTCGAGAACGGTTCCGTTCCTGAGCAAGAGTACAGGTTATTCCCTCGCGGATATTGCGACGGAGGTCATCTTAGGCAATTCGCTGAAGGAACAGGGTATTTTCCAGCTCTATCCCGAGGAAAAGAAGCGCTATTATGTCAAGGTGCCGGTCTTCTCGTTCCAGAAGATCAAGGGCCTCGACGCGTACCTCAGCCCTGAGATGAAGTCCACCGGCGAAGCGATCGGCTATGACAAGAGCCTGTCGAGAGCGATATACAAGGCACTCGTCGCAGCGGGCACGAAGGTGCAGAACTACGGCACGGTCATCGTGACCCTTGCCGATGAAGATAAGGAAGAGGCGATCCCGCTGATTCGCCGCTTCTACAACCTCGGCTTTAATATTGAGGGAACGGATCTAACTGCAAAAGTGCTACGAGAGCACGGTATCAAGACCAGAACATTGAGAAAGATTAGTGAAGGCTCAAATCAACTCCTCGACGCGCTACGCTCAGGATACGTCAGCTACCTGATCAACACGCGCGCGATCCTATCAGGTGTGCACTACGAGGACGGCGCCGCGATCCGCAGAACAGCGATTGAGAACGGCGTGACAGCCTTTACCTCGCTCGATACAGTACGTGTACTTTTGGATGTATTAGAGGAAACCACGCTCACCATTTCCACTATCGACACATAACACTATCAGGAGGAACTAACATGGCTGCATTTGAAAAAACTAAATCAGGAATCCCGATGATGGACGACGCTTTACAGAACATCCGTCTCGGCGACAATGTCGTCTGGCAGGTACCGTCGCTTGACGAGTTCCGCTATGTTGCAGAGCGTTTTTCCAATCAGGCGATAGCAGACGGGAGGAACCTGATCTACATCCGCTTTGCAGAGCATGAGCCGATTCTCACCCCGCGCGAGGGACTGAGGATCGAGCATGTAGAGCTATCCCACCGCTTTGAAACCTTCACCGTCAATATCCACAACCTAATCGAGCGCGAGGGTTATGACACGTTCTACATCTTTGACTGCCTTTCTGAACTCGAACAGGCGTGGTCAACAGACCTGATGATGGGCAACTTCTTCCACCTCACCTGTCCTTACCTGTTTATCCTCGACACCGTTGCGTATTTTCCGCTGATCCGCGGCAGACATTCCTTTGACGCGATTGCGACGATTCGCGATACAACTCAGCTTTTCCTCGATGTGTATAAGGATGAAAAGGATGTATTTGTCCGCCCGATGAAGGTATGGAACCGCTACTCGCAGACCATGTTCCAGCCCTATCGTCTGAGCCGTGAGGATAACAGCTTCACCGTGCTAAGGGACGGCACCGAGGTCAGTCATTTCTACAGCGTGATGAACAAAGAAGCAACCCAGGCACAGGATCAGAATGTCGATAGTTGGGAGCGATTTTTCTTCCGAACCAAGCTCCTCCACCAAAACGGCGTGGCCGTCACCGAGGATTGCTCAAAGATCTGCAATATCATGCTGACGCGCGACAGTAAAATGCGCGAGCTTATCAAGAGCAACTTCACGCCGGAGGACTATTTTGAAGTTCATTCCCGAATGGTCGGTACCGGTATGATCGGAGGCAAGGCGTGCGGTATGCTGCTCTCCAGAAAGATTGTCGAGAACCATCGCCCGGACATCTTTGAGCGTTTTGAACCGCACGACTCCTACTACATCGGCTCAGATGTTTTTTATGCGTATATAGTGGACAACGGCTTTTGGGATCTGAGAATTAAACAGCGGACGGAGGAAGGCTATTTTACTCTTGCCGGAGAGTTTGAGAAAAAGATCATGGAGGGCAAATTCCCGACCGGTATCGAGGCGGAGTTTCGTCGAATCCTCGATTACTACGGTAACGATCCGGTCATCGTCCGTTCCAGTTCCATCTTAGAGGATGGCTTCGGGAACGCCTTCGCCGGTAAATATGAATCTGTTTTCTGCGGCAATCAAGGCGATCCGGAGGAACGATTGCAAAAGTTTGAAGAAGCAGTCAAAATTGTCTATGCCAGCACGATGAGCATGTCCGCGCTCGACTACAGAAAACGCCGGGGGCTGGATAAGCGCGACGAACAGATGGCTATTCTGGTGCAGCGCGTATCGGGCTCGCGGTATGAGGGCTTTTTCATGCCCTGCACGGCGGGTGTCGGTTATTCAGTCAGCCCCTACCGCATGGGCAGCGAAAAGCCGAAATCCGGTATGCTGCGGCTCGTCATGGGTTTAGGTACGGCAGCGGTCGACCGCAGAACAGGTTCTTATCCAAGATTGGTTTCTCTCGACGCGCCGACAAAGGTCCTCAGCACGGACATGAGTGATCGACAGCAGTTTTCTCAGAGGATCGTGGACGCTATCAGCGCTGACACGAACGATGTCGAAGGCTTTGACGCGATGAACATCTGTAAATCTGTACCGCGATATTTAAAAAATATGATTTACTCGCACAACTACGAAACCGAGAGCCGTCTCAGAGAACGCGGCGACTGGAGGGACGTCCTCTTCATCACCTGTGACGGATTAACGAAGAACGAACAGCTGATGACTGATATGCGTGACATCCTCGAGTTGATCCAAACCCATTACGAATATCCTGTTGATACGGAATACACGATTAACTTCGCTCCTGACGGCAGCTATGTCATTGATCTTTTGCAGTGCCGTCCGCTGCAGCTGACAGCGGAGGGAGATAAGATCACTGTCCCCGACGGCGTAGATAACAGGCGTATCCTGCTCGAAACCAAGGGGGTGTCTATGGGATTTTCCCGTGAGATCGCCATCGACGGCGTTGTGTATATCGATCCTATCCTCTACTATCAGATGCCGTACCGCCGTAAGTATGAGATAAAGGAAGCGCTCTCTCAAGTCAACTGGCGCTTCCGCAATCAGGGCAAACATTTACTGCTTCTGACGCCCGGCAGGATATGCACATCGTCACCGGAACTCGGCGTACCGTCCGGCTTCTCAGATATCAGCGAATTTTCCGTGATTGCAGAGGTCTCAGAATCCAAGGTTGGCTATATTCCCGAGCTGAGCTACGGCAGCCATATTTTTCAGGATCTTGTTGAAGCAGGGATTCTTTATACCGCGGTGTTTGAAAAAGAGAGCACAATCGCTTTCTCTCCCGACCTGCTGAAAGAGTTTGCCGATGTAACGAATGGAGTAACGGAGCTCGCGGATGATATCAAAGGAGTTCTGCGTGTATACGATACCTCAAAGGATCATTTGACCCTGTACTACGATTTGGGCGAAGAGCATTTGCTGGTATGTAAAGAATAAATTGCTTTCATTTTTTACTTGACTTTTTCAAAACTTATGGTATTGTGTTGTGCTTGAAGGGGGCGCGATACTATGACCACATTAGAGCACTTCTACTTTGGCAACGTGAATCCAAGTGAGTACAAGCAGAGTAAGGATACTAAAAAGAAACTGTCTGAAACGACAGCACTGATCGATGAGCATCGTACTATGCTGACTACCGAGCAGCAGAGGGAAAAGCTGGAGCAGATAGATAGCTGTCAGTTATCGCTGATTGCTATTTCGGAACGCGACGCCTACATCGAGGAATTCAAACTTGGTGTGAAAATGACAACAGAAATATATGAAGATATACAGCAGCGGTGATGATATCTTGGTAGCCCCGCTGTTGTACTTTTGAAAAGCACATCGAAAGACTCTTTCTCCTGCTGATATTGACTCAGTTTATGAATCGAACGAAAAAAACCTTATAAGTGCATTTGCGGATTGTGCCATATTATAGGGTAAACACTCGGGTGAAAACCAAACTTGTGCCACAGGCGATTTGTGAGCGTTTGTGAAAGGGTTGTGTAGCATAAAGTTGTTCGTCTTTTTATGTGATATCAATCAAAAAAGTACAAAGGACAGGGACAGATGATTGATGTTTCATCTGCCCCTGCCATTGTAGTTGTGTAGCAAAAACAAAAAGCCTAGTGTCGCTCGTCCTCATCGGCTGTACTCGGTAGGCGCATCAGGTAGGTGCTCCTTGACCTCGCGGGACACGCATGTCCGCCGTTCGTCCTCTCCCTACCGCATAGGGATGCGTGTGGGACCCCAGAGCCTCTCTCGAGGTGTTCGTAGGTTACCTTACAACTCACAAAATTGCAAGTGTTTCTTTTAAAAAAAATACATCAAAAGATGAACTGCTTAACAAGGAATAAGAAAAGAGAATATCTAAAAAATGTGATAGATATGCCATTATTAGCAAATTTGTCCATAGCTCACACGGTAGTGCATGCGAGCTATGGACGAGTTTATCAAATAATGCTTGACTTCTTGATTTTTCATGGTATTGTGTCTTTCTGACAAGGAGCGTGATACCATGATCGCATTGGAGGATTTCTACTTCGGGAACGTGAATCCCAGCGAGTACCGACAGAAGAAAGATACAAAGAAGAAACTGTCGGAAATGACAGACCTGATAGACGAGCTGAAAAGTCTATTGACTGATGAACAGCAGAAAGAAAAGATAGAACAGATAGACAGTTGTCAGCTGTCGCTGATTGCGCTTTCTGAGCGTGACGCCTACATCGAGGGCTTCAAGCTCGGCGTGAGGATGACAACAGAAATATACGCAGATACACAGCAGCGGGGATGACGCACGTCGCCCCGCTGTTCGCATTTAATCAGCGGCTGTGACCTGATGTAAAAGCAAACATAAATAATGATTACATTATTTATAAAGCTTTGCCGTTTACAAACATCCTGGTTTGTTGTATAATCAAATAAAATAAGTATAATCATACCAAAATGCAATGGAGAGAAAAGTATGAAAAAATGCTTAGCTTTATTGATTGCGGTTGTAATGCTGTCAAGTCTTTTCATCGTTCCGACTTATGCTGTCGAAAGCAAAAATGCGACTGTCTCCTATTATGACGACGACTGGGACGGTGGAGATGACTGGGATAACGGAGGCGATGATGAAGAGCCTACCGAGCCGTCCGTTCCCGTGAATGCATATAGCCTGACTGTCAACGGCGAGTATTTTACCAACGATAAATTGACAATCTCCTGCGGAAATGGTACTGCATCCTTTAATCCGAACACCAACACGCTTACGCTCGATAACGCAGAGCTGAGCAAAACGCCTTCATCCGGCAACTTTTTCAGATACGCCGCGATAGGTTCCGCGATTTCCGACCTTACGGTCGTGTTCAAGGGCAAGACCGTATATGACGAAGGGAGATCCGATAATTATTTCCTCTGTTCTTCCGGCAAAGTTACCTTTACCGGCGACGGCACGACGGAGATGTACAAAACGGAAGCTGTCGAACACGAGGAATTCAATGAGGAAGAGTATAGGTGGGAATCTTATTATACATACGAGAGTCTGCAAACTGACGTCAAAATGGAGATCAACGCGGATGTAACCTTCGATCACATCAAGGCGTACAGGTTTTTTATCACTAATACAAAATCCGGCGATCTGACCGTTCGCAATGCAACCCTGACAAGGGTGCGATCTGACGTTCCCCGGCAGCGCTGCCATAGAGAACGCAACGATACAGAGTGAGCAGTATCGGGCAAAGATCACTAATATTATCAACTATTATAGATCCTCTATTAAGAGCAGATCACTGACCGTTCTTGACAGTACACTCGCGCAAACCGAGTTCGCCGTGCAGACCGATACCGCGCTGAACAATGTAAAAATGGATTATGCTTCCGTTCAATCAGGCGGCAGTCTGACGGCGCAAAATGTCAAATCCTACTGTACTGAGCGGACACAGACCGAGTATCAAGACAGGTATTGTGTTTTATCCGCAAAGCGGATGGAATTGAAATACTGCGACCTGAAATATACTAACATCAGAAAATATTCCGACAGTTCCGATACGGTCAGCGTCACAGATTCCCGGCTGGAGGATAGTTCATTGATTGTTTACGCGGATACGACGATCGATTCCTGTATCGTTTACGGTACCGATATGGAGATATACGGCGATCTGACATTCCAAAAGACTACAGTAGACGCAAAGTTCGAGGGTCAAAACTCTCGGATTGAATGTTACGGCGCCGACACAAACGTGATTAACTGTAATTTCAAGGGGATCGCAGAAACAAAGCAGGGTGAGCGTCAGGTGTCTCTGGGCAACGGCATACCTGCGACCGAGCTGTTCTCCTACTATACATTCTCAGGAGCGAGCTTTGAGTTTCCATACACGGAGAACGTATCACGAGAGGTCAGATTCACCGACAGTTTGATGATGCTCGATCATATATATACCACAGACCCCGCTATGAAGCTGTACATCGACAACACCAGAATGATCATGTGTACCGGTGATTTTAACTCTGATGAATACGATTATGATGCGAATATTACCCTAATCGGCAATATTGATATTGTGAACGGCTACTGGGGCTCGTCCCGGGAGACAGGTATCATGATCGACCGTTTGGGTGATTACTATACCTTTGACGAAGCGACCGGCGAGCTTCACCTTTACAATGACTACGGCGTACGGGCGTGGGATCAGCTGACATATTTTGGTTATGAGGACGGAAAACCCGTTCTCAATCACGAGTTGATAGAAAAGGTCAAAAAGGTCGTGATCGGAAAGGATGTTACCGTGGAAGGGAGCCAATGGTTTACCGATTACAAGAACCTGAAAGAGATCGATAACGAGGGTCAGACAGATGATCTTTTCGATTATCACGGCTGTTCGTCTATTGAGAAAATCACGGTCGGGCAGAATGTTATCGATATGGGACCGAATCCGCAAGATGCTCCGACATTGAAAACACTTGTATACAAAAGCGATTTTTCGTATGAAAACGAGTATTATGATATCGACTATCTGATAAGATACAAATACTCTTATGATTCTTCACTGCCCAAGCCCGCTATCGAAAAGATTTTTGTGCCGCCGGCTACGATTGAACGCTGGAAGCGCAATGTTGCAAATGAGTATAAGGACAAGATACTTCCGCTTTATCTTCTCGGTGACGTTGACGGAAATTGTGACATCGAGATTAGGGATGCGACATTTATCCAAAGAAAAATCGCTGGAATCAATTTACCCTTTACTTTCAATAAAAAGACAGCTGACGTTGACGGGAACAATGATATTACCATTATGGATGTTACTTTTTTTACAAAAGCATCTGGTACATATGAAAGTATCGTACAAAATCGGCGAGCAGGTATTTTAAAATAAATGATTTGATCATGAACAGCGGAGGACGTACTTGTCCCCGCTGTTCGCGTTTTATGTAGCAGTGGTAAAATGATAGGAAAAAGGATTGCACACCCGCCACAGGCGATTTGTGGGCATTTGTGGGACATATCTGCACGACTGTGCTGTCATTATATACACCGCCAATCAAAGAAGAATTGATCTGACCGGATGATCGGCGTCATAAAAGGCTATGGACTGATTCGAGTACCATAGCCTTTTATTCTTGCAGTGCTTTTCTTAGCTTTTTGAGGATCGCTTTCAGCTTCTTTTCAGCGCCGCTTTCGGTCAGACCAAGCGCCATCGACGACGTGCTCATGGTGAACTTGGGGAGATCCCCGAGACAGTTCAGGCAGATACCGAATCTGCTCTCGATCAGCTTCTGCTCGGTGATCGTGAGATCAGCCAACGCGGAGATCAGCTTCTCCTTCTGCTCTAACCGGAAGAACCAATCCTCGGTCGTAAAACGGTCGGCAACGGAGTCGATCGCCGAGGCATTGTATTCATCATCCTCATCATCTGCATAGAACTCCGCATTGTACTTCGGCTTGAAGCCGGCAACGGCTATGATGTAATCCTCTACGCTCTTCTCGGTCAGATTCAGCTCGGCTGCGATCTCGTAAATGATCTCACGGGTCGTTTTCTTACCGTTGCTTTTCAGATAATACAGTCGGGCGATCTTTCTCAGCAGCTGATACTGATTCCGGTTATCCGGCTGAAAGTTACCGCAGTTGACGCGCACATACTCGTGCCAGGCGTTCAGCACCTTGAACTTTATCAGCTGTAAAAGGGGGATTTCGGAGCCATAGGTTTGTATTTCTTCCCACAGCAGAGAAGAAAAAATCTGCTTCAGATCTTCTGCCCGATACTCCTCCAGTTCGAATCGGCGGATGAACGCGCGAGCCCTCTCATCCAGCACGGGCTCGTAGAAGTGCAGGAATTCATTGTAGTATCTGATATCGCCTGTTTCCCTGAATCTCACAAAGTATTCGTTCCAATCGCTCAACCTGACAGGCGTGTAATCCAACTCATACATTCAGCATCTCCATCGCCTTTCGGTAAACATTCGTCATATCCATATCCTTCTCATATTGCGTGAAAGCGTATTCAAAATCGACTTGCGCCAGCTCAAAGCAAGAGTCGATATACTCCTTCGCCTTGGCAGATACAGCGTCATCGTATCTGCCGAGGCTTTTGTTTTTGCGGATCAGGTCATATCTGCGTTGCCATAGCAGATAGTGCGGGGAGTCGGTCTTTTTCTGCTGTTTGGGCTTTCTGTCGATCACTTCCGGATGCTTCGCCACATAGGAGCACGGTACGCCGTATTTGGGATTGACGGTACTGCAGTACAGCTGTTTGTGCGCGGTAGTCATGAAGAAGTAATCGTCGCAGATACCGCATTGCCACAGGTAATGCCCGTGCCGGTAGCCCTCGAACAGATCGGCAAACAAAAAGTCTTTCAAGTGATTGTAATAGACTTTGCGGAAGATGTGGCTTTCACCGTCAGCCTTTTCAACGACAGGCATCACCGATGCCTTCGTACAAAAGGGTTTTTGATCGGTGTGAAAGATAAGGGATAAGTGCGGGTCGGACAGGAAATCGCCGAACGCTTCTGCCAGTTGGCTTTTTGACCTCGCGCCGCGCTCCGCGACCTTATTTGTCATCTGAAACACAAAAGCGGAGTAGTGTGTAAGGTCATCGACTGCCTGATGAATGATCCTGCCGAGGGATAATACCAAATTGAAATCATCGAAAGCTTTCATCATATCATCCGCATGATCTGCTTTCTCAGGTGTGCTCAGATCGATTCCGTTCTTGTGAAATTTCCAAATCTCGGTATACTGATAGATTTTTTTCTCCGACAGAAGAAAAGAGATCTTCTCCTTGTACTTTTCAAGATCAAACAGAGAAGAGAAAGAAATCTCCTGCAGGGATTCGATCGCGGTGATCAGCCTGCTGCGGTATTCGATCAGACCGTCACGAGAGAGATCATCCGTGAGACTGTCAGCGAATCGCCGAAGCTCTGCGAACACGGTGGTATCCATGAATCGGCAATCGGGCTGAATAGCCAAATAACTTGTATAACCAAGCGGATAATCTTTTTCGTCGATCACAAAAGAATCTTTCTTATAGGTCACCTCAAACAGATTGACGGTATCCGTGATGTGCTGTATATCTTTTTCGAACAATCGTTTCACCTCAACGGTATTATATCACGTTCGATGGTGGAGATAATTGCGATTTAGAATAATCGTTCGAATTTTCACAAAATTCAGGAAACGGTTTTGACCTTTCACGGGAAAAGGCGGTTTTTTAAAAAAATCGGACATTGATAGAGTGGAAGGGGGAGCTTCCAAATAATCAAGAAAGGGGGACTTGAATGTCTCAAACAGAAAACAATAAAAACTCCCCGTTCGAGGTGCGGGATAACTGCCTTTACGTTACGACAACATCAAAGCGAGGGAGCAGTACTATGAAGCTCTGCAACTTCGTACCGCGTATCGTATCGGAAAAGACCGTCGATGACGGAGCGGTGGTGGAGAAATCGCTGGTGCTGTCCGGCGTACACGCCGACGGTTCAACGCTGCCAAAGGTGGAGGTGACCGGCGCAGAGCTTTCCAACTTCAACTGGCTTCTCGACAAGTGGGGCGCGAAATGTATCATCGAAGTCGGCCAGAGCCGTAAGGATCACCTGCGATACTACATCCAAACCACAGCAGAAGAAGCGGAGCAAAGCACAGAGTATCACGTGACCGGTTGGAAGAAGATCAATGGCGAGTGGCATTTTCTTTTGCCGACGACAACGCAACAAAAGGCGTGTCATTCCGAGGAGGGCGACCAAGCCCGACGTGGGAATCCCCTTCCTCCTGCAACCGGTCGTAATGACAGGGGGATTGCCACGGTCGCCGACACGCGTGTCGAACACGCGTGTTCGCTCCCTCGCAATGACAACGATACATCGCCGTTGCTCAATGTCGTCCTGAACGGCAAACTCCAACGCTATCGCGGGGCAGATGTGGATGATCTGTACGACCTGATCGACGCGTACAATCTCTATGAAAAACCTCCCGTGTCTTCTCTTATCATCCATCCGCTGATCGCGTTTGCTTTTCTCACGCCGCTGAATGAATTCTTAAAACAAGCAGGCTGTATGCCGAAATTCGTTCTCTTCATCACAGGAAGAACCGGTACCAGAAAGAGTACGATCGCTGCGCTGATCCTCAGTTTCTTCGGTCAATTTACGTCGTCCGATCTGCCGATGTCGTTCAGAGATACGGCAAATTCCATCATCGCCAACGCGTTCACGCTCAAGGATGTATTGACCTGTATCGATGACTTCTACCCGTCGGATAACACCGAAATGAAGAAGCTCAATGCTACCGCGCAGACCGTCATGCGCGCCTACGGTGACCGAACAGGACGAGCCAGACTGCGTTCGGATTCTACACTGATGGAGAGCAGACCTCCCCAAGGGAACGCCATTATCACCGGCGAGCTCAGCCCCGACGTCGGAGAAAGCGGTACCGCAAGATACTTTTCTTTGGAATTGAAAGAGGAGGACGTTGATCTCGGATCACTCTCTGTTTGTCAAAGTGAAGCAGCTGACGGCGCGTATCGCCGTACCATGTACGCATACACAGAGTGGCTGAAACGTCGTTATCTGTGTGACGATAGTCATGTTGAGAAACTGCGTGACAAGCTGCTGAACTGGCATAAAACTTTCAGAAACGATTACTACCATCACAATCAAATCTGTCACGGACGTCTGCCGGAAACGGTCGCGTGCCTGATGATCGGCATGCGATTCTTCCTTCAATTTATGGCAGAGAACGCCGTCATTAATCAGGAGGATCAGGAAGTTGAACTGGAGCTGTTTCGAAAGGAACTATATGCGTTAGCTGATCTTCAATCCGACAGTGTTGAGCAGGATAAGCCTGCCAACATCTTCATCCGTAAGTTGTACGCGCTGATAGAAAGCGGTGTGATCGTGCTGAAAAGGAAGGGTGAGCCGGGAGAATACACGCCGTCCTTCCACAGCGGTCTGGAGGACGATACCTACCTGATGATCCATCCCGACAGCGTCCACCGTCAGGTGAAAAAGCTCTGCAGCGACGCGGGAGAAGCATTCCCGTTCACCATGCGGGCGATCATGAAAGCGCTGGTCGAGGAAGGGATCGTCGAACCGGGTAAAGACACCACTACCCGCGTGACGAAGGTCGACAAATCTACACTCCGGCTGCTGTTTCTGCGCAAGGACAGAACCGAACCGATCGCGGGAGTCAATGTCGGCGCAGAGATAGTTTGCTGAAAAGTGTAACCCTGTAACCGATTTTCGAAAAGCCTCTTTGCGACTGGAATCCTTCTCAAATACGGAATGTAACTTTACCTGTAACTTCACGCAAAAATCTGTTGCCGAACAGCGAAAAATGTGTAACCGGTAACACATAGGTGACGCTTCGGTTACACTTTTACAAATCCTGAAAAAGCTGATGAACACTGAGTTTTTGTTTGAAAGTTATTTCAAATAACAGAAGTTACACTTTTATTTCGCATATACCTTATCGGAATTGAAAAGTTTTTTTCTTTTCTGTCAGCATCATTTCAAAGGTTCAATCCATAAGGTCTTTCAGTTGGAAACTACAGGTCATCCACAGCAAAGGCTTTTTCTGTCGTAAACTCAGAGCATATTCACTGAGAACTATGGGGTCCCCAAAAAGCCCCTGCTTTTTTGGGGAAAGGACGAACCGCCACACGAGGTCAAGGCATACCTACCGGATATGCCTACCGAGTACGGCGAGTGAGGACGCAGGCAGGCAAGCAGAGCGTCCGGCTGTCCGCCTCGTCGCCCCTCGCCCTTGGAGCTCGCTTTGCCGCAGGTATGCGGCAAGGCTTCGCTGTTCGGGCGGCGGCTCCTCTCCCCACCACGCAGGGGCGTGTTGGGGGCCCCGTATGGTTGCTCGGACACGATCACCGGGCGGTAGCCCGGACCCACTACACACATACATTCTGGAGGTGATAATCATTGTAAACAGAAAGAGAAATCAAACGATTTCTATTCGATTAACCGCAGCAGAAAAGAAAGAAATTGCAACTAAAGCGAAGCAGGCTCAGATGAGCTTGACCGATTACCTGATCGCATGTTCACGTCAAACTGAAATCAAAGTTACAGATTTATCCGGGATCCTTATTGAACTGAAACGCATCGGGAACAACATCAACCAGCTCGCGCGGAAAGCAAATTCCCGACGGATTTTCTATCCGAAATTCGATTCCGTTGCCGCAGAACTGCGAACGATCTATGACGCGATCCTCAGTTTGAAGGACGGTGATTAGCTATGGCAACCGTGATTTTTATCAAGGAAGGCGCGCAGAATCCTTCTGTCATGCACGCGGTGATCAATTATTGTAAGCAGGAACGCAAGACCTTTGACAGCAATTCTAAGCGCAGATTGGTCAGCGGAATCAACTGTGACGGAGAGAATTCTTACTGTGAATTCATGGCAACAAAAAAGGTTTACGGTAAGGATAACGGAATCTATTTCTACCATTACGCGCAATCCTTTTCACCGACGGAAAAGCTCACGCCTGAGCAGGCGCACGAAGTATCTTTGGAGTTCGCTGAGAGAGCGTGGCCGGGGCATGAAGTTATGGTCGCGACACACTGCGACGCCGAGCATATTCATTCGCATTTCGTTGTCAATTCTGTCGGGTTTGAATCAGGGATGAAGCTCCGCCAATCGCCCTCAACGCTCAGGCATTTGCGAAAGCTCAGCGATGAGATTTGCGTCGCGCATGGGCTCACCGTACTTGATCCATATGAGGGCGGTGGTAATCGAATGTCCACCCGTGAATACCGCGCGCGGATGAAGGGCGAAAGCTGGAAACAAAAGCTCGCTGACGATATCGACAAGGCGATGGAATTCAGCGGTAGCAGGGATGAATTCGAAAGAGCAATGTCCATCCTCGGCTATCGGATGACGTGGACGGACGAGAGAAAGTATCTCACCTTCCATTGTCCGAACGGTCGGAGCTGTCGCGATAAAAATCTTCACGATGAGAAATACCTGAAAAACAATATCGAAAACGAGCTCAATCAAAGAGCGCTTTCCGACAGTAGTTCTGAGCTTATTCAGCCGACAGGCTGGGAGGATTCGCGTGAGCTTTACGAGCAGCATCTGCGCGAACGCGCCCTTGCAAAAGAGGAATCTCAGAGGATCGCCGACAGCTATTCATCCACCGGTAATATCATTTCCGGCGGGATCGGCAATCTTGCAGGAGCGGTATCACGAATCATTGACGACGATTCCGAAGATTCGGAGGAGCGCCGCAAACGAATCGAAGGGCAGGAAAACGGCGCAGCGATCGGCGCGTTGATCGGAGCCGGAGTCGGTCTGATCACCGGTATCGCAAACAAAAAAGAAGCCCAACCACAGGAGCCCGATGACGAAGATGAGGACGATTCTCAGAGGGAAGAAATCCTCCGTGAAGTGTTCGACGAGGATGAATACGACGATGACTTTTACGATGATGAGGACGAAGGCTTTATCATGTCAATGTAAATAATAATGAAAGGATGATTGAATAATTGATAAACACAACATATTATTGTATGATCGATATCAACATGAAAGGAGTGATGACAACATAAGTATTTCTGATTCAGCATAGGATTGGTCAGGTGATGATCGTGAAAACGCAGATCGTATTGACCGAAAAACCCGAACAGATCACTGTATGCAAAGACTTGGAAAACCAAATCAAAAAGGCGATCTTCCTCGTGCTGAAAGAGAAAGGAATCCTTGATCAGAAGCAGTGTGAGGAATGTATTAAAAGAGCAACGTGACGTTGCATCCCGTCCCGCCTTTGTATGAGTAAGCATTTAAATAAAACGCAGTACAACGGCGGGGATGTCACGAAGCGATGATTGATTCAGTATATCGGGGCGGCTGATTCGGCCGCTCCGAAAATTAATATAGACTTTTCAAAATAATAGAGTATACTGTGTTGCTAAAGGAGGCAACGATTATGAAAAAAGAAACAGAAGTCATACGCGTCGCAGCCTACTGCCGCGTGTCGACCGATAAGCTCGACCAAGCCAATTCATTGGAGAGTCAGCAGCGATATTTTAACGAGTACATCGCCCGCAATCCATTATGGGAGCTGTACGAAATCTACGTGGACGAGGGCATCACCGGCACCAACACCTTCAAGCGCGAGGACTTCAATCGCATGATCAAAGACGGCAAGGACGGCAAATTCGATCTGATCATCACCAAAGAGGTCTCGCGATTTGCCCGCAATCTGCTCGACAGCATTGCCTATACCCGCGAGCTGAGGGAATACGGTATCCGGTTGATCTTCCTGAACGACAACATCGACACCGATCAGCCCGATCATGAATTCCGCCTCGCGATGATGGCGTCGCTCGCGCAGGAGGAAAGCCGAAAGACCTCCGAGCGTGTCAAGTGGGGACAGCGCCGACGGATGGAGCAGGGTGTGGTATTCGGACGCGATATGCTCGGTTATGACGTGAGGGACGGAAAGCTGATCATCAACGAGGAAGGCGCTGAGATCGTCCGACTGATCTATCACAAGTACCTCGACGAGGGCAAGGGCTGTCATGTGATCGCCAACGAACTGCGCGAAGCGGGGATCAAGACCTCGCGCTTCATGAAGGAATGGTCGTACACGGTCATCCTCCGCGTGCTGAAAAACGAGAAATACTGCGGCGATCTGGTACAGCAGAAAACTTACACGCAGAGCTATCTCTCCCACAAAAAGAAAGCCAACAAAGGCGAGTTGGACTACGTTATTATCAGAGATCATCACGAGCCGATCATCCCGCGCGAGCGTTTTGAAGCAGCGCAGCGGGAGCTGCAGCGCCGACACGATATGCACTACACCAAGAACGGCTTTGCCAATCGTTACGCGCTGTCCGGCAAGATCATCTGCGCCGAGTGCGGCGCAACCTTCGTCCATTCGCAGAAGAAGTGTCCGAACGGCACCAAGTACGAGAACTGGACGTGTATCACCAAGAATCGTCAGGGCAAGCCCCGCACACTCGAGAACGGTGAGACTGTCGGCTGCGATACGATCAATCTGCGCGATACCGATATCAAGCTGATCCTCAAGCACATCATCAGCGATGTGATGGGCAACAGAGAAGAATTGCTTGACGCGGTTCTCGGTACGGTCGACGAGGTGCTGCGCGTCTGCGCCGATAAGAACAACGTGGAATACTTTGAGAACGAGATCGGCAAGGTCGAAGCGAAAAAAGAAAAGCTTCTCGACATGTGCCTTTCGGGTGATATTGAGACATCAGAGTACAAGAAAGCCTGCGAGCGGCTGAACGCAGAACATGCCGAGCTGCTGGGCAAACTCAGCAAGGAAAAGGCAAATCGTGATATGATCGCCGACAAGACGCAGATCATCGCTGCGATCACGGAGTACATCAACGCGCTGAGTGTAGGGGAGGAGTGGGACGACATCTTCTACCGCAATATCATAGACAAGATCTATGTTCACAAGGACAGGACGATCGACGTTCACTTAAAGCTCATCCCCGAAAAATGGCAGGCAAAAATCCTCAAAGGCAAGGCTGAAATCGAGGTTTTTGAGCAAAATCAAAAAATTTTACAGCAAGGAGGGACTTCGGTGCCGATGTCGGTCAACGTCGCTTTCAGTTCGGGCAGCGGCATCGCAAACCGCTGTGACAGATAGCGGATCGACGCGCCGAGCTCGCCGTCGGGGCCACCATATCCCAAAAACAGATAATGATTAAATATAAAAAATAACGTCGATCGATGTGGTTGCGCGGTCGAAGATAATACGGTCAACGAAACCATGTAACAGAGCGTTCTTTTCTTCTTCACTCACAGATGGGTCTCGGAGCGTCTGTATTGCGTTTTTGTTTTCGTTGATGATTTTCCTGCGCAGGACTTTGACGTCAGGCTGTGGCTTTTTCTGAGCGCGCAGAGCATTGATTCTTTGATCAATCAAATCGCGACTCTTGCGCAACTCCTCGACCGTATATATCCCCGCCTCAAAAGCCTCTTTGATGCGGTCGTATTTCTGTACTTCCTTCTCGATCAGCGCGTCGACGTCTATCTCAACGGCGGGGGATGTGGACTGCGTGTCCTTTACAACGACATTGAACATCCCCGACTGAAAGAAGGTATCGATCGTACTGATCACCATTTCGTTGAGTCTCTTGATCGAAATATAGTGCGAGGATTTGCACTGGCCCTTTGTATAGCGGATACACTGCAGGCCCTGACCTCGCGCCGACATCGACAAGCTCGCGCCGCAATCGGAACATTTGACCAGACCGTGGAGCATATACATGTACTTCTTGCCATTTGCGTGGGCATATCGGGCGTGTTTCTTTTGATTCACCTCATACACTGCCTGTACCTTATTGAAGCTGTCCTCGTCTATGATCGGCTCATGCTGACCGTCAACGATCATAATATTGGGATCATCATAGTTGCGGCGCGTTCTGCCGTTCGGGTTCCAGCGAATCTTCCCGATATATACCGGATTACGCAGCACATAATCGACGGTGCGATTTTCCCACAGATTGCCGCGGGTGGTGCGGATCCCCATGTCGTTGAGCTTGTGAGCAATCTGCAAGGCACCCATACCATTCAGATAATCGGCGTAGATTTGGCGCACGATCGGGGCGGTGTCCAGGTTGATCACATATTTTTTATCGACGATATTATAGCCAAAGGCGGGGATCGATACGGCGCCGCCGCGTTCAACTCTCTCAGTCATGCCGCGTTTGACCTCTCCGGATAAGTTGATACTGTAGAATTCATCGAACCACTCAATGATGCGCTCGATCAGACTGCCGAACGGTCCGTCGATGATCGGCTCCGAGATCGACTTGACGTCAATATTGTTTTTCGCAAGCATACCCTTATAGAAGATACTTTCTTCCTGATTACGGGCAAAGCGGCTGAACTTCCACAGCAACACCGCGGAGAACGGCGCCGGCTTTTGCTTTGCGATGGCGATCATGCGGATGAAGTCCGGGCGCTTCTCGGCTTTGCGGCCGCTGATACCGTCGTCGCGGAAGATGAACTCGTTCGGTACGATGTATCCGTGCTGTTTGGCGTACTTGCGGATCTCCTTGATCTGGCTGTCGGGGGAGAGCTCCGTCTGATTGTCGGTACTGACGCGGATATATGCCGCGGCGGTTTTAAATTCAATATTCATGCTACACCTCAAAAAGGGTATAAAAATACCCCTGTAATTTGTATTGCAAAATTCACAAGGGTATGTTAGAATATTGATATGGTTTGGCGACCATGCTGTTACACCCTCGTGTGTGACGCCCGCTCTATCCTGTTCCAGCAGGGTAGGGCGGTTTTTCTATTTAGTTGAAAGTATAGTTTACATTTTTATCAAATGAAATTGAAAGTATAGTTGACAAATAAAATTAGAAGTGAAATTTCACTTGTTGTTTATTTCTCGTGGATCGTATAATACTCAATATCAACTCTCGGTACCGATTCATTATTCCCGAGCACAGTCTCGTAAGTATACAGACCTTCGCACACACCGTACAGATCAATAATGTCGTTCTCCAGGATCCTATCACCGCCGTCGGGAATCGTCACAGCGCAGATGATGGTGTCTTTCCAGAGCTTGCCGCCTTCTGCGAATTCATTATCTTCGGCAGTAACATTGACTCTGAGCGTGGTCGATTTGTTAAATATGGATTTAGATTCAAGGACCTGGATCACCTGACCGGTATATTTGAGATGATTGCCTTTGTAGTTGTCGGGGTTACGAGCCAGCGTGCTGTAATCGACCGTCTCGCAGCTGTCGATGAATTCCTTTTTCACTACTTCGGGATCCTCGGTAGCAGGCTCCGGAGCCTCTGTCTTTTCTTCCTTTGCCTCGGTAGCCTTCTCTTTCTCAGCGACGGAGGACGCGCTTGATGAAGCGCTCGAAGTGGATCCACCGCTCTTCTTAGTTCCGTCAGTCTTTTCGGCAAAGGCGCCTCCGATGCCGCCTACTACCAGAACACCCACAATGACCCATATCCACCACTTTTTATACCATGGCTGTTTAGGTTTGGTTTGTGTCGGCTGCTGGATCGGCTGCTGAACAGGTTGCGGAGCCGGATTCTGAATCTCTGCTGCAGGAGCCGGTGTGGGATTGGGCTCCTGTTTCACTTCTTGCAGATTTGCGCCGCAGTTGCCGCAAAACTTTGAGTCGTCGGGCTGTTGTTGACCGCATTTAGGACAATACATAGTAAACCTCCAAAGAAAAAATAAAAAAAGACTTTACAAAACAGAACAAATGTTCTACAATAGATAATATAAGTTAAACGAATGAAGGGAGATATATGAATGAATAAAGAATCAATGATCGAACAAATCAACTCAATACTGGATAAGGTCGAGGATGAAACAGTCCTGAAGGATATGCTGAATCTGATCGACGCGGTGTATCAACACCATCAGAACGGACAATGGGGACGCTAATCAGCGTCCTTTATTTTTTTGATCGCCTCGATCGCTGTACGGAGCGCCTCGCGCTCCTTGGGCGCCAGCTTGATGTAGTCCATCACGAACTTTACATCCTGTTCATTCAGATGATACTGAGCCTTGATTAGCTTGACGATCGTGTCCTCCGTCGTTGGGGGAGTGTCATCCCAGCCCATCAGGTGAGCCGGAGTAGTACCTAAAGCAGTAGCTAACGGTACCAGTACGCTGGTGGGCATTTTTTCGATATCATTACTTTCGTAGCGGTATATCGTGGCTCTGTCTTTGCCAATGATTTCAGCCAATTTATCAACAGAGATACCTTTTTCTTTGCGCAGCTCTTTGATACGGTCGCCGATTGTCATATGTATCACTCACTTTTATTTCTGATTACTATTATGTTATCATATACTTTGCAAAAATGCAACTATTATTTTTAAATATACGAAAAATATTTGCAAAAATGCGAATTTAATATTGACATTTAAGGAATAGAGTGTTAATATTAAGATATCGCATAAATGCGACTTTTGAGGAGGTGATAAAATGACAAACGTTGATAAACTCAAAGGAAAGATCAAAGAGAAGCGATTGACGCCCGAAAAGCTCGCTGACGCCATCGGAATCGATAAAAGCACAATGTATCGAAAGCTCAACAACGGCGGTGATGAGTTTACAATAGGGCAGGCAGATAAGATCGCAAAAGTTCTGTCGCTTGACGCTGGAGAAGCTCAAGCTATATTTTTTAGTCAGTTTGTCGCATAAATGCGACTTGCGCAAATTAAGAAAGAAGGTGAAACAATGAGTAGCGCAAATAATCATCGTCGCCGTAGCCGTCGGAGTTATGAGAAGCGTGCGGCTACAATGAATACTCTTCAGAGAAAGGCCGTCGTCAAAGAACATCAACCCAAGTTTTTGGATATCTTAATGACGCTCATGAAACGTCGACAGAATCGATTCAGAAAGAAAACCTTGATTCATTCTGAAACGAAATAATCAATATCATTCTCCGGCGTTAAGCGAGCGCGCTGTCTGTCATTGTCGGTATTTCCCGTGTATCGACAGTTGATCGCCAAACCTAACATTCATGTGTTTACCTTCCTATAAAGAATTTGTTTTACCAATCCTACATATACAGCAAGCAGGACAGGCAGCGTGTTCACTTAACGTCGGAGGAAAAAGACCAAGCCGTGACGGCATATGATGAAAAGAGGTGGTTTTGATGAGCAAGAGCGACAAATGGTCCGCAAGGGTCTGTATAGAAGATAACGGAAAGCGGATCCCCTGTCTTTTGATCGACAGCGAAGGAAAAGTCACCCGGCTCATCTCAGAAGAAGAACAAGAGCGATATGAGCGGAAAATGCTCAAAAACATAGGGGAGACCATGAGCCGATTCTATACGGCAAATCCCGAATATCTTGAAAAGGAGTGTCAAAATGAACGAAAACAAACAGCATGATACCGCACCCGAAGAGTATATCCCGAACCCCGCTAAGCTGATCCCGCCGTTTCTGGTCAGCATCGCGGCGACGATGGCGGGCGATACAGCACTGTTTTATAAGCAGATCGCCCCTGCGCTGCTGTTCTATGTGATCGTTGCGATCAGCATCGTGTGGATCATCAGAGCCGAGATGAAGAAGGAGCGCGCCGATTATCACATGTGGCGGCGGGTCAGCGACGCGCTGAATAAGGTCGACGGATTTGAGGACAGGCTCAATAAGTTCGAGACAGATCTCAGCTTGAAAGCGGACAAGCCTGCCCGGAGCAATATCCGCCCCGGATCGCGCCAAAGCGATCGCTACAAGAAAATGACGGGAGGTGCGACCGGTGACAATAGGAGAGAGGATCAAAGAGATTCGGCTGTATAAAAAGTTTATGACGCGCGAGGAGCTCGCCCAATCTTTGAATTGCAGTCAAAGCACTATATGCGCATGGGAGAGTAACACGAGCTTACCGCAGCTGCCTGCTTTTCTCAAACTACTGAACGTGTTCCACATCTCTTGTGAAGAATTCATGAAAGGAGTTGAGATCGAATGATCCAGCAGTACATCCTGCCCGCGATCGGCGGCGCCGTTATTCTGTTACTGCTCTTCGGTTTTATCCGGAGAAACGTCAAAGATTTTATTTCGGTGCTGTTTGACCAGCCGGAGGAAACCACTGAGGAAGAATACGACATGAAAGGAGAAAACCATGAGTAAAAAAGAAAAAAACCGCCGGGAGCGGCAACTCCACAGCGGCAAAGAAAAAATCTTCTAAATCTATTATAGCCGAGCCGATCAACATTGTCAATATGTCTGGGGCTCAAATCATCGCGGCGGCGATCGAGCGCTTGCAAAAAGAGGATCGCGCAGTCAACTATGACCGTCACGGTCGGATCATGCACAGCGACGTCCTCAATGCCCTGTGCTGTTTCTGTGAACAGAACGCCGAATTCGCACAGGCGATCTGCCAGTCGGACAAGACCCTCGAGGATTGCATGAAGGCAGTGGCGAAGGGCGTTACGACCGGGATCTCCGATCTCGAAGCCTACAAGCGCGCGGTGCAGTTTTATTTTGCCGGCGCAACCGTAACCTTTAAGATGCTGATCGACGTCGGAGACGGTGTGCTGAACGACGTCTCTGCAAAACCGCAGCAGATCGAGGTCGGCATGGACAGTCTGATGGATCTGATGGACTGGTGATCGGCTATGAGGAAAGAACGAAAAGAAGCGCTGATGTACGCGTTCCCGCCGGTGCCGGCGAAATGTGAGACTCAAATGCGTGACGGACAAGGATATGCGAATTTCTGTGTGTTCCTTACCAATGGTCATGAGCTTTTTGTGCGTTGCTTTCACCGATACAGCCGGAAGACAGATTGTCCGATCGAGGGCAGACTCATCGAACGTCAGCGGTATGTGTTCGCCAAGGACGGCTGCGTGAGGTATATATACGATACATGGACCGATAGATGGCGTCCTGCGACAAAGTTCAGAGAGCCGCGCTTTGCCGATCCGGCATATCCATATTCTTTTGATAATTCCTACTGTATTCTCAACGCAAATGCGCTAAAAGAATCCGATATGCGCTATTGCTCAATTCATTGTCACCGTCTGTTTCCGATGCAATATATGCGATTCTTCGTTCGACATCCAAATATTGAGTATCTTGAGAAAACAGGATATGATCATCTGATTGTTGAGCAGCAGTACAGATACAGTTATTGGGATAACGCCGAGTATGTCGGAGTTGATGAGCACGTTGATCTCAAAACCAACAATTTGTTGAAAATGCTTCATTTGAATCGAACTGAATTCAAGCTGCTGCAAGGCAGGGAGAACGCGTATCTGTCTTACCTTAAATACCGTGAGGTATTCCCGAAAGCTAAACCGGAGGATCTGATCAATATTGCATATGCTTATGGTTCGGCATATCAATCTGCAAAAAAACACGCGGAAGCGACCGGTCTGTCGATTCTTCGTTTGACACGCTATCTCAGCGAGAATAATATCGATCACCGACTCTATAATGACTATCTCGATCAATGTATTCAGCTTGGATACGATCTTTACGATACGGCAATCAATATGCCGCGAGATTTCTTCGTAATGCACGCTCGATTGACGTCGCTGATCAAAGCAGAAGAAACAAAAGAACTATGTGAAGCTTTTCAAAAACACTATGAGGAGCGTAGCCGCCTCGAATTCACATACCGAGGTCTGATCGTCCGACAGCCGAAGAGTATCCAAGAGATCGCTGACGAAGGTTCCGCGCTGAAGCATTGTGTCGGCGGATACGCCGAACGTCACGCAAAGGGACAGGTCACTATCCTGTTTCTGCGTCAAGTCGATCAGCCGGATATTCCGTATTACACAATGGAAATCGATAAAACAGGTAAGATTAAGCAGTGCTATGGTTATGCGAATAACCGTGCCGGCAATCCGAAGCCATCGAAGATAAAGACATTCGAAAAGCATTATGAACAATACTTACAGGAGGTAATACATGACAAACGAAATCACCGCTCAGCACGCCAAAGCGCTTGATCTGCACAATCGGATCATGGTATCCGCTCAGCTGGTGCAAACCAATCTGTGGGATATGTGCAACGGGCTCAAGGAGATGCGCGACGGCAAGCTCTATAAGGAGCTGGGTTATCAAAATTTTGAGGATTATTGCGGAACCGAATTTGGCATGACCCGCACAAATGCTCATAAATATATTTCTATTATAGAAAATATAAGTCCCGAAAATGTTTCGACGTCGAAACATTTTGGAGTTTCAAAGCTCTATCTCTTATCCACACTCTCGGAGGCTGATCAGCAAAAGATCACCGCCGCGAACGACGTCAGCGACATGACCGTCAAGGAGTTGGAGGCGGAGATCAAAAAGCTAAAGGTCATTAATGACAAGCTCAACATCGATAAAGAACACCTCGAGGAGGATCTCGATGATCGTGATCATGAGATCCGCAAGATAAAGGGTACGCTGAAAGATATCGACGATCAAAATATTGAGCTCCGCAACGAGATCAAGGAGCTCCGCTCCCGTCCGATCGACGTTGCCGCCGCCGAGCCTTCCGATGACGTCCGCCAGCTTAAGGAGACCATCAAGAATCTGGAGCGTACCTCAGAAAAGCAAGTCGATCAGCTGCAGGAGGAACACCTGCGCGACATCCGCCAACTTCATGAGAAGAACCGTATCGAAATGCAGAAGCAGCTCGATGCGCAGAAGGCGGAATATGAGGAAAAGCTCCGTCAAGCTGCCCAGCCTGCGCAGCAGGATGATAAACAGGTATTCAAGGCGTACTACTCCGCCGCCTATGATGCGTTTTATCGAATGATCGCCTTTGCGGCGCAATCGCCTGATCATCTGGAATTCTTCCGCGGCAAGATCAGCGCGTTGATCAGCTCGTTTTCAAACGCCAACCGGGATATGTGAGGCGCCTATGGAACTATATCAAATGACTGAACAATTCAACGAACTATTTGACCGTTTCGATGAAATTGATAATTACATTCCCGATACAGATGAATTCGGGCGGTATATTGACGGTAACGGCGAAATCATCGAGGATCTCGAAGCGTTCCGTGAAAAATTGCGCTCAGCGTGGTTTGACACGCTGGTCGGCTTGGAAGCTGAGTTCAACGATAAAGCTGAAAACATCGCAGTTTATTTGAAATCACTCTATATCGAAGCCGCGGCGATGCACGATGAAGAAAAGACGCTGAAAGCACGTCGAATGGTTATCGAACAGCGTGCCGACAGGCTCAAAAAGCACCTGATCAAATCTATGAACGCGATCGGCGTCAAGAAGATCGATATGCCTCGCGCACGTCTGACAATCCGTAAAAATCCGGAGAGCGTTATCGTCGATGATGAACTTGGATTCATCCGATGGGCGCAGGAGAATGCAAATATGCTCCTGAAGGTCAAGCTGCCCGACATTAAAAAAGCAGAAACAAAAAGGCTGATCCAGGCCGGTGAATCTTTGCCGTATGTCCATCTTGACCGCACAGAGAGCCTGATCATCAAATAAGGAGGAAAACATGAGTATCGTATTTGAACCCGCATCGCGCGCGAAGTCAAAGGCGCGCATCGCGGTCACCGGACCGAGCGGCTCGGGCAAGACCCTGTCGTCACTGCTGCTCGCCTACGGCCTGACCGGCGACTGGAACAAGGTCGCCATCATCGACACCGAGCACGGCCGCGCCAGATTCTATGCCGAGCGCAAGGAGTACGGAATCGGCAAGTTCCTGTATCAGAGGCTTGATCCGCCTTACAGCCCCGAGCGCTATATCGATTATGTCACCTCGGCGGCGCAGTCGGTAGGAGAGGACGGCTGCGTGATCATCGACAGCTTCTCTCACGCGTGGGACAACGAAGGCGGCGTGCTGGATATCAAGGATAAGATCGCCTCAAGGAACGATAAAAACAGCTATACCGCGTGGAGTGAAGCCGGCAAGATCCAGAACAGTCTGGTCAATACCATCCTGTCCGTTGAATGTCACACGATCACGACGATGCGTGCCAAGATGGCTTACGCGATGGAAGAGGACGACCGCGGCAGGATGAAGCCCGTCAAGATCGGACTGGCTCCCGTCCAGCGCGACAATACCGAGTATGAGTTCGACATCGTGTTCCAGATAGACCGACAGCACAACGCGACATTATCAAAGGACACCACCTTCCTCGATCGTTGGTCGGGCGTTATCGACGCGGAGCTCGGCAAACAGCTCGGCGACTGGCTGAACAGTGGTGTAGAGCTGCCGCGCTGCGCCGACTGCGGCAAGGTCATTATGAGTGACGGAAAACGCTCGGTCGATCAGATCGTCACCGGCACGATCAAGAACTACGGCAGACAGCTTTGTATGCCGTGCGCATCGGCTGAGAACCGCAGACGCAAGGAGGCTGTGAACAATGCCGCTTCGTCCGTATCAGAATGATCTGGTTGAGGATGTGCGGAGCGCATGGCACGAAGGGTATCGCGCTCCGTGTATCGTCCTCGGGTGCGGCGGCGGTAAATCCTGTATCGTCGCCGAGATCGCCCGTCGGACAACCTTCAACGGTAAGCGTGTGCTGTTTCTCGTTCACCGCAAGGAGCTGGTCGATCAGATCACGGCGACCTTTGCCCGATGGGGTGTGCTGATGGATCTTTGCTTCGTCGGCATGGTACAGACAATCACCCGGCGACTGAAAAAGATACCGAAGCCGGCGTTGATCATCACCGACGAGAATCACCACAGTCTGGCGACCTCTTATAAGCGTATCTATGAGCATTTTTCCGATGTTCCGCGTGTGGGAGTGACCGCTACGCCCGTTCGGCTCAACGGTGACGGCCTCGGTGACGTTAATGACAAACTGATTATCGGCAAGTCGACCAAGTGGTTGATCGCAAACGGGTTCCTCGCGCCGTATGACTATTATGCGCCGTCGGTAGCGGATCTGACCGGTCTGCATACGCGCCGCGGCGAGTATGTGCAGTCTGATATCGACAAGGCGATGATTCAGAATAAGGTGTTCGGTGATGTGATCGCCTATTATCGCAAGCTCGCAAACGAGAAGAAGGCGATCTGCTACTGTGCTTCGATCAAACACAGCAAGGCGACCGCCGCGGCGTTCTGTGACGCCGGTATCCGCGCCAAGCACATCGATGGTGATACTCCAAAAAACGAGCGTGACCGTATCATCAGCGCTTTCCGCAAGGGTGAGATCACGATCCTTTGCAACGTCGATCTGATATCCGAAGGCTTCGACGTTCCTGATTGTGAGTGCTCAATCCTGCTGCGCCCGACCCACAGTCTGACACTGTACATCCAACAAAGCATGCGCTGTATGCGGTATCGCAAGGATAAGCGCGCGATCATTATCGACCATGTGGGCAACTACGCCCGGCACGGTATGCCCGACGACGATCGTGAGTGGACGCTCGCCAAAAAGGAGCATAAACGGATCCAAACTGAGAAAGAAAACAGCGAGAGCGTCGTCATGTGTCCGGAGTGCTTCTTTACCTTCGCGCGAGAAAACGCCGAGAACGGATGCTGCCCGCATTGCGGCGCTCCGCTTCCCAAGCGAACGCGAAAGCTGACCTCCGATGAGGATGCGGAGCTGATACGGATCGAGGGCTTCAAGCTCGATTTCGATACGCCCGATGATTGCCACACCTACGATGAACTGCTCAGCTATGCCAAACGCCGCGGCTATAAACCCGGCTGGGCGTATTATCAGGCTCGATTGAGAGGAATGATCGCTTGACAGAGGAACACCGTATCCAGAACGAAATCAGGTTGAATACACCCGATTGTGTTCTTTTCCGAACCAATGCCGGAGATTTCTGGCAGGGTAAGGTCATCTATTCAAAGATATACAAACAAAATATTCTGATAAACATTCGCAAAATCGAGGGTCTCCCGGAGGGGTATTCCGATTTGTCCGGTGTGAGAATCTCTGACGGCAAAGCTGTCTTTATCGAGGTCAAGACGCCGACAGGCAGACCGACGAAACAGCAAAGAAATTTCATCAACAAAATGCGCGAATACGGCGCTGTAGCGGGTATCTGCCGCAGCGTGAAAGACGCGGTTCAACTTATTACAAAAGAAAGGAATTAACTATGGGATTTACTAATGATTATTCAAAAGCATCACAGGGCGGTCTCAAGCCCGAGGGCGATTACGAAGTGCTGATCGTCAAAGCAGAGGAAAAGCAGAGCAAAGGAGGCAAGCTCCATTTGAATCTGAATCTCGTTATCCGAAACGATGTTGATCAGTCATATCAGAACGGATATCTTTTCCATACACTTTGGAAGCGCAAAGAGCCGACTGCCGCCGATCTGCAGGTCAACGGTTACGGCTTCGGACAGGTTATGGCGCTTGGCAAGGCGGCAGGCCTACCCAACGGAAAAAATTACGAGAGCCTTTCCGACTTCCTGCAGGAGCTGATCGGTAAGCCTGTCCGCGCACACGTTGTACATGACGAGTACAACGGCAACAAACGTGAGGCGATCGCCTGGTTCAATCCGACCGACTATCCTGAGGTCAAGCACGTAATGAAGAAGAAGCCAGACGTCAACCCCGACGGCTTTGCTCCCGCGGCGCAGCAGACGACCTATGCCGATACACCGGCAACACAGGCGGCGGCAGCTCAAGCAGCGGGCGACGACGACGATCTCCCGTTCTAAGGTGTGGGGTACATGAATTATAACGCTATTCCCGGGGAGCTGAAGAAGCTCCCCAACTGGGTATGCTGGATCGCAGAGCCCGATGAGCGCTCCCACAGCGGTATCAGCAAAAAGCCCGTCAATCCGCGAACGGGCGGCTTTGCTATGTCAAATAACCCCGATACATGGGCGGATTTTGATACAGCGCTTGCGGCTTCATCGCAATATACCGGTCTCGGCTTTATGTTCAGCGGCTCGGGTTGCTTCGGTGTGGATATCGACGATATGCCCGAGGAGCTGGAGCGGTACCGAAACGGAGAAAACGGTATCATCTCCGAATTTGTTAACACCTTACAGAGCTATACCGAATACTCTCAGTCGGGTACCGGTATCCATATCATCTGTCGCGGCAAGCTGCCGAAGGGCGGCAGAAAGAAAAAACACTCCTTCGGCGGCTTTGAGATGTACGACTCCGGACGGTTCTTCGTCATGACGGGCGATTACTGCTCCGAGTACATGAATATCGCTGACTGCACCGAGAGCATAAAGCCTCTTCATGCCAAGTATATCGGCGCGGGGCGAGAACCATCCGCGGCGCCCGTGCGTCATCCTGTCTATTCGCTCGCAACCGTCAACGATATCCTTTCAGCAGCGATGAACGCAAAGAACGGCGGCGCCTTCCGTGCGTTGTATGAGGGCGATCTCTCCGCATACGGCTCGCACAGTGAAGCGGATCTCGCGTTCTGCAATATGCTCGCGTTCTGGTGCGGCTGTGACGCCGAGAAGATGGACGCGCTCTTCCGATCGTCGGGACTGATGCGCGAGAAGTGGGATCGTAAGCAGAAGGGCACCACCTACGGCGCGATCACCATCGCCCGCGCCATCGCCGACACGCGCACATGTTATTCGCCTTCCTCAAAGGAGGATGATTATTCTCTGACGATCGGCGACGGAGGTCAAACCGATGAGGATCCGCGTATCAAGCTCTATTCCTTTGATGATATGGGCAATGCGGAGCGCTTTGTCGACCTGTTCGGCGGTGAGATCCGCTACTGCTATACGGAGAAGAAGTGGTACTACTACAATACGCAGAAGTGGTGTGTTGATATCATCGGCGCCGCCGAGCGCATGGCGGATCGCGCGGTAGAAGCGATGGCGGCGGAGTTGAAGGCCTACGCCCAGACGGACGCCGATGAAGGCACCGACATGCAGAAGGATTTTCAAAAGCATATGAAAACCAGTCGATCAAACAAGAGCAAGAAGGCAATGCTCAGCGAGGTGCAGCATCATGTTCCGATCCTGCCGGCGCAGATGGACAAGTACCGCATGGCGCTGAATACGCCCAGCGGTATCATCGATCTGAGAACGGGAGATCTCAGCGAGCATGACCCGGAGAAATATTTTACCAAGATCACCTCGGTGGATATCAGCTCCGCCGCCGACTGTCCGCGCTGGATCAATTTTCTCAACGAAACCTTCAACGGAGACAAAGATCTGATCCGTTACATTCAGAAGGCGCTCGGATACAGCCTCACGGGATCCACCGCCGAGCAGTGCGCCTTTTTTCTGTACGGTACCGGTAAGAACGGCAAGAGCACTTTCCTTGACGTCGTCCGCGACGTCTTCGGTGATTATGCCGCCAATATCCAGCCCGAGACGATCATGGTGCGCAATAACGCAGGCTCGGCGATCAACAGCGATATCGCCCGGCTCAAGGGTGCGCGTCTGGTCACCAGTGTGGAGCCGAATGAGGGCGTCCGCATCAATGAAGGATTACTCAAGCAGCTCACCGGCGATGATACCGTCACCGCACGCAAGCTGTATAGCGAGGAGTTTGAGTTCAAGCCGGAGTTCAAACTGTGGATGGCGACTAACCACAAACCGATCATCCGCGGTACCGATACCGGCATCTGGCGCCGCATCCATATGATCCCCTTCACGGTAGCGGTCGACGATGACAAGATCGATAAAAACCTGCCGTATAAGCTCAAAGCGGAGATGACCGCTATCTTTAAGTGGATCGTCGACGGCTGCATGCTGTGGCAGAAGGAGGGCTTGAAGATGCCACGCGCCGTACTCGAGAGTGTGAGAGAGTACCGCCGCGAGATGGACGTGATCTCAGCGTTTATCAATGACTGCTGCAACGAAAGCGGCTCCGTAGCGGCAAAAACGCTCTATGCCGCCTATTCAGAGTGGGCAGAGAGCAATAATGAATATCACATGTCGAACACCAAGTTCGGCGTTGAACTATCAAAGAGATTCACAAAAGTACACACCGTGAGCGGCTGGCATTACACCGGTCTGTCATTGGTAGCGCAATATTAATATGACAGGTTTGACGGGTTTACGGGTTTTTCTAACCTTTCGTATAAGAAAAAAAGAAACAAATATATAGAAAGGTATTTGAAAAAGTGGTCAAACTCGTCAGACCCGTCATCAGGAGGATTATGAAGCGAAAACAAATATATCTTTTTAACGATGGATCGGCGTTTTTCCAAATGGAAGAGCAGGCGATCGACGGGCAGCTTGATTATGACGATTTTCCGCCGGAGGAATACCGCTACTTTTCCAAGCTTTCTAAGCTCGGATACAAGAACCGTCACAACGGTTGGTCAAAGGAGCTATGTGAGATGAAACAGGAAGAATACCGTGAGGAGTACCGGGAGGCGTGTAAGAAACGCAATCAGCGTGTCGAGTATGCGGAGAAGCTGCAGGCGGATTTGCTCCGTTCCGCTGAGCTGAGCCGCCAGCTGAATCTTGCCGATACTTCCGACGCCGCTCTGATCACCGCGCTTGACCTGCTCGAGATGCTCCTCAATGAGCCCGGATTAAGTCGGCGAATACAAAGAAACGTACACTTTGCGTAGAAAGGACATGGGAACATGACGATTATATTGGTTTTATCAGGATTTATGCTCGGCGGTTTGGTAGGCGTCGTTGTAATGGCACTGCTGCAGATCGGGCGCGAAAGCGACAGGGATTTTGAGCTTTTGCCGAGCGTTTGGGTCGGTTTTGTCGAATGGAGAGAAAGCGATGTGTTTCTGGTTCGACAGGTAAAAGGATACGGCATCGACGTATATAAGCGGAACAAAATAGGCGACCTTGAGCATGTCAGCCGGCTGCCGCACTCCTTTACCGCCAGAAGTCAGATGGAAGAATACGTCAAAGCAAACGCACCGTATTTGACCCGCGATGAGATAGACACGAAACAAGATGTTTCAGATAGAGCAGGAGAATAACAAATGAGAGAAATACTTTTCCGCGGAAAGCGGATTGACGATTATGTTAACGATAAAAGCATTGACTATGCAGAAAAAGGTGCCAGAGAGTGGGCATATGGAGATATTATCCATCGTCGTTACTATAAGAACAAAGATGTTGTTGTAATCAGAACCGAAGATAGCGGATTTGATAATTATTCCGATTATGAAGTTGACCCATCCACCATCGGACAGTACACAGGCTTGACCGCTAACGGCAAGAAAATCTTTGAGGGGGATATTGTAAAGGTTACTGGTTTATACCCTGACAGAGATGGAGAGAAACGAATTTGGAGGCGATTCCGTGTTGGCGAAGTATTTTATTATCACGGAGCATTCTATTTTGATAAATGGCTTCTTTGCAAAACGTCCGAAAAATGTTTAGAGATCATCGGCAACATCCACGATAACCCCGAACTGTTGGAGGATAAGCCATGAAACGCCTGATTTGCTTGCTCCTCGCTCTGATCGTCATGATCTCGCTATCCGCCTGCGCTTCCAATCACACTCCCGAACCGACCGAACCAATCAGCTGGTCAGTAGTTGAAGAAGTCGGTCGGGACGGCGACGAGGTGCATTATCGAGAGCATTTGTCGAACGGGATGACGGTTGATCGGTATACGAGGGAGGGAGAATGATGACAAATTACGAGAAAATCAAAAACATGACGGTTGAGGAGTTTGTCAAACACAGACTAAGAATGTGTCCTGATGGACGCACGATTGGTGGAAACAAATGCCTTTGGAAACCAAAAAATCCGAACACAGACTTTTGCCATGATTGTTGGATTGAGTATTACAATCAGGAGGTGGAAGAATGACAGAAAACAACGATAAAATTTTCAGATTAATAATTAAATGTTTAAAAAACGAAGGAAAACCAGACTTGCACAGTTTTACTATCAAAACGAAAAAGGGAGTCGCTTTTGTAGATTGTCGATGTGGTGAGGTTTTTATTGAAATACATTCATGCGATGGCAAACAACAGTTCTGCGGAACTGCTGTTGCGGCTACAAATAGATTAATTAATTTTGGCGCAGATTTTGAGAGTGTTGAGATTTAATAATCAGTTGTTGCAAAAAATGCATTAAGTGAGTAAGCATCAGTTGTCAAATGATATTTTACAACTGAGAACAGGAGGCTGAGTAATGACAAAACTTAAACCGTGTCCGTTTTGTGGTGGCAAAGCTGAGTTTTGCAAAACTACCGTTCCAAACACAATAACAATCGGAACATTTGTGCAGTGCATTAATTGCGGAGTAAGAACAAGATATGTTATAGATCTTGGCGATAAATACACTATAAAAAACTGGAACAGGAGAACAAACAATGAGCCTACTGATTAACGGTATGAGCATACCGAACGACGATTATAAGCACCGACATCTTACACTCGATAGATCAACAGACGACGGAATTCTCAGGATGTCTTTTCTTACTTTTGATAGCGAAGCATGGAAATATTCTTGCTGTGTATATCGTGCATCCGAAATTCCCACACCTCACGGCAGATTAATAGACGCCGACAGTTTGATTGAATACATCAACAAAGAACTCAAAGGAGACGAATACATACAAAGAATGTTCAGAAGAATTGTCAAATCAAGACCGACTGTTATAGAAGCGGAGGAGTGAATATGATAAACATCACAAAAGAGTCTGTTCACGAAGCAATTTGTAATTTGCCTGACGAGCAGAAACAAACGCTTGCAATGAACTGCGCTCAATATGGCGTCACGCCTGAAAGTATTGAGAATCTGGTTACAGGGATTTTGAAATGCGTTGAGCCGTGTATAAACAGAACTGTGGAAAATCTAAAGTATTGGAGTGATAACAATGGCAAACGCAAAAGAATGTGACCGCTGCGGCGAGCTGTATAAGGAGAAATCTTTGGTACCGAGTTATATCGTCGAGCATAAAAACCTGATTAATTATTTTTATGATTTATGCCCGAAATGTTATAGCTCATTCACTCAATGGCTGAATAAATACAAGCAGAAAGAGGAAGATAATGCCGGTTGAGAATAATCTGTTATCTAAACTTTTCATTGGCAGTATTGATCAGCCGATTGAACTTGTCGACGGAATTCCTACTATTGAGTTCTTTTTTGAGGACGACGAAGATTTTGACGGATTCATCGATCGCCTGCATGCGAGTCAATCTATCACGATCCCTTCGATTGTTCTGCCGAAATCCGAACACAAGAAGATTTACGGTGTGGAGTACAAATACTTCAATAAGCGGTTTTCTCGTCGGGTTGCTCATTTAGCACAGTTCGGTAAGAATCGCAGGATAAAGAAAAAGAACAAAAAGAGAGCCTTTGGCAGATTTACAGGGAGGTGATCGAATGACCTTTACTATACCGCCGTTTTGGCTCGGCGTGATCGCGACGGTGCTGGGCGAGTTTATCGCTCTTGTCGTTTACGCCGTCGTCAAAATCGTCAAAGAAAAGCGGAATACAACCTTTCGCAGAAAGTGAGGAAAAAGCATTGATACAGATACATATTCCCGATACCGTTAAAATTGCCGGCTGTGTTTATACGGTCGAGCGTGAGGAGAGATCATTTGTCAATGGTGGCAGTGTTGTCGACGGGACACACAGTTTCTTTGAACAGAAGATCAAAGTCGTGCGTGAAGGCACCGAAGACTATCAATCCGTTGTATTCTTACACGAGCTGATGCACGGTATCTTCGAAAACTATTGCCCGAACATCGTCAGCGCGGCCGACGAAGAAAAGCTGGTGGAGCAGATCTCAAAAGGATTGTTCCAGGTCATCACGGATAACCCGGAGATCATCAAGGAAGTGAAGCGCCGTTGAACATCCGCGAGATCAAAGAGAATGACAGAAAGATCGCGGCACTTAGCCGCAAGCTGGAACGCTTGAAAGCCGACGCTCTTAATGTGACACCTGCATTGACGGGAATGCCCGGCAGCGGTCAGATGTCCGATAAGATCGGCAGCTGTATCGCCGAGATCGATGAGACCGAGCAGGAATTGAAGCGCCTGATCGCTTTACGTGATGAGAGCCTGAGGCGGTTGTCAAAGGATATCGACGAAGAGAATTGTATCTATCTCTTTCTCGTGCGGCGCTATTCCTGGCGAAGAATCGCACAGATCACCGACGGCAGACTTGACACCGTTGCGAGCATCAAGAAGCGCTGCTATAAATACGAATGGTAAATTGGTTACAAAGTTACTTTTCCGTATGATATCATTATACTTACAAAACGTGTGTATAACGTGTTGATTTGATTTCCTTTCACAAAACAGTCGCTCTGCAAGGCGGCTGTTTTGCTTTTGTATAAAGAGGTGATCCTGAGTGACAGAAAAACAAAAGAGATTTGTGGATGAATACCTGATCGATCTGAACGCCACTCAGGCGGCGATCAGAGCCGGATATTCTAAGGATACCGCCCGAGCTATCGGTGCGGAAAACTTGACAAAACCTTACATTCAGCAGGCAATCAAGGAGCGCATCGAGCAGCTCCATAATGAGCGCAGTGCCGACGCGCAGGAGATCATCGAATATCTGACCTCTGTCATGCGCGGTGAGAGCGAGAGCGAGGAGCTGGTCAACGAATTCATCGGTGATGGATGTTCGAGGCCGACACGCGTGAAAAAGGCGCCGTCGGAAAAGGATAGAATCAAGGCTGCTGAGCTTCTCGGAAAACGGTTCGGTCTATTCAAAGACAAGGTCGAGCTGGATGGCAGCGTCAAAACCGATATGGCAACTCTCGCCGGCGTATTAGATCAGTTGAAGGGCGAGGACAGTGCCGAATAAGCTGATCCTATCTAAGAAATACAAAGACTTTCTCCGTTGTCAGGCGCCTGTCGAATTTCTTGAGGGCACGACGATGGCAGGCAAGACGACCGTCGGCATCTTCAAGTTTATGTTGAAGGTCGCGCAGTCGCCGAAGAAGCTGCATATCATCGCCGCCAATGACACCGGTACTGCTGAGAAGAATATCATTCAGAAGGATCTCGGGATCCTTGATGATTTCGGATCTCTGGTCAGGTACAACGGCAACGGTACCAGCGCCGATAAGATCCCGCATATCGTCTTCACACCCGCTCCAGGTGTTACCAAGACCGTATACGTTATGGGCTACGGCGACAAGACGAAGTGGAAGAAGGCACTGGGAGGACAGTACGGCTGTCTGTATATCGACGAGATCAACACTGCAAATATTGAGTTTATCCGTGAGGCGAGCATGCGCGCCGACTATATGATGGCAACGCTCAACCCGGACGATCCGAATTTGCCGGTGTATCACGAATATATCAACCATGCCCGACCGCTTTACCGTTGGTCTGATGATACGCCGACGGAGATTCTCGACGATCTGACCGAGGAGCTGAAGGACGGTTGGGTGCATTGGTTCTTTACCTTCAAGGACAATCTCGGTCTGAAAAAGTCCGAGCTCGACCGCGTTTTGAGCAACACGCCAAAGGGCACGAAGATCTATAAGAATAAGGTGCAGGGTCTGCGCGGCAGGGCGACCGGACTCGTGTTCAACAACTTTGATTACAAGCTGCACGTCAGATCAGCGGAATGGGCGCGGCAGTTCCTGACAGCCAAGAAAGGCGAGGAACAGTTTATTCTGTTTTCTGCCGGTCTGGATACCGCGTACAGCGACAAGACCAAGGACACGATCGCGATGACGTTCCACGGCTGCACCAATCGCGGCAAGTGGATCCAGCTCGATGAAAAGGTATACGATAACGCGGAATTACACTTGACGATCGCACCGTCCGATACCGTCGTGAACTTCATCGACTTTTTGGAGCGCAATCGAGAAGAGTGGGGCTTTGCCCGTAACACCTTCATTGATAATGCCGATCAGGCAACATTGAAGGAGTTCTCCAAATATGTGCGCAATCACGGCAGTATCTATCTGTTTAATCCGGCATGGAAGCAATTGAAGATCGTCGACCGCATCAAGCTGCAGAGCGGATGGTTCAAGAGACAGTGCTATTTTATCCTCGATCACTGCACCGAAACGATCGGAGAGCTGAATCGTTACTCATGGAAAGAGGACAAGGATAACGAACCCGAGGACAGAAACGATCATTTTATCAACTCGTCACAATACGCGTGGATCCCATATGTTAACAAAATCGGAAGTGAGAAGAATGAAACTGGGTGATTTTTTGAGAAACAAAATCAGGAACTTTTTACATATCGAGCCTGCCGCCAATCAGCAGATCGTGCTGCAGCAACGGCTGGATTTCTACGGTAATATCGCGCGCAATAAGCTGTGGTATCGCGGCGACAGCTGGGAGCTGTCTGATTTTTACAGGCAGCTCGACGTCAGCCCGACGCTGTTCTGGAAGGCGTCGTCGACGAAGGGAATGGAGATCCACAAGCTCCACACCGGTATCCCGAAGCTGATTATCAAGACGATCGGCAATATCATCCTGCACGACTACAACGGTCTGGAGATCACCGAGCCGACCGCCGCAGAGCAGTGGGAGAAGATCGCAGAGGATAACAAATTCAAGAAGCTGTTGAAAAGATTCCTCAAGAAGATTCTGATCGTCGGCGACGGCGCCTTCAAGGTGAGCTTTGACCGGACGCTCAGCGGCGATGTGCCAATCATCGAGTATGTGTCAGGCGAGAATGTGGAGTTCGTTCGCAGCCGCGGCAGGATCACCGAGACCGTATTCTTGGCGACCTACACCCATAACAACAGAAAATACACCTTCAAGGAGCGGTACGGCTACGGCTATATTCTCTATGAGCTGTATAACGATAACGACGAGCCAATCCCTACCGGCTTCATCCCTCAGACCAAATGGGTCGACGGGCAGGGCGTCGGCTTTGATAAGAGTGTGATGCTGGCGGTACCGGTCATCTACGGTGAATCGGAGAGCTACGAGGGAAGGGGCGAGAGCCTGTACGAGGGAAAGTCCGACGCCTTTGACGCGCTGGATGAAGCATGGAGCCAGTGGATGGACGCGCTCAGAGCGGGGCGGACAAAGGAGTACATTCCTGAGAATCTGATCCCTCGTGATCCCGATAACGGCAAGCTGCTCAAGCCGAATTCCTTTGATAACCGCTTTATCGAAGTGGCGCAGGATATGTCCGAGAACAGCAACAGCAAGATCACGACCGGTCAGGCGCAGATCCAGCACGAGAGCTACCTCTCGACCTATATCACCGCGCTTGATCTTGCGCTGCAGGGCATCATCAGTCCGTCGACCCTCGGCATCGACGTCAAGAAGCTTGATAATGCCGACGCCCAGCGTGAGAAAGAGAAGGCGACGCTCTATACCCGCGGAAATATTATTGAATTGCTCAATGACGTTCTGCCCGAACTGGTGATCGCCGCCGTGTGTGCCGGTCAGATCTGGCATGAACAGAATGTCGAGAAGCCGACGGTCAAGGTCAACTTCGGCGAGTACGCGAACCCGAGCTTTGAAAGCCAGGTCGAGACTGTTTCCAAAGGAAAGACAGGCGGTATCATGTCCACCGAGGCGGCTGTCGAAGAGCTGTACGGCGACAGTAAGGACGACGAATGGAAGGAACAGGAAGTCCGCCGTATCAAGGAGGAGCAGGGAATCGTCACGATGGGCGATCCGCCTGCCGCCAATCTCGACGGTGACGTCTGATGTCGGAAGAGTATGATCTTTCCCGTGCGTTTGAGCGGATCGAGAACTACCTGATCGATTCCATGATGCGGAATTTCAAGCATCACCGCGCGGAGGAGACCGTCGAGGGCTATAACTGGGAACAGTGGCAGGCAAAACAGCTCGAGGCGCTGGAAGAGTACCGCCGCAATAACAAGGAGAAGTTTTCCACAGAGTTCGCCGAGTTGAACGACCGGGTCGGCGAGATGCTGAGAAACACCGCCGACGACGCAGGCTATCGGCAGGAGCAGAAGATCCTCAAGGCGATCCAAAAGGGCTTTACCCCGAGCCGACCTTCTTCCGCGATGCAGGCGTCGTTCTTTAAGCTCAATGAGCGTAAGATGAACGCCCTGGTCAGATCAACGACCGACGATCTCGGCCGTGCCGAATTCGCCGTCCTTCGCCGTTCCAATGACGCTTATCGAAAAGCAATATTCAGCGCCCAGACCTTTATGAATTCCGGCGCCGCTACCTACGAGCAGGCGGTCGATATGGCGACAAAGGACATGCTCAGCGCCGGTCTGCAGTGTGTGGAATACAGCAACGGCGCGCGGCATACGCTGCACGATTACGCCGAGATGGCGATCCGTACCGCCAACAAGCGCGCCTATCTGCGCGGCGAGGGCATGAAGATGCAGGAGTGGGGAATCACCACCGTCATCATCAATCGTCGTCACGGCGCGTGCGGCCGATGCGCGGATTTTGTCGGGATGGTGTTCATCGATGACGTCTATGCCGGCGGCAAGCCTTCTGATCACGGCGGTAAATACCCTCTGCTCAGTGACGCCATGAAGTCGGGGCTGTTCCATCCGCGCTGTAAGGACAGCTCATCCCTGTATATCGAGGGGATCAGCACCTCGCCCGATCAGGAAGTACTGCCGAAGAAAGCGCAGGAAGATCTTACTGAGATCGAGCGCGCCGAGCAGAAGGCGACATACGGCAAGCGCATGGAGAAGATGAACAAACGCCTCTCAAAATATGCCCTTGATCCTGATAACAAAAAGATGTACCGCAGCCGCGCAGAGCAGTGGGCGGAATATACCGAAAAATGGCAGTCTTATCACGAAAAACAGCTTGCAAAAGCAATTAAAAGTGGTATAATGATAAAAACGATAGCCAAATTATCAAACAGCGGAGTTAATATATCAGTGAAACATATTGGAAAACTCGACAAGGATATTTACAAGTGTATAACGGACGATATAACAACTGATGAAGTTATTATCACAGATACACAGATCGCGCATATTAAGGAAAAACACCCTAATGATTATGAACAGTATTATCAGTATATTGCTGAGATCATTAGTAAACCTGATTATATTCTTGAAGCTAACAAGCCAAATACCGCTTTTGTATTAAAACATATTGAGGATAACGATAAACGGTACCAGGTCATTTTGCGACTTCATACCAGCGATGATCCTAAAGAATACAAAAACTCTGTTATTACATTTCTTAAAGTATCGGAAAAACGTTATAACAGATACCTGAGGACTAAGAAAATACTTTACAAAGCTGAATAAATGTGCTAAAATATAAGTACAATAAGAATAGGTTATTTGAGGTGGACAATTTCGTGGCATCCACACGCCGATGGTATGACAGGAAGTAATTCCGAGAGATGCAGGAGTACGCCACGCCTGCCAAATAACCAAGCTTTCAGCCACTTGTACTCTTTGTATAAGTGGCTGTTTCTATATCGTGATTTGACCGTTCTCTATGAGGGCGGTTTTTTGATGCCCAAAAGGAGGTGATATGATGTGGAAAAAGCTGTAAAAGAGAAGAACGTCAAGCTGAAAGTCAAGCGTGCTTTTTACGACAAGACCGACAGCTTGAAGCTGAAGAAGGTGGGTGAGGAGCTGGACGTCAGCCCCGACCGCGGCGAAAAGTTGATATCGTTGGGTCTGGCTGAGAAGCCCGACGCCGACGCACAGAAAGCGACTGCTGAAAAGTAGTCGCTCTTTTTATGCCCGAAGGCTTGAAACTACGGGAGGACACCGTGAAAAACTGAGTTGTATAGCGGTTGAGATTGCCGCGGCATCAATGCCTCGCAATGACGATTGATACAACAGGGGAGGACACCCCGAAAACTGATACAGAGAGACACTCTTACAACTGAAAGGAGCTTATTATGAGCGAAAACAATAACCAGAATCAGCAGAACAACCAGCAGAACCAGCAGAATCAGCAGGGCGGTAATCAGACCACCCCTGAGTTTGACTATGACAAGCTCGCAGGGATCATCAGCGGCAAGCAACGCGCCGATGAGGAAACGATCCTCAAGAACTACTTCAAGAACCAGGGGTTATCCTCTGACGAGATGAAGCAGGCGATCGCGGCGTTCAAGGATCAGAAGGCGAAGAACACGCCCGACGTCGGAAAGCTGCAGAGCGATCTGAGCACCACGCAGAACGCTTTGATGCAGGAACGTATCAACACCGCCGCGATGAAAGAGGCGCTCAAACAGGGCGTCCCGATGGCTTCTGTGGATTATCTGCTCCGCATGGCTGATCTGACCAACGTCACCGACGAAAACGGCAAAGTCAAAGACGACGCCCTCACCGCAGCCGTCAAGAAGGTCCTCGAGGACGTTCCCGCGCTCAAGGGTACCCAGAGTGCAGGTGGTAAAGGCTTTAATAGGATCGGCGGCAACGGTAAGGATGACGATGATGTCGACCAAGATATGCTTCGCGGCATCTTCGGCGTAAAAAAGAAATAAAAAGGAGAATGATATATGCCCTTGAATTATGTAACCACATTCGGTAATGTCCTCCGTGAACTGTACGGTCAGGCGCTGCTCAGCGACGATCTGTACCATTCCAATGAGGACATCCAGATTATCAACACCAAGAATCTGAAGCTCCCCACCCTTTCGGTGTCGGGCTATAAGGATCACACCCGTGCCGCGCAGTTTAACTCCGGTATCTACCAGAACGATTTCCAGCTCGTGTCGCTCGATCACGACCGTGACATCGAGTTCGCTGTGGATCCGATGGATGTCGACGAGACCAATCAGGTCGTATCGGTCGCTAATATCCATAAGCGTTTCGAGAACACTCAGGCGATTCCCGAGCTGGATTGCTACACTTTCAGTAAACTGTACACCGAAGCCGTCCGCGCCGGCGTTACCGTTGATAACACCGCTCTCACTACCGCGAATATCCTCGGGAAGCTCGACGACGATATGGTTGCGTTGGCAGATGAAGGGGTACCGCTCGAGAGATGCATCCTCTATCTCACCAACGGCACCCACAAGCTGCTGAAAAACGCCCAGGGCATCGAGAGAGAGCTGAATGTCAGCGGTAGCGGCAACCGTATCGATCGCCGCGTCTATTCGCTGGACGATATCGGCAAGATCAAGAAGGTTCCCTCCGGTCGCTTCATGACCGCCTACAATTTCACCAATGGTTATGCTGTCGCTGCTTCCGGCAAGCAGATCAACTACATTCTGGTTGATCCCGAGGCACAGGTCTCCCGCGTGAAGTATTCCTACATCAAGATGTTCGAGCCCGGTTCCGATAGCCGTACCTCCGACCGCTATCTGTACCAGAACCGCCGCTTCAACGGTACCTTCGGTATCGATGAGCTGCTGGCAAAGGGCTGCCGCATCAACGCGGCGTCGTAAGGAGGCGATAACATGCTGAGAGCTGTTAAGGAAAACCGCGAGTATAACATCGCCAATGATGTTGAGAAGGAGACGTACAGGGCACGCGGCTTTGATATTGTCGATGAGAAGGGTAATCTCAAGGAGCACGCCATCGGCAAGAAGGTGCCTTTGGAGGAGTTCGAGACCTTGAAGGCGGAGCGCGATAAGCTCGCCGCGGAGAACAAGGAGCTGAAGAAGCAGATCAAGGAGCTCAAGAAGGGCGACAGCGGCAAGGAGAACGATCCCGGAAAGGGTGAGTGATCATGCCTGATCTCTATTCCGCTTTGATCGCGAATGATCACGAGCTGTTGGACACTGTCCTCGCTGATACAGAGATCACCTACAGCGAGGGCATCCTCCCTGTCGTGAAAAGCGTGTGCGAGGATATCAACACACTGACCTTCAACCGTATCACGGATTATGCCGCTTTGACGCGGTTCCAACAGGACACGCTGCTGCGTGTGTGCGCTCGATTTCTGACCTTCAAGGACGATAATGCCGAGCTGCTCAGTTCAACGCTCAAGTCATACGCGATCAGCGGCGTGTCGATGAGCTTTGACGATGCGGCGGTGCTGCGTGTGGGCGGCGTGATCATTCCGCAGGAAGTATTCGGCTTGCTGCGGCAGACAGGACTGACGTGCAGAGTATTATGAAGTATGTGAAATTAGTACCCGATTCCGTGTGCAGGATCCCGATCCACGTAAAACTGCACGGCGAAGGTCTCAGCGAGAAGGGCGAGCCCTTCACCGACTTTGAGGCGGATCTGATGTGCAATTACCAGGACGGCGCAAAGACCGTGATGACCGAGCAGAAGAAGCTGGTCGAAATCAGCGCAAAGGCGTATTTCAACGGCGATATCGCGCCCGATATGGCGGTGATCTCCGGCGGTGAGGTCAAGGTGTTCGGCGCAAGGCGTCATGTGTTGCGCGGCATCAAGGCTCGTAACCCCGACGGAACCGTCAATTATACCTGTTTGGAGCTGATCTGATGTCCGGATTTGATGTCAGTTCTACGGTTGAGATCGACATGCCTGCCCTGGACAAGCTCACCTCGTCCCCGACAAAGGCGCTGAAGCAGACTGCCGCGGCACTGTTGAGCGAGGTCAAGAACGCGGAGGTTTTTCCGTTTGAAACCGGTAACCTTCAAAATGAGAGCACCTTTGTGGATGACAGCAAAGCCTCATCCGGACAGGTCGATCTCGTGACCGATACGCCCTATGGCAGAAGGCTGTACTACCATCCGGAGTACAACTTCAACCGTGAATTTCATGCCAACGCTCGCGGCGAATGGTATGAGCCGTGGCTCCCCGGCGGTCAGCACGAGGATTTTGCCTCGGAGACCTTTGCCGCAATATACAAGAAGGAGAACAACTTATGATCAGTGTGTTTGATGTTTTGACATGGTTGAAACGGGCTCCTGTTTATCACGAGTTGTTTCGCCGCGGCTACTGCGGCAAGCTGGATAACAAGCCCGACAAGGCGATGGGCGTTTATCCGCTCAAACGCAGCGGCCGCCCATACCGCGCTTACGGCGGTCTGGAAAGCTATGAAATCATCGGCATATCGCTGCTGATCCACTATACACACAATATGGAGCAGTCGCAATTTGCCGCGGAAAAAATCTTTGAATTCCTGCGGACACCTTTACCGAGTGATCTGTCGAGAATCACCGACAGGCGGCCGGACGCAGAATATCCCGACGAGGAAGTCCCCGCCTGCCCGGTTCATTACCCGGACATCGACAGTGAAGCGACACGCAGAATCAAATTTATCGATCTGACGGTTCCCGAACCCGTGTTTTTCGGTACCGATGACTACGGCGTTTTTGAATTCGTCATTGAGTTTGAACTTTATGTAGAAAAGGAGAATGAGAATAATGCCTAACACCCCTACGACCGGTGTTTTTCCGTGCTATGAAAACCAGTTCGCTATCGGCGCGTCGGGCAACGAAACGCCTGCTACGCCGATCGCGGATATGGAGGAATACTCCGTCACATTTGATAACGGCGTTGAAGAGTGGCACGCCTACGGCGAAGAAGGATGGGTCAAACGCATGATGACCTCGAAATCCGTCAAAATCAGCGTCAAGGGTAAGCGTAATGTCGGCGACGCCGGCAACGATACGGTGGCAAACATCGCTTTCGAAAATGGCCGCAGTGCAGAAAAGAACTTCCTGTGGACATTCCCCAGCGGTGCTACAGCACTGTTCAAGAGTGCTGTTGTCAGTGTCAGCGCTTTGGGCGCCGCCGCGGCTACCAACGTCGGACCTCTCGAATTCGAGGTTCAGAGCAACGGCAAGCCCGTCTTTACCCCCGCGGCATAAGGGCCGTAATCAATCAGCGGAGCTGTCATCAGGCAGCTCCGTATTTTTATACCACAAAGGAGAATGAACAATGGCAAGAGTCGTTGATATTACCGACAAGCTGAACTTTGAAGAAAAGCCCCGACTCCGCATCCATGGCGTTGAGATCGAGGTCAACAACAAAGCGACTGACGTTCTGGAGATTACTCCCACTCTGAAAAAGAAGGAAGATATCACAACAGAGGATATCTATCATCTGTTTGACGTCCTGTTTTCGAAAGAGGAGCAGGAGAAGGTCAAACAGCTGGAGCTGAATTTGGAGGATTTCGGCACCTTCATCATCGAGGCGGCAAATCTCATTTCCGCTACGGGTGATGATGAGGGGGAACCTCAGACCCCTACTACGACCTGATAGAGGACTATGACGTCATTGTAGCCTCTATGCTCAAGCAGTACGGGGTCAGAATGTACTCCGATGAGTTTCGGGAAATGACCTGCGATGAGTTTTATTCCTTATTGTCAGGTATGGATCCTGAAACTCCGCTCGGGAAACTGGTTCAGATCCGTTCAGAGAACGATCCGAAGATCCTCGAGCATTATACTCCCGCTCAGCATAAGATCCGAAATGACTGGCGGGCTCAACATTCGCATGTAAACAAAGACGAAGAAGCCCACAAAGCCTTCCTGGATCAGATGGAGAGCTTCTTCGCCTCTATGTAAGGAGGTGACAGATTGAGCGAAATCGGCAAGATCAAAATCGGTCTTGAATTGGACAAGCGCAACTTCAATCGTGAAGTCAGCAGGGTCCCTTCCGAGGCAAACGCAGTCGGATCAAAGATCTCGGGCGCGTTTAATAAGATCGGAAAGACGGTAGCGGCGGCATTTTCCGTCAAGGCAGTTGTCAGCTTTACGAAAGCCGCGGTCAAATCTGCCGCCGAAGTACAGGCAGCAAATTCCCAGTTTGAGCAGACCTTCGGCAGTCTGTCAGACAGCGCGACCGCCGCAATGGAGAAGGTCGCCAATGAAAGCGGTATTATCAAGAGTCGGCTGCAGGGCGTCGGTACCTCGATCTACGCCTTTGCAAAAACGACAGGGATGGATTCTTCTAATGCGCTGAAAATGATGCAGGAAGCGCTGCAGGTCACCGCCGACAGCGCCGCATATTATGATCGCTCTCTCGAGGATACCGCCGAAAGCCTGAAATCCTTCCTCAAGGGTAATTATGCCAACGACGCCGCTTTGGGTCTCTCATGTACCGAGACCACACGAAATACCGCGGCAAACAAGCTGTACGGTAAATCCTTCAAGGATCTGTCCGAAGCTCAGAAGCAGCTGACCCTGCTGCAGATGGTCAAGGACGCCAACGCCGCGTCCGGCGCTCTCGGACAGGCAGCACGTGAATCAGACGGTCTCGAGAATGTCCTCGGCAATCTGAAAGAAGCGTGGAAACAGTTTATCGCCGTGATCGGAAAGCCGATTTTGACGGCTGCCGTTACCGTGATCCAGAAGATCACCGCCGGGTTAGCTGCTCTTACAGAAGCAGCTAAGTCAGCTTTTTCATCCCTGGGTGATCTGTTCGGATGGAAAACCGCCGATGATACAACTTCGGCGGTACAGAGTACCTCCGACGCGATCACTACCGCAACCGATAACCAGGAGGATTTGACCAAAGAGGTCAAAAATACCAACGAGGAGGTAAAACGAGGCGTTGCTTCATTCGATAAGCTCAACGTGATCTCGGATTCCTCGAGCGAATCGGACGATGACAGCTCCGATACCGCCTCAAGCGCCGGTGACTCCGGTTCGTCCGGAATCAGCGCCCTGACATCGCAGGCGAACTCCGCCGCTGATAGTATTTCGGATAAATTCAAGAATACATTCAAGGATTTTTATGAAAAATCCGGATTCAAGAATTTCGTCGACAAGGTGCAGGCAGGGATCAATAAGGTGAACTGGTCTGCGATCGGCGACAACTGTAAGAGTATTTTCAACAGTTTGAAGCCTATCGCAAAGGCGGCATTCGAGCAGATGCAAAATGTCGGACAATCCGCCTTCGGCGCGATAGGATCAGCGGTTGGCGCTTGTATTCAGATCGCCGGCAAATCCTTCCAGACGTTTACCGGCGGCGTTGACAAATGGCTGAAACGCGACAAAAACAAGATCATCGATTATATCAATACGATCGGTAATAACTTTACCCGCGGGTTCAATGGACTCGGTCGAGCCTTTGATAATATCGGCGATATTGTCGGTGACAGCATCGACCGCATGCGGCCGCGGATGGAAGAGTCTATTGCCAATCTTCTGTCCGGCTTCACCGATTTCTACGGCGGTATCGGTACAGTTGTATCCGGCATATTTGCGGTTGCCAGCGAATCACTCGCTGATTGGCTGGAAAAGGACTCCGAGACGATCGGTTTGTTCCTGGACAATCTCCAAACGATCGGCGCTGATGTGATGGACTTCTTCGGCCAGGTGTTCGGCGATATCGGCTCAACACTGTCGAGCTGGTGGAACGGCGACGGTGAAGGAATCTTTCGTAAGATTTGCGACGCGATGAACAATGTCGGAACGACCTTCATGAATCTGTGGAACGAATGGATCATGCCGATCTGGAATTTCATCAAGGGTATTTTTACCGATGCATGGAATAACTGTTTATCGCCGATTTTTCAAAAAATCGTAAATTTCATCGGAAAAATCGGAGAGTTCATCGCAACATTTTGGACAAATTATCTTTCTCCCATCGTAAATTGGATCATCGAGTATGTCGGTCCTATTTTATCCTCCACTTTTCAGGCGATCGGTCGCGTCTTCAGCACGGTTTTCAGTGTAATCGGCGGCGTGATCGGCGGGATTTTAGACGCACTCGGCGGTCTGATAGAATTTCTCACAGGAGTATTCTCGGGCGATTGGGAAAAAGCCTGGTCCGGAATCAAAAATTTCTTCAAAGGAATTTGGGACGGAATGTGGGCTATATTGAAGAGCGTCGTGAATCTGATCATCGACGGAATCAATTTACTCTGGACCGGAATTTACAACGTCGTTCGCGGCATCGTCGACGCGATCGGAGGTGTAGCCGGCGCGATCGGAAAGCTGTTTGGTCAGGATTGGGAGTTTAAAATGCCCGCGGAACCGCCTTTGATCCCTAAGCTCGCAAAGGGCGGTATCGTGACAGCCCCGACCCTTGCGCTTGTCGGTGATAACGCCGGCGCCGGTAACGGTGACCCCGAGGTCGTTTCGCCGTTGAGCAAGCTGCAGAATATGATGAACGCCGGCAATCAGTACGACACAACGCTGCTGCAGTCGATCCTTGACTACCTCAAGCGTCTGTATGAACAGTTTGTGATCTATACGAAGAACGGTGGTAACACCTATCAGTTTGTCGCTACGTTGAACGGAAAGACCCTGTTTGAGGAATTCGTTGAACAGGTGCGTTTATATAAAATTCGCCATGGCTCTTTGCCGTGGTAGGGGAGGGATGAGTATTGGCAAACAACTATGAAGGATGGATCCTGAAGATCAACGGAAACGTGATCCCCGGCAGTTACTTTACTGATTATTCATCTACTCCCGATCAGCGTCAGGAGTCAGACGCACAGGTTGATCAGTCAGGTGTTCTCCACAGAGCCACAATGCCGCACACCCGATCGTCTATCCGCTTTACAACACATATTCTGACGCTGGATGAAAAGATCGATCTGCAGAACCGTATGGGATATGCCTCTTCGCACCAGCGCAATGTCTACGTGGAATACTGGAACGATGAAACAAACAGCTACTATTCCGGAACATTCTATCTCCCCGATGTGGAGTTTTCGGTAATGGACTTTAACGCCGACACGATCCTATATAACCCGATATCGTTTGAGCTGATCGAGTATTGATGAGGTGAGAACATGATATCAGAGCTTTACGCAATTGATGAACAACTTGTCAGCAGGTATGACAATATCATCACGATCGGGATCCAGAGCAAGAGCGGCGGAGTGTGGAACGATCCCGTGCCGTTGGATCCGTCGAACATCGTATCGGAGAGCTTGGAGATCGAGCAGTCTATTTGTGATGATAAGGAGATCAAGATCGGCGGTTGTATTCCGTCTCAGCTGACGCTCAGTCTGGTCGATATCGCCGAGGATCTCAGTGGTAAGCAAATAGTCGTTACAGCACAGGCGAAATATTACGGCGATCTGTATCCTTCCGCATCTCTGTACCCAAGAGAAGATATGTATCCGAACGTTTGCTTTACCGATCAATACGTCTTGTTTGTCGGTCCGATTTATTCCTGCAAAAAGACAAGCAATTACAGGATCAGGAAGCTTATCGCCTTTGACCGTATGTATTACCCTTCCACGATTCTGTGTAAGAACAGAGTGTATAACTATTTGCACACATATGATCCACAAACCGCGCCGGAATATACTTTTTCAACTATTATTAATTGGTTTTTCTCGAAAGCAAGGCTTTCTTTTGATCGTTCCGGTTTCATCAACAGAAACACTGTTCTGTTTTTGAATGATACTTACTGGCAGGATCTTGCGGATGACAATACAACGTTCTTGGAGTTTTATCGCTGGTTATGCGAGCTCAACGGCGTATTTTTGATTGAAGATGCCCCGACGGAAATCTCGAGTGCTCGTGCACACCCTCGTGTGATCTTTCCGTATCAAAACATGAATACCGTCTATGTCATTTCGTCTTATGCGATCAACGGATTTGATTACGATGATTTCATCACAAAAGAGATCCGATGGGGACAATTCAAGTTCAACAAAAGTAGAAGGCGTGTATTCTTTCACGTTGATCCCTACGAAGGATACAGCCGTTACTATTCGGATAATCCCGTTTTGAACAGTATAGCCGATTGGTCGTATGTTCAGCCGATCATCGAAAATCTTGAAGAAGCTTATTCAACTGATCATACGGCAAAGATCACCGGTAGTGTATATCGGTACCGTCCGTTCAAAGCATCGATTTTCAACCGCTGGTGGGTGCAGGTCGGCGATCGGATCCGACTTCCTACCAATGATCCCGAGGTCCCGTTTGTCGAGAGCATTGTCCTCTCCAGAAAGATCAAGGGAATGTACGGTCTGACGGTTGAGATCGAAGCGAAGGGCGTTGAAATCATGGGAAAGGAGAATGACGAAGAAATCAATGAATAGTTACATCAAAACCGAATGGAGAAACGGACAAGCTCCGGCACTCAGTGCCGAAAACCTCAACAAGATCGAAAACGGACTCGAGGCTGTTACCAATGAAGTGATCAAATCCGTTCAAAATGTTCAACTTACGGGTTCGGATCCCTATCCGAATGTTAACAGCGCTACCGCAAACGACGTGGCCTATCGTGTCTTTGTTTCAGGAAGCGGAAGCCCGTGCGGATGGCTCCGCTTTTGCGGTAGTAAAAACTACGTCGGTGATGTTTCTGTTGCTCAGATCCGTTTGGATATGAACGGAAAGATCTACAGAAGGAAAGGCACTGCAAATAGCGGTACAGTAACATGGGAGAGCACTTGGGCAGCGTTTGAGCCGGGTGGTATTTTCAAGATTAACGAAAATACCGTTCCCGAATCTGCAAACTGGGGTGATTCGATCCCCGAAAGTTATGCAGGACAGAACGGTGAAGCGGGAGAGCTGGCATTTTGGGAATATGACGATGAATTTTGGGGGCTCTTCGGTGTAAATTTAGATCCGGCAACCGGCATTATCAATTACGATTGGCTGAAAATAGCGACTGAAATTGATATTTCCGACTTGAAAACAGAAAAAATGTCCCGTGCTCCCCTCAACCCGACCGCCGAACAGATTGCCGCCATGTCAACCGGTCAGCTTTACAGTGATACTGTCAATCATAAGGGAACCATCAAAGGCGGTCAGTCGTTTTATGATACAACGTATATAGACTCTATGGTCGGAAATATCGAAACCCTGTTGTCGGAAGTGTAAACTTTTTCTTAATAATATAAGTAATATTACCTCAAATATGCAATTTTTTTCGACATATCGGCATAGATGGAGAGGTGGCTCCCTGCCTTTGTGCAGGGGGCTTTTCAATTTAACGGAGGTGAATGTATATGAGTGTGGCAAGTGAGATCACACGCATAAAAAATAATATAGCGGCAGCTTACAATGAAGCCGAAGCAAAAGGCGCAACAATGCCCGCGACGGAGAACAGTGACAATCTGGCTGATACGGTGGCGAGTATTCAGAGTACACCCACCTTGCAATCCAAAACGGTAACTCCTACAACGTCACAACAATCCGTAACTCCCGACAGTGGTTATGATGGCTTGTCGAATGTTACCGTCAACGCGACACCGCTTGAAGCTAAATCGGTCACGCCGACCGCTGAACAGCAAGTGGTTACTCCGACCGCTCCGAATATCGGCTTGTCAAGCGTTACAGTTGGTGCGGCTCCACAGCCCACCCTTATCACAAAGCAAATCACAGCTAATGGCACATATGCCGCTGAGGATGATAATGCGGATGGGTATAGTGAAGTGGCGGTGAATGTGGATTTAAAAGCGTTTGTCAACAACATTGTCAACGCTGAACTGAACGAGAGGTGATAACATGGCAGAATATGAAATCATTCCGAAAGCGATTTTAGACGCTATTGAAGAATCAATAAAGAGAAAGCGCGGGGAGACCGCACCGATCAGCCCGAGTCAAATGCCGTTGGCTATCGACACGATCCCGTCAAGCGTAGACGGTACAGACGTACCTGTCGGGGGTATCTATTTTACTAAACCTGACAGCAACGGCAACCCTACCGAGTGCTATATTATCGGGTATGCGCCGAACGCTGAATATACATGGACAAGTCAAATAGGATACTCATACTTCCCATATTTAAAAAAAGTATCGTTTGTCAACTGCTTAAAAATCGCAAGCATAGGTACCTCTGCGTTTCAGAGTTGCGCCTCGTTAACCGCAGTTAATTTTCCTAACAGCATCGCAAGCATAGGTACCTCTGCGTTTCAGAGTTGCGCCTCGTTAACCGCAGTTAATTTTCCTAACAGCATCACAAGCATAGGTACCTATGCGTTTCAGTACTGCGCCTCGTTAACCGCAGTTAATTTTCCTAACAGCATCGCAAGCATAGGGGCCGATGCATTCTATGGTTGCACCTCGTTAACAGATGTCACCATTGAAAGCGGTTTTAACTGTAATGGTCTCAATCTCTCAGCGAGTACCCAATACACCACTGAAACCATCGTATCATGGCTTGAATCCTTAGCGGATAGAACAGGACAAGCGACGTTTAAGTTGACCGTCGGAAAGACCAATCTCAACAAGCTGACTGCCGAGCAGAAAGCCATCGCCACAAACAAAAACTGGACTTTGGCATAGGAGGGATATTATGAGAATAATTGACGAAGGACAGTTTATCAAGCTGTTACCTGATGACGGAATGATTTTGACCGATGTTGCGACCGAAACCATGAGAGCGGAAGAAATCGACCTCGGCAAGAGCGACAGCGCGGAGAACTACAAGGATATCCCTATTCCTGAGCCTACAGGCGACCTCACCGTAGACGATACGCTCGCTATGCTGAACCAGATGGGAGTTGAAACAGATGATTAGTAAGGAGAAATTGCAGAAAAACGTTGACACAAGGGTTGGCGACTTTCACGATATCCTACAAGAGATATCCGACACGCTCAACAAAGGTCAGCGAAAGCAACTGTTGAAGAACGAAAAGATCAAAAAGGCGTTTGACTTCTTCAAGGTTGAGTATGAATAATAATAAGTCAAATCACGTCGAATTACTCGGCGTGATTTTCATTCAACAGAAAGGATTGATTTCAATGAAAGAATTTTTTCAGATCATTGTCGCCGGAGCGCTTGGCGCGCTGGCGGCTTATTTCGGCGTGCTGATGATCCCGCTGGTTGTGCTGATCATCGTCATGTTGATTGACTACATCACCGGTATGGCGGGCGCCGCCTACACAGGTAAACTCAACAGCCGTGTCGGTGTGGTCGGGATCATCAAGAAGGCGGGGTATCTCGCTTTGGTCGCGGTCGGAATGGTAGCGGATTATCTGATCAGCTCCGCACTGTTGAAGATCGGTATCGATATGCAGATCAACTATTGCTTCGGTATGATTATCACCATCTGGCTGATCATTAATGAATTGATTTCCATTCTTGAAAACCTCGGCGAGCTCGATGTGCCCCTTCCGGGCTTTTTGGTCAACATCATCAAGACGTTAAAGAATAAGGTCGAAGATACTGCCGACGGCAAATATCACAAGAAAGACTCAGAAGTCGATACCGACGGGGAACATTACAAAGAGGAATGAGGGAATGCCTATGGCGAGTATTGTGAACACAAAAGGGGTTGACATATCTGACTATCAGGGCGACATAAACCTGTCAAAGGTTAAGTCTGCCGGCTATAACTTTGTGATGATCAAATGCGGTCAGGGCGGAAATGGCAGAATCATTGATTCGGAATTTACGGATAACGTAAAGAAAGCCGAACAGCTCGGTATGCCTTGGGGCGTCTATCTCTTCACCGAAGCCTGTTCGACGACGGCAATCAAGGACGAGTGTGACAAGATCGACAAACTGCTGAAAGCTGAGAAAGCAAAAGGATATAGACCTACACTTCCGATTGCTTTAGACCTCGAGTATGAATATCACATTGCCGATGGCGGCGGTTGGAATGAATCCAACGTCAAAAATATCACGGCGGTATTCGTATCTGAGATGTTGAGGCTCGGCTATTACCCGGTAATCTATACTGGATATTATCAGCTGCGCGACTGGATCAGCACCGATACCATTGTTAAGTGCGACGTTTGGCTCTCACAATGGAACTATGCGCCTGACTGGACAAGGAAACTGGGACTTTGGCAGTACGGCGGTGAGAAGAACTATCTTGAGAGTAACTCCATTCCCGGCGTAGGAGTTATTGACAAAGATAAGGTCTACAAGGATTATCCTGCAATCATCAAGAACGGCGGATATAACGGCTGGGGCAACGGCACGCCCAAACAGATTGACGAAGGCACAGCTGCTCAGCTGATCATCGATACCGCTTACGCTCTGCTGAACGTAGACGAACACCCCGACAGTTGTGACATCATGAACTGGTACGGCACATTCAGCGACGACATCAACGATGTTGCCTGTTGCTGTGCCGGTCAAATGTATCTTTTCAATCATGCCGGCGCGCTTGATCTTATCCCCGGCGGCAAGGTTGCGGATTGTGGATCCCTTTGCAGAAATTTCTATGATGCTGATCAGCTCTATGGTCCCGACGAAGTCCGGCCCGGCGATCTCGTGATCTTCTCGTGGAGCAAGGAACGGTCTTCGTACTGGCCGGCATCCTCTCTCGAATATAAGACGCTCGATCATGTTGAACTCTGCGTCGCTGTCTATGATGACACGATCAAGTGTATCGGAGCTAACAACGGCGGCGACGAGTGTGATGACTTCCAGATCAAAACACGCGATAAGTCGAACATCTCGTGCTGCTGCCGTCCAAAGTATTCCGACTATTCCTATGAACCGTATTCTGAGAACGAAGAGGTCTACTCCGAGGATGAATCTTCGGTCGCGTCTGTTCAGTCGTGGCTCAACAACAACTACAGCGCCGATCTTGATGTCGATGATATCTATGGTCCCAGGACAAAGGCAGCGCTTGTCAAGGCTCTGCAAACCGAGCTAAACCGACAGTGCGGCGCCGGCCTTATGGTTGATGGTATCTATGGCAATATGACCAGTTCTGCGGCTGTATGCCTTTTCGTTGGCGCTCAAGGCAACATTACGAAGATACTGCAGGGCTTCCTGATCTGTAACGGATACAGCACCAACGGCTTTGACGGCATCTTCGGCAGCGGCACTATGAATGCCGTTAAGTCGTTCCAGAGAGATAACGACATTACAGCCGACGGCATTGTCGGTCCTGTTACCTGGATGCTTTTGGCGGGTTAATCATCGTCGCTTGACATTTACACTATAATGAATATAATTAAAGAAAAAGCCAGCCTCATTCTTTGTGGCTGGCTTTTATCTACTTTTGGAGTATGCACCACCGTACTGTGTGATAATGATTTTCGCGAGCGCGGGGTTGGGGTTCTTGATCTTGACCGGATATTGCAGTTGCTTTTCGTATACAAACATAGTTAACCCTCCGTATCCCAAGGCCACGGGTCTTTGACCCAAGCCCATGTGTTGGCGTCGTTTTCGCATTTGGTCAGCGGACCGAATTGCGCCTCAAATTGTGTTATCAGCGGTTCGAGCTGACTTTCATATTCCTCGCGCTTCTTCAACATTGCGGCGTCACCCGGATGGGTGTCGAGGAATAGGTCGATATCGGTGACGGCAAATTTGAGGGTGCCGATCTTTTTGAGCATCATATCGCGTTCAGTCATTGTCGGCACCTCCGCATTTACTGCCGTAGAACGGCTTGTGCAGCGCGCGGAACAGCGTACCGTTCTCATATCCGAGCACCGCCTTGCACATTTCGGGCTCATACGGCTGGTAGGGGATGTATGCCATCGCTTCGGTCGTATCCTTCGGTAACGGCGCGACGCCGTATTCAGCCATGATCGTTTTCCTGTCCATGAATCATTCTCCTTTTGCTCCGATCTGTATGGAGATATAGGATCAGCGTGACAGATCGGAATGATGATGGCGATTCGCCACAGTACATACTATGCCGAGGTCGGCGGAATGCGAGTATGATTCTCTGTGATTGAGAAAGAAACGACTTTTCATCGGCAGTTTTTTTCAGATTCCGATTGATTCCTGCGTTTGATTGTGATAAAATGAATGTCGGTGATTCTATGTTGATCGATACCCATGTGCATATCGGAACGATACTTGATTTTGAGATGCGTGAAGAGGATGTAATTTATTCTATGAACCGTTACGGGGTGGATTTCTCATTGGTGTCCGGCGTCAACGCGGCTGAGTTTGATCATAACGGTCAAAGGATTCCCGACGCCTTGCAGACGCCGCAGAATCAGGTGTTCGAGAGCACCCTCCGTTTCGCTCGCCGTTATCCCGACCGGATCGGCGTGACGCCGTGGATGAAGCTCTATGCGGAAACACCCGATGATGGATTTATCCGCTTGCTGGAGGAGAATCGAGAGCTGGTCTACGGACTCAAACTGCATCCGTTCCATTCACGTGTCGCGCCCGATGATCCCCGTGCCGAGGCGGTGTATGAGATCGCGCGAAGGTATCATTTGCCGGTCGTTTCTCACACCGGCGGCTGCGAGGAGGCGCGTTCCGTCCATCTGTACAATGCCGCGCTCAAGCATCCCGATATCAGCTTTGTGATGGTGCATATGGATCTGGGCTCCGATAACAGCGAGGCGATCGAGCTGCTCGGCAAAGCGGATAACCTGTACGGCGATACGACATGGGTGCCGGTCAAAAGCACTCTCAAAGCGATCGAGCGATGGGGGAGCGGTAAGCTCCTGTTCGGCTCCGACAATCCCATCGACGGTCCCGATACCTATCTGCATAACAAGACCGGTGACAGATCGCTGTATCAGGAATACTTCAATGAATTCCGCGCGATGATCAGCCCCGAGGATTATGACAACATCATGTATCGCAACGCAGCAAGATTGTTCCGTATCGATCTGAAATAGTCTTTGCTGGTTACAGTGTGGCATAGACCATGCTATAAATCGTCATTGCGAGGCGATAAGCCTCCCTTTCCTAAGGGAGGTGCCGCAAAGCGGCGGAGGGTTGCCGTGGCAATCTCAACCTACAGAGTGTCATTGCGAACCCTGACACTCGTGTCGGGGTGTGGCGATCTTAACCATTAATATTCGATTAAGGAATTATACCATGTTCAGAAGAATAACAGAAAACGATTGGGAGCTTTACCGTCATTATGTCGATGTGTTTTATCACACCGATGTGGTGAACGCACCCGTACCTGAGGAGAATTATCGCGCCACCTTTGATGAGATGCTGCGCAGTGACGCCTATGTCAAGGGCTACATCTTTGAATGTGACGCGACGCCCTGCGGATTTGTGCTGCTGTCCAAGACCTTCTCACAGGAGGCGGGCGGTGTGAGCGTGACCATCGAAGAGATCTACATCGATCCCGAGTACCGTTCACGCGGCTTGGCGACCGAGTTCTTTGACTGGCTCAAGGCGCAGTCCGGTATCATGCGGCTTCGATTAGAGGTCGAGGATTATAATGAAGGCGCCAAGCGTTTGTATGAGCGCATGGGCTTTGAATTGTTGCCGTATTTACAGATGGTGATCGACAAACAGCGGCAATGACCGGAACGTTCATGTTCTGTTCATAATGTATTCATATTTTTTTGTTCTTTGTTCATACAGATGACACATAAAAGCTTTATGATAGTGTTATATTCAGAAAGTATATTGCGCCTTGATTCGGCGTTACGATAAATGGTAGAATAACAGGAGGTATATTATGTCTGATAATCAATATGAAAACCTGCATTTCCCTGAAGATAATGAAAAAACAGAGCTGTTGCATGAGACCCCCCGGCAAGCGGCTGAGAGCGATCACGCTGCTGTACCCGATCCCGTTCACAGATCGGAACCGATTCAGCAGCCCGTAGACCCGCAGGAGCAACGCCCCTATCACAATCCTTATGTCGATCGCGGCAACTATCAGCAGCCTGTTCAGCCGAGACAGGACGCCTATCAGAATCCTTATCGAGCTGCCGGCACACCGTCATACAGTCGTCCTGAGCCCACTCCCGCGTCGACTCCGAGTCAGCCGAATCAAAACCCGAATGACGGCTTCTATCATTACAATACCCGCGCGACGGAAAACAGCCGTAACATCTATTCCGGCGTTTCCGATACACCGCAAAAACCGGTGAACAATTGGAGCACGACGAATTCCGCGGACAGCGGTAACAAAAAGGACAAAAAGTCCGGCGGCGGTATGTCGAAGGGCAGTATCGCGCTGTTGCTCATTATCTGTATCATCGTTTCCGGATTGACCGGTTTCGGCGGCAGTATCCTGGCACAGAAGATCAACGCTTCCAAGTATGAAAGCAACGACACCGGCACGATGGTCATCCATAAGGTGAATACCGAAAAGGAAGACGCTGAGAATACGGTCGATAAGTCGACCGAGACCATCACCAATGAGGTCGCGGATACCGTCGTAGAGATCACGACCGAGGTCATGCAGACCAGCACATTCTACGGTCAGTATATTGCTCAGGGCGCGGGATCCGGCGTTATCATCAGCAAGGACGGCTATATCGTCACCAATAACCACGTGATCTCCGGCGCAAGCTCCATCAAGGTCACGACCCGCGGCGGCGACAGCTATGACGCTAAGCTGGTTGGTACCGACGCTAAGGTGGATATCGCGCTGTTGAAGATCGAAGCGTCCGATCTGCCTGTCGCGGTATTCGGCGACTCATCCAAGCTCGCGGTCGGCGCGAAAGCGGTCATCATCGGCAACCCCTTGGGCACGCTTGGCGGCTCCGTCACCGAAGGTATCATCTCGGCGCTGGATCGCTCCATCGTCATCGACGGCAAGACCATGCACCTTATGCAGACCGATGCGGCTGTCAACCCCGGTAACTCCGGCGGCGGTATGTTTGACGGTCAGGGTACGCTTGCGGGTATCGTTGTCGCAAAATCCTCTTCCGAAGAGATCGATAACATTGGCTTTGTCATCCCGATCAACGACGTTATCGAGATCATCGATGATCTGAAGGATTATGGTTATGTTCGCGGCAGAGCGGATACCGGTATGACCTTCATCGATCTGTCAAACAGCATGTTCGCGTGGTACTATTACGGAACCTCTCAGGCGGGCGTCTATATCAACTCCGTCGAGAACGGTTCCAATGCCGCTAAGGCAGGCTTTGCTAAGGGCGACCGCGTTGTATCGCTCGACGGTAAAGAGGTCAGCAAAGCGGATGATATCACGACCGTGATCAATGATAAATCCGCAGGCGATAAAGTCACGTTCGAGATCGATCGCGGCGGAAGCAAGAAGACGATCGAGCTGACGCTGGATGAGGACGTCCCCGATCAGAACAACACGAACAGCAGCAGTAGTCAATCCAATAACAATAACGGCAACGACGGCAGCCAGGGAAGCAATCCCTTCGGAATGTTTGGTAACAGATAATGAAATCATAAGGTTAGTATCAGAAACTGTCACCCCTAAGGTGGCAGTTTCTTTGTTGTTAAAATTTATTGTAATTCGATAAATTCATCTTGACTTTCAATAAGTTCTCTGTTACAATCGAATTATGGAGGTGAGAGAATGAAATTGAAAACTCTCTCAATTTGGATCAAAGCAGTCCTCTTGGGATTTGCAGTTTGCGGAGCAGGTATTCTGGGCTTTGCCGTTCCGTCGATCGCTAAGTCATTGGTGGCGGCATATCCGGAGTTTGCAAGCGCCTATATACCGTGGACGATTTTTCTTTGGATCGCGGCAGTGCCTTGCTTTATTGTATTGGTGCTTGGTTGGAGGATCGCTTCTAACATCGCCCGTGACAACGCTTTTTCTTTGGCTAATGCAAAGCTGCTAAAAGCCATAGCGATCCTATCAGCGGTTGATGCAGTATATTTCTTTATTGGAAATATTGTTTTACTGCTTCTGAACATGAACCATCCTGGTCTTGTCATGATGTCGCTGGTAGTTGTATTCATCGGTATAGCGATCTGCGTTGCTTCATTCGCGCTTTCTCACCTGACGTCCCGAGCTGCCGATATCGAGGACGAGAACCGTTATACGATTTGAGGTGACATGATGAGTGAAATCATTTTTAACATTGATGTGATGCTTGCTAAGCGCAAGATGAGTGTGACCGAGCTTTCGGAGAGGGTAGGGATCACCCTCGCCAATATGTCCATCCTCAAAAACGGCAAGGCAAAGGCGGTCAAGGTGGAGACTCTGCGTAAGCTATGCGACGCGCTGGACTGCCAGCCCGGCGATTTGTTGGAGTTTCGTAAGGATGAATAATAGTATTAGCCGGAGGATTGTTATGAAAAGCATAAAAGTTTGCGTTTGCTTAATAATTGTCTGTTTTTTTACAATCCCTCAAACCGGATGTATACCTGATAAAGACGGATGTGTAAATGTGACATGGTTAGATTCTGATACATATACCTATTACAATAAAGTAGACGTGCGAATGTCTCCTGATTCGGATTCTCTCTGCCTCAATTTTTCCTCTGATCCGAAAGATAACTTCAAATGGGCACAAATAGCAGAAGGATATATCAAACGTTTTGCTTATGATAAAGGTAAGCTGTACATAGAATTTTACGATAAATGGATAGTTTTTAATGTCGATGATTATCAAGCAGGATCATTCAACTATGAATTACAACAATATGATTCGGAAACAGATGTACGGATGGTATGTGACCGTTTTGATGATCTCGAATGGAAAACAGGAGAATTCGAAAAGAATTGGGAAACGATAAAGGATCTTCCTCAAGAGTATAAATCTACTTCTGTTTTTGAATGGAAAGAAGAAGACTTTGAATAGAAAGAAGAAGACGGAGATCTGTATTTATCACGCGTATAAGAAAAATTGTAATATGATCAATAACACTCCCCCAAAGAGTTTGAGGGAGTGTTCTGATTTAGAAGTATATTTTTATCAATATAGATTTGATTATTATATACTGATATGATAAAATAACTATGTATAGGTTTGTAATAAACAACTTGGCTGATACTATATCAGTTTTTGAATCGGTTTTCCGATATTCGTATGATGCAGAAAGTCCGATTCATGATAGTCAGAGGTGAAATGAATGCTTCACATAAAAACAGTCGGAAATCGTGCAGTGCGAGCCTTATTCTGTATCCTGTTCGTACTGATCCTCAGTACTTCGGCTTTTTCCGTATCCTTTATCGCAGAGGAAACCGAGATCAAAACCGTGAAGGTCGGTTACTATGAGAATGAGGTGTTTCAGGAAGGCGCGAAAGAGGGCGCGATCAAAAACGGCTACGCCTACGAGTATTATCGCAAGATCTCCGAATATACGGGCTGGAAGTACGAGTATGTCTACGGAGAATACAACGATCTGTATGAGATGCTTCTGAGCGGAGAAATCGATTTGCTGGCAGGTCTTGCGTGGAAGCAGGATCGTTCCGCCGTGATCGGTTATCCCGACGCCCCGATGGGTAACGAGACCTATAACCTTGTTAAGCATATCTCTGCGGATGATATCACGGTCAATCCCGAAACGCTCAACGAAAAGACGATCGGCGTTCTGAACAGCGCGATGGTCGAGACGTTGAATCAATATCTTGCGACCAACCATATCACCGCGTCCGTAAAGACGTATAATGATTATACCGTTTTGTTTGAGTCGTTTGACTCGGGAGAGCTGGATGTGATCGCAGTAGAGGGAGACGGCTCCTACGGCCGCGATAACGCCGAGGTGCTCACTCCGTTCGGAACCTCCGACTACTATCTTTGCGTCAACAAAGCGCGTAATGATCTTTTGAAGGAATTGAACGACGCGCAGTCGACCATGGCGGTGGAGGAGCCGAACTGGCTTCATTCCCTCGGCAATAAGTATTATCCCGCCAGCATTTCGGCACGGGCTTTTTCTCAGGCTGAAAAAGAATGGCTCTCCTCCCATGATGACCTCAGGGTCGGTTATCTTGAAAACTATCTGCCCTACAGTGATACGGACAAAGACGGCAATGTGACCGGTATCGTCAAAGACATGATCCCTGAAATGCTTACCGATCTCGGGCTTTCCGACTTAAAGATCACTTATACCGGGTACAAAAGCTATGACGATATGATTGCCGATATCACATCGAAGAAAATAGACGTCGCGTTCCCTGTCGGCGGCGGACTGTATTTCTCGGAGGAAAACGGGATCTATCAGACCATGCCCGTCACCTCCGCTTCGACCGAGCTGGTACATAAGGGAAATTACACGGAGGATACTACCTCACACTTTGCGGTCAATGAGAACAACCGTATGCAGTATTATTATGTCCGCACGAATTTTCCGAACGCGGAGATCACCTTTTATCCCAGTATCGACGCGTGTCTGGATGCTGTTGTTTCCGAAGAGGCGAGCTGTACGACGCTCAACGGTCTGCGCGCGAATGATATTCTGAAGAATAAAAAGTATAAGGATCTGGTGCTGCACCAGCTGACACGCAACGATGACCGCTGCTTCGGCGTCGAGATCGGCAACGAAGGTTTGTTGAAGCTATTGAACCGCGGCGTCAATGTGGTCGGCAGTGATTACGCGCAGAATATCTCCTATCGCTATACACAGGATCTTTATACCTACGGTCTCTGGGATGTGATCGCGGATCATATGCTGTTGTTTATTTCCGTGATCATCGTGATCAGTGCCGTGATCATCCTTCTGTTGGTGCGTGACAGAATCCGTACAAGGAAACAGATACGCGAGAAAGAGGCAGCCCGTATCCGCCTTGAGGAGAAGAACGCTGAATTGCAGGCGAGCCAAAAGGAATTGGCACAGACGGATGAGATCATCTCCGACGCGGGCTACGGTATGTGGATGATCATTCTGGATGAGGGCAAAGAGCCCCGTTTGCGAGCCAACGCCAAGATGAAGCAGCTTTTGGGCGTAGAGGGTCAAGACTTGTCGGAGGAAGAGATCTATGAAGCGTGGCATTCCGGGATCCTGCCCGAAGATCTGACTTCGGTAGAGCAAAGCGTACAGGAAATGCTCGAGGGCAAGCTGTCCGAAAACACCTATCGCTGGGAGCATCCGACAAAGGGCGTGCTGTATGTTCGCTGCGGCGGTACGGCGAAAGAGATCGAACCGCGTCATCAAATGCTGCAGGGCTACCACAGTGACGTCACTGATTTGGTGCGTGAGGAACAGGCGCAGAAGGAAGCGCTCAAAAATGCGCTGGCAGCGGCGGAACACGCCAATCAGGCGAAAACCATCTTCCTCAATAATATGTCGCACGATATTCGTACTCCGATGAACGCGATCGCGGGCTTTACCGCGCTGGCGGCGTCCCATATCGACAACAAAGAACAAGTAAAGGATTACTTAGGCAAGATCTCGGTATCCAGTCAGCACCTTCTCTCGCTGATCAACGACGTATTGGATATGAGCCGCATCGAAAGCGGCAAGATGACTCTGGAAGAAACAGAGGTTCATCTGCCGGCGCTGATCCACGATTTGCGGACGATCGTTCACGCTAATATCAGCGCAAAGCAGCTGGATCTGTTTATCGATACACAGGATGTGGTACATGAGGACATCATTACCGATAAGCTGAGACTGAATCAGGTGCTCCTGAATATCATGTCTAACGCGATCAAGTTCACGCCGAACGGCGGCATGATCAGCTTCCGTCTGACAGAGAAGCCGTCCGTCTCTAAAGATATGACGAAGCTCGAATTTCGTATCAAGGATACCGGTATCGGCATGACCGAGGAATTCCGGAAAAACATCTTTGACGCGTTTACGCGTGAAAAGACCAGCACGGTCAGTGGCATCCAGGGTACCGGTCTCGGAATGGCGATCACGAAAAACATCGTCGATATGATGGGCGGCACGATCACGGTCAATTCCGAAAAGGGGAAGGGATCTGAATTCATCGTAGAGATCACCTGTCGCGTCTGCGGTCAGGCAATAGAACCCGAGCCGATCCCTGAGCTGAAAGGCTTACGCGCGCTGGTGGCGGATGACGATATCGATACCTGTCTTTCCGTATGTTCTATGCTGCGTGAGATCGGTATGCGCCCCGACTGGACAAACTACGGTAAAGAAGCCGTGATCCGCGCGAAGGACGCGCTGGATATCGCCGACGAATTCAAGGTATATATCATCGACTGGCAGATGCCGGATCTGAACGGCATCGAAACCGTGCGCCGTATCCGCAAGGTCATCGGAGATGACGCGCCGATCTTTATCCTTACCGCTTATGACTGGAGCGATATCGAGGAAGAAGCATTGGAAGCGGGCGTCACCGCGTTTTGCTCCAAGCCGCTGTTTATGTCGGAACTGAGAAATCTGCTGGCGGAGCCTTTCAGAGAAAAGGATGAAAAGTCGGAAGAAAACACAGTTGCGGATTTTTCCGGAAAGCGTGTGCTTCTCGCGGAGGACAACGAGATGAACCAGATCATCGCCGAAACGATCCTGACAGAAGTCGGCTTAACGGTGGATATCGCGTCCGACGGAGAGATCGCCGTTGAAAAGATGGAGTCGGAGCCCGCGGGCTATTATGACATTATCCTGATGGATATCCAGATGCCGAAGATGGATGGCTATACCGCCGCGAAACGGATCCGTAATATGGATGATCCCGCCAAAGCGAGTATCCCGATCGTCGCGGTTACGGCAAATGCCTTTGAAGAGGATCGCAAGATCGCGCTCGAAGCCGGCATGGACGGTCATCTTGCCAAGCCCTATGATATCCCCAAGATGATGGATACATTACAAAAGCTGTTGAGCTGATCATAAAACGATAGATAAAAACTCCCTTATGGTGATTCTACCATAAGGGAGTGCTTTTTTGTTCTATTGAAGCGATTCAAATGATAGGGGGGTGCCCGATCATCAATCCTCTTCCTTTTTCAGCGCTTTGAGGATCATGTTCGCGCACATGTAGACGTTACCGCCGCCGAGGGTGATGACCAGATCATCCTCCTGCGCGTTTTCGACGATGTACTTGGTGATATCCTCAAAGGTGTCGATGCATACGCTGCCCTCGACCTTTGCGCCGAGATCGGTGTTGTAGATGTTGTAGGTGTTGGTCTCACGTACCGGCAGGATCTCGGAGATGATCGCGACGTCGGGAATGCTCAGCGCCTTGGCAAAGTCATCCAGCAGCAGCGCGGTGCGGGAGAAGGTATGCGGCTGGAATACCGCCCATACCTTGCGGAAGCCCATTTCCATCGCGGAGCTGAGGGTCGCGGTCAGCTCGGTGGGGTGATGCGCAAAGTCATCCGCCACGGTGATGCCGCCCGGCGCGCCGAGGATCTCAAAGCGTCTGTGTACGCCGGTGAATTTTCCGAGATTCTCCGCGATCTGCTCCGGAGTAGCGCCCAGATAATGCGCGGTAGCCGCCGCGGCAAGCGCGTTGTAGATATTGTGTCTGCCGGGAACCATCAGATCGATCTCACAGAGCTTTTCACCCTTGTGCATCAGGTCAAAGGTTTTATAAGCGCCCTTGACGTCGCGCAGGTTCGCGGCATAGTAATCGTTGGTCTTTCTGAAGCCGAAAGTGATCATCGGCAGTTCAACGTCCTCGATTGCGTCGAGGATATTCTCGTCGTCGCCGTTGTAGACGATCAGACCTGTGGTCAGGTGACAGAACTTGTTGAAGCTCTTCTTGATGTTGTCGAGCGTCTTGAAATAGTCGAGGTGATCCGCGTCGATGTTGGTGATGATGGAGAGATACGGCGTCAGCTCAAGGAAGGTATCGACATACTCGCACGCCTCGCATACGATGATATCGCTCTGACCGACATAGCTGTTGCCGCCGAGGTAGGGGAGCTTGCCGCCGATGATCGCGGACGGATCAAAGCCCGCGCCGATCAACAGCTGGCTGAGCATCGCGGTGGTGGAGGTCTTGCCGTGCGTACCGGCTACCGCAATGGAACGATTGTAGCGGCGGGTGACGATACCGAGCATCACACTGCGCTCGATCGCGGGGATACCCTTTTCATTCGCGGCAACCAGCTCGGGATTGTCCTTTTTGACAGCGGCGGTGTATACGATCAGCTCAGCGCCCTCGATATTCTCAGCCTTATGTCCCATGTGTACCGGTATGCCGTAGCTGCGGATGCGGTCGAGCGTCTCGCCCTCGTTGCAGTCGGAGCCTGAGAGGATGAAGCCCTCGCTGTGCAGGATCTCCGCCAGCGGGCACATGCCCGAGCCGCCGATGCCGATAAAGTGGATGCGTTTGATATTATCTAAAAGATGATCTTTGTTCATTATAATAGCCCCTTATATATCGATAGTATGATGTGAGTTCTTCATTATTCTATGTATGTCTGCACATCCTGTTCTTCTGTGCTACCGTATATCATACCACTTTCGTCATAAAAGTGCAATAGTGAAAACAAATAGTAAATCATATTTCAGTATTAGAAAAATAACTAATTTGACTATTGTATAATACAAATAAAGAACTCCGAAAAGACAAAACAAGGATTTATTTTGCGATTATATAATTATGATGTATCAAAAAAACCAAATCATTGAACTGAATATCACCTCGCTGACCTCCGACGGAGACGGCGTCGGCAGGGCAGGGGAGATGGTCTTTTTCGTCCCCAATACCGCTGTCGGCGATACCATCCGCGCCAAGGTGCTCAAGGTGAAGAAGAATGTCGGATTCGCGCGTGTGGAGGAGATCATCACACCGTCACCCGACCGTATTGTGACGGATTGTCCCGTGTCATTTTCCTGCGGCGGCTGTGTCTATCGCCATATCTCCTATGAGGCGGAATGTCGCGCCAAGCGGCAGAAGGTCATCGACGCCGTGACACGGATCGGCAAGCTGGACGCTCAGCTTGTCCATGATATAATTCCTTCAAAGAATATTGACGGCTACCGCAACAAGGCGATGATCCCGGTCGGGCTCAACCGCAACGGCGAGGTGGTGATGGGCTACTACGCCCGCCACAGTCACCACATCATGCACTGCCTGTGCTGTCAGCTATCGCCGCCGATCTTCAATGACATCATCGAGGATGTGTATGCGTTCCTGCGCCATCGACCCTCGTTGGTTTATACGCCGCAGAATCGCCGCGGCATCCGTCATATCTATCTGCGCTATGCCGAAACGACCGGCGACGTGATGTTCTGCGTTGTGGCGGGCAGCCGACATTTTGATGACGACGCGTCGCTTTTTTATTCTCTTACAGAAAAATATAAACAAATCAAAAGCATTATCCTCAACGTCAATGCCGAGGATACCAACGTCATCCTCGGCAAGCGTTCTTATACGGTTCACGGCGACGGCTTCATTACCGATACACTGTGCGGACTGCGCTTTGAGATCGCGCCCGAGGCGTTTTATCAGATCAACCGCACACAGGCAGAATCGCTGTATGCCAAAGCGAAGGAATACGCAGGTCTGAGCGGCAAGGAAACATTGATCGACCTCTACTGCGGCGCCGGTACGATCGGACTGAGCATGGCGGATCAATGCAGTGAGCTGATTGGCGTGGAGATCATCCCCGAAGCGATCGAAAATGCCAAGCGTAACGCTTCGCATAACGGCGTCCGTAACGCGCGATTCATCTGCGGTGACGCGTCACAGGCGGCGGAAGAATTGCGCAAAAAGGGGATCCGTCCCGATGTGGTCGTCGTCGATCCGCCGCGCAAGGGTCTGACCCCGGAGCTGATCGACACCATCGTGCGGATGTCCCCCGACAGAGTCGTCTACGTCAGCTGTGACCCCGCCACCATGGCGCGTGATCTTCAACTGTTCACTGAACAGAATTATTCCGTAAAAGAAATAACACCCGTGGACATGTTCCCGAGAACCTCGCACATTGAGACAGTAGTATTGATGTCTCAAGACGGGTCGAGGTAATAGAATTATTGTCATGTGAGGTGACAATTCAGAATTTATGGAGGAAAATATTTTGCTTCAAAAGTATAAGTTTGGTTTTAATGTTTCAGGTCTGGTTATTTTTCTGATTATTATGCTTCCAAACTTTATATGGTTTGCTGTTCCTGCACCGAATGATATCCTTCGTCAGGAGTCAATAACTCCGATAGTTGATACCATTGGTTCAGTTTGCCAAATTATATTCGTTGCTTCTCTCTGCGTTGTTATAAACAAGGAAAGAGACAGCATAAAAATCTCCCCGCTGCTTATATCTTCAATAGTTTGCATTGGTTTATACTTTTCAGGATGGGTATTGTATTATAACGGCATTGTAAATACGATTGTAATTATATGTTTGACATTGCCGCCTTGTGTTGCATTTATCCTTTTTGCGCTGGATAGAAAAAACATCATAGCGCTTATTCCTGCAGTATGTTTTACTATTTGTCATTTAATATATGGAACTGTAAATTTTATATTATAAATTCCGGTTTACATGTGCAAGACAGGTTGACTTGTTTAGTCAGAGCCGCTTAGAGTGGATATGTTCCCTCATACCGATGACATTTAAGTTATTGTCTCGGGGCACGTCGAAGCAGTAGTTATGATGTCAAGAAAGGATTGAGAGAATAATGAAGCTATTTGATGCAATTGAAGATGCAGTTGCTACTTATGCTGTATTAGTCGAAGCAAAAGAGCACGAACTGGTGATTATGAATTCTAATAACAGTAACAATCTATATGTATATGAGGAAGAATACTTTTCTCAGGATATGAAAGATCGTTTTGTTCAATACATTGTTTGTTTTTCTACTCAGCATTGTCATTTCGATGTGAATGAAGAAGATGAAGCTTTGGAGTATATATTGGCTATCATGGAAGATAAGGTCTTGCCACTTGAATTCTATAAGGACGGAAAGCGTCGATTCGGCGGCAAGTTAGCTGTGGAAGAATTGGATAATCTATCTGTTTCATCTTTATCAAAGCATTATGGATATGCAAGTGACTATTTGTTGTCGTTTGATTATGAGATTCATTCTTGGTCGGGTAGATATGATACAGGATTAAGGAAAGTATCTGAATTAAAACCGTAATATGATGTAATGTTCCTGTAGACATATTCCCACGAACAGGCAAATCGAGTAGACCTTACTCCAAGAACCGGCAGGGGATAGATGACATCATTTGCGCAAAAAAGCGGTTCTTGCGAACCGCCCTGAATCATTAAATGATTGATTGTAAATCTCTTTTGCTATAGAGGAATCGTCTGACTTCCATGACGTCGTCAATAACGACATAGAATACGGCGTAGTTGTTGATGTTGATTCGGTAATATGGATGCTCGCGCTCCCTTTTGGATCGGATTGGCTGAAAGCTCAGCGGGTTATCCAGTCTTTTGAGAATCGCTTGCTCCGTTAGGTCGATCAGCTTTATAGCCGCAGATGGATTCTGTAAGTCGATGGAGATATAATCGACGACCTCCGCCATATCTTCGTAGAAGATCGGCAGATACCTTAGCTGATACTTGACGTTATCCATTGACGCGTCCTCTCAGCTTTGTGAAAACATCTTCGTGAGTGAGCCTCTCGGCAGTCGATTCTGCTTGATAGTCCGCTTCATCCAGCTTCATTTCAAGTGCGTCTTTCAGCTTACTGTACTGCTCGATGCTCATGACCACCATCGTGCCGTAGCCGTTCTTGGTGAGATACACTTCTTCTCCGCCGAGGACGAGTTGTTCGATCTCGGGGTATTTGTTTCTTAAATCCGATACAGGTCTGATATTCAGCATAGTATTTCACCTCGCTATTATTTTATCTTAATTTTATCATAATATTATCAATACGTCAAGAGTAGGAGCAAATTGGCGACTTATTACCGATAGACATATTCACGCACTCAGGCAAATCGAGTAAACCTTTTTCCAAGAACCGGCAGGGGATAGGTGACATCATTTTCATTGCGGCGACTCACTGTGAATCAGTAGTGTCGATATCTCGTGTCGGGTAGAATCGATAGGGCTTTTGCCGGGAAAGGATCATCTAAATGAAATTAAAAAATGTATTGATTGTTGTGAAAGATATTGAAAGATCACGACAGTTTTATCATGATCTGTTCGGTCTGGAGCTGATCCTCGATAATGACGGTAATATGATCCTCACGGAAGGTCTTGTCCTGCAGGAGGAGAAATACTGGAAAGAGTTCCTCGGAAAAGAGATCGTTCCGGAGAACAATTCCTCTGAGCTCTATTTTGAGGAATCGGACATTGAGGGATTCATAAAGAAATTGGAACGGTATGATCCGGATGTGAAATATGTGAATCGGCTCATGACCCACAGCTGGGGACAGAAGGTCATACGCTTTTACGATCCTGACGGTAATCTGATCGAAGTGGGAACGCCGGTATAACATGGCGAATTTCATAACCGTTATCCGGATCATTTGCAGTATCATATTGCTGTTCTGTCCCGTGTTTTCACCGGCGTTTTATGTCTTGTATATCATCGCCGGGGTCAGCGACATGATCGATGGGGCTGTCGCGCGGACAACCGGCACCGTCAGTGATTTTGGATCAAAACTCGATTCAGCTGCCGATTTTGTTTTTGTCGTTGTGTGTCTGATCAAACTGATCCCCGCGATCCACATGCCGATATGGCTTATCATCTGGATGATCATGATCGCTGTGATCAAAGTGATCAACTTGATTCACGGATATGTCGCGCGAAAGGAAATAGTAGCCTGCCATACCGTATTGAATAAGATGACGGGATTATTGCTATTTGTGCTGCCGCTGACAATATCGTTGATCGATTTGAGATACAGCGGAGCGTTTGTCAGCATGACAGCGACAATCGCGGCGATACAGGAAGGATATCTGTTGTCCCGAAAATGATTTGATCCGATCGATGCACAATCGCATAAAAAGGATTGACACAAATTGTCGTTTTATAATATAATAAACCTGTTAGCGTGATAACAGTTCAAAAATAGTATGAAACATATCAAAAAGGAAGTATGAATTATGGCTGATGGCAACTCTTTTGTCGGAAAATGGTGCCCCGCTCAGGCGGTCGAGGCAACCGAGGAAAACGCAGTGCAGGCTGTCGCGCAGTTCTTCAAAGACGGCTCCTGTACGATCCCCGCTTCGATGCTGGGCAAGGATGATCTGGATTCTATCTTTTATCAGGTGTTTGAGAACGGTATGATGAAGCTGGATTCCGCCACCATGACGCCCGCGCTGTTCCGCTGTGAGTTGACAGGAGATACAATGACCCTCAGTGCGGCGGACGGCTCCGCGTCATTCAGCTTTGTAAAGGTCAAGGAAGAAAAGCGCTCCTTGTTCAAGTCGAAATCCTCCGATGCGGCGCCCGCAAAGGCAAAGGAAGTCGAGCCTGAGCCTGAGCCCGAGCCGGGTGAGCACGAGTGGAAGTGCCCGGAGTGCGGCAAGATCAACCAGAATTATGTCGGCACCTGCGGCTGCGGCGCGGCAAAGCCGAACGATAAGCTGTTCAGCTGGGCGGAGGTTCACCCCGAGTTGGTCGTAAAAGAGGAATCCGTTGAAGAACCGATCCCCGAGCCGGAAGAAAAGGTCGAGGAGAAGCCCGCCGAGCCTGAGCGTGAGCCGGATGAGAACGAGTGGAAGTGCCCGACCTGCGGCAAGATCAACCTGAACTATGTCGGCACCTGCGGCTGTGGTGCGTCGAAGCCGAACGATAAGCTGTTCAACTGGGCGGATGTTCATCCCGAACTTGTGAAAAAAGAAGAGCCCGTTGAAGAGCCGGTTCCCGAGCAGGAAGAAGTCGAGAAGAAGCCTGCCGAGCCTGAGCGTGAGCCGGATGAGAACGAGTGGAAGTGCCCTGACTGCGGCAAGATCAATCTGAATTATGTCGGTACCTGCGGCTGCGGCGCGGCAAAACCCAATGATAAGCTGTTCAACTGGGCGGAGGTCCATCCCGAGTTGGTGAAAAAGGAAGAGCTGGCAGAAGAACAGCCTGTCGAACCGAAAAAAGAAAAGGTAGAGAAGAAGCCCGCCGAGCCGGAGATCGAGCCGGGTGAGAACGAGTGGAAGTGCCCGGAGTGCGGCAAGATCAACCAGAATTATGTCGGCACCTGCGGCTGCGGCGCGGCAAAGCCGAACGATAAACTGTTCAACTGGGCGGAGGTACACCCCGAGCTTGTCGGAACAGAAAAGGCTGAGGAAGAGTCGCCTTCGATCGACGTTTCCGAACCCTCTGCCGAAACGGACAAAACCGAAGAAAAGTGATTTGTCGATAAAACAATTCAACTAATAAAAGATCATCAGGCGATTCCGATATGTGCCGGAGTCGCCTGTTTTTTATAGACAAACGCTTTCGGAATTGCTATAATTATAATAATGATATATCCTATTCAACAGAAACAGAGGAATACAGTGAAAGTATTTGATTTTGACAACACGATCTATCGCGGCGAAAGCGGCTTGCATTTTGCTTTCTATATGATCAAACACAATAAAAAGATCATTCGGTATATCCCGAAGATCCTGGTTACCGCGGTCAAATATGAGCTGTGTTGGGTGAGTAAGGAAAAGCTTGAATCGATTATCAACTCGATCTTTGCCGGGGTTCTGGACGGAACAGAATCTCCCGAAGAGCTGGCGGCGCCGTTTTGGGAGAAACGTACCGACCGACTGCACCAAAACATCCTTTCTTTGATCGAGCCGGAGGATGTGATCATCTCGGCAAGCCCTGTCTTTCTGCTCGACTGTATCCGTGAGTATTTGAAGACCGATCACATCATCGGCACGGAAATGGACGTTGGGGCGAAGAAGATCACATGGTTCAATTTCGGAGATAATAAGGTCAAGCGGTATACGGAACAATACGGCGACCGAAAGATCGATGCGTTTTACACGGATTCGTATAACGATAAGGCGATGATGGAGATCGCCGAAGAAGTGTATATCGTCAAGAAAGGCGTCCCCATGAAGCTCACGAAACGATCTAAGTAAAACTTTGAATCTTATCATAACGAAAACCGACGGAGCGCTCCGTCGGTTTTTTAAATGCAATATTGATGTGAGTTTTCCTTGTGTTAATCTTAACCCAAAACGAAATCGTCATTGCGAGGCGATGAACCTCCCTTTCCTAAGGTGAGATTCTGTCCAAATCTGTGATTTGGGTTACAGAATCCATACACAGGAGAGGTGCCGCAAAGCGGCGGAGGGTTGCCCGTGGCAATCTCAACCGATTCGAGGTCTCAATAACAGCTTGAAGATCGGCTGTTCGATCTTGCTGACTACCCACGCGATGAAGATGGTGAACACCATCACGATCATGTAGTGCAGGAACGCGTAGCCGTCGGTATACCACGGGGTGAAGTAATAGATCCTTCTCGCAATGATGGAGAGGACATAGATCTCGAACGAGAAGGGACCGAAGAACGCAAAGAAGCGGTCGATCTTCCATTCTGAAGCAAGGATAAAGAACTGCGACAGCAGGAACACCAGCGCTATGCCCGTCAATGAGCCGTAATAGCGCGACCATACGCCGGGCAGGATATCGCACTCATACAGCGGATAGGTGCCCGCGAGGATGACGACCGAGGCGATCAAAAAGCCCTCGTGGAACGGCTTTCCCTCTTTGACTAATTTACCGACATAGGTACCGATGATGAACACGGTGAATCGTGACAGCATACGGCTGATCACATTGTACACGTCGGGTAACGTATAGTAGATGGTGACAGATACGGCGAACGAGATCGCAACGAGGAGCATCATCCGCCAAAACTCCGCTTTTTTCCGAGGTGCTTTTTCGGACTTTTTTTCGCGGAAAATGAATCGATAGATCAGCGGATAGAGCAGGTAGAACACCAGTATGGCGGACACATACCAAAAATCGATCGGGTCGATCTCGCCGGTCCATGTGTTGATGGTGAGGATCGTTTTGATCGTCAGCCAAAGGTCGATCTCTCCCGTGACATAAAAGTAGATGATGTAGGGCAGTACCATGATCAGGTAGGGAATATAGACCCTGACGAACCGCTTGTGGTAGAAGGAGCCGAGCTTTGGCTTTTTGGAATAGGAAAAATACAGACAGATGCCCGACAAAAAGACAAAGACGTCGACGCCGATGTTGCCCATGTCGATCGAATCTCTGATCAATCGGATCGCGGGATCAAATTCATCACGAATATTGCCGAGCAATACACCGTGAAAGACCACAATCCACAACGCCGCAAAGCCGTAGATCGCGTTTCTGAAATAGCTGAATGACGCGTAATTTAGTTTGTATTGATTGAGGGGATTGGTAGTGCTGTTTTGGCGCATATCATTCTCCGATTTTCGTATATGATTCTTCATTATAACATGCTTTTTTGATAAAATCCATAATTACCGAAAAAAAGAGCATTTTTTCAGCATAATCAAAAAGCCGTTATCGGAGCACGGTTCTGCGTTCCGATAACGACTTGGTCAATTGTGATTTGCGATCACGAAGGATCATTCGATGATGAATCGATCTTATTCGATAGGCTTGCCGATGCCTTTTATTGTAGCGATGCCGGCAAAATAGCGCTGTAAGAGGGTGACGTCAATGATGGTGACTTCGCCGTCCTTGTCGACGTCGGCGGAAACCTTCGCTTCTTCGGGGAGAGAAATGATACCCGCGTTGTGACGCTGGATCGCTGTCGCGTCAATGATGTTGACCTCACCGTCCAGATCGGCGTCGCCGAGCAGGGGAGAGGGTACGTAGTTCGGCGCGAACTGCTCACTGAGCCATGCGGCACGGCTGAGCATCCAGTCGGAAGCGTAGTTGTACATGCCTTCAAAATCCTGCGCGTAGTTGGTCGTCTGTGAATCCACTACCATCTTCTGGGTGGCGCTGTCATAGTGCGCGACATTCTGGCTGGAATGATCCGCGATCCAGCTGCCGGTGTTGAGCAGCCAACCGCTCTCATAGTTCATCGCCGCGGAATCCTTGATCAAACCATAATATGCTTCTTTGGTGTAGAAATCGGCGTTGATCTCTTTATCATATTTCGCGCCTGTAAAGTGATCCAGAGCGGGCATGAATCTCTCGAACCAGATCCTCGGCAATACGGCTTTGACCGCCGCGTTCTGAGAGATCCTCGCGATGACATTGTTGGAACGCTTCGCGCTGGCGTTTGATTTACCCTTATGCTGGCACCACCAACCGGTGTATTCCTCATAATCGGTCACGCCGATGTTTCTCAGATCCCACTGTACACCTTTCGCGTTGCCCAGTGAGTTATCATAATCCCATACGGGGGAGCCGTAGAATTTATAGTTGCCGTTTTCATCCTGACGATAGGTGAAGAAGGTGCTGGATACGCCGCTGTCCCAGTTCTTGCCCAGCTCATTGATCAGATAGAGCTTTGCGACGGAGTTGACGTCCGCCACAGAGGCGAGATCACCGCTCGGAGCGGTAGCGGTATAGAAGGCATTGAACTTTTCCTTAACATAGTTCTTGACTTCTTCATAACCGGGCTGGCCGGGGTCGACCTCGGGAGCCTTGATCGTGATCTTCATGTTGTTGGTGGTGACATAGTAATCACCCTCGGTCGCGCTGGCGTCGACCTCCGCGATAAAGGGGAAGTCCTCTTTGATCGTGCCGTCCTCATTGAGATAGCCGTCGTCGGTCACTTCGGGTACCAGACTGCCCGGCTCGACCTTTTCGCACATCAGATAAGAGCCCCAGTAATAGCCGTTGACATAAAAGTCGACATAACGGGAGTCGGACGCGTAGGGGAGACCGACCGCGTCGGAAAGGTCATACAGGATGCGGTTGCGCGACAGAGAATCATCCTGATAGTTGGGCAGAATGGAGTACTTCTTGTTCTTTTCCATGCCGGCGATGCTGACTTTCTTATCGTAGTTGATGTTATAGCCTTTCTTCGGCTTGTCCCAAGAGGTGTTGCCTCTGCCCTTGATCTTCTTGATAGCGGTGTTGTCGATCTTGCCGTCGGGGGTGACGATCGCGCCGGTAGCGGTCGCGCTGTTTTCTTTGGTATCGTTCAGATAGGTCATCAGATCGGTACCGTTGCCATCCGCGTCCGGATTGTTGATGTAGATCGCGCCCTCGGCGTTGGAATTCATGATCTTCAGTGTGTAGTTGTTGCCGCCTGCTGATACGGTATATGCGGTGCCGGCAGTATACGCGACGCTCTCGGTGGCGTGTGACGCGATGGAAACACCGTTGAGGGTGACCGCGGCGTCAAAGCCGTTGTATACGTCAATGGTGTTCTCGGCGGCGGAAGAGGGGAGGAAGAAGTATTTTTCATTGGGCTTTGCTACTTCAAAATCCTCATCATGCACGCTCTGCCATGCCTGCCATGCCTGCGTATCGGCAGATCCGCTGACCGCGTGTACATACAGCGCCGCTTCGGTCGCGTAATCCGACGGAGCACCGTTTTCTTCGGCGGCAAAAGCGCCGGTAAAGGGAACAGCACTCAGGATCATCAGCAGTGATAAAATGATAGCGATGGTCTTTTTCATCATAAAACCTCCTGTGTTTTAATCATTATGTGTTCATTATATAATTATTCAAAAATTGCTTCTAACATAAAATGCTTTTTTTCTTGACACAATCCGCTTATCTGACAGAGTTTGTGTCATTCTTTCTTTATAATTCCGGCGTTTTTCTGTACTCTGACGGCGTCATATGAAACTTTTGATAGAAGGCGCGGGAAAAATATGATAGGTTGGAAAAGCCGCATGACAACGCGATCTCGGATACCTTGGTCGGTTCATGCCTCAAGCGGTTAGCGGCGATCTCCAACCGATAGTTTTTCAGATACTGCGTCAAAGACTCTCCGGTCATCTGCTTGAAGAGCTTGGAGAAATGACTGACCGAGTAATTGCTGACAGCCGCCATCGTATCGGCTGTGATATTCTCCGCGAAATTCTCTTCCAAATAATTCAGCGAAAGCTTGAGCTTATCGAATACGATATCCTCATACGCGCGCTCCTTGTCCGCTTCCTCGCAGTATTCGAGGATATGATAGAGGACTTCAAAAAGCTTTGCCTTGATCAGCATCTCATCCCGAAACTGTCTGTCCCTCTGATGCGACCACAGAATACGGATCAGCGGGGTGAGCTTTTCATTCAGCGGATGTGAGATATCGATATATTCCGGCATCAGCAGCTGTCGGTTATAGATCGGTTCCAGATATTTTTTGCGGCAGAGATCGTCAGCGCCGCTTTCCAGCATCGAAAAGCGGAACAGGATATTGTGATAGAAGCCGCGGTCATCCTCATGCTGTCGGATCGAATGGATCGTCTGCGGGTGGATCAGCACGAATTCACCGCCGCGCACAAGGTACTCCGTGTTCCGAATCGAAATACTGACGGAGCCTTTCTCCACATAGATGATCTCCATCTCCTCGTGCCAGTGGAGAGGAAAATCGCTGAGCCATTCCGGGACAAGTCCCCGATAGACCGCAAAGGGAAAATCATGCGTTCCGTGTACTTTTGTTTCCTGATATGCCGACATCTCACACCTCATGATTGGTTTGTGTTAAAAAATAGCGTGTTTTATGCAAGTATTATACTATGCAAGAGAATATAATGCAAGTATAGAATGATAATTGTTTTGTGTGATGGTGATTATGAAAAAACTAAAGCTCTTCAATCTGGCATGGCCGATTTTCATCGAAACCGCCATGTTCATGCTGCTCGGATTCATCGACGTCTATATCCTCAGTCAATATGATGATCTGGCGGCGTCCTCTGTCAATACGGCGAACCAGACCGTGTCGATCATGACCATCGTGTTCCAGATCCTTTCCACGGCTGGCGCTGTGATGATCTCTCAGTACCTCGGCGCGAAGGAACGCCGATCAGCCTCGTTGGTATCGGTGCTGTTATTGACGTCACAGGCCTTTTTCGGCGTGATCGTCAGTGCGGTCTTCCTGCTTTTCAATCGTCCGTTTTTGATGCTGGTGGGTGCCGACGGGCAGATCCTCGACTACGCGACCCGGTATCTTTCTATCGTCGGCGGCACGATGATGTTTCAGGCGTTGATCAACGGCTGTTCGGTGATCATCCGCAATCACGGCATGACCAGAATGACGATGTTCGTCACGGCGGGCATGAATATACTGAACACCGGAATGGATATCATCCTCGTACCCGCAATGGGAGTAGAGGGCGCGGCGATCGCGACCTGTATCAGCCGCATTATCAGCAGTATCATATTGGTGATCATCCTGTTTACGAAGATCGAATCACCCTCGGCGTTCAAGCTCTTGAAGCCGTTTCCGAAAAGAGAATTCTTGTCGTTGCTGAAGATCGGCATCCCCTCGGCGCTGGAAACCTTCCTCTATAATCTCTCACAGCTCGTGATCACCTCCATTGTGCTGTATTGTCTGTCAGAGAATGAGCTGGTCACAAAAACCTATGTCCAGATCATCACGATGTTCTTCTACCTGTTCGCCATGTCGATCGGACAGGCGTCCCAGATCATGATCGGTCATCTCGTCGGCGCGAAGGAATATGATGAGGCGTATCGGCAGGGGCTGAGATCCTATCGAACGGCGCTTCTGATCTCTGTCATCACCTGCACGATCGGCATATTGCTCCGCAAACCGCTGTTGGGCTTCTTCACCGATAACGCCGACGTCATCGCGATCGGCAGTACCATCCTGCTCATGAACGCGGTACTTGAATTCGGCAGGACGACCAATATCGTCATCATCGCCTGCATGCGCGGCGCGGGCGACGTCTACTTTCCGACGATCTGCGCGGTGATGTCCAACTGGATCATCAGCGTGGCGGGCTCCTATCTGTTCGCTGTCGTGTTCGGGATGGGTATCTACGGACTGTGGATCGCCCTCGCGGCGGACGAGATCGTGCGCGGTATCATGATGATCGTTCGCTGGAAGAGCGGCGCGTGGAGGAACAAGCGCGTCGTCAAGGATAGGGAAGAGGTACATGAACTGAAAGAACCAGCGGAAGTGACTTAACAGGATAAAATGACGGCGGGGATGACGGTTGTGTCATCCCCGCTGCTGTGTATCTGCGTATATCTCTGTTGTTATCCTCCCGCCGAGCTTGAAACATTCGATTGATAGGGGACAAACAAGGCAATTCGTTCTTCGAAACCGCCATCACCACAAAAAACCTGTAGAATCGACAGGGATAATCAACAGACTTTTCATTTTTATCTTGACATTTTTCCCATTCGATGATATACTAATCCTCGCACGAAAAGAGGCGGCATGTACACGTGCTTTATATCATGTATGATCTGCTCCTCGTCTTCGTTCAACAAAATATATAGGGGTATAGCTCAGTTGGTAGAGCAGCGGTCTCCAAAACCGCGTGCCGAGGGTTCAAGTCCTTCTGCCCCTGCCACTCATTTTTGGCTTCGGAAAGCGATTTCCGAAGCCTTTTCTCTTTTAATTCTACCAAAAATTATACCACCTTTATGCGATGTTCAAATTTATGGCGCTGTCGAGAGCGTTTATCGTCGTCTCCTTTGCGGTCTTTCGACGGTTGATATAAATTCTCTCGGTGGTCTGTACGCTTTCGTGTCCGAGCAAAACGGAAATGTCCTGAATCGGTACGCCGTTGTCGTCAAAGATACTCGCTACGCTGTGCCGAAATCCGTGGATCGTACAATGCGGCAAGCAGGCATTCTCGGTCAGACGGTTTACCACCCGATTGATTGCGCTGAGGTTGACATACGGCTTTCCGAGAACGGTGCGGACAATGAAGTTGTGACTTTTGTCGTAGCCATTGCCCAACAACTTGGCATAATCCTCCTGCCGCTGTTTTTCCTCTTTTAGCGCTTCCAGAACGGTATCGTTGAGCGGAATCTTACGGTTACTGCTCGCCGTTTTCGGCGTTGTGATTTGCATTGTCACGTCCTTGCGGCTGCCTGTTCTGCTCTTGTTTACCCGCAAGAGCTTTTTATCATAGTCTACATCATCCCACGTCAGGGCGAGCAATTCGCCCTTTCTCAGCCCTGTATAGAGGGCAAGAAGCAGGAATATGTAGATATGGCTCTCGTGCTCCTTTGCGTAAAGCAGAAGCTTTCTGACCTGCTGTGCGTTGTATTCGGGTACATCCTTCTTGATACTGTGAGGAAATGACGGCATACGGCTCCTTAATACCGGATTCTCATTAACGTAGCGATTCTCAAGAGCGTATTCATACGCCGATGACAACACTCCCCGGATATTTTTGACCGTTTTGTAGCTCAGTCCGCCCTTGCCGTTTGACTTACCGTGTTGAGAGAGAAACACAAAATACTTGGTGAACACCTCCGGCTTCATATCCTTGAACTTGTATCTCTTTGACTCAAAATAGGGCTTTAGCTTGCCGCTCACGGTCTTGTCATAGGATTCCCACGTAGAAGGTTTTATAATTCCCTTGATACCTTTCAGCCATTTGTCGAGAAAGTCGGTAAAAAGAACATCGTCGCATTCAAGGTTGATATCCTTGTAGTTCTCAATGATCTCTTTCATCTTCTCAATTGCACGGCGTTTGTTGTTACCCTTAACGGGTATCTTCGTGGCAATCATTTTCTGTTTGCCGTTGACACGAAATTTGGCATAGTAGTAATTGCCTTTTATTATTAAGCTTCCTTCCAAAATAATTAACCCTTTCTAAAAAATGATTCTCCTGTTGAGATAAAGTCGATAATGCTCTGCTTTGGAATAATATACTTTTTGCCTACCCTGATTGTGCGGATGATTCCTTCACGCAACAAGCGATAGACAGCTACTCTTCCCAAACCTAACATTTCCATTACCTCGCATACTGTGACAACGTCTTTATACTCTGCAAAAGCTTCTTTTGTTTTATCCATACAATTCATCCTCCTATCTAACAGCTTTCAAGAAATTCCGAAACACATCTCTTTGGGATAATGTATCTCTTGCCAACTTTGATAGTTCGGATTTTGCCGGATTTTAATAACTTGTAAACAGTTACTTTGCTGAGCTTTAGCATTTTCGTAACATCGTCAACCGATACGACGTCACAGTATTCAGCGAATAATTCAGTTGTGTTTTTCAAAGTGTCTCCTTTCATTTGGATGAAAGCCCGCTGTGTATATAGAATAGCACAACAGGCTCTCAAACATCAAATGTGCGGATTAAATGAACTTATATGTTAAGAAAATTGATAACGCTTTTCTTAGGTATCACATATCTGCTTCCTACCCTTATAGATTCAATTCTGTGATTCTTCAGCAGATCATACACAGAGTTTTTACCGATATGAAGCATCTTCATAACATCGTCAACTGTTACGACATCTTCGTAATCGGAAAACATTTCATAAGCCTTGTCGGTCATCATTTTCACCTCCCTCTGTCACGGTTTTTATTCAAATATCTTCTGTAATGCTCGCAGGCTTTTATAACAAAATCTTCGAGCTGTGTATTGCTGGCTTTGGGCGCAAAACGCCTTACTTTCTCCATCGAGATTTTAAGAACTTCACGCTGATTGGGCTTTTCCTCGGAC
>NZ_JAEQMG010000144.1 GCF_016680995.1 Ruminococcus difficilis | reverse complement strand
TAGATTTTGTAGAGCTTCTTCTGCTCAGCCTGTTCCTCAGCCGTCAGACCGACGGTCTTTTTCTTCTTTGCAAGCTCGTTGATGCGCCGCAGTAAATTCTGTTCCATATGTCACCTAAAATTATAGGGCGGACAAGCTGCCCGCCCCATATAATTGTAAATTAGTTGTTGATGAGCTTATCCTCGTCAGACCAGCTGTAGAGCTTTCTTACCTCGGTACCGATCTTCTCGGCGGGAGCCTCGGCAGCGAGCTTTCTCATAGCGCGGAAGTGAGCCTGACCGCCTGCGGGAGACATGTCGAGGAGGAACTCCTTGGCAAAGGAACCGTCCTGAATGTCGGAGAGAACCTTTCTCATAGCCTTCTTGGTGTCCTCGGTGATAATCTTGGGACCTGTTACATAGTCGCCGTACTCAGCGGTGTTGGAGATGGAGTATCTCATGCCGGCAAAGCCTGACTGATAGATAAGGTCAACGATGAGCTTCATCTCGTGAATGCACTCGAAGTATGCGTTTCTGGGATCGTAGCCTGCCTCGCAGAGAGTCTCAAAGCCTGCCTGCATCAGAGCGCAAACGCCGCCGCAGAGAACAGCCTGCTCACCGAAGAGGTCGGTCTCGGTCTCGGTTCTGAAGGTGGTCTCGAGAACGCCTGCTCTTGCGCCGCCGATACCGAGAGCGTAAGCAAGTGCGAGATCCTTAGCCTGACCTGTAGCGTCCTGAGCAACAGCTACGAGACAGGGAACACCCTTGCCTGCCTGATACTCGGAACGAACGGTGTGACCCGGGCCCTTGGGTGCGATCATGGTAACGTCAACGTCAGCGGGAGGTACGATCTGACCGAAGTGAATGGAGAAGCCGTGAGCGAACATGAGCATGTTGCCTGCCTCGAGGTTGGGCTCGATGTCCTTCTTGTACATAGCCGCCTGCTTCTCGTCATTAATAAGAATCATGATGATGTCCGCCTTCTTGGCAGCCTCGGCAGCGGTGAATACCTCAAAGCCCTGAGCCTCAGCCTTTGCCCATGACTTACTGCCCTCGTAAAGACCGATGATTACGTTGCAGCCGCTCTCCTTGAGGTTGAGCGCGTGAGCGTGACCCTGGCTGCCGTAGCCGATAATGGCGATAGTCTTGCCGTCGAGAAGGGCAAGATTGCAGTCGGACTGATAATAAATCGGTGCTTTCATGTTTTCTTTGTAGTCTTTCATTT
>NZ_JAEQMG010000143.1 GCF_016680995.1 Ruminococcus difficilis | reverse complement strand
ATGGCTTAATGACCCGCCCCGATATGAGCATAAAAGTGGAGCGTAAGCTTCACGATATGCGAATATTGGGTAGAATTGTGGAAGTACGAAGTACGGAACAATTCGTATGGCATCTTTTGCCCCCAACATCATAAGTATTTGTGTCTGTTTTTAGATTTCCAGGTTCCCATGCCATGAGTATACTATAATTTCTGATTTTTGGCTACCTTAACCCACCGTCTAAAGCCAGTGGGATTGCGGTAGCCTTATTTCAAATCTTCATAAAAAAGTAAGAAAGATAAACAACATTAATGCAAAATGTAAAAGTAATGTAAAAGTTGCCTTCGAAATATTGAAATGTACTACAGGATATAGTAGACTTGTGGGAACAAAGCAGTACTCCAGAGTACCGTATGATTCTGCCGCAGCAGATAAAAAAGGACGGTACTTTTTTGGAAAACGAATCAGGGGAGAGAAAAGGGGAAAGGCAATGATGAAGGACAAAAAAGAGGATTTAAAGGGGAAAATGTGGTATTTTCTCCTGTACACAGGTGGATTTCTGGCGGCAGCCATTCTGATGCTGCTGATTTTTCGAAAGGAAAACGCATCCTTTACCAAAATGGCGGACGGTGTTGCACAGCATTATGCAGTGCTGATGTGGATTCGTAATACGCTGCGGCAGTTTTTACATGGAAATTTTGCATTGCCGATGGTTGATTTTTCGGTTGGACAGGGGTTTGATGTGATCGGGACGCTGAACTATTACGGCGTTGGGGATCCCGTCAATTTGCTGACCGTATTTTTTGCGGATAACCATCTGGATCAGATGTATATGTTTCTGATTCTGTTTCGGATGTATCTTTCAGGCCTTACTTTTTCTTATTATTGCAGCACGGCCGGGATTCAAAGAAAAGCCTCCGTACTGTGTGGTTCCTGGCTGTATGTATTTTGCAGTTTTGCACTGATGGGCGGGATGAAGCATCCACTGTTTTTAAATGGTATGCTGTATCTGCCGCTGCTGCTTTCCGGAACGGAGAAAGTCCTGCAAAAGAAAAGCATCTGCTTTTTAAGCGTATCGGTGGCACTTGCCTTTATGAGCAACTACTATTTCATGTACATGAACACCATACTGTGCGGCATTTATCTGTGTGTACGGCTTTTCGGACATTATCGGGAATACGGAATCAGAAAGATCCTACTGCTGATCTTAAAAATGGCGGCGGCGTGGATCTGGGGTGTATGCCTTGGAGCAGTGATCATTCTGCCGTCCGTCTATGCCTTTCTTCACAATGCAAGAGTAGACACTGCGGTGGAAGAGGCACAGAACTTTTACAGCATTGCACACTACCGGAAAATGATCCTCGGATTTTTCCAGACACTTCCGATGACGAACGGCTGGACAGTACATGGAACGGCGATCGGCGGTCTTGCCGGTGTGTTGATGCTCTTTACGTCAAAAAAAAGGAGTCGGGAAAATTGCCAGCTGAAGATCGGATTTGTTGTGCTGCTTGTGCTGCTCTGTATTCCGTTTGGCGGAAAAATGATGAATGGTTTTGCTTATGTGACAAACCGCTGGAGTTACGGCATGGCATTTTTATGTGCCCTGATGGCAGCACAGGCGGTTGCAGATTTAAAAGAACAGAATACAAAAATATTCCTGATCCTTGGAGTGGCAGCGGGCATCCTTGCTGCAGCATTATCCGCATCGAACGGAAAAGCCATGCGATATGCGATCGCAGCTCTTGCAGTGACCGTTCTGGCATTTGCACTTGGAGCGATTCTGGAGCGAAAGCAGAGAAAAAGACTGGCGGGATGTCTGGTGTCTTTCGTTGTGTTTGCCGGTGTCTGCTGCAATCTCATCACCTTCTTTACACCGGTCGGATATTCTTATGCCGCACGTTTTACAAAAAGAGGCGTGTCGGAGTCTGTGTTACTGAACCGTGCCGTAAAAAATGTGCAGAATGCAAAGCTTGCGGAAGACGGATTTTACAGGGTGGAACTGCCGTCCTCCCTGTATAACTGCTCGCTGGCAGCAAAGATCAATACAACGGAGTTTTATTACAGTGTGATCCCGAAATCCATGAAAGATCTCTATGTTTCACTTGGAATGGCAAAATATGAACGTCCGAATGTCATGCATGGACTTGAAAACCGGCAGATTCTCAAAAATATGCTCTGTGTCCGTTATCAGTCTGACAAAAAAAGGATCACGGTCAATGAGGATGCTCTGCCGGTCGGTTATACTTATGATAAGATCATGCACAAAGAGGATTATGACAGCCTTACACCGCTTGAGCGGCAGGCAGCACTTCTGGAGTATGCCGTTTTAGATGACGATGCTGAAAAAATCCTGGAAAAACAGGGGAAGACTTTTGAAAGAGGAAAGCGTCCTTCTGATGGTGCTGTTATAGGTGGAAATCTGAAAATTACAGGAGCGGATCGGGCATCCTGGAAAGATGGAACGTTAAAAGGGAAAAAACAAGGCAGAATGAAACTGAAGTTTCAGACAGAAGAGAAGTCAGAGACTTATCTGGTGTTGAAAGGCCTGTCCTCCAGATCGAAGGTAAGAAAAAAGCAGATTCTTTTTGTGAAAAGCAAAAAAGCAAGGTTTGAAATCCCGATGTGTGCGGTGAGCAATGAAAAAGAGATGAACCGGGACTTTATTGCAGTCAATCTCGGAGTTGCACAGATGGGAACCTGCAGCCTGTGTTTTCACAAATCGCATACTTACAAACTGAACGATATGGAGATCCAGGGGATTTCCGAAAGCTTTATCAAAGAACAGACAAAAGAGCGGCGAGAAGAATCTATGACGGAGGTAAAACAGAGTACAAACCGCATCAGCGGGAAAATTTCTGTTTCCGAAGATAAAATTTTGCAGCTGGCGGTTCCATACAGCAAGGGATGGCACATTTTTGTTGATGGAAAAAAAGCAAAATCTTTCGCCAGTAGTGTTGCTTATACCGGGATCTTTCTTGAAAAAGGGGAGCATACGGTCGAAATGCATTATATCAGCCCATGGATCATTCTCGGTACGGTGCTGAGTGTGGCGGCATGGATCTGGATGGCACTGTCTTTTGCCGTAAAAAAGAGAAGAATTTCGGTAGATAAGAGAATAAAATAGTTCAGATTTTTGAAAAAGTGGCTATTTGTCGTAAGGAAAATGACGGATAGCCGCTTTTTTTGTTGTTATTAAGGTTGAAATCTGTACCAAAATGCATTATCATATAGAATTAAAGCGGTAAAGTTTCAAGAGAAAAAACAAGAACAATACTTTACCAGGATGTATGCAGAGATATGCAGGCATATGCAAAACTGCAGATGAGAACGGAGGAAAAGGATATGAGTTACAACATCGCAGTCATTCCAGGCGACGGTATCGGACCGGAAATCGTGCGTGAAGCACAGAAAGTGCTGGATGCAGCAGGAAAAAAATATGGTTTTGAATTAAAATATACAGAAGTTTTAATGGGAGGAGCATCCATCGATGTTCATGGTGTGCCTCTGACAGATGAGGCGATCGCAACCGCAAAAGCAAGCGATGCCGTTCTGATGGGCTCCATCGGCGGAGATGCAAAGACCTCCCCGTGGTACAAACTGGCACCGAACCTTCGTCCGGAGGCAGGACTCTTAAAAATCCGCAAAGAGCTGAATCTGTTTGCAAACTTAAGACCGGCGTACCTGTACGAAGAATTAAAAGAGGCCTGCCCGCTGCGTGATGATATCATCGGTGACGGTTTTGATATGATGATCATGCGTGAGCTGACCGGCGGTCTGTATTTCGGAGAGCGTCACACAACCGAGGAGAACGGAGTACGCAAAGCCGTTGATACACTTTCTTATGATGAGAATGAGATCCGCCGTATCGCTGTCCGTGGATTTGACATTGCAAGAAAACGCCGCCATAAAGTAACCAGTGTGGATAAGGCAAACGTTCTGGATTCTTCCAGACTGTGGAGATCCGTTGTGGAAGACGTTGCAAAAGATTACCCGGATGTCACACTGGAGCATATGCTGGTAGACAACTGTGCCATGCAGCTGGTGCGTGACCCGAAACAGTTCGATGTCATCCTGACCGAGAATATGTTCGGAGATATCCTTTCCGATGAGGCAAGTATGGTGACCGGTTCTATCGGAATGCTCTCTTCCGCCAGCCTGAATGAAACAAAATTCGGTCTGTATGAGCCAAGCCACGGTTCTGCACCGGATATCGCAGGCAAAGATCTGGCAAACCCGATCGCTACGATCCTTTCCGCTGCCATGATGCTGCGTTTCTCACTGGATCTGGATGAAGCGGCAGATGCGATCGAAGCAGCGGTAAAACAGGTACTCAAAGACGGATACCGCACAGGCGATATCATGTCGGAAGGATGCACAAAAGTCGGAACCGTTCAGATGGGAGATCTGATTGCAGAACGCGTATAAAACCGAATCCGGCATCATATAAATGGAGGTATGTTACAATGAAAAGTGATAATGTAAAAAAAGGGATCCAGCAGGCACCGCACCGTTCTCTGTTCAATGCTCTTGGCATGACAAAGGAAGAGATGGAGCGTCCGTTAGTTGGTATCGTAAGTTCTTATAATGAAATCGTTCCGGGTCATATGAATCTGGATAAAATCGTCAATGCAGTAAAACAGGGTGTTGCCATGGCAGGCGGTACACCGGTGGTATTCCCGGCGATCGCAGTCTGCGACGGTATTGCCATGGGTCATATCGGTATGAAATATTCTCTGGTAACAAGAGATCTGATCGCAGATTCTACCGAGGCAATGGCACTGGCACATCAGTTCGATGCCATGGTCATGGTTCCGAACTGTGACAAGAATGTACCGGGACTTCTGATGGCAGCCGCACGTATCAATGTGCCGACCGTATTTGTAAGCGGCGGCCCGATGCTGGCAGGTCATGTGAAGGGACGCAAACGCAGCCTTTCCAGTATGTTTGAGGCAGTCGGAGAATACTCTGCCGGCAAACTGACTGCAGACGATGTATGTGAATTCGAAGAAAAAGTATGTCCGACCTGTGGCTCCTGCTCCGGTATGTACACTGCAAACAGCATGAACTGCCTGACAGAAGTACTTGGTATGGGACTTCGTGGAAACGGAACCATTCCGGCTGTATATTCCGAGCGTATCCGTCTTGCAAAACATGCAGGTATGCAGGTTATGGAAATGTACCGTCAGAATATCCGTCCACGCGACATTATGACAGAGGATGCAATTTTAAATGCTCTGACCGTGGATATGGCACTGGGATGTTCTACAAACAGCATGTTGCATTTGCCAGCGATTGCACATGAAATCGGCATGGATTTCGATATCACATTTGCAAATGAGATCAGTGCAAAGACACCGAACCTCTGCCACCTGGCACCGGCAGGCCCGACCTATATGGAGGATCTGAATGAAGCCGGCGGTGTTTATGCCGTTATGAATGAATTAAATAAACTTGGTCTGCTGCACACCGACTGCATGACCGTTACCGGAAAGACCGTAGGCGAGAATATCAAAGACTGCGTAAACTTAAATCCGGAAGTCATCCGCCCGGTAGAAAATCCGTACAGCAAGACCGGCGGACTGGCTGTCCTGACCGGAAATCTGGCACCGGACGGAAGTGTTGTAAAACGTTCTGCCGTTGTGCCTGAAATGATGGTACATGAAGGTCCGGCAAGAGTCTTTGAATGTGAGGAAGATGCATGTGAGGCTATTCTCTCCGGAAGGATCAAAGAAGGCGATGTTGTCGTGATCCGTTACGAAGGACCAAAAGGCGGTCCTGGTATGAGAGAAATGCTGAATCCGACTTCTGAGATCGCAGGTATGGGACTTGGTTCCACGGTTGCCCTGATCACAGACGGCCGTTTCAGCGGTGCGTCCAGAGGAGCTTCCATCGGTCACGTATCACCGGAAGCAGCAGTCGGCGGTCCGATCGCACTGGTAAAAGAAGGCGATATCATCAAGATCAACATTCCGGAAAACAGACTGGAACTGGCTGTTTCTGATGAAGAGCTGGCAAGAAGAAAAGCTGGCTGGACACCGAGAGAGCCGAAGGTAAAGACCGGCTATCTGGCACGTTACGCTTCTATGGTAACTTCCGGTAACAGAGGAGCTATTCTTGTTTCAGAAAAATAATTCTGAAACAAGAATGGAAGCTCCGCAGGATCGCACTGCGGTGGTGCAGAATTATGTCGCAAAGGCGGGCCACCGCAGACGGAGAATGTGCCGGAGCACATTCTATACCTGGGCAAAATAAGAGAAACATAACAGTAAGGAAAGTAAAGGTGAGGATAGCAGGATGAAGTTAAATGGTTCAGAAATCGTAATCGAGTGCCTGAAAGAGCAGGGCGTAGACACTGTTTTCGGTTATCCGGGCGGCACGATTTTAAATGTATACGATGCATTATATAAACATGGTTCAGAGATCAATCATATCTTAACATCCCATGAGCAGGGTGCTGCTCATGCGGCAGACGGATATGCGAGAGCAACCGGAAAAGTCGGCGTATGTATGGCAACTTCCGGTCCCGGAGCCACGAATCTGGTAACCGGTATTGCAACCGCATATATGGATTCAATCCCAATGGTTGCCATCACAGCGAACGTAGCCGTTCCGCTGCTTGGAAGAGACAGTTTCCAGGAAATTGATATCACAGGTGTAACGATGCCGATCACAAAGCATAACTATATTGTAAAAGACATCACAAAACTGGCAGATACCATCCGTGAAGCATTTCGCATTGCACAGGAAGGCAGACCGGGTCCTGTTCTGGTTGATATCACAAAAGACGTGACCGCAGCAGAGACTGAGTATGTAAAAGAAGAGCCGATCCCGGTAGAACGCAGCACACAGTATATCAAAGAAAAAGATCTGGAACAGGCGATTGAGCTGATCAATGAGAGTGAAAAGCCGTTTGTATTTGTCGGCGGAGGTGCTGTGATATCCGGAGCTTCCAAGGAACTGATGGAGTTTGTGAAAAAGATAGACGCACCGGTTGCAGACAGCCTGATGGGAAAAGGTGCTTTTGACGGCACCGATGAGCTTTACATGGGTATGCTGGGTATGCACGGAACAAAAGCATCCAACTTAGGTGTAACAAAATGTGATCTGCTGATCACGGTCGGTTCCCGGTTCAGTGACCGTGTCATCGGAAATGCCAGCCGTTTTGCAAAAAATGCCAAAATTCTCCAGATTGATGTCGATCCGGCAGAAATCAACAAAAACATTCAGGTAGACTGCAGTATTATCGGAGATCTCAAAGAAGTGCTGACACGTCTCAATCAGAGAATTGAAAAACATGAGCATAAAGAATGGATCAAAGAGATTGAGACAATCTCCGAAGAGCATCCTCTGAAATACAATGAAGAAGGTCTGACCGGTCCGTATGTGATCGAGCAGATCTATAAAGTAACCGAAGGAAATGCCATCATCACAACCGATGTCGGACAGCATCAGATGTGGGCTGCACAGTATTATCGTTACAAAGATCCGCGTACCTTCCTGTCATCCGGCGGACTTGGCACCATGGGTTATGGTGTCGGTGCTGCAATCGGAGCCAAAGTGGGCAGACCGGATAAAGTGGTACTGAACATCGCCGGAGACGGATGTTTCCGTATGAACATGAATGAGATTGCAACCGCAGCCCGATACAACATCCCGATCATTCAGGTTGTCATTAATAACCATGTGCTCGGTATGGTTCGCCAGTGGCAGACACTGTTCTACGGAAAACGTTATTCACAGACCATTCTGAATGACGGTGTGGATTTTGTGAAAGTGGCAGAAGCACTTGGTGCAGAAGGCATCCGTGTAACGAAAAAAGAAGAAGTTGCACCGGCTGTTGAAAAAGCGATCGCACTTGGCAAACCGGTTGTGCTCGACTGTGTGATCGACTGCGACGACAAAGTATTTCCGATGGTTCCGGCAGGTGCCCCGATTGAAGATACATTTGATCAGGACGATCTGAATAAAGAAGCATAAATTCGGTTCTGCAAGCCTTTTTCCAGAACTTGGAAAAAGGCTTGACTAATTTTTAACAAGGTACTATAGTAAAGTGTAGAAAATAAGTGCTGATATCTGGCGGAGTTTTGAAAACAGGCATCAGCACTTGCTATAAAACTCATCACACAACAAAGTGAGAAGTCAAGGAGGATATGAAAGTGAGCAGAGTGTACAATTTTTCAGCAGGTCCGGCCGTATTACCGGAAGAAGTATTAAAAGAAGCAGCAGCAGAAATGCTGGATTACAAGGGCTGTGGTATGTCCGTTATGGAAATGAGTCACCGCTCACAGGTCTTTGACGATATTATCAAAGAAGCAGAGCAGGATCTGCGTGATCTGATGCATATTCCGGATAACTATAAAGTGCTGTTCCTGCAGGGCGGTGCTTCACAGCAGTTTGCTATGATTCCTATGAATCTGATGAAAAACAAAGTTGCAGATTATATCGTAACAGGACAGTGGGCAAAAAAAGCATATCAGGAGGCACAGAAATACGGAAAAGTAAACAAGATCGCAACTTCTGAAGATAAGACATTCTCCTACATTCCGGATTGCTCCGATCTGCCGGTCAGCCCGGATGCAGACTATGTATATATTTGTGAGAACAACACCATTTATGGTACAAAATTCAAAACACTGCCGAATACAAAAGGCAAGACACTGGTAGCAGACGTTTCTTCCTGCTTCCTGTCAGAGCCGGTCGATGTCACAAAATACGGCATCATTTACGGCGGTGTTCAGAAAAACATCGGACCGGCAGGCATGGTGATCTCCATTATCCGCGAAGATCTGATCACGGATGAGGTACTGGAAGGTACACCGACCATGCTGAAATTTAAGACACATGCCGATGCAGGTTCTCTGTACAATACACCGAACTGCTACTGCATTTATATGTGCGGCAAGGTATTCAAATGGCTGAAAAAGATGGGCGGTCTGGAAGTCATGAAAGAACGCAACGAAAAGAAAGCAAAACTGCTCTACGATTATCTTGACAGCAGCAAGCTGTTCAAAGGAACGGTAGAAAAAGATTCCCGCTCTCTGATGAACGTTCCGTTTGTCACAGGTGACAAAGACCTGGATGCAAAATTTGTAAAAGAAGCAAAAGAAGCCGGACTTGAAAACCTGAAAGGTCATCGTACCGTTGGCGGTATGCGTGCAAGTATCTACAATGCAATGCCATATGAAGGTGTGGAAGCACTGGTAGCATTTATGAAGAAATTTGAAGAGGAGAATCTGTAAAATGAAATATACATGCTTAAACCCGATCGCTTCTGTAGGACTGGATCAGTTCACAGAAGGTTACGAAAAAACAGAAAAAATGGAAGATGCAGACGCAGTGCTGGTAAGAAGTGCTGCCATGCATGATCTGGAGCTGCCGGATGGTCTGTATGCAGTTGCACGTGCCGGTGCCGGTGTCAACAACATTCCGCTGGATAAATGTGCAGAAAAAGGTATCGTTGTATTTAACACACCGGGAGCCAATGCAAACGGCGTAAAAGAGCTGGTGATCGCAGGCATGCTGCTGGCTTCCCGTGATATCATCGGCGGTGTGGAATGGGCAAAATCCGAAGCCGGAAGCGAAGATATCGCAAAAAAGGCAGAAAAAGAAAAGAAGAAATTTGCAGGATGCGAACTGATGGGCAAAAAGCTTGGTATCATCGGACTTGGTGCGATCGGTATCCAGGTGGCAAACGTGGCAGAATGTCTGGGTATGGATGTATATGGTTATGATCCGTACATTTCTGTTGATGCGGCATGGAAACTTTCCAAAGGCGTAAAACACATCAAAGATGTGGACGATATTTACCGTACTTGCGATTATATTACGATCCATGTACCGCTGCTGGATTCCACCAGAAAGATGATCAATCAGGATGCAATCGATCTGATGAAAGAAAATGTCGTGATCCTGAACTTTGCACGTGATATGCTGGTAGATGAAGAGGCTGTTGTAAAAGCCCTCAAAGAAGGAAAAGTAAAGAAATATGTCTGCGATTTCCCGAATACCACAACCGCAGGTGTGGAAAATGCGATCATCATCCCTCATCTGGGTGCATCCACCGCAGAATCGGAAGACAACTGTGCAAAGATGGCAGTTCAGGAACTGATGGAATACCTGGAAAAAGGAAATATCATCAATTCTGTAAACTATCCGAACTGCAGTCTGGGCGAGTGCACACATGCAAACCGTATTGCGATCAACCACCGCAACGTAAAGAACATGCTGGGACAGTTTACCGACATTTTTGCAACATCTGATATCAACATCGCAAACATGGTAAACAAGAGCAAAGGCGATTATGCATACTCTCTGTTTGATCTGGACAGCGTGGCATCCGAAGAAGTACTGGATAAGATCCGTGCAGTCGAAGGTGTGCTGAGAGTCAGAGTGATCAAATAAAAAACAAAAGAATAAGAAAAACAAGAGGACAAAAGGCTGTTGCAGTTTTCTGCTTCAGCCTTTTTCAGTACGGAAGAGGCGGCTCATAAACCGAAACGCCCGGACCGTGCAGAGATGGAGGAATGATTATGGCAGAGATCAGAACATTTTGTGCTGTACATCCGGCAGAAGGACTTGCATCTAAACTCGCAGCTCTTCCTTATGATGTCTACAGCCGTGACGAGGCAAGAGAACAGGTAAAAAAAGCACCGGAAAGCTTTCTGGCGATCGACCGCCCGGAGACCCAGTTCCCAAAAGATCAGGATATGTATGCACCGGAAGTCTATCAGAAAGCACATGATATGTTAGAGGAATGGATCAAAAGAGGCTCCTTTGTGCAGGATCAGCAGAAATGTTACTATCTGTATGAACTGACGATGGATGGAAGGTCACAGACCGGTCTTGTGACATGTGCCTCGATTGACGATTATTTAAACGGTGTGATCAAAAAGCATGAAAATACAAGGGCAGAAAAAGAGCAGGACCGTATCCGACACGTCGATACCTGCAATGCACAGACCGGACCGATCTTTCTTGCCTACCGCAAAGATCAGACGATCGCAGAGGTGACAGCAAAAGTAAAACAGCAGAAACCGATGTTTGCGTTTGTCTCGGAAGATGGCATCGGACATAAAGGCTGGAGAGTGGATGCAAAAGAGGATATTGCAATAATTGCAGATACATTTGCAAAAATAGATAAAATTTATATCGCAGACGGACATCACAGGGCAGCATCGGCAGTCAAAGTAGGGCAGCTTCGCAGAAAACAGCATCCGGATTATGACGGCAGCGAAGAATTCAATTATTTTCTGTCGGTATTATTCCCGGATGAGGAACTTTACGTTATGGATTACAATCGTGTCGTCCTGGATCTGAACGGACAGACAAGAGAAGGATTTCTGAAAAACGCAGCGAAAATTTTTGATGTACAACCGGTAAATGCGGCATATCATCCGCAGAAAAAGGGTACTTTTGGCATGTATCTTAGCGGTCAGTGGTATCAGCTTACGGCAAAGGCAGATCTTACAAAAGACGATCCGGTGGAAGGTCTGGATGTCGCTTATCTGCAAAGAGAATTTTTGCAGCCATATCTGGATATCCAGGATCCGAAAACATCAAAACGCATCAGGTATGTGGGCGGGATCCGCGGACTTTCCGAGCTGGAGCGTATGGTCGATCATGTAAAAGAGACGCAGCAGAAAGATGCGGTGGCTTTTTCCATGTATCCGACTTCCATGGCAGAATTGTTTGCCGTAGCCGATGCCGGCATGCTGATGCCGCCGAAATCCACATGGTTTGAGCCAAAACTTCGGAGCGGACTGTTTCTGCATATGTTATAATTTTTTTGCTTTTTTACTGTTGGTGTTTGTGTTAAAATAGAATAATAAGATGCCAGGGTCAAAAGGTCTAAATCCACATGAGCTTGCTCATAAGTGGATGAAAGACCTTGGGACCCGCCCCGATATGGAGCAGAACATCCAGTGGATGTTCGTTTTGCTCCGACCGAAGCGGAGCGTAGACATAAAAATGGGATGATAATCCCACGATATGCGAATACGGGAGCGGATTGTGGGAGTGCGAAGCATGGAACAATCCGCAGGTATCATAATTTAAGAAACATTATGGGCAAGCAGCAAAGCGGATTGCGAATATCCGCTTAAATACATAAGGGAGGGTTTGAAGATTATGGACAACAAATTATATGAAATGATGGACTGGGCAGCAGTGGAGGGGATTGTATATTCAGAAGAAGATCATCCGCACGATATTCTGGGAGCACATGTGACAGAAGAAGGGATTCTGATCCAGACGTTTCTGCCGACGGCAAAGAGTGTGACAGTGGTGTTGAAAGACAGCAAAAAAGAATATCCGATGGATTTAGAGGATGAGGAAGGCTTTTTCGCTGCACTGCTTCCGGGTAAAAGAATTCCGAAATATCATTATCACGTAGATTTTGGAGAAGAAGCAGATGGAAAAGAAAATATCGTAGAATACGAAGATCCATATCGTTTTGCACCGCAGATCACGGAAAAAGAAACGAAGAAATTTAATGCAGGCATCTGCTACGATATCTACGAAAAACTGGGATCACATCCAATGACGGTCAATGGTGTGGAAGGTGTTTTGTTTGCAGTATGGGCACCAAATGCTATGCGTGTCAGCGTGGTAGGCGATTTCAACCTCTGGGATGGCAGACGTCTGCCGATGAGAAGACTGTGGGATTCCGGTATTTTTGAACTGTTTGTACCGGGACTTGCTGCAGGACAGCTCTATAAATATGAAATCAAGGCAAAGGGAGGGCTGACATTCTTAAAAGCAGATCCGTATGCCAATGCTGCACAGCTTCGTCCTGACACGGCATCGGTGATCACAGACCTGAGTCAGTATGCATGGAAAGATGAAGCATGGCTGAAACAGAGAAAAAATGCAGACAGTAAGAAGGCTCCGATGTCCATTTATGAGGTACATCTTGGCTCATTCCGCAAGCCGGAGGACGGCAGGGAGTTTTACAATTATCGTGAACTGGCTGTGATGCTTGCGGACTATGTAAAAGAGATGGGCTATACGCATATTGAGCTGATGCCGGTTATGGAGCACCCGTTTGACGGTTCCTGGGGCTATCAGGTGACCGGATACTATGCACCGACCAGTCGTTACGGCACACCGGAAGATTTCATGTATTTCATGGACTATATGCATGCACAGGGCATCGGCGTGATTCTGGACTGGGTACCGGCACATTTTCCGCGTGATACGTTTGGACTGGCTGCCTTTGACGGAACCTGCCTGTACGAGCACCTCGATCCGAGAAAAGGTTCCCATCCGCACTGGGGCACACTGATCTACAATTACGGTCGTCCGGAAGTCAAGAACTTCCTGATCGCAAACGCACTGTTCTGGGCAGAAAAGTATCACATTGATGGTATCCGTATGGATGCGGTGGCTTCCATGCTCTATCTTGATTATGGAAAGAACGAAGGAGAATGGGTGCCGAATATCTACGGCGGAAACGAGAATCTGGAAGCAGTCGAATTTTTCCATCATCTCAATTCCATCTTTAAACAGAAGGAGCCGGGGGTTCTGATGATCGCCGAAGAATCCACAGCATGGCCGAAAGTAACGGGAGCCGTTGAGGATGAGGGTCTTGGCTTTGACTACAAATGGAACATGGGCTGGATGAATGACTTCATTTATTATATGTCACTGGATCCGATCTTCCGTACCGCAAATCATGGGGCACTGACGTTCAGCATGGTTTATGCGTACAGTGAAGATTATATCCTGACCTTGTCACATGACGAGGTTGTACACGGCAAAGCATCCATGATCGGCAAGATGCCGGGTGACCGTGAGCAGCAGTTTGCAAACTTACGTGCCGCTTATGGATTTATGCTGGCACATCCGGGCAAAAAGCTTTTGTTCATGGGACAGGATTTTGCACAGTATGATGAGTGGGCAGAGGACCGGTCACTGGAGTGGGAGCTTTTGCAGTATGATGAGCACAAGCAGATGCAGAATTATGTGAAAGCACTCAATGCATTTTACAGAGAACATCCGGCACTTTACGAAATGGACTATGATCCGGATGGATTTACCTGGATCAATAACATTTCTGCCAATGAAAATATGGTAGTCTTTACCAGAAACACAAAGAAAAAAGAAGAGACGCTGCTGATCGTCTGCAACTTCTCACCGCTGACTTACGAAAACCACAAGATCGGCGTTCCATACCCTGGAAAATACAAAGAAATCTTTAACAGCGACAGCAAAGAATTCGGAGGCAGCGGAGTCGGTAACCCGAGACTGAAACAGTCAAAAAAATCAGAATGCGATGACAGAGCGGATTCGATCCTGATCACGGTTCCGCCGATGAGCATTACGGTTTTTTCTTATACAAAAGCGGCAGCCGGAAGAGCGGTCAACAAAAAAACGGCAACAAAGAAAACAGCCGAGAAAAAAGTTACCGAAAAGAAAACAGCCGAAAAGAAAGTGGCTGCTGTAAAAGAAACGGAAAAGAAAACAGCTGAGAAGAAAAGCAGTGAAAAAGTAACTTCGATCAAAGCCGCTTCTGAGAAAAAAGCAGCTGCAAAGAAAACAACCGCAAAACCAGGAACCGGTAAGCAGGCAACCCCAAAAGCAGAGCTGGAGATGGCAGCTGCAAGTGAAGAAAAAGTGACAAAGACGGCAGAAAAAGCACCGAAAAAAAGCCTCAAAGAAGAACTGGAAGCCAAAATCGCAGAAAGTGCAAAGGCAGAGGAAGAAAGAAAAAACAAGACAACGGGCAGAAAACCGGCCGCAAAGAGCAGACGAAACAAACAGCAGGAGAAATAGCAGATGGAACAAATAGCAGAGAATACGGCAGATTCGCTGACCGAAAGTGTAAAAGAAGTCAATCAGTTTACACAGTATTTTCAGGGGAAAATGCCGGGGCTTATGGATCTTGGCATCAAACTGGTCATTGTCCTGATCGCATTTTTTGTCTGCCGCAAGATCATTCAGCTGATCCTGAAGATTTTTGGCCGATCCTTTGAACGGGCCGGAATGGAGGCAGCATCCGCACACTTCACACTTTCCATTATGAAAGCCATCATGTACGTGATGGTGATGGCAGTCATGGCCACTTTTCTCGGAGTGTCCGGAGCGTCGGTTGCTGCACTGATCGGCTCGATGGGAGTCGGCGTTGTGCTGGCGTTAAAAGAATCGCTTTCGAATATTGCGGGGGGATTTATCTTATTGTTTATGAAACCATTTGTCAGCGGAGATTATATCCACGAAGATACCCATGGAAATGAAGGAACCGTGGTGAAGGTGGATCTCTTTTATACGACACTTCTGACGGTCGATAACCGTACCGTATCGATTCCAAACGGAATCATCACTAACAGCAGTCTGACGAACATTTCAAAGCAGGATAAGCGGCAACTGCGTGAAAAGGTAGGGATTTCCTATCGAAACGATATCAATGAGGCAAGGAAAGTGCTGCTCGCTATTTTGCAGAAGGATGCGGCCATTCTGAAAGAAGAGAAGATGGAAGTGGTCGTTGAAAGTCTTGGAGACTCCGGTGTGATCCTCGGGTGGCATGCCTGGGTAAGACCACAGGATTATTTTCCGGCAAAATGGCGGATCACCGAAGAAATCAAATACAGATTTGATGAAAATCAGATTGAGATCCCATATCAGCAGATCGATGTGAAGATCAGCCGGTAAGAATATCCGGTAAAAGCAGGAGGAGTACAGAGTTTGCTGCCTGTGTCGGTCAATGCAGAAAAATGACAATGACAGAGGGAGAAAAACAGAAGTAAGGGGCAAGTTACAGGAGGATAAAATATTATGGAAACAAAGAAAAACGGTGTGCAGGCGGAAGCCCATACAAAAGAGCAGACTTCCGGAGGACATGCCCACAGTCACACGCATGTGCTGGAGGACGGAACAGTTGTCACGCACACGCATACGCACAGTCACGAACATACAAAAGCCGTGTTAAACCGTCTCTCCCGTGCGATCGGACACCTGGAGTCTATCAAGAAAATGGTGGAAAACGGCAGAGACTGCAGTGAGGTGCTGATCCAGCTTTCCGCAGTCAAAGCAGCGATCAACAATACCGGAAAAGTCATTCTTCAAGATCACATCCAGCATTGCCTGGTAGATGCGATCGAGTCCGGAGACAGGAAGGAAATTGAAGAATTGAATAAGGCAATTGACAGGTTCATTAAATAGTGTATAATAATTCAGTAGACTTTTTAACGATGAATTTCATTAGAATCTGCTGCAGAAGATGCGGCCGAAGAGGAAGGCATGAAGAAAGACAAGACACGCAAGAAAAGTTCTGCATATAAAAAATATCGCAGACACAAGATTTTATTTATCACAGAACTGATCATTTTGATTCCGCTGCTGGTATTTGGCTTTTTGTATGTACAGTTCGAAAAGAGACTGGGAAATATTGATACTGTGACGCTTCAGTCCGGTGACATCCAGGTGAATGAAGAAGTGGAGACGAATGCAGTTCTGCATGGCTATACCAATATTGCCCTGTTCGGTGTTGATTCCCGTGACGGAAGTATGGATTATACAAACACCGATACGATCATCATTGCGAGTATCAATAACGACACGAAAGTGGTAAAACTGGTATCCATATACCGTGATACGTACCTGAATATCGGTGAAGACCGTTATGGAAAAGCAAATGCAGCCTATGCGAACGGCGGTTATAAATGGGCGATCAATATGCTGAACCAGAACCTGGATCTGGACATCACGGATTTTGTAACGGTGAATATGAATGCACTGGTAGAAGTAGTAGATGCACTTGGCGGTTTTGATTTTGATCTGACAGACGAAGAGGTTGTACATATGAACAACTACTGTGTCGGAACTTCTGAAATCACAGGAAAATCTTATGAACGTATCGAGCCGGAAGTGGCGGGCACGTATCATCTGAACGGTGTACAGGCAGTATCCTACACCCGTATCCGTTATACAGCCGGAAACGATTACAAACGTACCGAACGCCAGAGAGAGCTGATCGCCAAAATCGTGGCAAAAGCAAAAAAAGCAGATATGAAGACGCTGGTAGATATCATGGACAATGTGTTCCCGATGATCTCCACCAGTCTCAGCAAATCGGATATTGTATCTCTGGGAATGAATATGTTGTCTTATCAGCTGGGGGATACCTGCGGATTCCCGTTTGAACACCGTACAAGTGATCTGAGCGGAGATTCCGAAGTTCCGGTTACCTTATCCTGGAATGTTACCAGACTGCATGACTACCTGTTTGGCATCAAAGATTATGAGCCGTCCGCAGGTGTACAGGAGCGAAGTGCTCATATCGAAGAAGTCAGCGGATTCAGCAAAGGCAGTGCCGTCAGCAAAGAGAATTATACGCTGAACGGAGAAGAAGCCGGAAAAGATGTCGATGATAATATTCCGGGAATCCAGGAGACCGAGTCTGAGACAGAAACCCAGACGCAGGAAGCGGCAGTCAGCGATAATGGTGACGGCAGTGTTTATGATGATAATTCTTACGATAATTTTTACGATCAGGAGCAGTATAACGATTACAGCCCGGATGGGTATAATTACGATGAAGAATATTGAGTTGAGCAGATATCTGCAATGGAAATGGGAAATGTATTTGACTTAGTTAAATTGTAATTATTTTTGTGAAAATACTTGCAAAACAGACAATAATCATGTATAATAATTTGAGTCAGCAGCAATACTGCTGACCGATGCTGGAATAGCTCAGTCGGTAGAGCACTTCACTCGTAATGAAGGGGTCGAGGGTTCAAGTCCCTTTTCCAGCTTGACAGAAAAAATACCGGAAATCCAGTAAAATCAAGGGTTTCCGGTGTTTTTTGCGTTTTGAAACAGCTATTTTTCTGATGCATAAAAACCGCCTGAAACAGTGCGAAAAAGTGTAAAATGTTTGGAAAGTGTAGTCAAAATGTAGTCACTTTTTCAGTGCTGTCAGAAGTATTATTTTGATATGATTTTTTTGCGAAATCGTTCAGCTTCTGGATGGATTTTCCTTCCTGCCTCCGCAGTTCTGCGTAGGTATCCAGTAACATCTTCGAATTACTATGCCCCATGATCTCCACCGCTTCCATGATATCAATGCCGGAATAATACAGCATGGTTGCATATTCATGCCGGAATGTATGCGATCCCAGCCCCGGACACATATCTAGATCGAACTTGATGCGGCCGTTTTCATAGTGATGTGTGCCGCCGCAGGCAGTGTTCAATGTCCGCTTGATCCGCTCGAACAGTCTGCGATACTGCGACTTTTTCAGATAGCTGCCATCAGTTCCGGGAAACAGAAGATTACCCTGTAATGTAGACAGATACTTTTTCAGGACGTCCGCCAGTGGATCCAGCAGATAGATCTCACGCTCTCCACTGTCTGTTTTCGTGTCTTTGAGCACGGCAGTTTCTCCAACGAACTTAACTGCCTTGTTGACAGTGATCTTTTTCCGGGCAAAATTGATATCAAACCGTGTCAGAGGGATGATCTCCTGCCGCCGCATTCCGGTATACAGCAACATATGCAGCAGTGTACTTGCCTGCGGATCCAGCTCTAAGTCTTCCAGGTGGATACGTTCCAACTCTGTCAGTGCCCGTTTTTTCTTCTTCGGTGCAGGATCTTTTTCGATATTTTCCGCAACATTCTTGAACAGCAGGCCGTCATCAATGGCAGCACGCATGATCTGGTTGACTGTCTGGTAGTAACGACGCTGCAGATCGGCGTGACCTTTTAGTACATTGTATCCGGTCTGAACATCTGTTTTTTTAATCTGCAACAGTTTCAGACCATCCAGTGCGGTAGTGTGGTTTTTCAGAATGTTCCGATAACCTTCAATCGTGTTCGTTTCACGCCCGGATTTGTACAGTTCTAACCACTTCCATTTATACGCCCCGAATGTCACGTTCTTTTCTGATACATAGATGCCTTTGCTGGTCTGCTCGATCACCTCGGCTTTCTTGCGTTCCAGCTCCGCAACACTACGACCATATACCTGTATACGGACTCTTTTTCCGTTTTCCGGATTTATTTCATCGGTAGTTACCCATGCGGCGTACCTGCCGTCTTTTCTCTTTTTGTATTTTGCCATAATATATCATCCTCCTTAAAAATGAGTATAAAAAATACACCTGTACAGGTGCTGGAGGATTGTGGTATAATCTTCTTGTTCAAGGAAGAATTATGCCGGTCTCCAGACCTGTATAGATTCGCTGATCCGCTTCGGTGCTGGGAACACCGGGGCGGATTTTTTGTTGTTTGGTTGTTTTTAGATACTATCAAAATAAGTTTTGATTTTTTCAATGCAATCGTTTTTACAATTTCCATACATACGCTCAAGACTTGCACAAGAAGAAATTAATTGTATTAAGTCAGCCTGTATAAAATCATGATTTTCTTCAATAAGGTTTTTTGTATAATGCAATATTTCAGTGGCAGAGTTCATGTGGCATACAGAATCCATATATTCATCTAACTGCAATTTGTAGTTAGAGAAAATATTGTCAGTATTATCTTCGGAAATAGTCTCCTGCTCAATATCCAGAAGACAATCATTATCTGAAGCTGTTATGACAGTGTTGCCAAATATGTATTTTTTAATGGATACCTTAGCGTACTTAATTAGCGGAAGTATATTAAGTTCCAAACTGCAAGGAACAGGTGTACTGATGGAAGTAGCAAAGTTTTGTGCAACATCAAAACGTGAAAAACCTGTGTAATGTACTGGGTGCAATTCATCGAAGATATCAACAAGAAAGATATCAGCGAGAACACCAGTAATATTTTCAGATGATTTTCCGAATAATGTTGCAGTAATTGTAGATTTTTCAGTATCTGGCAATATCGTCAAGGACGATACCCTAAATTCCAAATCAGGGTTATAATTGATAACATTTATTTTTACAGGAACGACAGGTTCTTTCAAAGTGCTCTTTATTGTTACAGCAGTGCCATTTGCGATTACGCCCATAATATCATGGTCATCAGTAGTATAATCGATATCGAGTCCGATAATTGCATTGGCACCCATTTGCTTTGCGTTGCTGATTAAAAGGTCGAGAGCATTTTTTTGAGCCGCTTCAAGTTTTTCAGAGTACGAAGATAAAAGATTAAAGTCAGAAAGAAACTTTGTATTTAAAGCGTATTCTCCTGAACAAAATCCTAAATAATCTGTAATTTCATAATTTTCAAAATTAAAACCGGATGTCAGTTTCATGGCTTGCTCTCCTTTATCTTTTTTAAGTCGTAACGCGGACCTTTGCGAATATCCAAAGTGTAAGGGTCAGGCATTTCGTAATCACCCCAGCGTGTACGAAGGATTTCTTTAGGCGGTGTGATTTTTGCAGGTTCCAGCAACAGGAATTCTTGCTGTGAGGGCTGACGTCCGGCTTTCTTTATCATACGTGTTAATCGTCCTTTCATGCCGGCTTTTGTGTCATCGACTGTTACATTCATGGTTAATGCTTCTACACACACGGCAGCAGCGTTTTCGTAAAGCCCCTGTTTTTCATAAATCATCGCCAGACGTTTATAGGCAGGAACACACGGAGGAGAGTCTTGTTTATATTTTTCACTGATTTTCTTCCAGATTTTAAAAGCTTCAATATTATTTTTGCAATTTTGTATGAAAATTGAAGCACGTTCGCCCTCGTAGTCTTTCAAGTTATACATGACAGACCAGTCAGATTCTATTGCTTCCATACCTGAAAAATATTGTTCAGATATTTGACGATAATCTTCGTCTAACCAATAGGGTTCTTGCATATCGTCGTAAAATTCCATAACCTCTTTTCTCCTTTGAATACTTTTTCTTTTTCCGGAGATAATAACACCATGAAAATATTATTATCTCAATTCTTGGAACAGCACCACCTGTCGATCAGGCAGGCGGCAATTATGACCGGTGTTCCCCGGTCTACGATCGGTGATATAGTGACCGGTCGAGTAAGTCCAACTCTGGCAACTATGGAACAGTTGGCAGCAGGGCTGAAAACCACTATTTCTAACTTGTATGAGTCTGAATATAAGTGATTTTCAAAAAGCGTCCGGGATTTCGGACAACGCACAACTTTTTAGCTTCCGATACGTTTTATATAGTGAAAGGAAAATTTTACTAAAACAAATGTTCGAAAACAGTTGCATCACAAATATTTTTGTGATAATATAAAATTAAAGATTTTCGAACAAATGTTTGAAAAAACGTGATCGGAGGTACATAGGATGGACTACAAAAACGAGATTATAAAACTGATCAACAAACTGAACGCTTCAGATGAAACCTTTTTGAAACAGGTTTACATAATCATCAAGAAGCACTTTGACAGAAGAGAGGGACGTTAGTCCCTTTTCTTTTTTGCCAAATTGTCTGCCAGTTTCTCGGCTGCTTCCATAAGTACCTTTCGTGATGCCGGAGACAGTTCACTGTAAGTTTTGACTATCTCCAAAATTACACTGTAAAAAGCGTTGTCTTTTCCTTCTTCTAACAGATCTGAAACAATACCAGCTATTTCCTCATCTTCCGAGAGCCGCTGGTACATCTCTCCATCACCTGTTTTCAGCCATTCTTCACTGACATTGAATTCACGGCATATCGCCCGGCTCATTTGTTCTGTGAGATTGCGTTCTCCTTTTTCAATTCTGGAGATTGCTACTTTAGTAACTCCGAGTCGACTGCCGAATTGCTCCATTGTCATTTCTAAGCTCTTTCGGATTTCTTTGACACGCTCACCTTGCGTCATTCATTCGCCTCCCTTCATTCTATTTTCTGATCTTAGAATAACACCGCACGAACAAAAAGTCAACAAAAAAAGTAACCAAAGGCAACAAAAAAGTATTGACAAAGTAACCGAAGGAAAGTATAATGTAACCAAGGTCAACGAAATAGCAAAACACAGGAGGTAAATAAAATGTACGAAACAGTAAAAGTTGTTAAGGGTTACGAAATCAAAAGAATGAAAGGAACACGCGGAGCCTATCACGTAAACGTGCGTGAGGGCAAAGGGTTCAGAGAGTTTCATACTTTTAGAACCATCAAAGCAGCAGCTGAATTTATTGAAACAACTTTATAAATAAAGCCGAAACGGGGAGATTTCCCCGTCCGATCACGATGGCAACGTGGTCGCTGATGATGGCAAGCCAAGAAAGGAGAGAACTAGATGAAAGAAACGAAAAAGAAACTGTTACAGGAAACAGTTACAATTCTGAAAAAACTGGACAGAGAAAGCCTGGCAATTATCAGAAGTAACGCAGAGATCCTGAGAGCCAGAGATACTCTCGAAGAACAGAAAGCGGGGTAGGGATGAAATCTATTGTAGCAGACAATCTTTCAAATATAATCAAAGAAAAATGTCTTAAGCAGTGCACAGTAGCCCAAAAAGCAGGGTATTCAAAGCAACAGCTTACAGATATGTTGAAAGGAAGAAAAAGGATAAAAGAAACAGACATTCTCAGACTTGCATCCGCACTTGATGTAGATGTAAGTGTGTTGCTTAAAACCGAGGCAGGTGATTCGAAACAGTCAGATGAAGCAGGCGATAAGCAGCGAGAAAAAGAACGCCCGGATGTGCGAGCGTTCGTAAAGTTATTAAAAATTGAAGATGGCTATGCAGTATGTGATGTGAGATTCAAGCTAGTAAAGCCAGACAGCGAATAGCATCATTAAAAATCTATTTGTCTAAGAGACGCTGGTAAGCTGTTTCGACCATATCCTGCCAAGATTCAAAATCAGAATGCAGTCTGATAGAAGAATCAAATGCAACAGTATCTTGCAGTTTATTAAGATCTTCCGGTGCTGTTAAATCACAGCCAATGGCTTTGAAGAAGTCAGTTACATCACTAAACCTTGTAAATTCTTTCATAAAGTCATCCGGAAAAAATTCATAGATACTTGCAGAAGATATGTAATCAAGACGTTTGTCAATGTTTCCAGGGTAAGAGCCTACACAAAATCGAATTTGAGGCATAATGTACTCCTTTCTGTTCTCTATGGTCGTTATGTGGTGAATAAAAGGATACTACCAAAATATTAAAAAATCAATACAAAAATATTGAGTAAGGGAAAACAGGAGGTAACAGACCATTGATGAAACATTATATTTCAGACATCAAAAAGCAAGCCGAGAAAGTTACGACAGCGATCACAGGTGCGGAGATGCGAGAAGCAGTCTCGAGTGCGTTCAGTGATACCGCAACAGCATTAGAGACAATGGAAGAATCCTATAGAAAGCGGGGTAAACCATTAGCAATCCTGTTGCTGTTCTGGATTGTGATTCTGACACTGGATGAATAGAGAAAGTGAGGTGGCAAAATGGAAGAACTTAAAAAAATGCTTCTGGAAGTACTCCGGGAGTGCAAGCAGCCAGAGTTCCCGCCTGAACCGGTACCCACAAGGGTAGCCGCAAAGGTTCTGGGAGTGGAACAGAGCACAGTGATTAACCGAATGGAGTCCGGTGAGCTGGATATCGGGCTGGTGTTCAGATCGAAGCCGACCAAAAGAGGGCAGGCAAGTCGAAGAAGTACATACATCAGTCCCAAAAAGTTATACGAGCTGACCGGGTTCGTATGGAAAGGAGACAAGCAATGAAAAGAAGAGAAACAGAAGTAACAGAAGAAGTGGAAGAAACAACCGGAGCGGCTGTACTCGCCCCGATTTTAGCCACAGCAGCCGCAGTCGGGACATTCTGGTGGCTGGGAAAATACAGCACGATTTGTGAACGCGATATTGTAGGAACCACAATTACCGTGTGGTGTGCGGTAGTAATCCGCATCATGCTGTGGGCGGAGAAGGAGGAAGCAGAATGAAAAAATATGAATTGACAGAGGAAACGGTGATCGTTTCCGGGAAAACGCTGTACCGGATCAGAGCAGTGCGTGATTTCGGGTCTGTCAAAGCTGGAGACCTCGGTGGATATATTGAGAAAGAAGAAAATCTTTCTCATTGCGGCGAAGCGTGGGTTTCCGACAATGCAATGGTTTGCGGCTATGCAGAAGTTTGCGGCTATGCAGAAGTTTCCGATGATGCAGTAGTTTCCGGCGATGCAGTAGTTTCTGGCAATGCAAGAGTTTGCGGCGAAGCGTGGGTTTGCGACAATGCAGAAGTTTGCGGCTATGCGGAAGTTTGCGACAACGCAAAAGTTTGCTGCTATGCAGAAGTTTGCGGCTATGCAGAAGTTTCCGATGATGCAGTAGTTTCCGGCAATGCAGTAGTTTCTGGCAATGCAAGAGTTTGCGGCGAAGCGTTGGTTTGCGACAATGCAGAAGTTTACGGCAACGCAAAAGTTTCCGGCAACGCAAAAGTTTCCGGAAAAGCGTGTGTTTGTGGCGATGCGGAAGTTTCCGATACAAGGCATTTCTTTGTGCAAGGGCCGATCGGAAGCCGAGATGGGTTTGTTACATTCTACAGGACTAAGAATAATACGGTAGGGGTAAGATGTGGCTGCTTTTCTGGAAGCCTCCAGGAATTTGTTGATAGAGTGGAGGAAACGCATGGAGGCAGTAGATACGAAAAGGAATATAAGCTTGCAGCGGAACTGGCAAAAGTATGTATCCGTCTGGAGGGGGAAAGCAGATGATCTGGGTAAATGAAGGACGCGACCAGGAAGCCAGAGCCATCCTGGAACTGGCCGGGATTGATTCGGACAAGTACCGGATCTGGCACCATAATAGCATCTATGTGCATGCAATAAATGAAGAGACGAAAGAATCGGTGATCGTTGAGAAAGCGACACTCGAGGTAGTGAAAAGTCCCGGTGCTTTGGCGGGCGATCCGGGACTTGAAAAATAATAACACAGCTCAATTATAGGGCAAAAGTAGGAGGTAAATCAAGTGAAATATAAACAGATCGACATCAAGGAAGCTGCAGACCGTTTCAGGAATGGCGAAGCGGTATATGCTGCCAGATGCATTGACGGCATGAGTTTCCGAGAGGTAACAGCAGCAACGATGCTGCTGGTGTTGGAAATCCCGGTTCCAGAAACAGAGACGAAGCCGGAAAAAAGTGGAAAAACAGCCCCCCCCCAACAAAGAAGACCATAGACCGGGGGAAGGTAAAAGCATTGCACGAGGCAGGGTGGAGCAATGCGAAGATTGCAGATGAAATGAAGTGCTCCACATGGAGTGTGAGCATGATCCTGAAAGAACTCAGGGAGCAGAAAGAAAAACAAAACGAGGTAAATACAGATGAATGAATTACAGGTGGTTGTTGACCAGAAGCCGGGTGTGATCGGTTTCAACTTTGAAGAGATCCGTGACGAACTCCAGGCAAGAATGGATCTCTATAAAAATGCAACATTTACAGATGAATACAGAGTTTATGCAAAGAACGAAGTGGCGGCACTTCGAAAGATGAAAAAGGCAATCGATGACAAACGCAAGGAAGTAAAAAACCAGTATATGATCCCTTACAATGATTTTGAGGGGAAAGCAAAAGAACTGATGCAGATCATTGACCAGCCGATCGGCCTGATCAGCCAGCAGATCACGGAGATGGAAGAAAGAAGAAAAGCGGAAAAGAAAGCGAAGATTGGAGCACTGTATGATTCCCTGGTTGGGGATCTGGGAGATTATCTGACGCTTAAGAAGATCTATAACGCCAAATGGGAAAACGCTTCTACGAGTATGGCAGCAGTCAGAAAAGAAATGGAAGAGGTGTTTTCTTCCGTCAGAAAAGAAGTTGCCATGCTGGAAGCCATGACCTCCGATGCGGTTCCAGAAGCACTCAGACGGTACAAGGAAGACCTGGACCTTGCTGGGGCGATCAATTACGTAAACCAGTATGAAGCACAGAAGGCAGAGATCATGAAACGGAAAGCCGAAAAGAAGCGTCTGGAAGAGGAGCAGAAACGCAGAGCAGAGGAAGAACGGATCCGCAAAGAAGAAAGAGAACGGATCAAAGAAGAAGAGCGTATCCGAAAAGAGGAACGCGAGAAAGCAGAACAGGCTGCGGTAAATGAAGCAGCACAGGGATTTTTTGCTGAGGAAGCAGACGATGAGCTTCCATTTGAACAGCCGACAACGATCACCGCATTTTACAAAGTCGTAGCCACGCCGGAAGAACTGGAAGAAGTTGAGATGGCGTTCAACAGCATTGGAATCTATTATACAAGGAGGGATGCATGATGCAGGACGAAAAAGGCAGAACAGCAGGAAACAACGCACCAATGATCTATAAGGCACTGGCCGGCGTGATCGCAGATGTTGGGAGCGTTGCAAAAGATAAGGTTAACCGGCAGCAGGGATTTAAATTCCGCAGTATCGATGATGTATATAACGCCCTGCATCCGGCACTTGCCAGGAATAAGGTCGTGATCATCCCACGTGTACTGGAACGAAAGTGCGAAGTAGTGGGAAAGACGAAGAATGGCACCGATATGATCAAGGTCATCTGTAAGGTAAAGTTTGGGTTTTATGCGGAAGACGGGTCAAACGAAGAAGCGATTATCTACGGAGAAGGTATCGATACAGGTGATAAGGCAACTAACAAGGCCATGGCGATTGCGTATAAATATGCATGCTTTCAGGTATTCTGCATTCCGACAGAAGACATGGTGGATCCGGATGCGGAGTCACTGGAACTCCAGGAAGAGGGGACGAAAGGGCAAAAAGCGAAGAAGGCGGCAGCACCTAAGGCAGCGGCACAGCCGAAGAAGCAGGCAGCAAAAGAGAAGCCAGTTTCTGAAAAAAAAGCAGAACCTGAGAAGAAGGCGGAAAAACCGGAAGGCAGCGAAACGGAAGTGAACGTGGGCAGTCCTGCAACAAAGGAGATGATTGCCACAGTCCGTGCAGAACAGAAACGTACCGGGGTTCCGGACAAGATCATCCTGGGACGCAAGCAGGTAAATGCAAAGACGATCGAAGAGCTTACAATCGGGGAATTTAAATATATCATGAGTATCTTTGAAAAAACACCAGACCGAAAGGGAGAAACAGAATGAACAGTGTACAGTTGACCGGACGCTTTACGCGTGACCCGGAGATCAGATATACAGACGGTGGTCTGTCAATTGCCAGATTTACCCTGGCAGTAGACAGACGGTTCCGTCAGGAAGGCGGATCGAGTGCAGACTTTATCGGCTGCATTGCATTCGGAAAAACAGCCGAATTTATCGAAAAGTATTTTTCGAAAGGAAAAAAAATGGAGGTGAACGGCCGGATCCAGACAGGTTCCTATACGAACCAGGACGGACAGAAGGTCTATACAACGGATGTGGTAGTGGAAGCGGCAGGTTTTGCGGAAAGTAAAGCAGCACAGCAGGACAACGGCATACCAGCACCACAGGAAACGGATGATGGCTTCATGCGTATCCCGGATGACATAGATGATGAAGAGCTGCCGTTTAATTGATTATGATCATACAGATTGATTCAAGGGAAAAACCGAAAGCGATCGGGAAAATCTTGGAGGAATTTGACGCCCAGGGCATCCGGCACCCAGTCTCAAAATTGATGGTAGGGGATTACATGAACTACGATAATCCCCGGCTGATCATCGACCGGAAACAGAACCTGAGTGAGCTGTGCTGCAATGCATGCCAGGGTCACGAACGTTTCCGGAAGGAGTTGAAGCTGGCACAGGATAACGACATCCAGCTTGTATTCCTGTGCGAACATGGAAAAGGGTTCCGGCAGCTGTCAGATGTGATCTGGTGGGAGAACCCGCGGCGGTGGAAAAGGCAAAGAAACCCGGAAACAGGAAAGTGGGAAGAAACCGAGACAAAAGCCACGACCGGGGAAACCCTGCACCGGATTCTGCACACGTTAGAGAGGAAATACGGATGCAGGTTCCTGTTCTGTGAAAAAGAAGAGACTGGGGCAGAGATCATCCGGATCCTGAAGGAGGGGCTATGACAAAAGAGGAACTAAAACAGCGGTACAGCATGAAGGAGATCGTTGAACAGTATGGATTCCGACCAAACAGGGCCGGTTTTATCCGCTGCCCGTTCCATACAGGTGACAGGGATGCGTCCCTGAAGATCTATGAAAAGGATTTTCACTGCTTCGGGTGCGGAGCGAATGGAGACATCTTCGACTTCGTACAGGGGATGGATGGTGTCAGCTTCCGCGAAGCGTTCCTGAGTCTTGGTGGGACATACAGGCAGGAAAAGCCGGGGAGCTTTTCACAGCGTATGGCACGATACCGCAGGGAAAAAGCAAAAGAACAAAGAAAAAAAGAACAACACCGTGAAGAGGAGCAAAAACGGTTTAATCTGCTGTTGATCGGGATATACAGGAAGAATTTCCAGACAGCAGAACCGTTCTCGGACGCATGGTGCGACAGCTACAACGCCATGCAATACCAGTTGTATATGCATGGTGCATTGAATGGAATCAGTTACTGATGGGGCAGGAAGAAGGTGAGGGAATGGTCCCACTTAATCAATTAACAAAAGAGACAATCTTATCCAGCAAGGTGCTTGCCGAGGTGTTCGACCAGGAGGACGAACTGTACCGTGCAGAGCTTCTGGCAGCATTGAGCATGAGAGCAACCGAACTGAAAGTAAAGACGGAGTTCCGTGAGATGGTGAAAGCCTACAGGAAGGTTGACAATGAAACCAAAAAGAAAAAGCAGAAGACAGCCATGGCAGAAAACTGGACACACTTCTCTGACCATAAATACGAACCGATGAAATGCGGGCAGTGGATCGTGACGGACGAAGGCGTGAGGCTGTATGACCCTCAGAGCGGACGGCAGGATGTCATTGCGTGCCGGCATCCGATCATACCGGTCAGACGCATGCAGAACCTGCAGACGGAAGAAGAACAGGTTACGCTTGCATTTAAGCGAAACGGGAGATGGAGGGAACTGACGATCCCGAAGACAACGGTCACGAAAGCCAGTAAGATATGTGACCTGTCTGCAAGGTCCATACTGGTGACGAGTGAGAGTGCGAAGCTGCTGGTACGTTACCTGGCGGATGTGGAAGCGGATAATGAGGAAAATATCCCAGTCATCCTTTCAAGCTCAAAAATGGGATGGATCCGGGGGAAATTCCTGCCGTATGATACCGGGATCGAATTTGACGGTGCGGCCAGGTTCCGCCAGATCTATGAGAGCATACAGAGCCATGGAAGCCGGGAGAAGTGGTACCAGCGTGTCCTGGACCTGAGAAAGAAGCGGTGTTTTGAGATCCAGTTTATGATGGCAGCATCGTTTGCAAGTGTGCTGATCAGCATCATCGGAGGCCTGCCGTTCATGGTAGACCTCTGGGGACAGACGGAGGGCGGAAAGTCCGTTACACTGCTGCTGGCAACGTCTATCTGGGCAAACCCGAACAAGGGGATGTACTACCGTGATTATGCCAGCACAGACGTTGGTTTTGAGGCACTGGCAGATTTTCTGAACCATCTGCCAGTTGTATTGGACGACACCAGCAAACGCTGCCAGTCCGTAGAAAAACGCTTTGAGGAGATCATATACAACCTGTGTTCCGGAAAAGGCAAGACCAGATCCAACAAGGAGCTTGGGATAAACCGGGAGAATGTATGGGAGTGCATCACCCTGACGAATGGAGAGAAGCCGATCACCAGCTATGTCAGCCAGGGCGGGGCTATCAACCGTGTACTGGAAGTGGAAGCAGGCGAGCACTTCTTCCCGGACCCGCAGGGCACCATGGACACTATCAAACATAATTACGGCTTTGCCGGGATGGATTTCATCGATGTCCTCAAGGATATGGGAAAGGAAGAGATCTGCCGGATCCAGAAAGAGCTCCAGGCAGAGCTGATGAATGACGACAAGATGCAGAAGCAGGCGATCTCACTTTCAATTGTCCTGACAGCCGATAAAATCGCCACAGAGCGGATTTTTAAGGACGGAGAGTATATTTCTGTAGACGAAGCGAAAGAAGTGCTTGTGGACCGAAATGAGCTTTCTGACAACGAACGCTGCTATCGGTTCATACTGGACAAAGTAAACATGAATGAGCACCGCTTTGACGCGACTACAAAGTGCGAGAAGTGGGGGATGATCCAGAAAGGATACGCCCTGATTTTTAACGCAGCGTTTGATGAATTGTGCAGAGAGGGTGAATTTTCAAAGAAATCGTTCCTGTCCTGGGCAAACCGGAAAGGTCTGTTACAGACGCAGGGCGGCCAGATGACCAAAAACAAGAAGGTCAGCGGAAGCACTGTCCGGTGTGTATGGCTGCGAATTGAGGAAGAACCGGAGTTTGTGCCGGTAGAAAGCGAGCAGATGGAGATACCATTTGACTAAAAGGTTACAAGTTACAGGGGATACACGGAAAAATTGAACTATATACAGAGAAAAAAATAAAAAAATGAATTTTTAAAATATCTCACCTCTCACGTATAGGGACAAAAATTCTTGTAATTTTGTAACTTAACAATGAAAATGCTTGAAAATGCAGTATTTAAGCCACTTTTCGGGATACATGGAAAACGTAACCGACAACCTGTTTTTGTATTTTTGGTAACTGGAGGACGGCATGGCAGGAGTAAAGAAGAAAGATATACCGGATATAGCGGCATTTATGCCGGAGTTCTGGGAATTTGTGAAAAGCGTATGGATCCCGGAAGACTCGGATCAGTACTGGAAAGAAGTATATGATAAAGCACAGGAGCTCTACCAGAAGTATCCGGTGGATTTTGTGAAACGGCAGATATTAGGATTCTGCGAATATCTTGACCAGAAATGGCAGGATGAAAGAGATAAGGCAGGGACGGAGGAAGAACAGTGGAGAGATTAACAACCGCATATGAGCGGATTTGGGTAGATGGAAGAATGGAAACACAATACGTGGCGAAAGAGGAAAGTGTTATGGAGATAGAAAACAAATTGGGCAAATACGAAGATGCAGAGGAAGAGGGCAGATTGTTCATTACACCATGTAAACCAGGTGATTTGATCTATGAGGTTGATGTGATTGAACGTCCTGAATGGGATTGTTATGTCAACGGATTTGTAGTCCAGGACGTATCAGCAAAACAAGTCAAGTATGAAGATGATTGGATTGATTGGGATGCACCTAATGTGTACACAAGTGAAAAGGAAACACGAGCGAAAGCAGAGCAGCTGATCCGCCAGAGGAACCGTCTGGAATCCCATACGGTTAGCGAGCCCGGATGGATCCCGGTGACAGAGAGATTGCCGGAAAATGATAGTTATGTGCTGATGTCGTTTGAAAATTTCTCTCTTCCATTGGTTGGGAGATACGTGGATGATGAAGAATTAGGTGGTGCATGGTATCTGGGGGATTGCATTGACGAAGATACCTGTCTGGCAAACGACCTGTTCGTCAATGCCTGGATGCCGCTGCCGAAGCCATACAGGGAGGATGAATAACATGACAATATACCATAAAACATTGCAGTACCACGAAGGTGGGAAACAGCCAGTGCTTCCAGTGCTGAAAAATAATGAACAGCGGAGAGCGTGGCTCAGAAAATACAAAGAATGGGGATTGTGGTACGAAGACGAGAATATTGGATGTAAATATTACAAGTATGATTTTGACAACGGGGCAAGATTGATCGCGGAAACATATATCATTCCGGGCAATAAATACACTCCGGAAAGAGAAAGCTGTTATTTCCATCTGGTAGGAGGTCCAGAGGCTGAAAAGAAAAATGGAGTTCCTAAGTGGAATGTAAGAGAAGCTTACAGCAAATATCCCAACAGTGAAATGGAACTGGCAGAATTTTTGAAATCATTACAGAAGGGGAAATAAAAAATGAATTACGACAGAACGTGTGACACATGCAGATACCACGGCAGCAGAGGGGTCTGTGTGTGCCCGAAGAGTGAAGAGTTCAGAGATGTTACAGTGAACACATACTGCTGTGGACAATACGAAAGAAGCTGGAAAAAAGCCATGGTTGAGGCGTTCATGAAAGGGGCGAGAAGATGAAGGATGAAAGCAGCTGAGAAGAACGCCAAACGGCGGGCACATTATAACCATCTGGAGCGTGCAGTGGATGCTGAGGCGGCTAAACGATTCCAGGAGCAGACGGCTTTATGAACATACCGGACGGAATCGAAGAAGAGCTTCCGTTCGATTAGGAGACAACGATGGAAGACAGATGCGTGATGTGTGGCGAAATCATACCGGAGGGAAGAATGGTATGTCCGGTATGCAAAGAAAGAGTATTGACCAGAAAAGGAGAACAGACAATGAAAGCAAGAACAATCAGAGAAACAGAGTACACATGGGAGCAGATCGAGGAGATCCTGGCAGCAGGTAAGGCAAGAGAAACATTCGGAGAAGATGGACAGATCACAGTCCAGGTCGAAGGAATTGGAGAAGCGGTACTGAACATTCTGGATTACGATAAAGACAAAGCAGCAAACAAAGACATGCACACAATGACACTTCAGTTCGCAGATCTGTTATTTGACGAAATGCCATTCAATGAAGGCAACTGCAACAAGTGGGAAAAGTCGAGTATCAGAAGTTACATGAACAGCATTGCGTTCAAAGAAAGATTTGAAGAAGGGTTCAGAAAGATGCTGGTTCCAGTGCTGAAAGAAAATGACGGCAGACAGGAAACACTGGACACGTTCTTCCTTCTGTCCGTGGAAGAAATGAAGGACAAAGAAAAGAAGTATCAGCGGTTCAGATCAGAACGCGACTGCGTGAAAGTCAATCCGGAGCAGGAGACAGAGTGGCACTGGACAAGATCTGCTCACAGAGGCTACGCGGCCAATACGTGGAATGTGGCCGCGTCCGGCGACGTCGACTACATCAGTGCAGCGGGCAGCATTCGCTTCGCCCCGGCTTGCGTCATCGGAGCGAAAGCAATCAAATAATCAGTGCCCGCCACGCAGGGCACAGGAGATCGAAAGGGGCGGGAAGATGAGCGATGAAAGCAGAACACCGAAGAAACCGCAGGCTGTACTGAGCGTGTTTGGTGGAACAGCCTACGAGTGCCGAAACTGCGGCGATGAGGTGCAAAAGTATCTGCCGTATTGCCCGTGGTGCGGACAAATGCAAGATTGGAGTGATGTGGATGAATCATGAAGGATACCGTGATCCGACAGCAGACAGAGCCGTGCGAAAGGCGGATAAGATGCCGAAGCACATCAGAAAGATATTTGATGCGTTGAATACGGTTGTGAGTGTGCAGGGGATCAAAGTGACGGAAATCACTGACAAGCACACCGGAAGAAAGTGGAAACTGTGATACATACGAGGGGAGGCGATGCCGGTGGAGATCAGAAAGCGAGATATGAAGCTGAGCGATCATAATATCTCAAGAGATAAATACAATGAGCTGAAATACTTCTGTTTGCAATACTGGCAGAAAAAGCAGGAGATTGACAGGAACTATGGCATAGACGGTTTTAGTCAGGACGGGATGCCGAGAGGAACGTCGAGCAGCAACCCAACGGAGAAAAAGGCGTTGCGGATCGCACAGCTTAAGCGTGACACGGAGCTGATCGAGCAGACGGCGATGGAAGCGGATGCAGAAATATATCCGTGGATTCTGAAGAATGTGACGTCTGGTGTGCCGTATGAATACATGGATGTGCCGATGGGGCGTAGAAAATTTTATGAGGCGAGAAGATACTTTTTCTTTCTTCTGGCACAAAAAAGATAAAAATTTTTAAAAGTGGGTAACTAAGAGGGGGTACTTTCGTGATTTAATGGTATCATCGGTTGGTTGAAAAACTGATGCTGACATGGTTGTTACATTTACCTCTGTATTGTATATTTTAACAGCTGCCGGGTCTCAACAGCCCGGCAGCATCGGAACATAGCTCAGCGGCGAGAGCACCAGACACGGTCTGTAAGATGGACGAAGGTTCGAGTCCTTCTGTTCCGATTTCCCTGATGGGGACATATAAGAATCCTTTCTCAAAAGAATACTACATTTTCCGCAAGAAGACATCTGGCAGTGCCGGGTGTCTTTTTGTGTACTTACAAAACGACGAATAAGAGGTGGTGAGGCTTGGCAAGAGCACCGGATAAACGAATAGAACAAGCAAAACAGATGTATTTGCAGGGACAGAAATTAGTTGAGATTGCAAGTCAACTAAATATCCCGGAAGGGACAGTCCGAAGATGGAAATGCACGCACAAATGGGAAAACGAGCGTTCGGATATAAAAAGCGAACGTTCGAAAAAGAGAAAAAAAGGCGGTCAGCCGGGGAACAGAAATGCGACCGGGCCGCCTGGGAATAAGAATGCTGAGAAGTATGGATTCTTCCGGAAATACCTGCCGGAGGAAACACAGGAAATCTTCTCGGCGATTGAACAGGCTGACCCGCTGGATCTTCTATGGCATCAGATTCAGATCGCATACGCTGCCATTATACGTGCACAGCGTATTGCCTACGTGAAGGATCAGCAGGACAAGACGATCGAAAAAATAGAAAACAAAGAAGGAAACGTTTTTGGAGAGAAATGGGAAGTACAACAGGCATGGGACAAGCAGAATGAGTTCCTGAAAGCCCAGGCAAGGGCACAGGGCGAGCTGAGGAACATGATCAAGCAGTATGACGAGATGCTGCATAAAAACTGGGAGGCGGCCAGTGAGGAACAAAAGGCACGTATCCAGCAGTTAAAGGCACAGGCAGACAAGATCGGCAGGGAAAACGGAAACGAAAACCAGGAAGACGGGGTGGAGATTATCAATGATGCACCAAAAGAAACAGGTACGGATATCTGATATTGTGATCCCGAAGTATCTGCCGGTGTTCAATAACAGGAAGTACAGGCACATTATCCTGACATCGGGGCGGGCCGGCACAAAGTCCAGTTTTGTGGCAATCCGTGCCAACTATCAGATCATAGCGGACAGCCACGGATCTGTGGTGGTGCTGCGTAAGCATCACAATAAGCTGAGAAAAACAGTGTATAAAGAGATGCTCCGTGGAATTGGCAGGCTGCAGATACCAAAGAACCGCTTCCGGATCACAAAGTCACCGATGGAGATTAGCTACCGGAAGAACGGTTCGAGCATATACTTTTCCGGATCAGATGGCATTGACGATACCAAAGGTATCATTGATGAGGACAAGCCGATCAAACTGGTCATCCTGGACGAGCTGACAGAGTTTTTTGAGGACGGTGAAGGAGAAGATGAACTGCAGAACATTGAAGCAACGTTCATCCGCGGCAATAGTTCCGGGTTTCAGATGATCTACCTGTTCAATCCGCCCAAGAACCCGAATGCCCCGATCATGGAATGGCTGAAGAAGATGGAAGAACGCCCGGACTGCATCCACATCCACACAGATTACAGGGATGTACCGGAAGAATGGCTGGGGCGTGACCTGATCGAGACTGCCGAGACCATGATGCGTCTGGATAAAAAACAATACAGCTGGGTATGGCTGGGAGAGTGTATCGGCGTTGATGAACTGATTTATTATATGTTTTCCGGACGGCACAAAGGCAGGCCGGAAGAAGGACAGAAATATAACCTGATCGGCATCGGGGCAGACTACGGACAGCAGAACGCAACGACCTATCAGGCCTGCGGTATCAACGAATATCAGTGCCGTCTGGATGGCTTACAGGAGTACTACCATTCGGGCAGGGAAACCGGAAAGCAGAAATCACCATCAGAATATGCGGCTGATTTTGCAGACTTCGTGGAATCCCTGCAAGAGGCATATGGTTGCAACATCTTCTACCTGTACTTAGACCCATCGGCACGGGGACTGCAGGAAGAAATCAAGAGAACCTGCCGACAGAGAGGCCTGACCATACATTTCAAGGATGCACAGAACGAGGTCGCACTTGGGATTGCCAGGGTTCAGAAACTGCTGACCTATGGGATTCTTCGGATATCGCCGGATCAGAAGCACCTGATCGAAGAATTTGGCTTATACGAATACGACAGGAAACTATTAGATAAGGGCAGAGAAGTACCGGTAAAAGAGCACGACCATTGCCTCGATGCCCTGAGGTATCTGGTCATGGGGCTCTGGAACAGGGTGAAGCGGTTCCTGCCAAAGGAAGAAAGGGAGGACAGAAATTGAATATTTTTCAATATTTTCGAAAGAAGGGAATCAATACGCTCCCTTCTTCTTTTTACGGAAAAATAGCGGAGTGGGAGAGCTGGTACAACGGAAATGTGAAACGGTTCACTTTCTACCGTGTGTATACCGGCAGGGGATGCTATAGCAGATGCAAGCGTCACAGCCTCGGCATGGCGAAGAAAGTCTGTGAGGATATGGCAGATCTGCTGCTGAACGAACGTGTGACGATCGTACTGGATGACCAGAGAACGGATGCATTTGTTCGTCAGATCTTGCAGGACAACCATTTTGACACACTTGGAAATGAATACCAGGAACGAAAGGCGTGCTCTGGAACCGTTGCCTATGTTCCGTGTATCGAGGACTTGCAGAGCGGTCTGCTGGGCGAAGTGACCGGCGGAAGAATCAAGATCAATTATGTGACTGCAAAAAATATCTTCCCGGTCAGTTGGGAAAACGGAAAGATTCAGGAAGTAATATTTGCATTTCCGAAAACCTATTGCACAAAGAGATATCTGCACTTGCAGCATCACAAGGTCGGCGGGGATGGAAATTACCGCATTGAAAATACCGTACTGCTGGTGACGGCAGGTTCGACCTGCGGGCAGGAGCTTACCGAAGAAGAGTGGCAGGAGGTTCCAATCTTTGCCGGGCTTCCGGAAGAGATCGAGACAGGATCAGCAGAGCCGCAATTTGTGATCGACAGGCTGAACATGGTCAACAATGCCGATATGGAAGACGAGGAGAACCCAATGGGTATCAGTCTTTTTGCGAACAGCATCGACATACTGCGGAAGATCGACACAGAATATGATTCTTATGCCAACGAGTTCGGGCTTGGACGTAAGAGGATTTTTGTGGCTCCGGAGATGCTGACGGATGAGAACGGCAACAAGGTCTTTGATGAGAATGACACGGTATTCTATAGCCTGCCGGAAGAAACCTTGAAAGACACAAACCCGATCTATGAGGTCAACATGGAGCTTCGCACAGAGCAGCACAGCAAGGCATTGAATGATGACCTGAATTATCTGTCTATGAAATGCGGGTTCGGAACAGAACGCTATAAGTTCGAGAAAGGTACGGTCGCAACGGCAACGCAGGTGATTTCGGAAAACAGTGATATGTACCGGAGTCTGTGCAAGCATGAAATCGTGCTGCAGAGTGCCCTGGAAGAACTGATCCGCATCATCATCCGTCTTGGTATTACCCTCGGTGAACCACTGAAAGAGGACGTAGAAGTCACAATCAACTTCGATGATTCGATTATCGAGGATAAGGAGGCAGAACGCCAGAGAGACCGGCAGGATGTCTCCATGGGAGCCATGGGGGTAGATGAGTACCGGGCAAAATGGTTCGGCGAAACACTGGAACAGGCCAGAAAGAACCTGCCAGTGCAGAACAACGTGATGGAGTGATGTCATGGCAGAGGAGAGAACCGCACCGGATGTGCAGCGGATGGGGCTGCAGGCTGAGAAGATCTGGAGGGAAGCCGAGAGGCGTATCATGGAAGATGTTATCCGCCGGATTAGAAAGACCGGAGAGATCACATCAACGGCAGATTACCAGATTAACCGTCTGATCGAGATGGGCAAGTCCCGCGAAGAGGTGGAGCGGATCATCAAGGAAGCACTGGGGGCAACCTGGGCAGAAATGTTTGAGATGTATGACAAGGTAGCGGAATGGGAATACGTCCGCAACCGGGAGATCTATGAACAGGTCAATGATGATTTCCTGACGCCGGAGGATAACAAATGGCTGCAACAGCTCACAGAGGCGACCAAGAAGCAGACGAAAGACACGCTCGTTAATATGGCACAGAGCTACGGATTTTCAGTCCTGATGGCAGGGAAGCGGGTATTCACACCATTTGCCGAGTACTACCAGAAATACGTGGACACGGCCATCCAGGACGTTGTGACGGGCGGCACAGACTACAACTCGGCGATCCGGAAAGTCGTCACCCAGATGACGAACAGCGGGCTGAGGGTGGTGGATTATGCTTCCGGGCATACGAACCGGGCAGACGTGGCAGCACGCAGAGCCGTCCTTACGGGCGTGAACCAGATCACGGCACAGGTCAGTGAGCACAACGCAGAAAAACTCGATACAGAGTATTTTGAAGTGTCCTGGCACCCATGTGCAAGACCAGATCACCAGACATGGCAGGGCAGGGTGTTCAGCAAGAAGGAATTAGGGACGGTCTGCGGATACGGAACCGTCACAGGATTGTGTGGTGCCAACTGCCGGCATACGTTCCACCCGTTCATTCCTGGCGTTTCCGAACGTCTCTATCCGGATGACTGGCTGGAAGAGCAGAACAAAAGAGAAGCCCAGACAAAAGAATGGAACGGCAAGCAGCTCAATGCTTACGAACAGACACAGCAGCAGAGGAAGATGGAAACCGCCATGCGTGCCCAGCGTCAGAAGATTCGGCTGTTAGAAGAGGCAGGAGCTGACAAGGATGACATCATGCTGGAAAAAGCAAAGTACCAGGGACAGCTGAACGAGTATAAGCAGTTTAGCAAGAAAATGGGACTTGTGGAACAGCGTGAACGAATCTATCAGGATGGACTGGGCAAGGTAGCGACCAACACGAAACAGCAGAACGCACGCTATACACCGGAGATGATACGAAACGCAAAGATTGATTCGAACCAGTACAAACGGTACAAGGAAGTGCTGAAAGAAGATGCCGGAAGTCTTGCGGATTTCAGGCAGATGAAGTATAATGATCCTGAGAAGTGGGACGAACTACAGCATAGATATTCGGTTGTAAGACTGTACGATGTTGATTCCGGTGAAATGTCCCCATCCAAGATTTACGAACTGGATCAGAAAGCATTTCAGACGAAGACAGAGCTTTTCACTGGAACTGCAAAAAGAAAAGGTAATATTGCAGTTATGGAATTTGACGGCGTTACAAAGTTTGGAAATAGTCAGTTGGATGAAGAAGGAGATTCAGCATATACCAATTTTAAAGGAGACAAAACAACTCTTGTTTTACAAACAAAATCGCCTAAATTTAAAACAACGGTTGTGGGAAATCATGACAGATTTGGTGATAGTGAAGCGAAACTGTTTGAATATGCAGCATCAGCTGCAGGAGATGGAAAAGAACATACACTTAACTTGTTGTCAGAACGCTGTATGTGCGAAAGCTGTCGAGGAGTTATGCAGCAGTTTAAAGAGAACTTTCCAAATGTCAAGGTAAATGCAGTATCGAATGCGAAGAAGCAGGCAGAAAAAAATAAAAACAAGCCATGGGCAGGAAGAACGAGGTAGGTAACATGAGAGCAGAAGATGATCTTACATATCAGGAATATAAAGAAGGCGTTGAAGATGCTATGCGTTACATCAAAAATCATGGTTGGACAGCAAGACAAGTTACGGATAGAATGACGGACGA
>NZ_JAEQMG010000142.1 GCF_016680995.1 Ruminococcus difficilis | reverse complement strand
TACCAGATTCACCATGAATGCCGCTGAGAACAGTGCGGTCTGTACCCTTTTATATAAGGGGTACTCGATGACGGGGTTGACCTCGGGATAGGTGTGCATATCGTCGTCGGCAAGCAGGTCGTCCAAGGTCGTATCGAGGGACGCGGCGAGCCGCTTAGCCGTCAGCAGGTCGGGATAGCGTGAGCCGTTCTCCCATCGTGACACTGCCTGACGGGTCACATATAATTGATCCGCGAGCGTCTGCTGGGTAATGCCCAGTTCCTCTCTCGCCCTGCGGATGTTTTCACCGAATTCTGCCATTTTAAGCTTCCTTTCTACTCATCGTGCTCCTGAAAGAGCGCGTCGGGATGTTGTGACGGCTGCGGGGGTGTGTTTTGCCTGTCAGCCCGCCTGCCGATGATGACAGCGATCACCAGAAGCGGCAGCAGCGGCGCGAAGATGAGCGTCACCATATAATTGCCCGTTATCAGACTGATCACGAGGATAACGAGGTCGACCGCGGCAAGGAGCACGGTCAGGGTAATACGCGTGGACTTCTTCTGTGATCCGTAGACATCCTTGACCTGATTCATGGGTGCTGCCACAGGGCGGTTCTTCATAAAATCGGGGCGGTTATTTTCCATGTAGATCCATCCTTTCGCTTGGAGTGACTTCATCATACAGTGAAGAACGAAAAAAAGCAAGCACCACTCTGCTCAAGCGGTGTTGACAGAGCGGTGCGTTCAGGTTTTATGCGGGTTCAGGGGGTTACTCTTTTGCAAATTTCTATTACGCTTTTGCTACAATTCTTTACAAGCAAATATGTCTTTGATAGAATACCTATGCAAGGAACTATCCATAACGGTAGGTGGTTAACCCTCTTTTCTCGGAGGGTATGTCCCTCTGATACTTGACTGTAAAGGGGGGATTCTTATGCAGTACGTTACATATAGCGAATTATTAGCGTTCGCTATGTTGATCGTAGGAATACTCACTCTGGTCTTCACCATACTGATGTTTACGCATAAAAAATAACCGCCCTCGGCTAAAGCGGCGGTTATTTTAACTAACAGCTTGGGCTAACCGTCTATCGGATAGCTCCTTGTATTAATATTATAACACGTTTTCTGCCCTTGTCAATATGACAGGCTTTTTTATTTTATCCCGTACAATCTTTTAGCATTTTCGGTGGTGATATCGACGAGCTCCTGTGCGTCCATGCCGCGGATCTCGGCGATACGCTGAGCGGTATAGGCGATGTTGCGGCTGTCGTTGCGCTTTCCGCGGTTCGGCGCGGGGCTAAGATAAGGCGCGTCGGTCTCGAGCAGCAGGCGGTCGAGAGGAACCGCCGCCGCGACCTCAACGGGTACGCGGGCGTTCTTGAAGGTGACGGTGCCGCCGAGGGAGATGCTCATGCCGAGCTTCATGACCTCCCTGAGCATTTCCACCGAACCGGAGAAGCAGTGCATCAGACCCTTGGGCTGATACTTTCTCAGCAGCGCCATCACATCGCCGTGCGCCTCACGGTCATGGATCACGACCGGTACGTCCAGCTCCTTCGCGAGCATCAGCTGTTCCTCAAAAACGCGGTTCTGCAACTCGCGCGGGATATCCCAGTGATAGTCGAGCCCGATCTCGCCGAGGGCGACCACCTTCGGGTGCTTTAACAACTCAGTCAACTGATCGAGATAATCAGGGGCGAGCCCCTCGAGGTTCTCGGGGTGGATTCCGGCGCAGGCGTAGACATGGGGATAGGTCTCGGCATAGCCGATCGCAATCCTTGCCGTCAGGAGATCGACAGCGGCGTTGACAATATAGGAAACGCCGTTATCAGGCATGGCCTCAAGCAGCGACCCACGGTCTTCATCGAACCATTTATCATCATAATGCGCGTGCGCGTCAAAAATATTTGTCAGCATATTTCACCTTTATAAAGTAACGGCGGGAGCAACAATGCACTGTGCGCCCGCCGTGCTTTTATTGATTATACTAAGGATCCGCCGGGGAGGATGCTGTCGTCGATGGTGACGACCTTCAGCCCGTCGCCGCTCTCGGCGGAGAGGATCATGCCGCAGCTCTCGATACCCATCATCTTACGGGGCGCGAGGTTCGCGACATAGGCGATGTTCTTACCGACAAGCTCCTCGGGATCGTAATACTCGGCGATACCGGAGAGGATGGTACGCTCGCCCTCACCGTCGTCGAGGGTGAATTTCAGGAGCTTCTTGCTCTTCTTAACCTTCTCACAGGCGAGAACCTTCGCGACCCTCAGCTCGACCTTCTCAAAATCATCGAAGGCGATCTCCGGCTTATGCTCGGGCAGAACAAACGCGGTCTCGTCGGCGATCTCTTCGATCGCTTTCTCGCTCTCCGCGTTAGCCTTCTGCATCGCTTCGAGCTCAGCCTCAAACTGCTTGGGATCGATACGAACGAACAGCGGAGTCGCCTGACCCAGCTGTGTACCGGTCTTGTAACCGCCAAAGGAGCTCAGGCTGTCGTAGTCGGCGATATCGCAATTGATCTGCTCCAGAATCGCCTTGTTGGTATCGGGCATAAAGGGCTGGAGAAGCACCGCGATATAACGGATTCCTTCAAGCAGGTTATAGAGCACCGTACCCAGACGGGGCTTGGTATCTTCGCTCTTAGCCAGTACCCACGGAGTAGTCTCGTCGATATATTTGTTGCAGCGCTTCGCGAGGTTGATAACCGCCTCGACCGCGTCGCTCATATGGAAAACATTGATCGCATCGTCGACCTTCTTCACGGTATCGAGGCAGAACTGCGCGAGTTCGTCGTCGATGGGCTCCTTGACAGAGGGCTCCTGTACCACGCCGCCGAAATACTTGTTGTTCATAGCGACGGTACGGTTGACCAGATTGCCGAGAGTATTCGCGAGGTCGGAGTTGAAGCGCTCGACGATGGTATCGTAGGTGATAGAGCCATCGTTCGCGAAGGGCATCTCGCTGAGCAGGTAATAACGGACCGCGTCCACGCCGATCATCTTCACCAGTTCGTCGGCATAGATGACGTTGCCGCGGCTCTTGCTCATCTTATCCTCGCCGAACAGCAGCCACGGATGGCCGTAAACCTGCTTAGGCAGCGGCTCGCCCAACGCCATCAGCATGATCGGCCAGTAGATGGTATGAAAGCGAACGATATCCTTGCCGATGATATGAGCGTCGGCAGGCCAGTATTTCTTATACTGATCGCTGCTGCCGTCGGGATCGTAACCGATCGAGGTAATATAGTTGGAGAGCGCGTCGATCCAGACATAGACCACGTGCTTGTCGTCAAAATCAACGGGGATGCCCCACTTGAAGCTGGTACGGGATACGCAGAGATCCTGCAGGCCGGGCTTGATGAAGTTGTTGAGCATCTCTTTCTTTCGGCTCTCGGGATAGATGAAGTCGGGATGGCTCTCGATATACTCCTCGAGCTGCTTCTGATACTTGGAAAGACGCAGGAAGTACGCCTCCTCCTTCATCGGCTTGACCTCTCTGCCGCAGTCGGGACACTTGCCGTCTACGAGCTGGGACTCCGTCCAGAAGCTCTCGCAGGGAGTACAATACAGCCCCTCGTAGCTGCCCTTGTAGATATCATCCTGCTCATAGAGCTTCTTGAAGATCTTTTGTACAACCTTCTCGTGCTTCTCGTCGGTCGTGCGGATGAAGTAATCATAGGACGTGTTCAGCACGTCGCAGATCGCGCGGATCTCGCCCGCGACCTTGTCGACATACTCCTTGGGCGTACAGCCCTCCGCCTGAGCGTACATCTCGATCTTCTGACCATGCTCGTCTGTTCCCGTCTGGAAGAAGACGTCATAGCCCAGCATTCTTTTATAACGCGCGATCGCGTCGGTCAGCACGATCTCGTAGCTGTTGCCGATATGCGGCTTACGAGAGGTGTAAGCGATCGCCGTGGTGATATAATACGGTTTTTTCTCACATTCCTTGCACATTGGTGTTCACTCCTGTAAAGCGGATAAATCCGCAAGATTTACGTACTTATTCAGTATAGTATATTTCCGGTAAAAATGCAATACGCGATTACAGCCGCCTGAGCTCCTTTACGTCGAATCCGATCTCGGTCGGGTTCTCGATATAATCGATCACCTTGTCGATATCGTCGCTGACGAAGAAGAGCGCGAAGTTCTTTTCGCTCATAAAATTGGTCTCAGCGGTATGGCGCAGCATTTCAAGCAGCGAATCATAGTAGCCGTCGGTGTTGAGGATGGCAATGGGCTTTGAGAGCCTGCCCAGCTGCTTGAGGGTCAGGATCTCGAAGAACTCCTCAAAGGTACCGATCCCGCCGGGGGATACGATAAAGCCGTCGCTCATCTCCTCCATCTTTTGCTTGCGCCGGCGCATGGTGTCTGTATAGATGATCTCGTCGCAGAGAGGATAGAGGATCCCGTCAACGTTGAAAAACGAAGGCGCGATACCGGTGATATGTCCGCCGCCGTCGTGAGTACCGCGGGCGACAGCACCCATCATACCGGAGCTTCCGCCGCCGAAAACGAGGCTGTGACCTCGCTTCGCGAGCTTTTCCCCCAGCTCATGTCCCGCGTCCTGAAAGGTCTTTCCGATCGCATTGGACGCGGCTCCATATACACATATTTTCATGATGATTCTTACCTCTTTATCAGATCAATCGGTGCGGGCAGGTACCCGCAATTTGCCTCAGGCACAGTAGTATTGCAGATCGCTCACGCACTCTGCTCAAACTGACTGTTGTACAGGTCGGCGTAGAAACCGCCCTCTTTCAGCAGCTCCTCATGCGTGCCGGAGCCGATAATGTCACCGTCCTTCAGCACGAGGATCAGATCGCTGTTCTTGATGGTAGAAAGACGGTGCGCGATGACAAACGAGGTTCTGCCCTCGGTCAAGCCATCCATCGCCTTCTGGATAATGCGCTCGGTACGGGTATCGACGGATGACGTTGCCTCGTCGAGGATCAGCAGCGGCGCGTTCTCGATCATCGCGCGGGCGATGGTGAGCTGCTGCTTCTGACCTGCGGAAAGACTCGACTTATCATCGAGGATCGTATCGTAGCCGTGCGGGAGGGTGTGGATAAAGTGGTAGATACCCACCGCCTTACAGGCGCGGTCGAGCTCCTCGTCGGTGACGTTTTCCTTGCTGTAAACGAGGTTCTCGCGCACCGTGCCCTCAAAGAGCCATGTATCCTGTAATACCATGCAGAAAAGCTCGTGGACGTTCTCTCGCGTCAGCTCGTCGATCGGCACATCATCAATAAAGATTCGACCGGCGTTGAGCTCATAGAAACGCATGAGCAGGTTGACGATGGTGGTCTTACCGGCGCCGGTAGGTCCGACGATCGCGACCTTCTGGCCCGCCTTGATATCGACGGAGAAGTCCTTTATGATGATACGGTCGGGATTATAGCCGAAGCGCACGTGCTCAAAACGGACGTCGCCCTTCACCTTATCGAGGGTACGGGTCTTGTTGCTCTCATCGGAGAGCTCCTCCTCGTCGAGGTACTCGAATACACGTTCCGCGGCTGCCGCGGTGCTCTGCATATTGGTAAAGCTCTGGGCGAGCTGCTGCAGCGGCTGGGTGAACAGACGGACATAGATGGTGAACGCGATGATCACGCCGTAGGAGATCATATCTCCGCGCACCAATAACGCGCCGACGATGAACACGGCGACATAGCCGAGGTTGCCGATGAAGGTCATCAGCGGCTGCATCACGCCGGACAGCGCGGTGCTCTTGAATACCGAGTCGCGCAGATGACGGTTGATGCGGCTGAACTCCTCCTTGCTTTCTTTCTCATAATTATACGCCTTGACGATGTTATGACCGGCGTAGATTTCCTCGACATGACCGTTGATAGCGCCGAGGTGACGCTGCTGACGGTTGAAGTGGAGCTGAGAGCGCTTCATGATCACGGACATCAGGAAGAAGCCGAGGACAGAAGCGACGATCGCGGTCAGAGCGAGGATCCAGTTGGTAACGAACATCATCACCGCCGAACCGATAAACAGCGCGATCGAGGTGATAAACTGGGCGATAGAAAGATTGAGCGTACGCTCGATGGTGTCGATATCGTTAGTGATGCGGCTGAGGATATCGCCGAAGGAGGTCGAATCAAAGAAGCTCAGCGGCAGACGATTGGTTTTCTCGGTGATATCGGTACGCATGCGGCGGCTGATTGTCGGGGCAACGGTCGCCATGATGAAGTGCTGTACAAAGTTCATCAGCCAGCTGACGGCGTACAGGATCAAAAGGAAGGTACAGGTAGCCGTCACTGCGTCGAGGTCGATGTGACCCGTGATGCCCTGTGTGATCAGGTCGGTGATCTTCTGGATCTGTCCGGGACCGATCAGCGAGATGATCGTGCCGATCACGGCGCAGGTCATCGCGACGATGATCGCGGGGAGCTGGGGCTTCGCGTAACCCAGCGTCTTCTTCCACGCTTCTCCGAAATTATCGGAGCGCTCGGTCACGACGCCCCGCGGACCTCCCATGCCCTTCTGCGCCTGAGGGCGCTTACTGTCGGCGCCGATCAGCGCCTCACGATTCTTTCTGATATACTGAGGGGCGGAGTTATTCTTCTCAGACATTCTTCAACTCCTCCTCTCCCAGCTGTGATAACGCGATCTCGCGGTAGATGGTGCAGTTATCGAGCAGGTCCTTATGCTTGCCGATTCCGGCGATCCTACCCTCGTCCAGCACGATGATCTGATCGGCGTCCTTAATGGTACCGATGCGCTGGGCGACAATGATATTGGTCGTGCCCGCAGTCTCCTTCTTCAGGGTCTCGCGCAGGACACGGTCGGTCTTGTAGTCGAGCGCCGAGAAGCTGTCATCAAAGATCAGGATCTCGGGATTACGGCAGACGGCGCGGGCGATACAGATACGCTGCTTCTGCCCGCCGCTGAGGTTGGAGCCGCCCTGAGCGACAGGGTGCTCGTATCCCTCGGGGTAGTTCTCAACGACGTCCTTTGCCTGAGCGATCCTCACGGCGCGGGCAACATCCTCCTGCGTATAGCCGGCAGTGCCGTTATCACCCATCGCGACGTTGGTATTGATCGTACCGGCGAAGAGCACCGCACGCTGCGGAACGTAGCCGATCTTATTGTGAAGCTGCTCAAGAGTGTACTCGCGGATGTTCACACCGTCCACCAGCACCTCGCCGCCGGTCGCGTCATAAAACCGCGGGATCAGGTTGATCAGGGTGGATTTGCCGCAGCCGGTGGAGCCGATGATCGCGACGGTCTCGCCCTTCTTCGCCTTGAAGGAAATTTCCTTGAGCACATCGTCGGACGCATCGGGATAGCGGAAGCTGACGTTGCGGAACTCGATCTCGCCCTCGGTATCGGTATGCTCGACGCCCTTACCGTCGCTGATAGAGGACGGGGTATCGATGACCTCGTTGATACGCTTCGCGGCGACCATGGAACGGGGACCCATGATGAAGATCATATTCAGCATCATGAACGCCATGATGACCATCAGCGCATACTGCGAGAAGACGGTCATGTCGAGAAACAGCCCCGCCTTACCGGCAAGCGGCGCGCCCTCGATCAGGTAGGCGCCGATCCAGTAGACGATCAGCGAGAGTCCGTTCATCACCAGCATCATCGAGGGCATCATGATCGACATGATACGATGCGCCTTCATATTATTATTGGTGATGTCGGCGTTTGCGGATTCAAACTTATTCTTCTGATAAGACTCGGCGTTATAGGCGCGCACCACGCGCAGACCGGTGAGGTTCTCGCGGGTGATACGGTTGATGTTATCGGTCAGGGTCTGGATACGCTGAAACAACGGATGTGCAAAGATAAAGCATACGCCGAGCACGACGATCACGATAACAACAGCGATCGCGGCGGAAAAAGTCCACTCGGCGCTCTTGTCGGTGATCTTGGTGATCGCGAGACCCGCCATCAGCGGCGCACGGACGATCATCATCAAGCCGAACACAATGATGGTCTGTACCTGGGTGATATCGTTGGTGGAGCGGGTGATCAGGGAAGCGGTGGAGAAGCGGTTGATCTCCGCCATCGAAAAACTCTCGACCGCATCGTAGAGCTTCGCGCGCACATTGAAGGAATAGTCGGCGGCGAGGTAACCGGTCACCGCTACGACCAGTACGCTGACAAGCAGGCTTGCCAAAGCGCACAAAAGCATCTTGCCGCCCGCCCAGAGCAGATCGCCGATCGAAGAGCCGGGAAGAATCAACAGCGAGGTGATCTCCTTGGTGTAGTCGGGCATCAACAGCTCGAGCCACACCGACACCCCGATCAACACGACAGCGCCCACCGTCGCGAGCCAACCGCGCGGGGTGAAGTGGCGTAGGATAGATTTCATTTTTTCACACCTTTCGGATAAAAGTCATTTCTGATATACAATATATTATTGTATCACAGAGTCGGTTCCGGTGCAACTAAAAAAATCAAAAAACAGCTCAATTCTAATCCAAAAATTTATATACGCAACCTCTCAGAATATAATTGAAAATAACACTTAAATGTGTTATAATAATAATTACAATAATTTTAGGAGGTTTTTTCATGTTAAAAGTACGTAAATTGATTTCTTTAATGCTGGCGGTTATGCTGGCGGTATCTGTCCTGGCGATCTCCGCCGTCAATACCGGCGCAGTGGAAACAGAATCCACCAAGCTTTATTTCGACGCAGGCAAGTCCGGCTGGGATGTCACCGCTAAGAGCAAGGTCGGCTTCTACATCTACTCGCTGACCACCGGTGAGGACGATACCCTCCCCTGGGGCTCCAAGAAGCTCAACGGTACTGCGGTAAATGACGATGGCGGCAACTTCACCGGCGTTTTCTCCTACGATCCCGCCGCTAAGGGCATGAATCTCAAGGACGGCGAGCAGTACGCGATCATCTTTACCTTAGGCGATACCGAGACCTATTCCCTGCTGATGGATACCACCTGCTACGGTCATATCGCTTATGCCGATACCGAGAACAAGGTTGAGAACCCTGTCGATAGCTCCAAGCTGTCTATCCTTGCGTTCTGGGAAGATTTAAACGCCGCTGATTACGGCCCCCGTCTCCAGATCTCCTCTACCGGTAACGTTATCGGTACCTGCATCCCCGCGGGCGAGACCGGTGAGAACATCTTCACCACCTTCCTGACCGCGACCGGTAAGGAAGGTATCGAAAACGCGCGCACCTACTCCACCAAGACCGAGCAGCAGATGATCGACGATATCGGCGCAGGCTTGGGTCTGACCAAGGATTTCGTCCGGTCCGCTTTCACGGATAACAGCGTAGAGACCACCTGGAGCTATGACGCTTCTACCCTGCCCGCAGGCGCCGCTCCCGACACCGGCTACACCGTCAGCGGTAAGATCACCTCTTATCTTAACGATTCCGATGTTACCTTGGAGCTCGCTGCCACAGACAGCGACTTCTCCAATATGATCGAAGGTAAAACCGACTATGAGTTCATTAACGTCGCTGCAGGCACCTACAACCTGACCGTTCGCAAGGAAAACCATGTTGAGCGCGTCTACGAGATCACCGTAACAGACGCAAACGTCACTCAGGATGTCAAGATCCAGCCGATCGGCGACGTCACCGGCGACGGTAAGATCACCACTGCCGACTACGGCAAAGCAAATTCCGCCGCACGTAAGAAAGCCGTGCTCACGGGCTATGAGTTCAGCTGCGCGGACGTGACCGGTGACGGCAGTATCACTACCGCAGACTGCGGCAAGATCAACGCCGCCGCCAGAGGAAAGACTCCTCTGTGGAAATAATCCGAATACTTTTAACGGTCAGCTGACCGTCAGCATTCCGCCCCGCGAAACCCTCGCGGGGCTTTTTGCACCCGGTATCGCCGCAAAGCAGACCGCGCTGAGATGTGTACAGATTACAAAAATTTGATAGGATATGCGTCAATTTATGCTATTTTGTAAAGTCAGTTTTCCTTGACTTTAACGCTTTGATATAGTAAAATGAGGGATACGAAATCTAATCTTTGACGGTTTTTCTGCAAATTCAGAGATTAGAGCTTGGAAAGGAGACGTAGAACACATGGATATCTATCTTGTAATCGCGATCTTCGTCGGCGCTCTGCTGGCGCTTGGTTTCGCCGTGATCATGGCGAAGCGCGTGCTTGGCTTTGACGAAGGTACCGACAAAATGAAGAAGATCTCCGCTTCCATCCGTTCCGGCGCGAACGCTTACCTCAAGAGACAGTACACCATCGTACTGATCTTCTTCGCGGTCATGTTCGTGATCCTGGGCGCGATGGCTATTTTCGGACTGCTGACCCCCTATGTACCCTTCGCCTTCGCAACAGGCGGCTTCTTCTCGGGTCTGTCGGGCTTCGTCGGCATGAAGATCGCTACGGCGGCTAACGCGCGTACCGCGAACGCCTGCCGCACCGGTCTGAACAAGGGATTGAGAGTCGCTTTCTCGGCGGGCTCCGTCATGGGCTTCACCGTCGTAGGTCTGGGACTTCTCGATATCTCGATCTGGTTCACCCTGTTAAAGTATGCATTCGGTCTTGATCCCGCGGGCATTACCTCCGCGATGCTGACCTTCGGTATGGGCGCGTCCTCCATGGCGCTGTTCGCCCGTGTCGGCGGCGGTATCTTCACCAAGGCTGCCGACGTCGGCGCTGACCTCGTCGGTAAGGTCGAGGCAGGTATCCCCGAGGACGATCCCCGTAACCCTGCCGTTATCGCGGATAACGTCGGCGATAACGTCGGCGACGTAGCGGGTATGGGCGCTGACCTTTACGAGAGCTATGTCGGCTCCGTCATCTCCTGCGCAGCGCTGGGCGTTGCCGCATTCACCGGCAACGGCGATATGCAGTTCAAGGCGATGGCTGTCCCGATGATCATGGCTGCGCTGGGCATCCTGTGCTCCATCATCGGCACCTTCTTTGTACGCACCGGTGAGAAAACCGAGCAGAAGCTCCTTTTGAAGGCGCTCTCCCGCGGTACCAACCTCGCCGCTATCCTGATCGCAGTTTTGGCGTTCCCGCTGATCTACTTCATCCTGGGCGCCGAGAACTGGAAAATGTACTTTGCCGTTCTCGCTGGTCTTCTCGCAGGCGTGCTGATCGGTAAAGCAACCGAGTACTTCACCTCGGATACCTATAAGCCCACCAAGAATCTCGCGGCAAAATCCGAGACCGGCTCCGCCACCATCATCATCGGCGGTCTGGGTCTGGGTATGCTTTCCACCGCTATCCCGATCATCATCGTCGGCATCGCGGTTCTGGTCGCGTTCTTTGTATCCGGCGGTTCTATCCAAAGCCCCAACATGGGTCTGTACGGTATCGCGCTGGCGGCTGTCGGCATGCTGTCCACCTTAGGTATCACCCTCGCGACCGACGCTTACGGTCCTGTTGCCGATAACGCGGGCGGTATCGCCGAGATGAGCGGCCTCGAACATGAGGTCCGAGAGAGAACCGACGCGCTCGATTCTCTGGGCAACACCACTGCCGCTACCGGTAAGGGCTTCGCGATCGGCTCCGCCGCGCTGACCGCGCTGGCGCTGATCGCCTCCTACATCGAGAAGGTCAAGGAAGTCGGCGCTGCAGCGAATGTTGAAGCTGCCGCGAAGGCTGACTTCTCCAGCTTCAGCGTTATGAACCCGCTGGTTCTGATCGGTCTGTTCATCGGCGCATGTCTGCCGTTCGTCTTTGCTGCACTGACTATGGACGCTGTCGGCAGAGCGGCTCAGAGCGTCGTTATCGAGGTTCGTCGTCAGTTCAAGAACATCAAGGGTCTGATGGAAGGCAAAGCCGACCCCGACTACGCGAAGTGCGTCGACATGTGCTCGCGCTCCTCGCTGAAGGAAATGATCCTGCCCACCGTCATCGCGATCGTTGTACCGGTCGTTGTCGGTCTGGTGCTGGGCTTCTACGGCGTTGTCGGTATGCTCGCGGGCGCTACCGCTTCGGGCTTCCTGATGGCGATCTTCATGTCTAACTCCGGCGGCGCGTGGGATAACGCCAAGAAGTACATCGAGGCGGGCAACCACGGCGGCAAGGGCTCCGACCAGCACAAGGCTGCTGTCGTAGGCGACACCGTCGGCGATCCCTTCAAGGATACCTCGGGTCCCTCCATCAACATCCTCATCAAGCTGCTGAGCATGGTATCGATCGTGTTCGCGGCGCTGGTCGTACAGGTCCACCTGTTCGGCTGATAAACCGATATTCAAGAGCAGACGCGTGATCGTGTCTGCTCTTTTCCTTTTGTCAGGATTTCCATATCTTGTGGTCAGATGAACCGATAAACACAATTCGGTGAAATGTTCACAAAAAATTAAAAAAATTGTAATATCAACGCTTTATTTCCGCTTTATAGTTTGGTATATTGTTAATAAAGAATAATATCGGGATGTCAAAGATTTGAGAAACGCGATTCGGACGCCCTTTTTTCATGCCAAGCGAGCTTTTTGCACTGCACAAAAAGATTAACGGCGTGCAACCAAGATTAAAAAAATATCATTTTTTCAAAAAATCGGGTGAAAAGACCGCTCGGATTTTGAAAAAAAGGTTGCTTTTTCTCCTCCTTTTGTGTAAAATGTATATGAGTAAAGTGGGTTATTTATGTAATTCACCAAATCGTTCGGTATTTTGACTATTTTTAATATGGAGGAGAACTATGTCCAACAGATTATTCCAGGGTGTTATTCACCAGATGAAGGACGCGATCGACAGAACCATCGGCGTAGTTGACGAAACATCCGTCGTTATCGCCTGCTCGGAGTTAGGCAGGATCGGCGAGGTCAACGAGAGCATTACCTCCGACACACTGTCGGCTACCGTTCCTTTTGTTATTAACGGACACACCTTCAAGTCCTTCGGCTCTTCCACCAGATCCGAATACGCGGTGTTCGTACAGGGCAGCGATGAGATCGCGCAGAAGTACGCTCAGCTGCTGGCGGTTTCGCTGAGCTCCATCAAACAGTATTATGATGAAAAGTATGACCGCTCCAACTTTATCAAGAACGTCATCCTCGACAACATCCTCCCCGGCGACATCTACCTGAAGGCGCGCGAGCTGCGCTTCAACAGCGACGTCAGCCGCGTTGTCATGCTGATTAAGATCACTTCAAAGACCGACGTTTCTGCCTTTGACGTTGTTCAGAACCTCTTCCCCGATAAGAGCAAGGATTTCGTCATCAATATCAACGAGACCGATATCGCCCTGGTCAAGGAGATCAAGCCCGGTATCTCGACCAAGGACCTCGAAAAGCTCGCCGGCTCCATCGTCGATACTCTCTCCACTGAGTTCTATACCCACTGCGTCGTCGGCATGGGTACCACCGTCACCGGTATCAAGGATCTGGCGCACTCCTTCAAAGAGGCTCAGGTCGCGCTGGAGGTCGGTAAGGTATTCGACACCGAACGCCAGATCGTTACTTATGATAACTTAGGTATCGCGCGTCTGGTTTACCAGCTGCCGACCACCCTCTGCGAGATGTTCCTCAAGGAAGTCTTTAAGCGCGGCTCCATCGACAGTCTCGACCAGGAGACCCTGTTCACCATCCAGAAATTCTTTGAAAACAACCTGAATGTTTCCGAGACCTCCAGAAAGCTCTTTGTACACCGCAACACGCTGGTATATCGCTTGGAGAAGATCAAGAAGCTGACGGGGCTTGATCTGCGCGAGTTTGAGGACGCGATCGTCTTTAAGGTAGCGCTGATGGTCAAGAAGTACCTGACCTCCAGCCCCACCAAGTACTGATCCCCGCGGGAATCACCCAAAAGTAAAACACATATAATCCCAACAGCGGCAGTTTTCTGCCGGCGAAAGGAATTACTATGATAGAATTCAACAACGTATCCAAGGTATATGCCTCCAACGGCGTACACGCTCTGGATAACGTATCTCTGAAAATCGACAAGGGCGAGATGGTCTTCATCGTCGGCGCCTCCGGCGCGGGCAAAAGTACCTTCCTCAAGCTGATTATGCGTGAGGAAAAGCCGACCTCCGGCTCCATCATCGTCAACAATATGCACCTTGAGAAGATGAGACGCGGTAAGGTGCCGTATCTCAGACGCACCATGGGCATCGTCTTCCAGGACTTCCGCCTGATCTCGAAGATGACCGTCTATGAGAACGTCGCCTTCGCGATGCGCTGCGTCGGCAAGAAAAACGACGCCATCAAAAAGCGCGTGCCCTATATCCTCGAGCTGGTCGGTCTCGCCGATAAGGCGCAGGATCACCCCTCGGAGCTCTCCGGCGGCGAGCAGCAGCGCGTTTCTCTGGCGCGAGCACTGGTCAACAATCCCGAGATGATCATCGCCGACGAACCTACGGGCAACATTGACCCTGAGATGAGCTACGAGATCATCGAGCTGCTCTCTGAGATCAACAAACGCGGCACCACCGTGCTGATCGTTACCCACGAGCATGAGCTGGTCAAGTCCTTTGGCAAGCGCGTCATCACCATCGACGACGGCAGGGTCGTATCCGACACTGCCGACGACCGATTCGTGGTCATCTGAGGCAGCGGAAAGGAATAGAAGTTATGAGTAGTTTTGGCTATCTTATTAAAGAGGGCTTCAAAAATCTGGCGCATAACCGCCTGATGAGCCTCGCGTCCATCGGCGTACTGATCTCCTGTCTGGTGCTCACGGGCTCGGCGATCATGCTGACCATTAACGTGGCGAACATCGTAGACTCCGTCGGCGATACCAACGTCACCAAGGTCTTTCTGGACGATAATATGACCAAGCTCGAAGCCGTTTACAAAGGAAAAGAGCTCAAGGAGGTCGACAACATCGTCGACGTCCAGTTCATCGATAAGGATGAATCCATCGAGGCGTACCGCGAGCAGTTGGGCGACGAGGTCTTTGCGAACATGACCGGCGACGACAACCCCCTCCCCTACGCCTACAGCATCGTCATGGACGATCTGTCCAAATACGACGATACCATCGCGCTGATCAAAAACGTACCGGGGGTTGCCTCGGTATCTTCCCACCGCGACGTGGCGGCGAAGCTGACGAGCCTGTCGTCGTTCATCACCACGATGAGCCTGTGGATTATCCTTGCGCTGGGTATCATCTCGCTGTTTATCATCAGCAACACAATCCGAATGACCATGTTCTCGCACCGCTTTGAGATCAGTATCATGAAGAGCGTAGGCGCGACCAACGCCTTTGTGCGGGTACCGTTCATTATAGAGGGAATCGTCATCGGTTTGATATCGGCGATCATCTCCATCGGACTGATCTTTGTGCTGTCCGACGCGATCATCAGCGCCGCTCGCAATATCCTTGACTTCCCGTACACCAGATTCACCGAGGTCATGTGGCCTATCATCGGCATCTTCTGCGCGGCAGGCGTCGTAGTCGGCGCGCTCGGCAGCGCGGTATCCATCCGCCGCTTCCTTACCCACGAGGGTAACGAGGTTCTCGGCTGGTAACATTCGATTATCCGGACTTTCTTTAGATAATCCGCAAAACCTGAATAAGGAGTGATTTTATGAAGAAGATTTTAGCCTTTATCCTGGCTGCAACGATCCTGATAGCCGGTGCGATCTCCGCGACCGCAACCAGCATCAGCGAGCTCGAGTCCCGCCAGGCTGAGCTGGAGGCTCAGAAAGCAGAGTACCAGAAGCAGCTCAACCAGAGCAACGCCAAGGTATCCGAGCAGCAGGAGAATGTTGACGCGATCGTCGGTCAGGTCGAATCCGTGACCGAGGAGATCCAGATTTGTTATAAGAAGATCTCGCTTCTCGACAAGGATATCGCCGAAAAGCAGAAGCAGATCGACGCTGCTAACAAAGAGATCGAAGAGAACATGGACGTTCTGCGTCAGCGTATCAAAACCATCTATATCTCCGGCGACGTCAGCTCCCTCGAGATCATCTTGGGCGCGAAGGACTTTTCTGACTTCCTCGACAAGCTCCAGCTGGTCGAATATGTCAGCAATCATGACGAAGCGCTGATCAAAGAAGTGCAGAAGCAGCTCGACGCGATCTCCGCCGAGAAGAAGGCTCTCGAGGACGATAAGGCGGCTCAGGAAAAGGAGCAGGCTTCTCTTGAAGAACACAAGAGCGAACTGAACACCCTGCTTGAAGAGAACAAGGAGATCCTCGCGGGCTTACAGAGTCAGGCGAGCGACGCCCAGATGAACCTCAACCTCAGCGAGGAAGAGCTCAGCGGTCTGAGCGCGGAGATCCAGGAATACTACCGCAAGCAGCGTGAAGCGCTTGCCGCACAGCAGGCGGCTGCCAACAACAGCAGCTCAAGCTCCGGCAGCACAAGCTCAGATGACTCGGGCAGCAGCTCCGGCGGCAGCGACAACACTTACTCCGACCCCGGTGCCCCAACCCAGATCGACTCCGGCGGCGGCTGGACATGGCCGACTCCCGGCTGTCACTACCTGACCTCGACCTTCGGCGAGGGTCGCTCCTATGAGACCCATAACGCGGTTGATATCGGCGCTCCTGCCGGAACACCGATCTATGCGGCAAACTCCGGTACCGTTATCTCCTCCTACAGCGGATGCACCCACTCCAGCTACGGCAGCAACTGGTGCAGCTGCGGCGGCGGTTACGGTAACTACATCTGGATTCTGCATGACAACGGCTACGAGACGATCTACGGCCATATGATCAGTACCGCTGTCTCGACCGGACAGCACGTATCAAACGGCGAGCTGATCGGCTACGTCGGTTCTACAGGCTGGTCGACCGGTCCTCACCTGCACTTTGAGCTGCGTATCGGCGGTGTAAAGAGCAACCCCATGAACCTTTACTAATTAAGAGGAAACTGCGCCTTAAAAGCAAGGCGCAGCTTTTCATAATAATTTACCTGGCGGCGTCTGCTGTCAGAAAGGAGAAGAATCATGATCCAACAGAGAAACCTTGCGGTATGCATCATCCTCACTATCGTGACCTGCGGTATTTACGGTCTTGTCTGGCTATACTGGCTGAATGACGATACCAACACCGTATCGAATGAACCCAATCCCACCTCGGGCGGTATCGTTATCCTACTCAGTATTGTGACCTGCGGTATCTATGGCATCTACTGGGCATACAAGCAGGGAGAAAAGCTCAACAGAGCAAACGAAATGCGCGGTATGGCAAAATCAGATCGCAGCATCATCTATTTGGTACTGGTTATCTTCGGCCTGGGTATCGTTGCTTATGCATTGATGCAGGATGAGCTGAACAATCTCGCCAATGTACCCGTCGGCAACGCCGCTCCTCAGCAAACCTATGCACAGCCCGTTAATCAGGAACCTGTTCAAATCAATCCTTCTCAGGATGAAACGAAGTAATGCGCGAGAGAGCAATCAAAGCAATCAAGCCCGCAGCTATTCTCTTAGCCGCGGGCTTCGCCTATTTCATTTTACATGAGCTGACCGGGCTGTCGCTGTTCTGTCCGATCTACCGCTTTCTGGGGCTGTATTGTCCCGGCTGCGGCGTCAGCAGGATGTGCGTCCATTTGCTTCATGGTGAGATCGGATCGGCATTCTCCTCCAACTGCGCGGTATTCTGCCTGCTTCCGATCGGCATGACGATCTGGCTCATCCATACCTATCGCTATATCCGCTACGGTGAAACAAAATACACCCGCTTTGAAAACATCGTGCTGTGTACCATGATCGGACTGCTCGTGATCTTCGGAATCGTGCGTAATATCTGGCACTTCGATATTCTGATACCGTAAAACCCTCCCTGTTCAAAACAGAGAGGGTTTTTTGCTATACAATCTTATTCCGGAAGGGATTCCAGATACGCCACAAGATCGGCGTATCCGCCGCGGCGGAACTCTTCGAAGGGCAGGTCATGGGTGATCATGTGGTTAGTGACGAGAAAAACATCGATCCCCAGCGCCTTACAGGGCTGCATATCCTCGCGGACGTCGTTACCGATCATCAGCGCCTCGTCGGGCTTGGCGCGGAAGCGGTCCAGTATCTCCTGAAAATAGAGTGGATTCGGCTTGCTGTAGGAGCTGGTGACGGCAGTGGTAATATAATCGAACATCCCGGGCTTTAAGCCGACCCATGCCATACGCTCTTCGACCGCCTCCATCGTGAATACAGGCATCGTCGCGATAACGGCATACTGCGCCTTCATGCGCATCAGCTCGGCGATCCTGACCGCATAGGGATTCGGCAGAGTCAGATCATACACATTCTTGAAGGTCGTTGTGTAGTAATCGTAGAGGATCGGGGCGATCTGCGCTTCGGTATAACCGCTGACCTCCTTTACCACCTCATAAAAAACATCGATATTCTTTTTTCCGCTCTCGTTAAAGATCATTGCTCGGATGCCGCGGCTCACGCCGTCCAGCGCAGGCTTCAGCTCCAATCCTCGTTGAGCGAACTTCTTTGACATATCTCTGAGCCACATCTCGGCAAAACGCTCCTGCGTGTAGATCGGCAAGAGAGTATTATCGAGGTCGCACATAATCAATTTGTACTGTTTCATTCCATCACCGATTTATAGTTTAGCATAATATACGAAATTTCGCAATAGTTATTGTCAATCCCGCCGTTTCGTGGTATTCTGTGTCCATAAAATGAGAGAAATCTCAAATGGGAGTGATATGATGAAACATTTTAACCCTGCTGACATTCTGCTGCCGAAGAAAGACTTTGAGAACTGGGCGGTCGTCGCATGCGACCAGTACACCAGCGAGCCCGAGTACTGGCACGCAGTCGAAGAGAAGGTCGGCGATAAGCCCTCAACTCTGCACCTGATCCTGCCGGAGATCTATCTGAGCAATGACAACAGCGAACGCGTGAACGCGATCAACGCCGAGATGCAGCGCTATCTGGACGGCGACGTCTTTGACCTGCATGAGAACAGCATGATCTATGTTGAGCGCGAGTCGAACAACGCCATCCGCCGCGGCATAGTCGGTCTGATCGATCTCGAGGACTACGACTACCGCAGGGGCGCGACCTCCGCTATCCGCGCGACCGAGGCGACCGTGCTGGAGCGTATCCCTCCCCGTGTACAGATCCGCAAGGACGCGCCGCTGGAGCTGCCGCACATCCTGCTCCTGATCGACGATCCCGATCGCACCGTCATCGAGCCGCTTACAGACGAGAAAGGCGGCTTCAAGGAAGCGTATAACTTCGATCTGATGCAGAACGGCGGTCATATCGACGGCTACTTCCTCAGCGACGAGGCGATCTCCCGCGTTCAGGACGCGCTGGAGGCGCTGATCGCCGATAAGGACGATAAGCTCCTGTTCGCTGTCGGCGACGGCAACCACAGTCTTGCTACCGCGAAGGAGTGTTACAACCTCTCGCAGAATCCCCTCGCCCGCTATGCGCTTGTTGAAGTAGTCAACATCCACGACGAGAGCATCGAGTTCGAGCCGATCTACCGCGTATTGTTCAACGTTGATTCGGAGGACTTCATCGAGAAATTCTCCGCTTATACCGACGCAAAGGGCGGCATGAGAAAACAGACCTTCCGCTTCATCAACCCCGAGGTCGACGGCGAGCTGGAGGTCAAGGCGACCGCGAAGCTGCCTGTCGGCACCCTGCAAAGCTACATCGACCTGTATATGCAGGAGCATCCCGAGGTACGCATCGACTACATCCACGGCGAAGAAGTCGTCGAGAACCTGTGCAAGCAGGAGGGCACCTTAGGCTTCATCTTCGAGGGTATGCAGAAGGACGAGCTCTTCCCCGCAATCACTGCGGACGGCAGTCTGCCCCGCAAGACCTTCTCGATGGGTCACGCACACGACAAGCGCTACTACATCGAGGCGAGAAAAATCAAATAACCGCATACAGAAACGGCACAGAAGCATCGCTACTGTGCCGTTGTTTGTATTATGATACGATCACGCCGCCGCCGAGGACAATATCGCCGTCGTACAGCACGCACGCCTGACCGGGGGTGATCGCGCGGACAGGTGTATCAAAGATCACCGTCACGCTCCCGTCGGGATTCGGGTACGCCGTCGCAGGCTGCTCCTGCTGGCGGTAACGGGTCTTGGCAAGACAGCGCACAGCGCCTTCGGGGGCTTCTCCCGAGATCCAGTTGAAGTCCTCCACCCGCGCCGTCGTGTCGAAAAGCTCCTCTTCATCACCGAGTACGACTGTATTATCCTCCGCGCGGATACCGACGACATAGATCGGCTTGCCGACGCTGATGCCGAGATGCTTGCGCTGACCGATCGTATAATGCGAAATTCCCTTGTGCCGTCCGAGTATCGTACCGTCGGACGTGATGAAATCACCGCTCTTCATTTTGCCGCAGCGACTCTCGATAAAGCCCGCATAATTGCCGTCCGGGACAAAGCAAATATCCTGGCTGTCGGGCTTTGACGCGTTGACAAAGCCGTTTTCCTCCGCAATACGGCGCACCTCGCTCTTTGAAAGCCCGCCTAAGGGGAAGCGGATATGGGCGAGCTGCTCCTGAGTAAGGCTATAGAGCACATAGCTCTGATCCTTTGACGGATCGAGGGCTTTTTTTAACACATATTTACCGTCATTCTGCTCAATACGCGCATAGTGACCGGTGACAACCCAATCACACTTCAGCTCGCGGGCACGGGCGAGGAGCTTATCAAACTTCATATATCGATTGCAGTCGATGCAGGGGTTCGGCGTAATGCCGCGACGATAACAATCAATAAACTTTCCGATGATTTTCCTCTCAAAATCCTCGGTAAAATTAAACACATAGAACGGGATCCCCAGGCGGAAACATACCGCGCGTGCATCCTCAACATCATCAAGAGAACAGCAGGTACGACTGTCGTCGGTGTTTCCCTTATCAAAAAGCCGCATCGTACAGCCGATACGCTCATGCTCAGCCATCAACAGCGCCGCTACCGACGAATCTACTCCGCCGCTCATTGCGATCAAAGCCCTCATACTTACCTCCCGCATAATCTTTCTCTTTTCATTATATATGATAAAATACTGACTGTAAAGTCATTTTCCTCTTGATTTACCTACCGGGTATGTGGTATAATAACCTCAAATCTCATATATTCATAGAAACAGGTGAGTAAAATGATGATATCTACCCGGGGACGATACGCGCTGCGCGTGCTGATCGACCTTTCCGAGCACAACAACGGCACATATATCCCGATGAAGGATGTCGCCGCACGACAAGAGATTTCACTGAAATATCTGGAGCGGATCCTACCGACTCTTACCAAGGCAAAGCTGATCGAAGGTGTTCACGGCAAGGGCGGGGGCTACAAGCTGACCCGCGCGCCGGAGGACTACACCGTGGGCGAGATCCTGCGTCTGACGGAGGGCGATCTGGCTCCCGTGGCCTGTCTGAGCCCCGACGCGGAGCCGTGCGAACGCGCCGCGGAATGTCGCACGCTCGGGATGTGGCGCGGATTTTATGATCTGACTAACCGCTACTTTGACAATATCACCATCGCATCGCTCACGAACGAGAACGGTGCGGATAATTACGTAATATAACAAAAACAGGAGCCCTGCATCGGCAAGGCTCCTGTTTTTTTCTGTATTGATTTTATACATTGAAGCGGAAGAGGACGACGTCGCCATCCTTCATGACGTACTCCTTGCCCTCGGAGCGAACCAGTCCCTTCTCCTTGGCGGCAGTCATCGAACCGCAGGCGATCAGGTCATCAAAAGCAATGACCTCGGCGCGGATGAAGCCGCGTTCGAAGTCCGTATGGATCTTACCCGCCGCCTGAGGCGCCTTAGTGCCCTTCTTGATCGTCCAGGCACGCACCTCGGGCTTACCCGCGGTAAGATAGGAGATCAAGCCCAGCAGGGTATAGCACTCGTTGATCAGTCGATCCAGACCGCTCTGCTCAAGGCCCAGATCGCTGAGGAACATCTCCTTCTCTTCCTTATCCAGCTCCACGATCTGCGCCTCCATCTCGGCACAGATGGGCAGAACGCCCGCATGCTGCTCCGCGGCGATCTCACGCACGCGTGCAAGGCGCTCGTTGGACTCGATACCGTTCGAAAAATCATCCTCGCTCATGTTGGCGGCAAAAATAACGGGTTTGTTGGTCAGCAGCGCTACCTCGGCGAGCAGCGCACGCTCATCGTCGTCGCACTCGACCGCTCTGGCGGGCTTTCCCTCGTTGAGGGTATCGAGCACACGCTTGAAGAAATCGACCTGAGTCTGGAATTTCTTATCGCCCTTGACCATCTTCTGCGCCTTGTCGATACGGCGCTGGACCATCTCTACGTCGCTGAGGATCAGCTCAAGGTCGATGGTCTCGATATCACGGATAGGATCGACCGAGCCCTCGACATGGATGATATCATCGTTCTCAAAGCAGCGCACGACATGAACGATCGCGTCACACTCGCGGATGTTGCTGAGGAACTTGTTGCCCAGACCCTCACCTTTGGACGCGCCCTTGACCAATCCCGCGATATCGACAAACTCGATGGTAGCGGGGGTATATTTATCGGGGTGGTACATCTCGGCAAGCTTATCCAGCCGCTTATCCGGTACCGCGACCACGCCGACGTTCGGTTCGATGGTACAGAAGGGGTAGTTTGCAGACTGAGCGCCCGCGTTGGTGATTGCGTTAAATAAGGTGGACTTGCCGACATTCGGCAGCCCCACGATTCCTAATTTCATATATCTTCAATCTCCTTTGCTGAGGATAACCCATAATTACCCATTATTCAGTAGTATTTTACCATCATACGATAGAAAAGTCAATCGACCGATATTGACAAACGGCAGAATCATCAATACAATGATAAAGGTTGAGATGATCGCAATTGATGATTGCGGAATAGATAATCTCAAACGGTGAGGTTTATGAAAAAATACGATTATATCCTTTTTGATTTAGACGGTACGCTGATCGAGAGTGCCGAGGGCGTAAGGGTATCGATCGCCCACGCGATGGAGGCGCTCGGACTCCCCTGTCCCGATCTGAGCGATTATACAAAGTACGTCGGACCTCCGCTGGAGGATACGATGCGCGGGATGTGCGCCGTTCCCGAGGAGCTGATTCCGAAGTCGATGGACATCTACCGCGATTACTATGACGAGGTCGGTCAGAAGAGCAACCGCGTATTCGACGGCGTTTTCGATATGCTCTCCGCACTTAGAAAACAAGGGAAACGTCTCGCGCTGTGTACCTCGAAGAATGAGCCGGTCGCCGAAGGCGTTGCGGATGTTCTCGGCCTGAGTCCGTATCTCGACGCGGTATGCGGTTCAACAGTCGACGGCAGTCGCCGCGCGAAGGCGGATATCATCCCCTACGCGCTCGAAGCACTCGGCTGTACGGATAAAGCAAACGCCGTCATGATCGGCGATACACACTTTGACGCACACGGCGCAGAGCTCGCAAAAGTAGATTTCATCGGCGTCAGCTATGGCTACGGAACGCGCGAAAGCATGGAAGCCTGCGGCGCGATCGGCTTTGCGGACAGTCCGCGGGAGCTTCTTGAATTACTGACATCAAGCACCTGATTCGATTCATGATCCGCCGGCAGTAAGCATATACTGTACCGGTGATGGTATGTTTCGCTCGGTCAAGATCAGCAGTAACAAGCTGACGATTTTTTTGCTTATCTGCGCAGTGGTATTTGTCGCGGTATGCTTCCTCATGCTGCGGGCAGGCGCTCCCGACAGCGTTGACATTAACGGAAAGCCGTATTCGCTGAGAGCGGTGGACGATGAGGATATCGCGGCGTTCCTCTCGATATGCGGGTATCCCGCTGCAACATGTATTTCACGACACGACATCAAAGTCCCCCTACACTGGAACGAGATCTACGAGCGATATCAGGCGCTGCAAAAAAAACAGGGACTTGACCTCGTACCCTACAAGGGCAAGCCGGCGACAGAGCTGATCTATGAAGCAGACCGGCGCTATATCACGGTCATAGTCAGTGACGATCACATCATCGCCGTCCATATCTGCGACGCGGACGGCGGCAACATGGAGGGCATCATATGAAAGAACGACTGGATAAATACATCGCCTCACAAACTTCACTCAGCCGTAAGGAGGCGCAAAGGGCGATCAGGGAGAAGCGCGTTACGCTGAACGGTGAGATCGTGCGTTCACCCGACGTCAAGGCGGATCCCGACGCCGATACTGTCGCCCTTGACGGCAAGGCGCTCTCTTACAAACAATACGTCTATTACATGATGAACAAGCCGCAGGGTGTGGTCAGCGCGACTGAGGATAAGCTTGAGCGCACCGTTCTCGACATTCTGCCCGCCGAATACAGGCGGGACGGGCTCTTTCCCGCAGGAAGGCTTGACAAGGACACCACGGGACTCCTGATCCTGACAGACGACGGCGACTACGCTCACCGTATGCTGTCGCCGAAGAAGCATGTCACCAAGCGCTATATCGCAACACTCGACAAAACACCCGGAGAGGAGATCTCCGCCCGCTTTGAGGAAGGGATCGTCCTCGGCGACGGTACGGTCTGTAAGAGCGGACAAGCCCGTATTCTAGATCATAACCGCGTAGAGGTCGTGATCTCGGAGGGAAAATACCACCAGGTCAAGCGGATGTTCGCCGCGCTCGGTTATCACGTCACGGCTCTGGAACGCATACAGATCGGCGCATTAGCGCTCGACAGGTCGCTTGCTGACGGTCAGACCCGCGAGATGACGGAAAATGAGGCTCAGACAGTCTTTCTCTCACCCGATAACAAGGTGTAAAAGCCCGTCTTTATGCCGTTTATTGGAAATTATGATTAACATGGAAGTGCTGTTTCGTACTATTTGACGAGAGGCATTATCAAAACAGACAAAAAACATGCTTTACAGCTGATACATCCGCATTTTCCTTGTAAAAATCGCACAATTACAAGGGATTGTTTTTTGACATATCGGAATAATGCCTAAATTCACGCTCCAATATTTAGTGAAAAAATAAGTAGAAGTAAAAACGGTTTTGTGCTATATTATTGGTGTACACTTATCATAAGTGCGTAAAGCGAGTCTTTGTTAGTTTTTGCTGCACTTTTAGGCGTGCAGATTAGGATAATATTGGAGGTTTTTTAATGGCTAATGTATCACTGAGACACATCTACAAAATCTATGACGGCGGCGTAACTGCAGTTACCGACTTTAACCTTGAGATCGAGGATAAGGAATTTATCATTCTCGTAGGTCCTTCCGGCTGCGGTAAATCCACCACCCTGCGTATGGTCGCAGGTCTTGAAGACATCTCTAAGGGCGAGCTGTACATCGGCGATCAGCTGTGTAACGACGTTGCTCCTAAGGACAGAGATATCGCGATGGTTTTCCAGAACTACGCTCTGTATCCCCATATGACCGTATATGATAACATGGCATTCGGCCTCAAGCTCCGCAAGATGCCGAAGGAAGAGATCAAGCGCCGCGTAGGCGAGGCTGCCCGTATCCTGGGCATTGAGCAGTATCTGGACAGAAAGCCGAAGGCTCTCTCCGGCGGTCAGAGACAGCGTGTCGCGCTGGGTCGTGCGATCGTCCGTGATCCTAAGGTCTTCCTGCTTGACGAGCCGCTCTCCAACCTGGACGCTAAGCTCCGCGCCAACATGAGAACCGAGATCTCCAAGCTGTATCAAAAGCTCGGCACCACCTTCATCTACGTAACGCATGACCAGACCGAGGCTATGACCATGGGTACCCGTATCGTCGTTATGAAGGACGGCTTCATCCAGCAGGTCGATACTCCTCAGCATCTGTATGACCTCCCCTGCAACGAGTTCGTAGCAGGCTTCATCGGCTCCCCGCAGATGAACTTCCTCGACGCTGTTCTGGTCAAGGAAGGCGGCAAGTATGCGCTGAAGTTCGACGAGTACACCATCACCCTGCCCGAGAAGAAGGGCGCGAACGGCGTTCTCGATCCGTATGTCGGCAAGGAAGTCCGCTTCGGTATCCGTCCCGAGCACGTTCATGACGAGCCCGAGTTCCTCGAGAAGAACACCGACAACATCATCAAGGCTGAGGTCGTTGTTACCGAGCTGATGGGCGCTGAGATCTATCTGTACGTCAACATCGGCGGCACTCAGGTCACCGCTCGCGTAGAGCCCACCTCTACCGCGAAGCCCGGCGACGTCATCGATATCGCGTTCGATCTCGACAAGATCCATATCTTTGATAAGGACACCGAAATGACCATCACCAACTGATAACCGGTTGATAATACAAATTCAGCCCGCTGCACACGCAGCGGGCTTTTTGTCGTCTATCCTTTAAAACCACCTTTGTAGCATTAATGTCACAAAGGTAATTGTACTTAATCAGTCATTTTATTCGGTTCTTCCATATTAGATAAAGCGTA
>NZ_JAEQMG010000141.1 GCF_016680995.1 Ruminococcus difficilis | reverse complement strand
TCTTCCGATCTAGGTTCCCGTTTCGAAGTGACCCGTCATGGTGCTCCACGATGGTATGCTCCGTTTCGATCAATTCTTTCTCTTCCAACATTCTTACATATTTCATTACTGTATTTTTGCTGCCCATCTTCAATGCTTCTGCGATAGTTTTGAAGGACGGATAGCACGTATATGTTTTTCTGTCCTCCATTCTCATCAGGAAAGCATAGAGAGCAATCTCGCTCGCTGTCAGATCCATATTGAAAATTTCGTTCGGCAGCATGAAATAATTTCCTTGCTTTGGCTGTGACATGACGCCACCGCCTGTTCACTCACTCCTTCTTTACTTTGAAACGTTTTTGTTGATCCATTCGATAAATCTGTCTCTCGGAATCACTACCCGAGCTCCGATTTTCAGTGTCGGGAAACCTTTCTCCTTCGCTAACACATAAGCACTTGATTTTGAGATACCGAGAACCTCCGCGACATCATGCACCGATAACATCAGCGGAAGCTCGTCATAGTTTTTGTACATTCATTTACCTCCGTAATTTTTGAAAAGAAAAGCCGAGGGCGTCAAGGCTTTCCCTGACTGCTCACGGCTTTGTAGCAACTGATTCGGTTGTCTGTTGATGTCCCCTCACTACCTTGATGATTCTTTCGCTGTTTTCTTTTCACTATTATTTTAACATAGGCCAAAACAAAAGTCAAGGAAAGTCAGAGTCGGATTTCGCCGACGGCTCTTGACAAATATTCTGCTTGTTTATAGAATAGAATCAGAATAAAATTGGAGCGTTTATATGAGCTATATAACCACTGTGACCGGCAAACATTTTTACTCTACAAATATTCAATCTTTGGAACGTATACTGCGATTGAGGAAAGTAAAATGAGCATATGGAATCCGTGGCACGGGTGCCACAAAATCAGCGAGGGCTGTCTGAACTGCTATATGTTCCGCCGCGACGCGATGTACGACAAGGACAGCACCGTCGTCACCAAAACCGCGAACTTCCACGAGCCGGTCAAGCGCAAACGCGACGGAAGCTACGCCTTACAAAGCGGCTTGGTTTACGCCTGCATGACCTCCGACTTTTTTATTGAGGAAGCGGACGAATGGCGTAAAGACGCGTGGCGCTTCATCCGCGAACGGAGCGACCTGCACTTTGTCATCATCACCAAGCGCATCCATCGCTTTGAGGTGAGCTTGCCGGACGACTGGGGCGACGGCTATGAAAACGTGACAATCTGCTCCACCTGTGAAAATCAAAGGAGAGCGGACGAGCGGATTCCGCTGCTGCTCAGGCTGCCGATCAAACACCGTAAAATTGCCCACGAGCCGATGCTGGAACGCATCGACATTGAGCAGTATTTGGAAAGCGGTTTGATAGAGGCAGTCACCTGCGGAGGTGAATCGGGAGACGTCGCAAGACCCTGTTGTTATGATTGGATTCTTGATATCCGCGAGCAATGCCGCAGAACTGAAACTTCGTTCCACTTTCACCAGACGGGCGCGAACTTCATCAAAGACGGCAGACGCTATCGCATCCCGCGCAAAGTTCAAATGTCGCAGGCGAGGAAAGCGAATATTGATATCCGATAAAGGAGAATGATTCATGACACTATACATCAACTGCTGCGTCCGCGAGGAATCGAGAACCAAACGGCTCGCAATGGCAGTTTTACATAAGCTCGGCGGAGATTTTACGGAGCTGAATCTTTATAAAGAAAACCTCAAACCGCTTGACAGAGAAACGCTGAACAAGCGCACCGCGCTGATCGAGCAAGGCGACTACAGCGATCCGATGTTTGACTATGCAAAACAGTTTGCCAATGCGGATACGATCATCATCGCCGCACCGTATTGGGATTTATCCTTTCCCGCGACGCTGAAAATCTATATCGAAAACATTTACGTCACCGGCATCGTTTCCACCTATGACGAAAGCGGAATGCCCGTCGGTTTATGCAAAGCAAAGGAGCTCTACTACGTCACCACCGCGGGCGGACCTTATGATCCGACCTACAGCTACGGCTACATAGAAAGCCTTGCCAAGAGCTTTTTCGGTATTCCGAAAACGCATTTGGTGAAAGCCGAAATGCTCGATGTTGAAGGTTATGACGCGGAAAAGATTATGAATCGGGAAATAAACCGGATTTTGAAAAACGGCATTCTTTGAGTTAGCGCGGCAAAAATTGAGACGCGGTCAAAAATCGCCGACACCTCGCGAACGCACTCAGTCGGGTACTTACCCTACTTTTGTCAACAAATCGCACACAGGGCGACACACGGCGCGACAGGGCTGAATTATCTATTTTCGCCCCTGTGGCTTGTTATTCTACCAGCGCTATTCTGCGCCACAAAAAATGAGACGTGATCAAAAATCGCCGACACCTCGCAAACGCCCACGGTCGGGTACTCACCCTACTTTCCTCAACAAATCACACACAGGGCGACACACGACGAAACAGGGCTGAAAAATCAGTTCTGTCCTTTATTCTTAACAGAGCCTTTATTGCCCACGCATCGCAAAAAATGAGACGCGCTCAAAAATCGCCCACACCGCGCAAACGCCCTTGATCGGGTACGTATCCTACTACCCCCAACAAATCGCACACAGGGCGACACACGGCGAAACAGGGCTGAAAAAACCATTTGCCGAATAAACCGCAAAAGAGTTGTAGCCCTATTTTTTCAGGGCTGCGATTTTGATTATTCTTCCGTATGTAACGCTTCAACCATTAGCCTTATTCCTAATCGAAAGCCGTTGATAAAGCCCTCACATTCATTCAGACAATTTAACTCGGTCACCGCGTCCTTGAATTTCCCGAACAGCTCGATCTCGCTTTCATTCATTGTAGCTTTGAGTGCTGCGTCATGTCTGAGAATCAGTTTTGCAAGCCTGTCGCTTTCACTGTCCTTCTTGATGTCACGCTCAAATGGGTGGATGTTTCCGTAAAACAGTTCTTTGATTGTATCCATGCCGATACCTCCTTCTCAAGCACAACAGGATACCACAGAAAACGGAAAAGTCCAGACTTTTTTGAAAATTATCTTGTCTTTTTTATAATAGCTCAACATTTTGCTTGCTATTCGCAATCATTTGTGTTATAATAGCTTTATAGAAATGTGAGGTGTTTTTATGGCAAAAACTGCAAATATTTACACTCGGGTTGATCCCGAAATCAAGAATCAGGCGGAACAGATTCTGGAACAGCTTGGTATTCCAATGTCAAACGCAATCGGTATCTTTTTGCGTCAAGTTATTCTTCATAACGGTCTGCCCTTTGAAATGACACTTCCTGTCTCCAAGCCGGTAGCAATCGGCAATTTGACTAAAGAACAGTTAGATGCTGAATTACAAAAAGGCTTTGATGATATTGAAAATGGCAGAGTTTTTTCTTTAGATGAAGTTGACGCGGAAATGAAAAGCAGGTACGGAATATGAGCTATCATATTGAATTGACAAATCAGGCGAAGAATGATTTAGATGAAATTTACAGCTATATAGCCTTAACTCTGCTTTCGCCGGATGTTGCCGCGAATATGTATCACTCTATCATTGATTGTATTCGGTCACTTGACAGTATGCCGCTCAGAAACGCTTTGATGGACGATGAACCTTGGAAAAGTCGCGGTTTGCGAAGATGTTTTGTAAAGAACTACACCATATTCTATTTAGTTGATGAGAGGAATTACATAGTACGTATTATCAGGATTATGTACAGCGGAAGAGATGTTCGTTATCAGTTGTCGGAGTCAAATCTGCCCTGATTCCTGAGCCCGTACTCTTTGATTAGGCGTCGCAAATTTTGATTTCTACACTCAGCATTTGTGAAACCTCAGAGCATCACTCTTGCCCTGTATTCGCCAAAATTCTTTTCCAGAATAACCAATAGCATCAAAATAGCATCAATAATATTTTGCAGGATCAAAAAAGGCTTAAAATCGGCATATCTATGCACTTTTCGGGCTTTCTACAGCCACTCCAAAACCGCGTGCCGAGGGTTCAAGTCCTTCTGCCCCTGCCATCCATTT
>NZ_JAEQMG010000140.1 GCF_016680995.1 Ruminococcus difficilis | reverse complement strand
TTATCATCACCTTCACGGGGATATGGGCGTATCCTCTGCTGCTTGCACTTTTCTACCTGATAGCAGAGCAGCTTGAAAGCGATTTTGCTATACCGCATATCATTACACTGATAATCACGTATGTTGCTCCGCTATCCTTCCCGATCACCATGACCATGACAAACTTAGACCGAGCTAAACGAGGGCAAGCTGAACGCGACAAACCGCCCGTCTTTCTCCTTCAGCCAAACCATACTTGCATCGTCGGGATTATATGCCGCAACAGCTTTCCCACCTGATAGATACCGTTCTTTGTATCCCTCGGCATGATACCGCAATTTGTTGACCTTAAATCCATATCGGCTAAATGTTCCTTCGGTGCGGGGCAACAGCGTCATAATCAACTCCTTCTCGGAAACGGGGATCATATTTGCTCCTGCCTGAGATACCTTGTAATTCCAAATATCCGCAGCGTGGGGAGAAATACGACGCTCCAGCATATCCGTTGTATAAGGATAGCTGGTAATGACACGTTCTGAGTTGTAATGGACGATGCATCTGACGACGATCCTGTGAAATTCCTGCATCGTGAGAACGGCATCCTTCCTGTAATCGTGAGAGCCGCGTTTTTCGTAATCAGGCATTACAACGCCGTGACCCTTCAGGACCGTCTTAAATGAATTCTGCACAAGACCAAAGAAGCGTTCAACCGAGCCCTTCAACTCCGCACGAAACGACGGCAATTCAACCAGCGTTATACCGAGCTCCGTAATCTGCTCAAAAGTGCTGCCGACATACTCAGAACCGCGATCACAATACATCTTTCCAGGCAGACATCCCGTATTTGACCACTGATCCGAGTTGATAACGATCCCCATGCTTCGGCATAGCTTAACCTTGTCTGAGAGGATATTCAACATAAGTTGCTGGAGCGAATAAACGCCGCCTTCCCATAGCAGCGCATATCCGAGGCACAGTGACGTATTGACATCAACGGCAGCCACCAGAACGGGACGACCTACGAGCTGTCCTTTGTCGTTTACCAGGTAGATGTCACAGATCGTGCCGTCGAGAAAAGCTGTCCCGACATTTGGGGCAAGCTGCTGTAAGCCATCACCGAGAAGAGGACGGTCATTCATCTGATAGTCTTTCAGCCCGTTCCGAGAGATATAAAAATTCTCCATCTTCCGATGCTTCCGATAAAAATACTTGAACTGGCTGATCGTAGGATGTTCAAGCAGCTCCCCGTTTTCAGATGTGAACTTCTCCTTCAGCATCATAGCATACGCTGTCGGGAGAGAGTTTTTGTGCTGCGTATAATAAAATCGGTTTAGAGCCCAGCGCATGATCTTCTCTGTGTCAGTCAGCTCCCGCTCTTTCTTCTCCTTATCGGCTAATGCTCCGATGTCCTGATAGATCAGATACTGCTGCAAGTAAGCCCTGACCGTTTGCTTGCTGACCTTATATGCCTCAGCTGCTCTTGCGATTATAGCCGATCTGACCTTTGCATCCGAGAGAGAGGCTAATACCCCAGCTATGACGGTATAACGCTCTAATGCTGTTTTCCTTCTGAGAGGGCTCAAACTGTCGAGAGATTCAGGCAAATATCCTGTCTTTTCACAGAGGGTATCATCATCACACGGGACATAACTTGTCAGAGTGTCCGCATCTACATATAGCGGCATAGCAGGATGGATACAGTCAATAATCAAAGCCTTATTACCATTTGTATCAAGGACACGGATAATCTGCTTTCCGTCTGCTGACTGCAACAGCTTAGTTTGCTTCATCATTACTACGCTCCTTCTCCACGATAATACCCCAATCCTGAACGCCGCGCCGCGCCCAATACTTACGGGATGCTTCCAAAAGCCTTGCCGTTCGAGGCAGGGTTAGCTTCTTACGCCAGGTACATTCTCTGACCATATAATCTCCATTGGCTTTGACACATACAAAATCAGAGGTAAATTCCCCTTCTTCCAGCCCGTCCATTGATACGTTGCACATAATCTTACTGACTTGCTTGTTGCGCTCTAACAGCCCAGCAAAAGCGATCATAACCTGATCATAAAGGCGGGCAGTGGTATCGCACTTACTTAGCTGCATCTTCGTGCAGCGATCTTTGATTCTCTTTGACCTCATACTTACTCCTTTCCGATTTTCCGAAAAACGCTCCGAAAAATGTTCCGAAAAATGTTCCGAAAAATTATGTGCGGTTTTTCGGGATGGCTTTTCGGGAAATTTTTTCGGGATTTCTCCGAGGCACATAAAAACCTCAAAAGTCCAGTGTTTATCAGAATTTCAGCAAGTCAAGAAGGGTCATAACACAATCCCGAAAAATGGATTTTTCGGAAAACACTATGTCATGGTGCGAAGTCGTTTATCCTCGTTTGGTGCGAAGTCGTCTATCCTCACCGTTTTTCCGTCCTTCTCCTTCGTTCACCCTCCGCTCGCCACCTTCTCGCACGCTATCACGGCTTAGAAGACGGCTCGCTTCGGTTCCTTCTCTTTCCTTCGTTTCCCTCTCTCCTTAGTCTAATTTCCTTAATATTCGCCATTTATTCTTCTTTTTTCTTCTCTCTTCTTCTTTTTTCTTATCTCTTCTTCTCTTTTCTTCTCTTTTCTTCTCTTTTCTTTTAGAGGGAGATACGACTAGGAGAGAAAGACGGGACTTTAACTTACCGAATTTCTGAAATGTAATCAGGCTTTCAGAGCACGAAAAAAAGCCTTAGCCAAAGGTGCGCCGCTTTGCGGCATCCATTGCCACAAGGCTTTTACTTATGTTGTTGTTTGTCCGTCTTTCTCCTGGATCGATTCTGAATTTGACCCCGCTATGAAGGGATATAACTTAGTTCGATTAAGAATCTCAACCCCGCTATGAAGGGATATAACTTAGATCGATTCGGAATCTCAACCCCGCTATGAAGGGATATACCTTAGGCTCCGAGGATACTTCAGTTCGCATCATTTGGAGTTTTTGAGGTTAACCGAGAGTGAATGGGGACATCTGTTCTTATTCCCACTCGATGGTTGCGCAAGGCTTGGGAGTGAGGTCATAGAGCACACGGTTGACGTTCTCTACCTCAGCGGTAATGCGCCGGGTGATGTGCTGCAGAAGTGCAAAGGGTACATCCTCAACGGTTGCGGTCATTGCATCTGTCGTATTGACCGCGCGGAGAATAACGGGATAGGCAAAGGTTCGCTTGCCGTCCTTTACGCCGACGGATTTGAAATCGGGCACAACCGTGAAATACTGCCAGACCTTGCCCTCCAGACCGTTCTTCGCGAACTCCTCACGGAGAATCGCGTCGGACTCGCGGACTGCCTCCAGTCTGTCGCGGGTGATGGCACCGAGACAACGAACGCCCAGTCCCGGACCGGGGAAAGGCTGACGGAACACCATGTTATCCGGCAGACCGAGCGCTTTTCCGACTACTCTGACCTCGTCCTTGAACAGCAGCTTGACGGGCTCTACCAGCTCAAACTGCAAATCTTCGGGGAGACCGCCAACGTTATGATGAGCCTTGACGCCGTCGCTCTCGAGAATGTCGGGATAGATGGTTCCCTGCGCGAGGAACTCGATTCCGTCGAGCTTTCTAGCCTCTTCCTCAAACACGCGGATGAATTCCGCGCCGATGATTTTTCTCTTTTTCTCGGGATCCGCTACGTCTGCGAGCTTGTCAAGGAAGCGGTCAACCGCGTCAACATAAACAAGGTTCGCGTTCATCTGGTTGCGGAACACCTCGACTACCTGCTCGGGCTCTCCCTTGCGCAGCAAGCCGTGATTAACGTGCACGCAAACAAGCTGCTTTCCGATCGCCTTGATCAAAAGAGCAGCAACTACCGAGCTGTCAACACCGCCCGAAAGTGCGAGGAGCACCTTCTTGTCACCGATCTGCGCCTGCAGCTCCCTGACCTGCTCGTCGATAAACGCCTGCGCAAGCGCGGGAGTTGTGATTCTTTCCATTGTTTCCGGTCTTACATTTCCTGTCATAATTTCCTCCATAAACTAAAGGGAACCTCTAAATGATATCGTATTAGATAGATTATATCAAAACATGCGTTTCCCGTCAATACGGGTACAAAAAAATCCGCGAAAAACCGCGGATTTTTACTTTATCAGCTGACAACATTCACGGGATCGCCGTCCAGAAATGCGCGGATATTGTCCGCGACTATACCCATCAGCCTCTGACGGGTCTCAACAGGCGCCCATGCGATATGCGGCGTCATCAGACAATTCTTCGCACCCATGAGAATGCAGTCCTCCTCCATCGGCTCCACACGAAGCGTATCAATGCACGCGCCGCCGAGATGACCGCTCTCCAGCGCGTCGAGCAAATCCTGCTCCACCATCACGCCGCCGCGAGCAGTGTTGACAAACAGCGCTCCCTGCTTCATCTTTGCGAAGCTCGATTGATTGAACATATCCTGCGAATCGGCATTGAGCGGACAGTGTACAGTGACAACATCACTCTGCGCCAAGAGTGTTTCAAAGCTCACCTGCTCTACCCCGTCGACGTGCTTCGGGCTGCGGTTACAGGCAATCACGCGCATTTCAAAGGCTTTTGCGATTCTCGCGACAGCCTGACCGATAGCCCCCAAACCTACGACGCCGAGCGTCTTTCCCGCTAACTCGTTGAGCGGATAGACAAAGGGTGAAAAGGTCGGGCTGCGTTTCCACAAACCGTCCTGTACATATTGATTGTACTGTGCAACGCGGTTGAAGTGCTCCAGAATCAGCGCAAAGGTATGCTGAGCCACCGCGTTGGTCGAATAGGAACCCGCGTTGCATACGGTGATACCGTGTGCGCGGCAGTATTCCACGTCGATATTGTTATAGCCTGTGGCAAACAGACCGATATATTTTAATTTATTTGCAAGGTGCATGGTGTGCGCGTCCATCAGCGTTTTGTTGCAGACGACGATATCCGCGTCCGCAACCGCCTCGGCGATCTCCTCATACGAGAGCAGACCGTATTCCACTACCTCACCGAACTCTCTCAGACATTCCGCGCTGACGAGATTATCAATGACGGTCTGCGCGTCGGGTAATACGATTTTCATGGCGTTACTCCCATTCCACCGTGCCCGGCGGCTTGGAGGTGATATCATAGACCACGCGGTTGACGTGGCTGACCTCGTTGATGATGCGGTTGGAAACCCTGCCGAGAATCTCATAGGGGATCTTTGCCCAGTCTGCGGTCATAAAGTCGTCCGTCGTGACCGCACGGATGGCGACAAGCTCGCTGTAGGTGCGTGAATCACCCATGACGCCGACGGTTCTGACGCCCGGAAGAACCGCGAAAAACTGGCTCATTTCCTTGTCATAGCCGCACTGCGCCATCTCGTCGCGGAGAATTGCGTCGGCTTCCTGCAGAATTCTCACCTTCTCGGCGGTGACCTCGCCGATCACTCGCACGCCGAGTCCGGGACCCGGGAACGGCTGTCTCCATACCAAATCATGCGGCAGGCCGAGCTTCTCTCCTACCGCTCTGACCTCGTCCTTGAAAAGATCCTTGAGCGGCTCGATGATATCGTCAAACTGGATATCCTTCGGAACGCCGACCTGATTGTGATGCGTCTTGATTTTTGCCGCGTCTCCCTTGCCGCTCTCGATGCGGTCGGGATATATCGTTCCCTGCGCGAAGAAGCCCGAGCCGTAGCTCTCACGGATTTTGTTCCAGAACACATTATAGAACTCGGTGCCGATAATCTTTCGCTTTTCCTCGGGGTCGCTGACGCCCTTGAGCTTGGAGAGGAACTCCTCCTGACAGTTGATGCGGACAAAGTTCATGTCAAAGAGCTTGGTAAAGGTCTGCTCGACAAAGTCGCCCTCGTCCTTGCGCATCAGTCCTTGGTCGACAAAGACGCAGGTGAGCTGCTTTCCGATTGCCTTTGAAATCAATGCGGCGGCAACCGAAGAATCCACGCCGCCCGACAGTCCGAGCACGACGCCCTTATCTCCCACCTGCTCGCGGATCTGCGCGACGGTGGTGTCGATGAAGCTCTCCATCTTCCATTCGCCCTTGCAGCCGCAGACGTTGTAGAGGAAAGAACGGATCATGTCCTTGCCGTTTTCGGTATGGTTGACCTCGGGATGGAACTGCACGCCGTAGAGCCTGCGCTCCTTATCCGCCATCGCCGCAACGGGACAATTATCCGTCGTCGCGGAAATCACAAAGCCCTCGGGAACCGCGTTGATATAATCGCGGTGGCTCATCCATGAAATGCCCTCCGCGGGGATATCCTTGAAGAGCAGGTTGTTATTGTCATAGCGGGTCACGGTCTTGCCGTACTCGCTGACCGCGTCGTCCGTCGCGGATACGACGTTGCCGCCGAGCGAATATGCCATCAGCTGGCAGCCGTAGCAGATGCCGAGAATCGGGACGCCCAGCTTGAATATCTCGGGCGTATAGTGCGGAGAGCTTTCGTCATAGACGCTGTTGGGGCCGCCCGTGAAAATAATACCTGCGGGCTGCAGCTCTTTGATCCTCTCAATCGGAACCGTATACGGAAGAATCTCGCAGTAAACATTACACTCGCGGACTCTTCTGGCAATAAGCTGGTTGTACTGTCCGCCGAAATCGAGGACAATAACGGTTTCTTTGTTCATAACCCTTCCCCTTTCCAAAAGGAACGGGCTGTCTTATAAAACCTATAAGACAGCGCCGAACAATTATCTGTAAATAATGTCATTTCGGGAAGGACCGTTGGATACCATCGTGATCGGTACGCCGATTTCCTTCTCCGCAAACTCGATATACTCGCGGCACTCCTTGGGAAGCTGATCGTAGTCCTTGATGCCCGAGATAGAGCACTTCCAACCCTTCATCTTCCTGAGAATCGGTTTGCATCTCTTGAGCTTGGTGGTGGACGGGAAGTAATCAATCACCTCACCGTCGAGCTCATAGCCGACGCATACGGGGATTTCATCGAGATAGCCGAGTACATCGAGCACGGTGAACGCAACCTGTGTCGCGCCCTGCACCATGCAGCCGTAACGGGTGGCAACCAGATCCAACCAGCCCATACGACGGGGTCTGCCGGTTGTCGCGCCAAACTCGCCGCCGTCGCCGCCGCGTCTGCGCAGCTCATCTGCCTCGTCGCCAAAGATTTCGGAGACGAACTCGCCCGCGCCGACCGCGCTGGAATACGCCTTAACGACCGTGATGATCTCCTTGATTTCATAGGGAGGAATACCTGCGCCGACTGCACCGTAGCCCGCAATGGTATTAGAAGAAGTAACCATGGGATAGATGCCGAAGTCGGTGTCCTTCAGGGAGCCGAGCTGACCCTCGAGAAGGATATTCTTGCCCTCTTTGATGGCGTTGTGCAGGAACATAAACGCGTCGCCGACATAGGGAGCGAGCAGCTCCTTGTATTCCATGAGCTTGTCAAAAACCTCCTGCTCACTGATGGCGGGCTTGTTGTAGAGATTCTCGAGGATGGCGTTCTTGATTTCGAGCGCGTGATGAATCTTCGCCTTCAGTGAATCGGGATCATCATACAGCTCGTTGATCTGGAAGCCGATTTTGGAATACTTGTCGGAATAGAAGGGCGCAATGCCGCTTTTGGTAGAGCCGAAGGAATTCTTTCCGAGACGCTCCTCCTCGTAGCAGTCAAAGGCGACATGATACGGCATCACAATCTGAGCGCGGTCAGAGATGATGACTTGCGGCTCGGGAACACCTCTGTCCCGCAGCTCCTGCATTTCCTTGACAAAGTTCTCTACGCTGAACGCGACGCCGTTGCCGATGATGTTGGTGATATTCTGATGGAACACACCCGAGGGCAGCTGGTGAAGCGCAAATTTTCCGTAGTCATTGATAATCGTGTGACCTGCGTTTGCGCCGCCCTGGAAGCGAATGACGATATCGCTGTTGTCGGCGAGGACGTCGGTGATTTTGCCCTTGCCCTCGTCGCCCCAGTTCGCGCCTACGATTGCTTTTACCATATTGATTTCTCCTTTGATGGGATGATTGATGTATTTTATACGTTGATTTCGGGTCTGTCAGACTCGATATCCTTGTATTTTTCCAGTGCGGGAGCCACATATTCCGCGAGGAAGTCCGCGGTCTGCTCCTTTGCTCTGCCCGTGTATTTCTCGGGCTGCAGGATGCTCTCGAGCTCCTCGAGCGTTACGCCGAACGCTTCGTCCGCTGCGATTCTCTGCAGAAGGTCGTTCTCGCCGCCTTCTTCCTTGATGACCTTGGACGCCGCCATGGAATGGACACGGATTCTCTCGTGAAGCTGCTGACGGTCTGCTCCTCTCTTCTTCACGGCGTCCATCATAATGTTCTCGGTCGCCATGAAGGGCAGCTCCTTGCGGAGTCTCTGCTCGATGACCTTGGGATAAACGACAAGCCCGTCCGCGACGTTCGCGCAGAGAGACAGCACGCCGTCAATAGCGAGGAACGCTTCGGGTACGCTGAGACGCTTGTTCGCGGAGTCGTCAAGCGTACGCTCGAACCACTGGGTCGCGGTGGTGAAGTAGCCGTTGAGAACGTCTACCATCACATATCTGGAAAGGGAGCCGATACGCTCGCTGCGCATCGGGTTACGCTTATACGCCATTGCTGAGGAACCGATCTGGTTCTTCTCAAACGGCTCCTCTACCTCCTTGAGGTGCTGCAGCAGGCGGATATCATTGGAGAACTTCGCCGCTGACTGCGCAATGCCCGCGAGGACGTTGAGAAACTGGGAATCGAGCTTTCTGGAATAGGTCTGTCCCGATACGGGGAAGCATGCCTGATAGCCCATCTTCTCCGCAATCTTCCTGTCGAGCGCCTTGCACTTCTCGTGGTCGCCGTCAAACAGTTCCAAAAAGCTTGCCTGTGTGCCTGTGGTGCCCTTGGATCCGAGCAGCTTTGCCTTGGACAGCTGGTACTCGACGTCCTCCAAGTCCATCATGAACTCCTGGATCCAAAGCGTCGCTCTCTTGCCTACCGTGGTGGGCTGGGCAGGCTGGAAATGCGTGAACGCGAGTGTGGGCAGTGCTTTATATTCGTCGGCAAACGCGGAAAGGTTGCGGATCACCGTGATCAGCTTGTTGCGAATCAGACGCAAGCCCTCAGTCATGATGATGATATCGGTGTTGTCACCGACATAGCAGGAGGTCGCGCCGAGGTGAATGATGCCCTTTGCGTTGGGGCACTGTATGCCGTAGGCGTAAACATGGGACATGACGTCGTGGCGCACGAGCTTTTCTCTCTCCTGCGCGACTTCATAGTTGATATCGTCGGCATGTGCCTTGAGCTCATCGATCTGCTCCTGCGTTACGGGCAGTCCGAGCTCCTTTTCCGCCTCGGCAAGCGCGATCCAGAGCTTTCTCCATGTTCTGAACTTCTTGTCGGGAGAAAAGATATATTTCATTTCCTTGCTCGCATAGCGTGCGGACAAGGGTGATTCGTAACAATCCTTACTCATGCTGTTGTTCCTTTCCAAAGGTTTAGTTATCGGTTCCCTGACATTTGTTATCAAAATTCATGCCGCCGCGTTCCTTGCCCTTGAAGGTCTCGACGGTGATATCTGCGGGATACTGTCCCGTAAAGCAGCCCTGACAGAAGCCGACGGGTGCGTATCCGATCATCTCATGGAGCGATTCCACGGGCAGGTAGCCCAAAGAGTCCGCTCCGCTGAGCGCGGTGATTCCTTCTATTGTATGGTTGCAGGCAATCAGCTCTCCGCGCGACGGAATGTCGGTTCCGTAGTAGCACGGCCACATAAACGGAGGTGAGCTGATGCGCATGTGAACCTCTTTTGCGCCTGCCTCACGCAGCATAGTGACGATGCGGTCTACGGTCGTGCCGCGCACGATGCTGTCGTCGATCATGACGACGCGCTTGCCCTTAACCATATCTGCTACGGGGTTGAGCTTGATGCGGACGCTCTTCATGCGCTCCTTTTGGCTGGGCTTGATGAAGGTTCTGCCGATATAGCTGTTCTTGACGATCGCCTTCTCATAGGGAATGCCGCTTTCCTCGGCATAGCCGATCGCCGCGTCGATGCCCGACTCAGGAACGCCGATGACCATATCCGCTTCAACAGGGAATTCTCTCGCGAGGATCCTTCCCGCCTGTTTTCTTGCCTCATAGACGCTCACGCCGTCGATAAAGGAATCACTGCGCGCGAAATAGATGTACTCGAAAATACAAAGCGCCTTTTTCTTGTCGCCGAAATCGGGTCTGATGGAATTCACTTTGCCATCCTTGACGACGACAATCTCGCCCGGCTCGACGTCGCGGACAAACTCCGCTCCGCAGGCATCCAAAGCAGCGCTCTCGCTGGCAAAGACATAAGAGCCGTTATACTTGCCCATGCAGAGCGGCCGGAAGCCGTGCGGGTCACGCGCCGCAATCAGCTTGCGCGGACTCATGACAAGCAGCGAATACGCGCCCTTGATGGTCTGCATCGTGCGCGCAACCGCCTCCTCGACCGAGTGGCAGTTCAATCGCTCTCTGGCGATGACATAACAGATGACCTCGGAGTCGATGGTCGTCTGGAAAATTGCACCTCTCTGTTCGAGCTGGCGGCGGATTTCCACCGCGTTGGTCAGGTTGCCGTTGTGGGCAACCGACAATGTACCCTTGACATAACGCATAACAAGCGGCTGTGCGTTTTCGAGCACAGAGCCGCCTGCTGTGGAATAACGGACGTGCGAAATCGCCATCTGTCCGTTGAGTGAGTCAAGAATACTGTTATTAAAGACCTCGGTCACAAGGCCCATGTTCTTGTGATACTCAATTACACCGTCATCCGAGACCGCGATGCCGCAGCTCTCCTGACCTCTGTGCTGGAGCGCAAGAAGTCCGTTGTAGCAGGCATACGCCGGATTGATGGTGCCGTCGCTGAATATTCCGAAAACGCCGCATTCCTCATGCAGCCCTTCCTTTGCATAACTGTCGAAAGAATAATTCAAAATTTCACCGTCCGATAAGTTTGTGTTGTGGTGTAGATGATTAGTCAGCGAGACCGACTCTCTTCATCATCTCGGCATACGCTTCTTCAACACCGCCCATATCGCGGCGGAAACGATCCTTGTCGAGCTTCTCCTGGGTGTCAACATCCCAGAAACGGCAGGTATCGGGTGAAATCTCATCCGCGAGAATGATGGTGCCGTCGGGCAGTCTGCCAAACTCGATCTTGAAGTCGATCAGGTCTACCTTGCACTCCTTGAAGAACGCAACCATGACCTCGTTGATCTTCATGGTGTATTTCGCGATGGTGTCCAGCTCTTCCCTTGTCGCAGCGCCGATTGCAATAATCTGGCTGTCGTTGATCATGGGATCGCCGAGCGCGTCATCCTTGAGACAATACTCCAGTGTGGGAGCCTTGAACGCGGTACCCTCGGGTACACCAAAGCGCTTGGAGAAGGAACCTGCTGCCTTGTTTCTCACGATAACCTCGAGGGGTACGATCTGCACCTTCTTGAGAACCGTATCGCGGTCGCTGAGCTCCTCGACAAAGTCGGTGGGAACACCGTTCTTTTCCAGCAGCTTAAACATAAAGTTGCTCATTCTGTTGTTGACAACACCCTTGCCTACGATAGTACCCTTCTTCTCACCGTTAAACGCGGTCGCGTCGTCCTTATAGGATACGATGCACAGTGCGGGATCCTCGGTAGCAAATACTTTTTTTGCCTTGCCTTCATAGAGCATTTCTTTCTTTTCCATAAGTCTGATTCCTCCAAATCAAAAACAGTTTGAAAATACCAATACGTCTACTATTATATATGATTTTTGAATATTTGGCAACCGTATTAGAATTAAAAATGATTTTTTCTGAAAAAAATAAAATATGCACGGACTTTTAATAAATTATTAGATATTTTTGAGGTTTGCGCATTTTCCTCTTGATTTTTTGCATCAAGTCATGTATAATATACAAAGTCAATACGCCGGTGTGATGGAATTGGCAGACGTAGTGGACTCAAAATCCACCGGTAGCGATACCGTACCGGTTCGAGTCCGGTCACCGGCACCATAGAGAGTGGTTTATCTAAAGCCGCTCTCTTTTTCTTTAACTTAACTTAAACTGTTCAAAAACGGCTTAAACACTGGGTTTTTGAACACCTTGAAAATTAAGTTGAGAAAAGTTGACGAAAAGAAACTGCAACGAGATAAACCAACAATTAAGCAAATGTAGGCTTATAAACCTACAAGTAAACCTACAAAATAACCCCAAAAAATAAAAAAGCAAAAGAACCATACACAAAGGATTTGTTTCGCTTCGCCCTCTGTTAACCGCAGAGGGCTGTTTTTTTGTTCAAGGGTGGGAAGGTGGGAATATAGATTAAAGGGAGCAATAAGCTCCCTCAACCTTATACTATTATATAGCTGCTTGCAATTTCTTTTCTTCCTCTTTCTTCTGTTCGTAACGTTGACTTCCGAACATATCCCTTATATCGTCCATAGTCAATTCTTCATGGCTTTTCTTTCTGAATTTGTCCTTGTGATAATACCAAGCCTTTTTCTTATAGGCGAATTTGAAACCGAGCTGTTTTAAAACCTCTTTGTGTTCTTTGGTGTTGCCTGATACCCAAATCCATTTACCGCATATTTCAACCTCTACGCCCTGCAAGCTAATTAAAACATTAATGATATGTATAAACTCATGCGGCGTTTCGGCGGTCTCCTGCTTTGCCGTGTAGGTTTCGCCCTGTGCGTTGCTGTGTACATTCTTTAACCGCTCCCAGAGCTTTTCAAATTCGGCTTGCATAGCCTTGAATTCCTCGCCGTCGCCCCCGACAATGTCGGGGTGCAACTTCATAGCGAGCTTGCGGTATTCCTTTTTGAGTTCTTCGGCTGTTTTGCAGTTCTTAAAGTATTTCATATTCTCGCTCCCTTTGCGCTGAATTTAGCTATATATTTATCAATGAGGTTGTCGGGCATACTTTCAAAATTTTCGCTGTCGCAAGGCGCATAGCAGAGGAAAAAGTCACCGCAGATAAAATCAAGTATTCCATTGTTGCGGTTGAGCAAGTATCGGTTCGGCGTGAGGTTGCACAACTTTCCTTCCTCATTGCAAACTAAAGCAACTTCATCATCAAACGGATAAATCGCCTGAATATAGCCGCCGACAACGGCTTGCATACTTTCAAGGTCTCCCTTGATATTGGCTACATAAGGGTTAGTGAACGGTTTGACAATAATGACTTTCATTGTGATTAGCTCCTTTTCTTGAAAAATTCTATTCGGTAATTCTGAGTTGGTGGGCTTTACTTAAACCCGATATTGAGTTGTATGCTGTTTTATCACCTTTCCTTTCTGTTATCTGCTATTCGTATAATTCGTCGTGTATGGGCTTTACGGTGCATACAAAGCGGAGAGAATGGCGATATGTCAAGAAGCAAACAACGTGATACGCCGTAGGGCAATTCTTGATATAGCGACATTCGCGGAGCAAAATATGTGCCTAAAGCCAATGACGGCGATTTTGAATAGCGGAGAACAGAAACATAAGTGAGCATACAACGGGAAAAATATCGGGCATAAAAATAACGCTGCGGACAAACCGCAGCGTCAACCTTATATCAATATAAATAAAATTAACATAATTTACATAATCAACTTGAAATATAATAATCATTGTGCTAAAATTAAAAGTGCCAAACAAAATTTTATTTTTTTCACACTTCGAGGTGTGTATTTTTATTTCGGTAAAAATACATGCTCTAATTCTTCACATCTCGAAAGTGTTGAAATTTTGTTTGGCGACAAATGAGCTGTGTTTTTCGTGCGTGGCTCGTTTGTGGCTGCGCATTTTTTAATGACCCTTATAGCTCTAAAAGGAGAGTGAACGCTTATGAAAATCACACACATCATTTGCGGATTGTTAGCTTTTGTTTTACCGTTAGGCTGTGCGGTGAGCGTATCGGCGGCAACACATATACAGCACACGGACAGCAGTTTGATTGGTGACGTTGACAACAACTGTTATATCAATATCTCGGACGCAACCTTATTGCAAAAGCAGCTTGCGGAGTTTGATGATTTAGGGCTTGATATTGAGGACTATAGGACGATAAAAGCTCTTGACGTGAACAACGACAATAACATCACTATCTATGATGTTACCACCATTCAACGCTATCTCGCGGAGATTCCGACTGATTTAACAGGAAGCCCGATAACCAAACACAACCCAATAACACAGGTAACAAAAGTCGAAACAATTGTGGACGCAGCCTACACATTCAAAGCAGGCGGAAAATGGGAACAGCACGCATTCTGTTGCTGTTGTCATCAAGACCTCACAATCATGTACAGAAAATACATCGAAGAAAACCCAAAAGGAACATCTGGTTACTTTGGTGATTTAACCTCGTGGGCACAAACAAAACATCAACACTCAGAATGGATGTACTCACCCGTAACAGGAAAACTCATCAAAGTTCTCGTAACCTGTGACGGTACTATATGGCATAAAGATTTCGGAAGGTCAACTAACAGCCACGAAGCAAAAGAAAAAATCGGTGCTAAACTGGAACCAGTCTATATCGGCGGAAAGGAATACACTTATCCTGCAATACGGAAAATCACATACACCGAAACAACTGACGGCGTAGTGACAAGACAGTGGGCTGAACAGACCGCATATCCAGGACTGGATGAAATCATCAATGGCACTTATACAGAACAATGGGTGTCGGTTGATCCGTAAAAAATAAGCGAAAATTTTACAGCATAATTTATTGCATAATTATCACTGTATTTATCGCTTAATCAACTAAAACATTCGCGGTCAGAATGGAACACAAAAATTAAACAAAATGGTTCCGTTCTGACCGTAGTATTCCTAAACAAAGGAGCGCAACTATGAAGAAACGTATTATTTCCGCTTTACTGTCTGCAACGCTCTTGCTCACGCCATGTGTATTCAGCGTGTCGGCGGAAGAGACTGCAAAGCCTGACAGCTATTTGTTCGGCGACGCAAATTTTGACTCGTATGTTACGATTTACGACGTAACGCGATTGCAGAGGTATCTTGCGGAGTACAACATTGAAGAAGCCCCAGTTTACGGCGGACGTTACACCAAAGATGGCAGCTTAATGACCACAGAAGCCATTATCGAATACGCTTGCGATGTTAATAACGATGGTCACGCCGACATTCAAGACGCAACGCTTATACAGAAATACCTCGCGGGACTCGACGTAAAAGATACCAACCTCGGTAAAATCGCATTCGAATGGCGTGACGCAGAATACCGTAACGTATATCCGAACAAGGAAGTCGAAGTTGTGGATGAAGAAGCCTATGATGAACAAAAGCTTGTTATTGATAAAGAAACAATAACAATCAAACATCCAATCTACAAGAGTGGGTACGACTGCATCTGCAATGACTGCGATATGGTTATGCGTTGGAACAACGGCAAAGCCTTCACAAGCACAGAAATCCTTAACCACCTAAACTCCCACACCAACACAAACCAGTTGCCGACACTGACACCAAATCTCGCAAGATACTACGTAGACGCATACGGACAAAAAAGACCCGTAGGACCCGGATACAGCGTATGGGTAACCTTCAAAGACGAGAACGGCAACCTCTACAAAAAAGACATGCCGTACGATGAAAGCCTGCCTCTGTATCACGGCAACGGCTCTAACGGCTCGTACCGTTACACCTACACAACGAACATCCCTACGGGTGAGTACGAAGAAATCAAAGTTCCCGCAAGAGTGCCTGTATACACAAGCGGTGAAGCGTATATCGCAACTGCCACAGGCGAAGTGCTCTATCACGCAGATGGTGTAGCGTGGACGCCGAGCGAGTTCGGATGGTTCATCGAACGTCGAGCACAGGAAGGCTACGACAATGGTCTGAGCGGGCAAGAACTGATAGCTTACACAGGACGCATCGAGAAACAGTGGACAGACAAAATCCCGACAGGCGAGTTTACAGACCAGCCGTTGGAAGGCTGTTACCACTATGAAATGGTGCATCATGACGCTGTAACACACACAAAAGAAATAACTGACTACGACGCAGAGCCTATCGACAAAAAGCTTATCAAGCCTGAGGGCTACTATGCAGTACAGTAAACAAAATCAACGGAGAGTGCTCACGCACTCTCCCATTTTTTTAGAACGCAAACACCACAAAAATGTTGACTTTATGGGAGAAACCGCAGATTTTACTGAAAAACGAATAGCGCAAGGGCATTTGAAGCAATAAACGACAATGCCCTTGCGCTTTATTTTTTTGCAAAATAGTTGTGTATATCTTTTAATTGATGTTCGCTCATTAAATCGTGTGTTCTTATATGATTAGATATATCTTCTTTTAGCTGTTCTTCAAGTAAGATAAATTTATCCTCAAACAATGCTGTTATCATAATTTCAAGTTTCTTATCCTTTAGAATACTTGCTATTCTCGCGTTTGTTTCTTGTTCATAAACAATATCGTTGCGATAATCTTCAAGCATATCGTATTCGGTGGGGGTCAATTCATTTATTCGCGTCAGACCTTTGCGGTTGACAGCGAGTAATTCATCAACGGTAAGATATCTATGAGCTTCGTCGGCTTCATCATAAAACATAACCGTTTCGTCTTCCGGCGATATATTTGCTTTTATTAGCTTTTCATCATGATCGTCAATCGCTTGCGAGATATAGGCTTCTTCTTCAAATTCTAATAATTCAGAGTTTGTGTATTCAATATTCCGTTCGCTTACTTTAACCAAATGCTTTTTTACTTTTTCATCAGTAAAAAATTTATCAAGGAATTTTTTTGGAACATAGCTTATGGTTTTATCTGACGGAAGATTATTATTTATATAGCGACGTATGTATTTTTTTAATGCGTCATCATCTATACTTGTCGTTATTTTATAAAATCTTTTTATTTCGTGTAAAATATCGGGAATCGAATATAAACCCTCTCTTTTTTTATTCGCCATTTTAGGCATAAAAACCACTCTCCAAACCACAAAAAGGACAGTTTTTGAAATTGTCCTTTTTATTTTAGCATTTTAATTGTGGTTTGTCAATAATTTGTCTTTTTGAGTGTCTCTTTGGTTTGTGTCATAATAAAACCACAGCAAACGAAACGCTGCAAAGACAATTGAATAGCGGCTACGCAAAGGATATACCGCCAAGACCTCTGTTTAGAGCGAGCGCAACACAAAGTTGACGACACAGCGTCGAACCCATGGATTGCCTGTCAGGAAAATATGCATAGTTCGTGATTAAAGCTTAGGGAGTGGTTAATTTGATTGTATAAAAAAATGACAGCAAATTAAAGATAAAAATTAAAGATAAAAAATTTTTTCGAAAGGATGATTCCTAATGAATTGCAATTATAATAAAAAACCTCTTAAAAATGTAAACCTTAAAAACGCATTGCCGTTTTACACACCCGATTTTGATCTTGATGAAAACAACTTGCGTGAACTAAATTTACAAATTGATTGTGCGGTAAAAAGTATTCTTAATGATTGGCAATCAAACCAGACATACAGCCAACTCAAAACAATTTACCAGCACTTAGATGTTTACTTGGGAACGTTTACATACTTATTTGAGGTGAATGATAAAACAGACTTAATTCATAAACCTAAGGAATTTGGTGATTTTGCTTATGATAAACTATTTGAAATCATGTCTGAATCGCCCATATATTTTTTACCTTTCGGAATTGTGGCTGTACATAATTTTGTACGTCCTGATTTAGCCGGAGTTTCTTTCCCTTTGGTTATAATCACACGCAAATGTGTATCTCATTCAGAGATCGGCGAAATTTACACCAAATTAAAAAATGCGCTTGATGAAAAAGCCGCGATTTTCAACCGCTAAACACTTCAAGCTGCGCTATCGGCTATACGGGCATAACAATACTTATAACGAATACTGATAAATTTGAGTTTTAGATCAGAGGTTTTAACGAATGATACAGAAAATCATACTTACACAAAATTCTTATACTATCACTGATTTTACTGTTGTTTTGCTTAACGCTGTTTCGTTTGAAGCAATAACGCAAAACGGTGAGCGTACTCAGCAGTTTATTAAAGTCCGAAACAAAATAGAGAACATCTTGCTGAAAACTGCAATCGTTCTTAATGAAAATGAACGCAAGCAATTATTTTCAAAAGAAGATTTTGAAAAAGTTTTACATAATAAAAAGTTTTTAGCTTTGCTTGAAGATTTAACAGGAAACGCAATGCAGTTTGAAGTTATAAATTGCTTTAGTGATCCAATAAAGCTAAATCAATCCTTTTATACAATCGGGGATTTTGCATTGATAGTTTTTAATTGCTTGGGTGCTCGGATCCGTAAAAAGTCCGGAGAAGAAACACCAAGCATGAGCAGTACAAAAAGACGACTGCGCAGAATGCTGTGTAATTCACATAAGAATATTTACAGCAGGGGTGAGCTTATCAAAACACTTGATGAATTGATTCTTTGGGTTGTTAGTAACAAGTATTGCGATATGCCGATCTTCGATCAGGCGAAATCCGATATATACAATGACGTGCGGAATGCGATAATTGATATTTTCAATTCCGACGATAAGGAAATAATCAAATGCATTCAATCAGCTATAAAACGCTGGAAAATTTGAAAGTTTTAATACGCAAAAACTTTTTGTTCTGTAATGTGACTTTTAAAATGGCTTAATAAAGCCGTTGGTCGCTTATTTGGTTTGTAATAGTCACAATCGGTAATATTACACCGTCGAAGATTATGAATTATCATGATACAATGTAATCACAAAGTTGAGGTTGTCAAAAACAATCTGAATTTTGTTATCAATTTTAATGCGCATTAAATTGAAATAAATAAGAAAAGAGGTTAATTATGCAACCTATTATCACAACAAATTTTTCAAAAACAAAAAACTATCCTAAAAATTCCACACACAAAAACAAATACACCCTGAACATCACGCTTAACACTGACAAAGATTATTTTCTTGACGAGGGCAGCATAGAGACAATGTTTGGCAAGCTTCAAGAAACAGCAAAAACAATGTTCATACCAAAAAGTGAGCGCTATGCAGAACAGGAGAAAAGCATATGACAAAGAGCTATTTCCTTGTAAGCGCATTAAAATCTATTATTGGTATGATCAACAACGTCCAAAACGGAAAGTTGCAGATTGTAGACGATAATGCGGTAACTACACCATATCAATACACACTTGACAGTTTTCTTAACAGGCTCATAATTACCGCCGAGAACGGGCTACAACTCTTTTATCTCGACAAAAAACAATATCGCAAAAGAAAGGACGATAAATAATATGAAATACCTTAATCAATTCAGCGTATTTGACCTCGACAAATTTTTGAACGGAAAAAAACTTGTTGTGACAGGCTGCGCTCCGCTCAAAGATAACGACACAGGAAAGGTGCTCGGTACAAGAGTATCTACCGTAATTTTTGCAGATAACACAGAATATAGGCACAAGGACGGTGAGACTGGCTCGAACCGCTTTGAGAAGCTTAATATCAAGGTGAGCAAAATTATTTCAGTTCCCGAAAATGCGGTTGTGATCCCTGTTAATGCTGTAGGAACAATCTACGGTGAATTCCGTAATCAGCTCAGCATTAAAGCCGAGGATATCAGAATCGTTCAGCCGCCCAAGCAGTAATGAGACGGTATGATAGCAAGGCGTGGTTGTTTCGCTATACTGCGCCTTGCAGGAAAATGCTCTTATCAAGCGTGATTGTTCTGTTAGCAATCGTAATAGTTATATTGATATATTTTTGTTTATCAAATATTTTCGGTATAACACCGTCAGAAAAGATATACCCTATAATTATAGTTTCGGTTGCTATAAACACCATATTAATCGTTTTGTCGGTTGTTATGGTTGTGAAGCAATCACAAGCAAATAAGATAAAATATAAAGTTATGAAAGGCTTGTTCTCATATCCATATGGCAATCCTTTACATCTGAAAGACGGTCAAATATTACCTAAAATCACTTGTACATCAGCCGACAACGGACGCTTTATTTTAACCATATATGCAACCACTGTCACAGTTGAGGATATACAAAACGTCGCGCCGAATATAAGCTCTATTCTTAACCGCAAGTTCGAGCGTTACGCTGTTACAATTTCCAATGCTGACTTAGCTTTTAATTATGTTCAGTTTATTATCGAGGACGTTATGATTGACAATTCTCTTCATTTCACGAATGTAAACCAAATGAAAACAGACCGCCCGATCAAGATTATAATAGACAAAAATAACCACATTGATCTTACTGCCAGCGGATCAATGTTAGTCGCAGGCAAGACAAGGAGCGGCAAAACAACAGGGATAATATCGATCCTCTTGCAAGCTCTTTTATGGGGGCGCGACGAATACGGCTCTAACATCACTATCATTGATCCGAAACAAGCAGAATTATCTGTATTACCTCATGTAGTAACCGTCGATAAAGACGGAGAAGCGAGAAAAATACTGGAAGCTATGAGGGTGTTTGAAACGATAATGACAGAACGGCAACAGCGATTGAACGAATTATCAAAGCAACAAGGCGACGCTATGCACTGGTTTGACTACGATTTTCACCCCTGCTTTTTATTCATTGATGAATATGTTGCTTGCCGTTCGCTGTTTCCGAAAAAAGCCGAGAAAAACAGCGATTACTGCCTTGCGACGTTTGACGCTTTGATTAAGCGTATTGTTACTATGGGTGCTTCGGCTGGCTGTTACGTGATTATTTCAATAGCAGAAGCAAGCGTGGACGAGGGCGGTTTGCCGACTATGCTGAAAAATGCCATGTCAACTAAAATTTTGTTCAGACCTACGCTTTCTGAGGGAAGATTAATGTGGAACAGCGAAAAGCTAAAGACGTTTCCTGAGCGTGTATATAAACAAGGCGACGCTTGGTTTTCGTCTACCGACGGTATTCACGATGATGTTAGCTTTGTGCATTTCCCGTACATGGATTTTTCGGTGTATAAAGAGCTTGGACGCTTGTTAAAAGAATACTATTTGTAATACTTACACGGTATGCAAGCGATTCTTGAGCGCAGCATACCGTGTTCCATGTTCCATTTTATCATTTTTCTATTATTATGGCGGTGGATTGGGCTTGTTATATCCACCGCCACATCACCAACCACTGTTCCATGCAATGCAATGACAGTAAACTTAACATAAGGACGTGAAAAAACTTGGAACAACCAAAATCCAACAAAAGCCGCAATATGATGTACACTCAGCAAATAACGCACCTTCCTTTTCCGCTTGACGAACTTGAAGCCCGATTGAAAGCGCTAAATCCTGAAAAATACGCTTTTGTTGTACATGACAAAGACACAGCAGAGGACGGACAGCCAGCCGAAGCTCACGTACACGCTATGCTAACATTTACAAATCCACGGTCGCTCAATTCCGTAGCGAAAACATTAGGTGACAAACCGCAGTACATAGAGCGTTACGATAAGCAAGCGGATAACGGCTACTCTTATCTCACGCACCGCACGGATAAAGCAAAAAGTAAGCACCAATATGATTTCAGCGAAGTAACCGCGAGTTTTGATTATCCTGCTTATATGGCAGACATAGAGAGCAAAGTGTTAAACGCCACAAAGTACAACCAGACAAAGCTGCTCCTTGACGCGTTCAAGGCAGGACACATTACCAAACAAGAGCTTGAACAGAGATTGACAGGTTCGGAATACGGCAGATTAAAACCGCAAATAGAAAACATACACAGCATAATACTCCGACAAAAAGCTGACGAATGGCGCAAAGAAGTCATTTCACAGGGAAAAACGCTTCAAGTCATTTGGATTTACGGCGACGCAGGAACAGGCAAATCAAGTTTAGCAAAACAGTTTGTGAGAAAAAAAGGGCTTGACTGCTTTATCAGCGGCAGCTCCAACGATACGTTTCAAAGCTACAACGGAGAACATTCCGCGATAATAGATGATTTCAGACCTCGAATTATGCTTTACGCTGATTTGCTCCGCATTACAGACCCCTATTCAATAGAGCATGGCGTTAATGTTCCCTCCCGTTATTACGACAAAGCCCTTTCGGTGGAGTTGATTATCATTACTTCCCCGTATTCGCCCTATCATTTCTATTTAGAGTCTGTTTCAAAACACAAGCGTGATATAGACACGTTCGCACAGCTGAACAGGCGTATTGCGTTAACGCTTTACTGCGATATGGACTATATTTATCAGTCTAAATTTGATACAGCTAGTAATGATTTTATCATTGACAGCACAACCAAGCAACCAAATAAACTATCTCAAAAAGCGAGACCGAAACCTATCGGACAACGCTCCGAGGATATATTTAAGAAAATTTTTGAATAACGCAAAGGAAGATTTTTTATGATTGACACTAACACGAATGAAACCATTACAACCGAAAACAACGAATTAAAATTTTTAAACACAGAAGAAGTAGCCGCGGCTCTCGGTTGTTCACTGCCAACAGCCCGAAAAATTATGCGCAGACCTGATTTTCCGCTTATAAGGGTTGGGAAGAATATGCGCGTATCAAAATCAGCTTTTATGAAATGGGCTGATTCACGGAGAATTTAGCATAGGGCAATAATTCGGACAATGCACGCTTAACACCGCAAATATTTCAACTAATCACTTGCGCAGTGGGATTTGCTATGATATAATAATTATAACAAACAAATCCTCTGTGCTTGTGGTTAGAAAGGATTTTATATATGGCAACCACAAAAACACAGAAAACAAAAAAACGCCGTCCGAGAGGAACAGGCACTATCTATTATGACGCAAAGCGTAAGAGATATATGGGACAAACCATCATAGATTTGGGTAACGGTAAAACCAAGAAAAAGACGGTTAGCGGTACAACAAAAACAGCCGTTTCAGATAAGCTGCGTGAGATTGAGCATAAATCAATTAAAGGTGAGTACATAGAAAAAGACAGTACGAAGCTTTATGATTTAGCTGACAAAATGATTGAGGAACAGTACGCGCTGAATGAAATACGCGTTTCAAGCTATGACCGCAAAAAAGCAACCTTAAAAATGCTTGATGATATTTCAAACAGAGAGATACAAGAAATTACAGAGGACGATATTAAATCATTCTTTGCCAATCATCTCTATTATTCGCAGTCCTGTGTTAATAAGATGTTTCAATTACTTGGTGCTTGTTTTAAGCTCGCGATTCGCAAGAAACTGATTATTGATAATCCAATGGCTGATATGAAGCGTCCAAAGTCATTGCAAAAACATATCCCTGTTCGCGCTCTAACGCTTAATGAGCAAAAGAAACTGCTTGATGTGTTGAAAGCAAAAGATGTTCTATACAGGGAAATAATGATGTTGTCAATGTTCACGGGTATGCGTATTGGTGAAATTTGCGCTCTTGCTGTTGAGGATATTAAATTTGAGGATAGTTCAATTTTTATCCATAAGACAGTTACAAGAGGTACAAATAACAGTACAGAGATAGGCGACGAAACAAAAACATTACGTTCAACGCGAACCATTTACATCAATGAAGAAATTGCGGACTTTCTGAAAGATTGTATCGGTGATAAGAAAAGCGGCTTGATTTTTAAGTCAACCAACAATAAAGTAATAACGACAAATCAAGTCAATTCCTCATATTCAGGCGTTATGCGGAAATATGGAATTATTGACAGTACCATTTACGGAAAGGTTGATTTGCACTCGCTCCGTCATACTTATGCCACAAGATGTATTGAATCAGGAATGCCTGCAAAGGTGCTTCAAAATATACTCGGACACACTGACATCAGTATAACTCTTAATATTTACTGCTCTGTTTTTGAAAAATTCAGAAGTGAACATATCGCTGTTGCGGACGAATATATGAAAGAAAATAATCTTGCTATTGCATAGATAAACCAACACATAAGCCTACAAACCTTGAAAAGTGGCTTAAATACTGTATTTCCTATGGTCACCGGCACCATAGAAACAGGGAATACTTTTTGAAGTATTCCCTGTTTCTATTTTACAAGCAAGCCGGTGACCGGACTTGAAGGCGAGCGTAAAGAAAACAGTCCGGGGACTGTTTTTAGCGAGAGAGAAGATGATCTTTTTCCCATGCCGACACACCGCAGCAAACGAAATGAAACACAAGAAAAAAGTGAACCAAGGTCACCGGCACCAACAAAAGCACATACCCATGCGGGTATGTGCTTTTGTTGGTTATGAAAAAATTAATCATCCGAGTAATCATCATATAAAAAGTCAGCCCAGTAATACTGACTCATATACTCGTTTTGGTAAGCGTTGACCGCGCCCGCGTCAAGTTCCTTGAAGCGATAGTAGTCGCAGTCGAGCACCTCGGGGTTGACTGCTAAGGCGTTGTAGCTGCGCACCACCGCATCCTCCGCGCCGACAGCCTTCAGGCTTTTGATCATGGCGTAAATATAGGTTTGCAGGAGGTTTTGAAGCTTTTTCTCATACGACTCGTCCTCAAAGATCGCGGAGAAAATCTCGCGCGTGGTGCAGGAGCTGCCCTGCTTGTGAACAAGATATGCGAATACCTCCCTTGCCTTGCTGCGCTCAAAACGGACGTGCGCGCCGTCGGGCGTAAATACGTCGAAGTTTCCGAAGCACTGTACGCGCAGCTTCGCATTTTTCTTCGGAATGATCGGGAAGCGCAGATCGGAAAGCTCCTGCTCGATCTTTTCCTTGATAACGGGCTTCATAATATAGCCCGAAGCGTGCAGGCTCATAGCTTCTCCGGCATATTCCGAAAAACCCGTGACAAATATGATATTCATCTTGGGATTGACAGTTTTCAGTTCCTTGGCAAGCTCCACACCGTTCATACCGCGCATATGGATATCTAAAAAGGCGATGTCACAGCCGTTCTTCCGCGCGTCCTCAAGCAGCTCCGCCTGCTTTCTGTAAGCAGTGATATCCGCGTCAGGGCGCGCTTCTTTGATTGCCATTTCAAGCATTTTGAGCATTAATGGCTCGTCGTCCACACATAGCATCCTCATTGTCCGCTTTCCTCCTTCTTAGGAATTATCACTCTTGCTTTCGTCCCTTTCCCTATTTCACTTTCTATTATGACCTCGCCGCCGCACATTTCCTTGATTCGGCGCTTTGTGTTTTCCATTCCGACGTGGCTTCTGCCGTCATTCTTTCTTTCAGCTGTCGTGTCAAAGCCCACGCCGTCATCTTCGACGATCACTTCATAAGCGTTATCGGTTTCTCGGGTGGATATCTTCACAGTGCCGCCGTCCTCCTTCATTCCGACGCCGTGCTTGACGGCGTTTTCAACCAACGGCTGAATCGACAGCAGGGGAATCTCAAAATCTGTTGCCTGTATGTCGTACTCGATATTCAGCTGATCGTCAAAGCGCAGCTTTTCGATATACAGATATTTTTTCAGGTGCTCCAGCTCCCTCGCAAAGGGAACGGGAGCCGTTTGTTTCAGTGAGTCCATATTGCCGCGCAGATAGTCCGAAAACGTCACCGTCGCGGTATACGCGGTGTCGGGATTGAGCTTACAGAGTATCGCGATGGACGACAGCGCGTTGTACATAAAATGCGGTCTGATCTGACTGACCATCACGCTGACCTTTGCTTCGTAAAGCTCGCGCTGTACCTGCTGATAATGAATAGCCTCTTTATACTGACGGCGGAAATCCATTGCGAATCGCACCATCTGGTATATGGTCGTTACCGCGAGACCGAACCACAGATGCGCTCCGCCGGGAATATGCAGATAGATATCAAGAAGATCGATCATCAGGAACGCACTCAGGGGAACCCATGAGATCAGATAATCAAACAGTACAAATCTCTTTTTGCCGCGAATTTCAATGCCCAAAAGGCTTATCATCACCACAGCACAGATAATCATAGCGATATACATTGCACCCGCTGTCGCCATCATATCCGCTACATTTGTCATCTGTAAAACAACTTCCGTTACCGTGAGAGCAAGGTACGCCGTGATGGCAGCGGTAACGATATTTTTTGATATTTTATTGTGCAGCAGCGATCTCAGATAAATCATTACGGCAAGAACAAAAAGGCACAAGCACACCTTGTCCGTCATCAAACAGACAGTGGGGTCTATGATCCACAGATTGAGATAGTCGCTGATTTTTCCGATTACCATATATATTCCCGTAAAAAAGCACAGCGCTCCGAAAGCAACGTAGCGCAAATCGATTCGCCCCAGCAGTCCGCTTGCGATTGGAAAGAAGAAAACACCGAAGAAGCACACCAGCAGGAACATCAATACAGGTGCAAGCGCCTCGAAAAATAAGGTCTGATAAATGCCGTCGGAATAGCACGTCAACACATAAAAGCAGTCGGAGAAGTTCTCGGTCGTCAACTCATAGGGAAACTCCACCTCCAGCGTGAGCTCTTTGTCGGATTGAAATCTTTTCTTTAACTCAAGATATTCCTGATTCACATAATATCCCGGCGTGTTTTTTAAGTGATCGCCGATATACGGGCTGTCGGGGTAATCCTCCTCCGCTCTTCGGTCAAACGCGTCGATGATGAAAGCATTATTTGTTGAGAACGGCTCGAAAGAGAACGACTATAAAGCCGATGATTTCAAAGTGTACGGCACTCCTCTCAAGAAGATGGCTCCGCTGGTAGCGGCACTGGTTGCTTGCCCTCTGGCAGGCACTTACGAAATCTATTCTCAGATCAAAGACGGCTCGATTCTTGTAAAAGACGACACAAAGGCAAACTACGACGCGAATATCGCCGCATACTTGCTGCTCGAGCGGCTGACAAAAGAAATCGGCACTCGCGACAATTACTGCAAGAAATATCAGAGCGGTATAAGCAACCTCCTTCTTTCGCTCATGAACGACGTTAACGCTCTCAAAAAAGAGGAATTATACGATCTTCTCGGCGAGGTGCTTCTGGGCATGGCTGTTTCTTCGGTACCCGGCTTTGAATCTTTAGCAGAGAAAGCCATCCGTAAAGGTTTGCCCTCAGACGCAAACGCCAATCAGATCATTGATGCGATCAACCCGCTCCTCAAAGTTGTCGGTAAGGTTTACTGGGAGCGCCCCAACGAGCTGATCTCCTTAGGTGTTTATATCAAAGAGGTTTTCCAGACTCACGAAAACAGCATCAACATCGCTCACCTCGAAGCGCAGGACACCTATTATGTAGACGCATACAACGCAGAGAACGGCGAAAACTTAACTCTCGCAGCATTAAGAGATAACGCGGATTTCGGACGCGTTACATTCAAGGATTACAACGACATCGGACTGTATAGCAGCGAAGACAATACCTGCTTTGTCAGTGTAAAAGGCAAAAAAGCTGTTAAGAGCGAGATCAAAGAGTGCAGCGACGGTTTTGCGGTAGGCTATTATTCCTATGCGACAGAGGAAGGAATGGAGCTTTTCATGCCGGTCAACCAGAAGTACATCCTGAATATGAAGGGCTACTCTATTAAGCCGTATCACAAGGTAAACTACAGCGCGTTCTATCAGGCGGTAGGTCCCAACAGCAAAAACCTCTTCAGAGCTGACAGAGGTCACGATTCCGACTGGTTCTGCGGAAATACCGACTCCAATCAGATCAAACTCAATATGATGTTTTGATTTCCCACACAAAAATCGAAGATGAAATAAGCGAAACGAAAAGGCCGGCGTGATGCCGACCTTTTTCATTATGTGTTGAATTATGCGCCCCAGCGGTCAAAGAAACGGATCTGCTGATAGCTGAGGATGAAGTTCTGGCTCTCATGGAAGGAGCTGTTGACGAGATACGGCGCGTACATGTAGAGAATTCGGTGCTGTACCGCGCTGCCGTCGTCGTCAAAGACGTAGCGCACCGCCTGACGGCATTCCTCCGAGGTGCCGCGTGTGGTGCTGCCGTCGTAACGGCATTCGCGGATAACCTCCGGGATAGTGGTGTAGCCGTCGAAGCACATCGCGTCCTTTACCGCCTGCGCGATCAGCGCCGCGCCGATAAAGCCGCCGGTGCCGAACTCGCCGTAGCAGAGATTTTCGAGCAGCTGTCTGTCCGAATCCGTGAGGTCGATGTGGTAGGTCGAGTAGGACGTATCGGGGTTGTCGATCGCGAGAAGATAGCCCGCGTCCCACTGTGCCTGATAATCGGCTGGAGAATCGGGAACCTCTGCGGTCGCAAAAACAACGTCGCCCTGCTGTGCGGCCTGCGTTGTCGCGGGCGCCGTTGTCAGCGCCTCGGTCGCTCCTTCCGTCGCACGATCACGCTCTGTCGCGGCGTTGTTGACAGTCGATTCCCTCGGCTCCTCATATGCTGTGTGAGCTTCATCAAGCGTGCTGTACGCAATCTCGTTTGCCGCGGGGTTGATGTTGGACGCGGGAAGCGAGGTGTTGCTCGCTTTCTTCGCGGGACCGCTGAAAATGACCAGAACCGCAATGAGCACCGCCGCAAGCAGCAAGGAGCCCGAAAACAGGAACACGTTTTTGTGTTTCTTGATGTAATCAATCATTCTTGGAATATCTATAACCATTCGTTCACCTTTTTTCGCAATTCTAAATTAGATTTTAGCACAAATCAGTGAATAAGACAACCCCCATTGCCGAAAAAGTTTTTGGAAAGCCGCTGATGATTTCATAACGGTTGCCTAAAAATGTTCATTAGAAAAAAAGCTCCGTCCAAATCGGACGGAGCAGGTGGTAGAATCACGCTTTTCTGTAAGCAGAAGGAGTTTTTCCAAAATGCAGCTTGAAAGCGCGGTTGAAGTTGGAGAGGTTGTTGAAACCCGAAAGAGCCGCAATTTCAATGATCGCGCTGTCGGTTGTCAGCAGCAGCATAGCCGCTCTATTGAGTCTCAGGTCGTTGACGTAGCCGACAAAGGTCGTATTCATCAGCTCCTTGAAGAGATGCGATACGTAGTAGCGGCTGATTCCTGTCGCGTTGGCGACATCGTCGAGAGACAAGCCGTCGATATAGTGCTCGTCAATGTAGGTAGTAACGCGCTGGAGAGCACGGTACTTTTTGCTTTTGCTCTCGGAATCGACGATCTTGACGAATCTGTTGGCAAACAGCTCATAAAACGCCTCGTACATCTTGCCGTAAACAAGGAGCTGGAAAAACTCAGACTTTTCGGTTTCCGCCTTCGTAGCGGTCTGGATGCAGTCGAGAAGCTTCGGATGAGCTCCCTCGCTGGGAGAGATGCGCGCGTAGTTGGTGCAGTTGCCGTTCACCAAAGCCTTGATAATGCTCTGCGGGAGGTAATCTTGAGTTATCGCCGCGGGATTGGTGAAGTTGATGGTAATGACATCAATGTTGACGCTGTTGCTGTTTGTCAGCTTATACCGTGTGTTGGGCGATACAAAATAGATGTCGCCCTCATGGAGGTGAAACCCTCCGTCGGTTCCCTCAAAAGTGACAGAACCGTTTTTAACGTGGCCGAACAGAGCTTCGTGATGAGTAATGCTTTTGTCATTTAAAGGCATTTCTCCGCACACTACTCTAAACGCCGAGTTGGATGCCGAAGAGGCATTCAGTAACTCAATACTCATAGAAAATCCCCCAATTTTTTTGTTCGAGTATGCGCCGAATAGACCTATCCTATTCTAGAAATATTCTACCATATTTGTCATATTTTGTCAATGAATTATTGCGATTAGACAAAAAAGAATTATAAATAATAACAACTTACAAATATCTAACAAAATTATAGGCTATATATTTGTAATCAGACAAAAAAACAACAAAAAATAAAGGGAAAAAGGAGAATTTTCCCGGTTTGAAGGGGATGCTTCCGACCAGTGCGGCATCGATAAAATAAAAAGAGGATGTGGTGAAATATTTGTTTATTAATTTCAAGATACTCTCAGGAGCTTCAATATTTGCTCATAATAATATTACAATATCCGTCTGATATCAGTCAAAAGATAATATACCAAACAAAAATCTAAAATGTTCATTTATGCAAATAATGATTCCTTGGAGCGCAAATCTTGTTCTCACGATGAGTGGAACGGAAAAAAATTGTACAATATCTTGTAATTGTACACAAAAATATTGCTGTTTTTTTATCACTCATATTATCGCCTAAAAACTTACAATTGTCAAGTGACAAGAAAAAAAGCCGGCATTTTTGCCGGCTTTTTTGGGATTAGATCAGATGATTTCAGACATACCTGACGCCGATTTGTTCACCGGCAAAGCCGATATCCTCAGTAAAATCGGCAATGTATCTCTGAATACAGGTTGCGTCGATGATATTGATTTCCCCGTCGCCGTTCACGTCGCCGCAATCAAAATAGATGGCAGTGCTGACTTCCGCTGAGTAAAGCTGAACGAGGGTCACATCATCAATGCTGATCAAGCCGTCTCCGTTAGCGTCGCCGCAGTAGACAGGTATTTCGATCCGTGCCTCGGTTGTTTGGGGTGCCGTCGTATAAGGCGCGGGAACGGTGGTGACATCGGGACTGCTTGTCCACACGGAATTTTCTTCGCTCGGGTAGGTGACTCTCTGACTGTAGGGAACCGTGGTATACGGATAGGTGGGCGGATAGGTGACAGTCTCGGCGGGAATGGAAGGCTGAGTGATGGTGGTGTCAATGCCGTCGCCGCTGACAGTCAGTGAGCCCGAAAGGGAATAACAGGAAAATTTAACGTCGCCCTTTTTCAGCACCATAAAGCTGACGGTTTCTCCCTCTGTTTTGGGGTCTGCGGGATAGATGCAGGAGCCGATATAGACCGTGGCGTAGTAGAGCTTGTTGGAGGGCTCCAGATCGGAAACGGTTTTGTAGAAGTTGACGGAGAAGCCGGGAACTTTCTGCTCCATGCCGTATTCGCCGACAGGCTTGTCCGAACCGTACTGTCTGATGACAAGGTCGCAGTAAAGCTCGAGTGTGCCCGGATACACTTCATCGGTGAAATCTTCTTCATAGGGGCTGCCGTCGGGGTTGGTAAGTCCGCTCGTCGGGTAGGTATAGGGACTGCCGTCGGGATTGGTAAGACCGCTCGTCGGATAGGTATAAGGGCTGCCGTCGGGATTCGTCATACCCGAATAGGGATTGGAAGGATAGGAAGAAATCTCAACGCAGTGGTTGGTGCCGACCTGCTGGTGTGATGCGGACGCGGCAAGCGTGTTGACCGAGAGACCGACAATCAGGCAGATGGACAGTGCGAGTGCGGCGGCGATAACAGCAGCTTGTTTCCAGAATGCTTTCATAAGCCAAAACTCCTCATTTTTTTGATTATAAATAGTATAACATACATATATAAAAAATTCAAAATACATATTCAATAAAAATACAGAGGAGTTTTGACTGTTATGCTGTGATATTTTATCCCTTATCCTTCGGCTTGAAGAGGACGCCCGCAATCAGACTGAGGACCATTGCCGCGCCGATACCTCCCGCGGCGCTTTTGAGCGCACCCGTGAGGATGCCGACAGCGCCGTCCTCACGCAGCGCGTCCTTCATACCCTCCGCCATCAGGCATCCGAAGCCGCTGATAGGAGCGGCGGCGCCTTCTCCGGCGAAGTCAAGAAGCGGCTGATACAGTCCCAGCGCGCCGAGCAGAACGCCTGCCGTAACGAAGAGCGTGAGGATTTTCGCGGGCGTCAGCCCTGTCTTGTCGATCAGGATCTGACCGACGGAGCAGATCAGTCCGCCGACCAGAAAAGCTGTCAGATATTGCATGATGATCTCCTTTCTTATTTATATAGGCTTGGATTAGTATTCGCGTTTTTCGCATACCTATTCAAAAATGTGAATTTCTGTTGAAAATTTTCCAAAACCGCTACACAAAATCAAAGTTTTGTGTTAATATTAAAAACGATGTTATCAAAATAAAGGAGTGAGGCAGATGGTTGAGGTAAAAAACCTCACAAAATGCTATGGCGACATCAAGGCTGTTGACGATATCAGCTTTACCGTTGACACAGGCGAGGTGCTCGGATTTCTCGGCCCGAACGGCGCGGGAAAATCCACGACCATGAACATCATCACGGGCTACATCTCGTCAACCTCGGGAACCGTTACCGTTGACGGCAGCGAAATTCTCGAGAATCCAAAGGAGACCAAGAAAAAAATCGGCTATCTCCCCGAAATACCCCCGCTTTATCCCGACATGACGGTGAGAAAATATCTGGAGTTCATGTTTGACCTCAAAAAGGTCAAGCTGCCCAAGAAGGAGCACATCGACGAGGTCATGCGTCTGGTGCAGATTTCCGACAAGGAATCCCGCATCATCAAGAACCTCTCGAAGGGCTACCGTCAGCGCGTCGGCTTTGCGCAGGCGCTGCTCGGCAATCCGCCCGTGCTGATTCTGGACGAGCCGACCGTCGGACTCGACCCCAAGCAGATCATCGAGATCCGCAAGCTGATCCGCGGTCTCGGCAAGAAGCACACGGTCATCTTTTCGAGCCACGTGCTGTCAGAGGTCTCCGCGACCTGCGACCGCGTGATCGTTATTTCCGAGGGCAGGATCGTCGCGGACGCCAAGACGGAGGAGCTTTCCAAGTCCTTCGCCGACGTCCAGAAGCTCTCCCTCACCGTTGAGGGCGGCAGCTCCGATGTTCTCGGTGAGATCAAGAAGATCCCCGGCGTCAAGAAATACGTCAAGCTCAGGGACGTTTCCGACAAGATCGCCGAGTACAGCATTGAATACAGCAACGACGCGGATATCCGCCGCGACGTATTCAGCGCGATGGTGCGTATCGGCTGTCCGATTCTCGAGATGAAGTCGGGCAACGAGAGCCTTGAGGACATGTTCCTCAAGCTGACGCAGAACGCGGGAAAGAGAGGAAAGTAAGATGGGCGCGATATTAAAAAGAGAGCTGGGCGCGTATTTCAGCTCGGCGACCGCCTATGTGGTCATGGCGGTGTACTTCTTCTTTTCGGGACTGTTCTTCAACTTCTACGTATTCTCGCAGAACAGCACCAACCTGACCTATGTATTCAATAACATGTTCTACATCATCATGTTCCTGATTCCGATCATCACCATGAAAACCTTTGCCGAGGAGAAAAAGCAGAAGTCCGATCAGGCGCTGCTCACCTCGCCCTGCTCCCTGACGGAAATCGTTCTGGGCAAGTTCCTCGGCGCGTTTGTGATGTACACCCTCTGCACCTGCATTTTCCTTGTTTACGCGATCGTGATTTCGTTCTTCGCGCAGCCGCAGTGGTCGGTCATTCTCTGCACGTTTCTGGGAACCCTGCTGCTGGGCGGCTCGATGATCGCAATCAACGTGTTTATTTCCGTCCTCACCGAGAGTCAGGTCGTTGCCGCGGTGCTGGGCATGGGCGTCGGACTGATCATCTCGATGATGAGCTACTTTGTCAGCCTCGTCAGCATCGAGTGGATCAAGACCGTGCTCGAAAAAATCAGCTTTATGAGCTACTACGAAAATTTCACCTACGGTATTCTCAGCATTACCGACGTGGTGTTCTTCCTGAGCGTGATCGCGCTGTTCCTGTTCTTCACCGTGCGCGCGCTCGAGAAAAGACGCTGGAGCTAAGGAGGATTCAAGATGGAAAAGAAAGAAAAAACCTCAAAGGGCTTCAAAGCGTTTCTCAAATCGCGCAAGGCGCGTCACGGCAGCCTTGCCATCGCGATCGTTATCGGCGTGATCGCAGTGGTCGTTGTGATCAATATCATCGTGGGACTGCTCGTCGACCGCTTCCCCAACCTCAAGGCGGACTTCACGGCGAACAACGCCTACGCTTTGCAGGATGAAACCGTCGACTACCTCTCTCACATGAGCAAGGACGCGAAGCTCTATATCCTCTCGTCCGAGGAATATTTCACCCAGGGGGGCGAGTATTTTGTGCAGGCGAAGAACCTGCTGGAAAAGATGATCGCGGTCTCTGACGGCAAGCTCAGCATCGAGTATGTCGACGTCACCTCCAACCCGTCCTTTACGGGCAAGTACAGCAACATCGACTGGAAATCCTCCGATGTGCTCGCAGTCGTGGAATGCGGCGACCAGTATCAGGCGCTCACGGTCGACGAGTGCTTTACCTACAACGCGGAGTACTATCAGATGTACGGCTACCGTCAGTATGAAAGCACCACCATCGAGCAGGCTGTCGTCACGGGCGTGCTCAACGTCGCGACCGAGGACAAGGTCGTGGTCGACTTCATCACGGGCAGCGGAGAAGCGGATTTCACCACGCTGAAATCCATCCTCACCTCCAACGCCTATCAGGTCAACGAGGTTTCTCTCCTCACGGGCGACCTTGACGAGGACGCGAAGTTCGCGGTCATTTTCGCGCCGAGTGTTGACCTCGACGAAAGCACCGTCGAGAAGCTCGAAAAGTGGCTCAACAACGACGGCAAGTACGGCAGAAACCTGATTTACGTTCCCTCTCCCGAGAATATCAACTCTCCCAACGCGGACGCGCTGGTTGAAAGCTGGGGCATGAAGATGACAGAGGGCTTTGTATATGAAACAAGCGAGGATCACCTGTTCAGCGGCGGCGATTACTTCGCCTTCATCACCGATTACGGCGACTATTATACCGAGGGTCTGAAAAACAAGGACATCCCCGTGATGGTCTACCAGACCAGAGGTATCGAGATCACCTCCGAAAACGACGCGCACGCGCTGCTCAATTCCTCGAACCGTGCGGGCGTGATTCCCTACGAACCCGCTGACGACTGGAAGATGGAGGACGCGATCACGGGTTCTCCGATCGCCGTTGCCGCAGAGGGCGTCAAGAAGGGCGGCGACAGCGAGTCGCACCTGATCGTATTCGGCTCCGACCGGATGCTTTCCACCAACTTCCTCAAGCTCAACAGCGTCAACAACGCCGAGTTTGTCATGAACATCTTCAACACCCTCTCCGAAAAGGAGAACGAGAGCGTCACCATTACGGGCAAGTCGCTCGCGAATTCCGAGCTGGGTGTGACCGACCTCAATACCTCGGGCGCGATGATGATTATTTTCGTCGTAGCGCTTCCCGTCGTGATTCTGCTGACGGGCATCATTGTCTGGGTGCGCAGGAGGAACAAGTAATGAACAAGAAAAAGACTTTAATTATCGTCATTATCGCTGCGGTCGTTCTCGTCGGCGTCATGCTCGCGCTGATTTTTCTGCCCAAGGGCAGCGGCTCCGATCCGGACGCCGCATCCGTGGACGAGGGCGTCAAGCTGGAGCTGAGCACCGACGAAAAGGGCGTGCATCAGGCGATCATCGGCAGGGACGCGTTCGGCAACGTCGAGCACAACAGCAGCGGCACGCTGCTCGAGTATGTGCCCGCCGATATCAAGACTATTCACGTAGAGAACAACGCGGGCAGCTTTGATATCACCGCATCCACCCCCGAGGGTGACGCGACGGCATATACGCTCGTCGGCTTTGAGGAATATGAAACCCAGTCGGGCATTCCCGACCAGATCGCGAACGCCGCTTCCACGCTCGGCTTCACGCAGGTCGCGGGTCAGGACAACGGCGGCAGCGAGTTCGGCTTTGACAAGCCGCGCTCCGTCGTCACCGTCACCTTTACGGACGATACCTCTGCGGTGATCACCGTCGGCAACGACGCGCCGCAGGGCAAGGGAACCTATGTCAAGTTCGGCGACGGCAAGGATATCTTCCTCTCCGATACCACCACCGTCAGCGTCTTTGATTTCGGCGTGACCGACCTGATCGCCAAGACCATCACCGAGAGCGCCTCCTCCACCGACGCAGACAGTGCGCAGGTGAGCCTGATGGAGGTCGAGGTCGGCGGCGAGAGCATCGCAATCGAACCCTATACGGGCGACAAGTACCAGACCCACTACCGGATGACAAAGCCGAAGAAGTGCTTTGCGGGTGAGATGGAGGCAAGCCGCATCGAGGGCGGCATCCGCGGACTCTATGCCGACAAGGTCGTGATGGTCAATCCCTCCGACGGACAGATCGCGGACTTGGGACTTTCCCACGCGTCCATGCACGCGGAATATCCCGACGTCAGCGTCAACCTCCGCGCATCCGCTCCCGACAGCGACGGCAATGTCTATGTGATGGTCGAGGGCAGAAATATCATCTATCAGCTTGCCGCCGACAAGGTCGCGTGGGCAGATACGAGCTATGAAAAGCTCAAGGGCGACTATGCGCTCAGTCCCAAGCTGACCGCGCTCAAGGGCTTGAAAATCAACGACAGGGACTTCACGCTCAGCACGCGCGTTTCCCACAAGACCGACGACGAGGGCAACGAGACCACCTCCACCGTCACTACCGTCTTTGAGGGCAAGGACGAGATCCAGATCGAGAACTTCCAGAGCTTCTACGACGAGGTCGCCATGATCGCTCTCGCGGACAATACGGAAGCAAACGCAGGCGGCTCGCCTGAGCTGACGCTTCACTACACCTTTGACGACGACACCTCCGACACGGTGGAATTCTACGCCGCCGGAGACAGCAAATATGTCGTCGCGGTGAACGGCGATATCACGGGTCACGCGAGAAAATCCGACATCACCAGAGTGCTCGAGGATCTGGAAAAGGTCAACGCATAACGCATACAATTATATATATACATTCAGGAGGAATACAACATGGGTATGACAATGTCTCAGAAAATCCTCGCGGCTCACGCGGGACTGGATGAGGTAAAGGCGGGTCAGCTGATCAACGCGCAGCTCGACATGGTGCTCGGCAACGACGTCACCTCGCCTGTTGCTATCAACGTGTTCGAGGAGAACGGCGCGACCGCCGTCTTTGACAACACCAAAATCGCGATGATTATGGATCACTTCACGCCGAACAAGGATATCAAGGCGGCGACGCTCGTGAAGCAGACCAGAAGCTTTGCGAACAAGTATGACATCAAGAATTTTATGGACGTCGGCATGATGGGCATTGAGCACGCGCTCCTGCCCGAAAAAGGTCTGGTCGGCCCCGGATGCCTCTGCATCGGCGCGGATTCCCACACCTGCACCTACGGCGCGCTCGGCGCATTCTCAACGGGCGTCGGCTCTACCGATATGGCGGCAGGCATGATCAGCGGCAAGGCTTGGTTCAAGGTTCCCTCCGCAATCCGCTTCGAGCTTGTCGGCAAGCCGCAGGGCTATGTCAGCGGCAAGGACGTCATTCTCCACATCATCGGCATGATCGGCGTGGACGGCGCGCTCTATAAATCCATGGAATTCACGGGCGAGGGTATTCAGTACCTCAACATGGACGACCGTCTCTGCATCGCGAACATGGCGATCGAGGCAGGCGCGAAGAACGGCATCTTCCCCGTCGACGACATCACCAGAGAATACTGCACCGGCAGATATCAGGGTACTCCCGTCGAGTACACCGCCGACGAGGACGCGGTCTATGACGAAGTATACACCATCGATCTCAGCACCATCCGTCCGACCGTCGCGTTCCCGCATCTTCCCGAAAATACCAAGACCGTCGATGAGATCGGCGAAAATGAAGTGAAGATTGACCAGTGCGTCATCGGCTCCTGCACTAACGGCAGAATCTCTGACCTCAGAGCCGCCGCGGAGATCTTCAAGGGCAGGAAGATCGCCAAGGGCGTGCGCTGCATCATCATCCCCGGCACGCAGAACATCTGGCTGCAGGCGATGCATGAGGGTCTGTTCGATATCTTCGTAGAGGCGGGCGCGGTCGTTTCCACACCGACCTGCGGCCCCTGTCTCGGCGGACATATGGGCATCCTCGCGGCAGGCGAAAAGGCTGTGTCCACCACCAACCGCAACTTCGTCGGCAGAATGGGTCACGTCGAGAGCGAGGTCTATCTCGCAAGCCCCGCAGTCGCAGCGGCAAGCGCCGTCGCGGGCTATATCGTTGACCCCGAGAAGGTTATGTAAGGAGGAAGCAACATGAACGCAAAAGGCAGAGTACATAAATTCGGCGACAACGTCGACACCGACGTTATCATCCCCGCGAGATACCTCAACACCGCCTCCCATAAGGAGCTTGCGGCACACTGCATGGAGGATATCGACGCGCAGTTCGTCAACAAGGTGCAGGAGGGCGACATCATGGTCGCCGAGAAAAACTTCGGCTGCGGCTCCTCTCGTGAGCACGCGCCCATCGCGATCAAGGCGAGCGGCATTTCCTGCGTCATCGCCTCCACCTTCGCGCGCATCTTCTACCGCAACGCGATCAACATCGGTCTCCCGATCCTCGAGTGCGATGAGGCGGCAAAGGAAATCAAGGACGGCGACACCGTTTCCGTCAACTTCGATACGGGCGTTATCACCGACGAGACCACAGGCAAGACCTATCAGGCGGAGCCCTTCCCCGAGTTCATCCAGAACATCATTCAAAAGGGCGGTCTGATCAACTCGATCCTGTAATTTCCTGATTTTTAATTTTGAGAGAGGTTGGATTTGTTTCCTGCCTCTCTCTTTTTCTTTTAAAAGGGACATATCTATTGACAACACAGAAAAAAACCGCCGTGTGATGATATTTTTTTGTCGACTTTTTGCCGGTGCTGTGAAAAAATTAAAAAATAATCTCAATGTTTACCATAATCATAGACACACATGTCGTTTTGTTTATTAGAATGAAGAGAAAAGATGCCTGAAAACTCTGAAAATGGCGGAGATATTCAAGCAAATATCAGGTTCTCATGCGCGAAAAAATGCGCGTTATGGCAAACTTATTTTGTAAGGATCCCAAAATTTTCGGGTTAGGAGAGAGTTAAATGCAAGCTGAATACGAACGTATAATCTTCATCATCACAGAGTTTGATACAGAAGACGTGATTACGACGTCGGGAGGACTGCTCCCGACCGTTCCGTCCACCGATCCGACCAGTTCTACCGAATCTGATGATGAATTGGAAAACCGGTACGGCGATTACGACAGCATCGGAAGCGGTTCGTTTTTCTGATAATGCGAATCGACGTCGTGCGCGGAGAAGGGAAACAGGCTTCCGGTCCGGATGCCTGCCGCAGGAGAACACCTGTCTGCCCCGGTCAAAGGGTGTTCCGAAACTCAGCGCGCGAAAGTCAAGCGGAGCAGACTCGTTTTGAGTCTGCTCGCTGTTTATGCCGTACAAAGGCAATTCCCTGCACAGTGGAAGATGGTTGTTTGTAATCAACAGAAACCAACAGTATCTTTTAGTAAAAATGCTGATGGTTATGTTGTAAGACAGAGAAATAACAGAGATGAAAAGCAAAACATCAACTGCACCAGAGGAATCTCGATTACGGGCGAAAACGGAGATCCGACGGGTACGATTATTGACGACCACCGCAATTTTGATAACTACAGGCTTTACACGTTTGTCGTCACCTATGAGAAATCGGCAGACAAAACAGACAAAAAGGTTGTCGCAAGATCCTATATCCGCTACTACGACGCAAACGGATGGCTCCGCGTATTCTATAATGACTATAAGAAGAATATGTACTACGGCGGCTGTCTGTGCAGCTTTGAGCAGGTTTCGGGAATCGCTTTGTCAAAGCAATCCCAGCAGGCGGAACCCGCGCAGGAAACAGGCGATTGATTCAATTTGAAGTTGTGCTGTCTGAGACAGTCATCTGACGGACTGACCAAGCAAGGCTTGGTCAGTCTTTTTTTACTATCTGTTTTGCTGAATGCCGAATTTAAATAAAGGATTCGTATTCATAAATATTTGATTTGTCCGTGAGAAATGGGATTGGCGCGAGTCTGATGAACACATCCCGCGAAAACGTGTATTCAGAAAATAAAAAAGTTTAAAAACGCGAATCAAAAGACTTTACATTGGTTGGCAAAAGTGATAAAATATAGGGTAATGAAACGTGTGATTTTTTTGCACGTTGCGGCTATTTTCCCCGATTTAGCCGTGTCGATTTATAAGGAGGACGAAACCAATGGCAAGAAAAATGAAAACCATGGATGGTAACAGCGCTGTCGCTCACGTTTCCTACGCGTTTACCGATGTTGCTGCTATCTATCCCATCACCCCTTCTTCCGTAATGGCTGACCTGACCGACCAGTACTCGGCAAACGGTCTGAAAAACCTTTTCGGAAGAGAAGTTCAGGTTACTGAGATGCAGTCTGAGGGCGGCGCAGCAGGTGCTGTTCACGGCTCTCTCGCGGCAGGTGCGCTCACTACCACCTACACCGCTTCTCAGGGCTTGCTCCTGATGATCCCCAACATGTACAAAATGGCGGGCGAGCTGCTCCCCGGCGTTATCCACGTATCCGCTCGTGCGCTGACCAGCCACGCACTTTCCATCTTCGGCGATCACTCCGACATCTATGCCTGCCGTCAGACAGGTTACGCGATGCTCTGCTCCAACAATCCTCAGGAATGTATGGATCTCGGCGCCGTTGCTCACCTCACCGCGATCAAGGGCAGAGTTCCCTTCCTGCACTTCTTCGACGGCTTCCGCACCTCTCACGAAATCCAGAAGATCGAGCAGTGGGATTATGCTGACCTCGCTGACATGCTCGACTGGGACGCTGTAGAGGCTTTCCGCAGACGCTCCCTCAACCCTGAGCACCCCGTTACCCGCGGTACCGCTCAGAACGACGATATCTTCTTCCAGGCAAGAGAAGCCTGCAACCAGTACTATGACGCTGTTCCCGAAGTCGTGATCGAGTACATGAACAAGGTCAACGAGAAGATCGGCACCAACTACAAGCCCTTCAACTACTACGGCGCTGCTGACGCAGAGCACGTGATCGTTGCGATGGGTTCCGTCTGCGACTGCGCAGAGGAAGTTGTTGACTACCTCAACGCCGCAGGCGAGAAGGTCGGTCTGCTCAAGGTCAGACTGTATCGTCCCTTCGTCGGCGAGTATATGGTTTCCGAGCTGCCCAAGACCGTCAAGACTATCTCCGTTCTCGACAGAACCAAGGAGCCCGGCTCCATCGGCGAGCCCCTCTACCTCGACGTTCTCGCTGCTCTCAATGACTCCGAGTTCGCGGGCGTAAAGGTATTCGCAGGCCGCTATGGTCTCGGTTCCAAGGACACCACCCCCGGAGACGTTATCGCTGTTTACAGAAACGCTGAGGCGGAGGCTCCCAAGAAGCGCTTCACCATCGGCATCGTCGATGACGTTACCAACCTCTCTCTCCCCGTTGTGGAGAATCCCGACACCACTCCCGCAGGCACCCACAGCTGTAAGTTCTGGGGTCTCGGCGCGGACGGTACCGTCGGTGCGAACAAGAACTCCATCAAGATCATCGGCGACCACACCGACATGTACGCACAGGGCTACTTCGCTTACGACTCCAAGAAGTCCGGCGGTCTGACCGTATCCCACCTGCGTTTCGGCAACACCCCGATCAAATCTACCTACTATATCTCCAAGGCTGACTTTGTCGCTTGTCACAACCCCTCTTATGTTGACAAGTACGACATCGTCGACGACCTCAAGGAAGGCGGTTCCTTCCTGCTCAACTGCGCTTGGGATGTTGATGAGCTTTCCAAGCGTCTCCCCGGCAAGATGAAGAGAATCCTCGCCGAGAGAAAGATCAACTTCTACACCATCGACGCGATTCAGATCGGTAAGGAAATCGGTCTGGGCGGCCGTGTCAATACCGTTCTGCAGTCCGCGTTCTTCAAGATCGCCGACATCATCCCCGCTGAGGAAGCAAAGCAGTTCATGAAGGACGCTGCAAAGAAGTCCTACTCCAAGAAGGGTCAGGCTATCGTAGACATGAACTACGCCGCGATCGACCGCGGTATGGAAGACCTCAAGAAGGTCGAGATCCCCGCTGAGTGGCTCAACGCTGCCGACGACGCTGTTGTTGACAACGCTGCAGGCGAAGGCGCTCTCGTCGAGTACGTAAACGGCATCCTCAAGCCCGTTAACGCTTATAAGGGCAACAAGCTGCCCGTTTCCGCTTTCGTTGACCACATCGACGGCACCTGCCCCAACGGCTCCGCTGCTTTCGAGAAGAGAGGCATCGCGGTTGACGTTCCCGAGTGGCAGAGCGAGAACTGCATCCAGTGTAACCGCTGCGCGATCGTTTGTCCGCACGCTGTTATCCGTCCCGTTCCCATGACTGACGCGGAGGTTGCCGCTGCTCCCGAGGGCACCGCTGCTATCCCGATGATCGGTCTCAAGGAACTCAAGTTCGTTATGACTGTTTCCACCCTCGACTGCACCGGCTGCGGCGCTTGCGCGCAGGTTTGCCCGGGCAAGAAGGGCAACAAGGCTCTCGTGATGAAGCCCATCGACTCTCAGAGACCCAAGCAGGCTCTCTTCGATTACGGTCTGACCGTAGACGAGAAGCCCGAGGTTGCAGAGAAGTTCAAGTTCACAACCGTCAAGGGCAGCCAGTTCAAGCAGCCCCTGCTCGAGTTCTCCGGCGCGTGCGCAGGCTGCGGCGAGACTCCTTACGCTAAGCTCGTTACACAGCTCTTCGGCGACAGAATGTTCATCGCCAACGCTACAGGCTGCTCCTCCATCTGGGGCGCTTCCGCACCCGCTACTCCTTACACCACCAACAAGAAGGGCTACGGCCCCGCGTGGATGAACTCCCTCTTCGAGGACAACGCCGAGTTCGGTCTCGGTATGGCTCTCGGTCAGAAGGCTATCCGCAACAGACTCGTTGGTTATGTAACCGAGATCAAGGATACCACCGACAACGCTGACCTCAAGGCAGCTTGCGAGGGTTATCTCGACACTATCACAGATTCCACCTCTTCACGTCCCGCTACCGACGCTCTTATCGCAGAGCTCGAGAAGGCTGTTGACGACGCTAAGGTCGGCGAGCTTGCAAAGAAGACCCTCGTTGACAAGGACGAGCTTGCCAAGAAGTCCATGTGGATCTTCGGCGGCGACGGCTGGGCTTATGATATCGGCTTCGGCGGTCTCGACCACGTAATCGCTTCCGGCGAGAACGTAAACATTCTCGTATTCGACACAGAGGTTTACTCCAACACAGGCGGCCAGTCCTCCAAGGCTACTCCTATCGGCTCCGTTGCACAGTTCGCAGCTGCCGGTAAGGCTGTAAAGAAGAAGGACCTCGCTGCTATCGCAATGAGCTACGGCTACGTTTACACCGCTCAGGTAGCTATGGGCGCTGACAACAACCAGGTACTCAAGGCTATGGTAGAGGCTGAGAGCTATGACGGTCCTTCACTGATCATCGCATACGCTCCCTGTATCAACCACGGTATCAAGGGCGGCATGGGCATCGCTCAGCTCGAGGAGAAGAAGGCTGTTGACGCAGGCTACTGGAACCTCTTCCGTTACGATCCCAGACTTGCTGCTGAGGACAAGAATCCCTTCCAGCTCGACAGCAAGGCTCCCACAGCTTCCTACCGCGACTTCATCATGGGCGAGGTTCGTTACAACGCTCTCACCCGCAAGTTCCCCGAAAGAGCAGAGAAGCTCTTCAACGAGGCTGAGAAGTACGCTGAGCAGAAGTACGCGCATCTCTCCAGAATCGCAAGCTTCGAGGACGCGACCTGATTTAACACAAATCAATACAAATAATAAAGGGCTGCCGCACATTCGTGCGGCAGCTCCGCTTTTGTCTGCATAAAAATAAGCCGTCAGGAGAAAACCCTGACGGCTGTTATTTTTCCGGGAATATCTGTCTATATCAACGTCATCGCGAATTCGCCTGCTAATGCGGTGCCGTCGCGGAACTCCGCGAGGTATTTCTGGATGCAGGTGACGTCGAGGATCGAGATGCGGCTGTCGCCGTTCACGTCGGCGAGATACAGTTGGTTTTGACTGAACTTCACGAGATCGATCGCCGCGCGCTGGATCAGGGTCGCGTCCGCGATCGTCAGCTTGCCGTTCATGTCCACGTCGCCGAAGCAAATGTCGCCGTGATACGCGGGTGCGGTGGTGGCGGGTGAGGTCGTCCATTCCTGCGGAAGGGTCGTTACGTCGGGTAGGGTCGTCGGGTAGGTCACATCGGGGTCGGTGGTGAGCTCAACGCCGTCTCCGCTGATAGTAAGACTTCCGCCGGGGGCGTATGCCCTAAAGCTGACGGTGCCTTCGCTGCGCACATAGAACCATTCGTCGCTGCTGAAAACGAGTTCATCCGGCCAGATGCAGGAATAAACATTGAGTGTTGCCTTATAGGGTGTGTCAAAAACAGGCAGATCGCTGATGTCTGCGGTGAACGTGGGGGAGAAGCCCATGACAGCCTGATACATGCCGCTTTCCATCACAGCGCCGTCGGGACGGTAGATCTTGAGAATGCAGTAGAGCTCCAGCGTTTCACCGATCGGTTCGGAGGTGGGCTCCATGGTGGTGGGAGTTTCTTCATATGGCAGCGTGTACTCGCTGTCAGTCATTTCGAGATCAACGTTCCGCTCAACCGTGAGCGTGTCGGTGAAGGCGTGGTAGCGGAAGGTGACCTCGGTGTCCTTCCTCACATAGAACGCGATGTTATCCTCTTCGCAGTATTCGGGAGGATCGGCGGGGAAGATGGCGGAATACAGCGCGACGTTGCACTCATAGGGATAAGGAGACGCTTTGAGCGTCAGGGTCTCATAAAAATAGAGATCATCCGAGCTGCCGGTCTGCGTCATGGCGTATTCGGGCATGGCGGGATAGTCGAGCTCGGGCTGGGAGATGACGAGCTTGGGGATCACCTCAAAGACGGGAGGCATCGGGTCATCCGGATAGGTCGTGCTGAATTCCTCACAGTGGTTGGTGCCGCCTTGGATGTCGCCGTTTGTGCCGACGGGAACAGGGGTTGTTGCCGCCGAGGTGCTGACCGCCATGACAGTCATGAACGAAACGGTCATAACGAGCGCCAGAAGCACCGCGAGCAGCTGCTTTGCCGTGGTTTTCATAAATGCAATCTTCCTTTCTAAATAACACGTATTCCGCGTTTTTCTCCATTATAGCATAGAAATTGCATTTTAACCACAGCAAAAATATACAAACCTCAGTCCTTGCCCTTAGCCTTTCCTAACAAACCGCCTAACAGGCTGAAAATGATCGCCGCACCGATACCCGCGGCGGCGCTTTTTAGTGCGCCCGTGAGGATTCCGAGAGCGCCGTCCTCGCGCAGAGCGTCCTTCATACCCTCCGCCATCAGGTTGCCGAACCCGCTCAGCGGCACAGCCGCGCCTTCGCCCGCGAAGTCCGCGAGAGGCTGATACAGTCCGAGCACGCTCAGCGCAACGCCCGCGATAACAAAGCCCGTCAGGATTTTGGCGGGGGTGAGTTTAGTTTTGTCGATCAGGAGCTGACCGATAAGGCAAATCGCTCCGCCGACAAGAAATGCGTAAATGTATTGCATGGAAAAACTCCTTTTTAATTGAAAATTGAAAATGTAAAATGGAAAATTAAGGGTCGCTGACGCTCCGATTTGATAAAACGTCATTAATCATTGTTTCCGCGTTTGCCGTAAAAATTCGTGAATGTGAAATTCCGTTGAAAATTTTGATAAATCTCTACCCAAACGGCGATTTTTGTGGTAATATTATTATCGGTGTTTTATAGAATAAGCAAGGAGTGAAGTACATGATTGAGGTGAAAAACCTTACCAAGCGATACGGCGACATCAAGGCTCTTGACGACATCAGCTTTACTGTCGATACGGGCGAGGTTCTGGGTTTTCTCGGGCCGAACGGCGCGGGCAAATCCACGACCATGAATATTATCACGGGCTACATATCGTCTACCTCTGGAACCGTCACGGTTGACGGAACCGAGATTCTCGAGAACCCGCGCGAAACCAAGCGAAAAATCGGCTATCTGCCCGAGATCCCGCCGCTCTATCCCGAGATGACGGTGCGCAAGTATCTCGAGTTCATGTTCGACCTCAAGAAGGTCAAGCTGCCCAAGAAGGAGCACATCGAGGAGATCATGCGGCTTGTGCGCATCACAGACATGGCTGACAGACTTATCAAGAACCTCTCCAAGGGCTACCGCCAGCGCGTGGGCTTCGGTCAGGCGCTGCTCGGAAATCCGCCGGTGCTGATTCTCGACGAGCCGACCGTCGGCCTTGACCCCAAGCAGATAATCGAGATCCGCAAGCTTATCCGCAGCCTGGGCAAGAAGCACACGGTGATCTTCTCCTCGCACGTTTTGTCCGAGATCTCGGCGACCTGCGACAGGATAATCGTAATTTCCGAGGGCAGGCTCGTGGCTGACTCAAAGGCAGACGAGCTCTCGAAGGCTCTCGCCGATACCCAGAAGCTCTCGCTGACCGTTGAGGGTTCACCGTCCGATGTTCTCGGCGAGATCAAGAAGATCCCCGGGGTCAAGAAGTACATGAAGGTTCGCGAGCTTGGCGAAAAGAGCGCGGTCTACAGCGTTGAGTACGGCAACGAATTTGATATCCGCAGAGAGGTATTCAGCGCGATGGCGCGCATCAACGCCCCGATTCTCGAGATGAAGTCGGGCAACGAGAGCCTTGAGGATATGTTCCTCAAGCTGACTCAGGGCGCGGGAAAGGCAGGTCGATAATATGGGCGCGATATTAAAGCGCGAAATGAGCGCGTATTTCAGCTCCGCGACGGCATATGTCGTGCTGGCGGTGTTTTTCTTCTTTTCGGGATTGTTCTTCAATTTCTACGTATTCGCCCAGAACAGCACCAGCCTCACATATGTATTCTCAAACATGTTCTTCATCATAATGTTCCTCATTCCGATAATCACGATGAAGTCCTTTGCCGAGGAAAAGAAGCAGAAGTCCGACCAGGCGCTGCTGACCTCACCGTGCTCTCTGACTGAGATCGTGCTCGGCAAGTTCCTCGCGGCGTTCCTGATGTTCGCGATGTGCAACGTGATCTATCTTATCTACGCGGTGGTGATCTCGTTCTTCGCGCAGCCGCAGTGGTCGGTTATCCTCTGCACTCTGCTGGGAACTCTTCTGCTCGGAGCCTCGATGATAGCGATAAACGTGTTCATCTCGGTTCTGACGGAGAGCCAGGTAGTCGCGGCGGTTCTCGGCATGGGCGCGGGACTTCTCATCAGCATGATGAGCTATTTCGTGAACAACATCAGCATTCAGTGGATCTCCGCTGTGCTCGAGAAAATCAGCTTCATGAAGTACTACGAAAACTTCACATACGGTATTCTCAGCATTACCGACGTGATATTCTTCCTGAGCGTGACGGCGCTGTTCCTATTCTTCACCGTCCGCGCGCTCGAGAAAAGACGCTGGAGCTAAGGAGGTATTAATATGGAAAAGAAAAACAATTCCTCCAAGGGCATCAAGGCGTTTCTCAAATCGAGAAAGGCGCGCCACGGAAGCCTTGCCGTCGTACTTGTGATCGCGGCGGTCGCGCTTGTCGTGGTACTCAACATAGTTGTGGGACTGCTCGTCGAGCGGTTCCCGAACCTCAAGATGGATCTGACCTCCAACAGCGCGTACGCGCTCTCAGACGACGCGGAGGACTTCATGTCCCACCTCGACAAGGACGTTAATATGTACATTCTCAGCCCCGAGAACGACTTTGTGGGCAACGGCGAGTACTTCGTTCAGGCGAAGAACCTGCTCGAGAAGATGGAGGCGGCTTCAAACGGCAAATTCACCGTGTCCTACATCGACACCACCTCAAATCCGTCCTTCACCAACAAATACAAGAACATCGACTGGAGCTCCAAGGACACGATGGCTGTCATGGAGTGCGGCGACAGATATCAGGGCGTCAAGACAGACGACTGCTTCACCTACGACGAGCAGTACCTCTCGGCGGGCTACTACCAGGTCAACGGTACGACGATCGAGCAGGCGACAGTCACCGCGGCGATGAAGGTCACGACAGAGAACCAGGTCGTCGTCGACTTCATCACGGGCAACCAGGAGAGCGACTACACCGCGCTCAAGTCACTGATTTCGAATAACGCCTATGACGTTCGCGAGGTATCTCTCCTTACGGACGACCTCGACGAGGACGCTCAGTTCGCTATAATCTACGCGCCGAAGGTCGACCTCGACGCCAAGGCTGTCGAGAAGCTTGAGAAGTGGCTCGACAACGACGGCAAGTACGGCAGGAACCTGATCTACATTCCGACTCCCGAGAACACCGACACGCCAAACGCCGAGGCGCTGATCGAGGAGTGGGGCATGAAGCTCACCGACGGCTTCGTATACGAAACGAGCGAGGATCACCTCCTGAGCAGCTCCGATATGTTCGTATTCATCACGGACTACAACGAATACTACACCGACGGCCTCAAGAACAAGGACATTCCCGTCATGGTTTACCAGACGCGCGGAATCGAGATCACCGACGAGAACACCTCTCACGCGCTTCTCAACGCGTCCGACCGCGCGGGCATCTTCCCGACTGACGCGGACGACAGCTTCAAGCCCGAGGACGGCATCACAGGCAAGAAGATAGCCGTTGCCGCCGAGAGCGTCAAGAGCAATTCCGACGCGGAGTCAAGGCTTATCATCTACGGCTCCGACAGAATGTTCTCGTCCGACTTCATGACGATGAACAGCCTCAACAACGCGGACTTCTTCATGAGCGTGCTCAACACGGTTTCCGACAAGTCTGACGAGAGCGTTACGATCACGGGCAAGAAGCTCGACAATACAGAGCTCGGCGTGACCGACGTCAACACAACGGGCGCGATGAGCATAATCTTCATCGGCGTGATTCCCATTGCAATCCTAATCACCGGCATCATAGTATGGCTGCGCAGGAGGCATATGTAATGAGTAAGAGCAAAAAGATAACACTGATAGCGATAATCGCCGCGGCGGTAGTCCTCACGGGAGTGATGGTTCTGCTGCTTCTCCTGCCGAAGGGCGGCGATTCCGACAGCAGCGCCGCTACTCCCGACGAGGCCGCGGATATCTCCCTGAGCACCGACGCAAACGGCGTTCACCAGGCGGTGATCGGCAAGACGGGCGGCAGCAAAAACGGCTACGGTACCCTGATGGAGTATGTGCCTGCCGACATAAAGACCATCCACGTTGAGAACGAGAACGGCACCCTCGACATCACCGCCAACACACCCGAGGGCGAGGCGACTGTGTACACCCTCGTCGGCTTTGAGGATTTTGAGATCCGTTCGGGCGTGCCCGATCAGATCGCGAACGCGGCGGCTACTCTCTCGTTCACAAGAATAGCGGGCGAGGACAACGGCGGCAGCGAATTCGGCTTTGACAAGCCGCGTTCCGTCGCGGAAATCGCCTTCACGGACGATACAAAGGAGGTCATCACCGTCGGCGCGGACGCTCCGCAGTCGAAGGGCACCTACATCAAGTTCGGCGACGGCAAGGAGATATACGTCATCGATACCGACACCGCGAATAACTTCCTGCTCGGCGTGAATGATATGATAAGCCTGACGATCAACGACACCGCCGACAGCACCGACAACTCAGGCGCACAGACTATCAACGTGACCTCAAACGGCGCGTCGTTCATCCTCGAGAGATACACGGGCGTGAAGTTTTCATCTACCTATTACCTCACCGAGCCGATGACGAGATTCGCGAGCGAGAGCGAGTCGAGCAAGATAGAGGGCGGTATCCGCGGCCTGTACGCGGACACGGTGAAGTATGTCAATCCGTCCGACTCTCAGCTCAGCGATGCGGGACTCTCACAGCCCCACGCGACGCTCAATGCGGATTATCCAGACACAAGCGTCAGCCTCTCGGCTTCAAAGCCCGACGCTGACGGAAACGTCAACCTCATGCTCAGCGGCAGAAGCATCGTCTACACGATCAAGGCGGAGAAGGTTCCGTGGGTAGACACGACATACGAGAAGCTCTGCAGCGAGTACGTGCTCTATCCCAAGATGACGGCACTGACGGGCTTCGAGGTCAACGGCAAGGCGTTCAGGCTCAGCACACGCGAGTCACACACCACCGATGACGAGGGCAACGAGAGCACCTCTTATGTAACGACCGTATTCCTCGGCGGCGAGGAGATACAGATCGAGAACTTCTCGGGCTTCTGCTCGGACGTGGGCATGATCGAGCTTGCCGACCCCAACGAGGGCAGCACAAGCGGTGAAGCGACCCTTACAATTAAGTACACCTACGAGGACGGCGACTCAGACGACGTCGCGTTCTATCCCGACACCGACACACTCTACACCGCCGTTGTCAACGGAAAGGTGATGGGTCACGCGAGAAAGTCCGACATCACAAGAGCCCTCGAGGGTCTTGAAAAATTTAATTAACATATTAAAAAATTGGAGTGATACAATATGGGTATGACAATGTCCCAGAAAATCCTCGCGGCTCACGCGGGGCTCGAAGAAGTCAAGGCTGGTCAGCTGATCAACGCCAAGCTCGACATGGTTCTCGGCAACGACGTTACCTCGCCTGTCGCGATCAACGTTTTCGAGCAGAACGGCGCGACCGCGGTTTTCGACAACACAAAGATCGCGATGATCATGGACCACTTTACGCCTAACAAGGACATCAAGGCGGCGACGCTCGTTAAGCAGACCCGCACCTTCGCGAACAAGTACGACATCAAAAACTTCATGGACGTCGGCATGATGGGCATTGAGCACGCGCTTCTGCCCGAAATCGGTCTTGTGGGCCCGGGCTGCCTGTGCATCGGCGCGGACTCTCACACCTGCACCTACGGCGCGCTCGGCGCGTTCTCAACGGGCGTAGGCTCAACCGACATGGCGGCAGGCATGATCAGCGGCAAGGCATGGTTCAAGGTTCCGTCCGCGATCAAGTTCAATCTCGTCGGCAAGCCCAAGGGCTATGTCAGCGGCAAGGACGTTATTCTCCACATCATCGGCATGATCGGTGTTGACGGCGCTCTCTACAAGTCGATGGAGTTCACGGGCGAAGGCGTTGCGGAGCTGAACATGGACGACAGACTCTGCATTGCCAATATGGCGATCGAAGCAGGCGCGAAGAACGGTATCTTCCCCGTAGACGACGTTACCCGCGAGTACTGCAGCGGCAGATATCAGGGCACTCCCGTCGAGTACACCGCCGACGAGGACGCTGTTTACGACGAGGAATACACGATCGACCTCGGCGAAATCCGCCCGACCGTCGCTTTTCCGCATCTTCCCGAGAACACAAAGACCGTCGACGAAATCGGCGAGGGTGAGGTAAAGATCGACCAGTGCGTGATCGGCTCCTGCACAAACGGCAGGATCTCCGACCTCAGAGCGGCCGCTGAGATTTTCAAGGGCAGGAAGCTCGCCAAGGGCGTGCGCTGCATCGTTATTCCCGGCACCCAGAAAATCTGGCTGCAGGCTATGCACGAGGGTCTGTTCGACATCTTCGTTGAGGCAGGCGCTGTCGTTTCAACACCCACCTGCGGTCCCTGTCTCGGCGGCCACATGGGTATTCTCGCGGCAGGAGAGAGAGCTATTTCGACAACCAACCGCAACTTCGTCGGCAGAATGGGTCACGTCGACAGCGAGGTCTATCTCGCAAGCCCTGCTGTGGCAGCGGCAAGCGCGGTGGCAGGCTACATCACCGACCCGGAGAAGGTTTAAGGAGGAAAGACAATGAACGCAAAAGGCAGAGTACATAAATTCGGCGACAACGTCGACACCGACGTAATCATTCCGGCGCGCTACCTCAACACTGCGTCCCACAAGGAGCTCGCGGCTCACTGCATGGAGGATATAGACGCGGAGTTTGTCAACAAGGTGAATGAGGGCGACATCATGGTTGCCGAGAAGAACTTCGGCTGCGGCTCCTCGCGTGAGCATGCTCCCATCGCTATCAAGGCGAGCGGCATTTCCTGCGTGATCGCGTCGACCTTCGCGAGAATCTTCTACCGCAACTCGATCAACATCGGACTTCCGATTCTCGAGTGCGACGAGGCTGCGAAGGAAATCAAGGACGGCGACACGGTTTCGGTTGACTTCAACACGGGCGTCATCACCGACGAAACCACAGGCAAGACATATCAGGCAGAGCCCTTCCCCGAGTTCATTCAGAACATCATTCAAAAGGGCGGACTTATCAACTCAATTCTTTAAAATATTGAAGGGTCGGCTGAGTGCCGACCCTTGATTTATGCCATGAAATTGTATCAGAGCGCCGAATAGCCGTAGCTGTTGACGAGAGCCTCTATCTTTTCGCCGCGCTGGCAGATCGGGCAGCGGTGCGGCTTGTAGCTCTGGTAGTCGCCGAGGTCGTTCGGGTCGAAAATCGAGTGGACGGGGTGACCGTCGCACTCCTCGACAGTCGCGAAAATTGCAGAAATACCTACGACGATACCGCCGTAGTATTTGATTGCGTCGACCGCTGCGAGAGCGGTTTTGCCCGTGGTGACGGACGCGGCGAGAATCAGGACGTGCTTGTTGTGAACCATCGGGATAAGGTTGTCGCGGAAAATCATCTGACCGCCGCCGATGAATTCGGGGCTGACGACGTAGATAGTCTGGTGGGCGTTCATGTTGACGAAGTTGTCCGCGGTCAGTTCGCGCGCGATGGAAGCGCCGATTACCTCGGTGCCGTCAAGACAGATGATAGTGTCGACGATAGTTGACGCGCGGTAGGCGGCAACCATCTCTTTTGCGACAGCCTCAGCCTCGGACAGACGGGTTTTCTGAGTCGTCACGTCGATGTAGTAGTTCGTGTGGCAGTGCATGGTCGCAAAGTGACCCTTCTTGACGCGCAGAAAGACATTTTTGTTTTTGGTTCTGATTTTATATTCGCGTGACATAAGCGCCCTCCCGAAAAATTCATAAAAATTATTTTCTGATATAATTAATCTTACAACATGTTGACAAAAAATGCAAGGGCTTTTTCGCATATTGCGCAAATTTGATACAAAAAAGGAGAGGCTTGAATTCAAACCTCTCCGATTTTTTATACTTTAAGATGAATCGTCAGCTCAGCCTTTTCGATTATGCGAAGGTCGTTGTCGTAGGAGCAGAGCTTGCGCGCCTGCTGCAGATCGACCCAGATGTAGCTGTCGATCTCCTCCTCCTGAATCTTCACGTTGTCGGTGAAGGCTCGCGCGAGGAAGAATACAACGCGCTTGCGTATCTTGCCGAACGGACTGTACTCGCTGATTTCGCGGAAGCCCTGAACGAGAGTAACGTCCAGTCCCGTTTCCTCCTTGATCTCGCGGATAGCGGTCTCCTGTTCGGTCTCACCCTCCTCGATGTGACCCTTCGGGAAGCTCCAGTACCTGCCGTTATTGTTCTTGACGAGGAGAATCTTTGTGTTCTGCCGCGTCTTGTAGAAAATTATGCCGCCGCAGGATTTCTCGTACAGACAGCGTATCGACTTAAGCTTTATGTTTCTCAGCCGCGAGAGGATCTTTCGCAGCTCGGGCTCATAGAAAACCTCACCGTAGGTCGATACGATCGGGCGTTCTCCGTCAAGCCCCTCAAATTCGGCGACAGCCACGACAACGCCGTCAAAGTATTCTTTTATCTTTTTCCGCGTGACGACATAGGCGCTCTTGTTTGAAACGCTGCCCGTGCCGATACGCGCGGAGTAAAGTCCTTCGCTGATGCTTCCGAACAGCGAGACCTTGACATTTTCCGCAATCATACTGCCGCCTCCTTTCATTATTTTTCAGACAAAGATCTAATTGAACATACCCGTCATGCTGTCGAGCTGGAGCTGGGTGTTCGCGCTCATAACGCCGTTCGCAAAGAGCACGTCGGTGATACCGTTCTCCACGCAGTAGGCGGGAAGGGTCTTGCCGACGGTCGAGGAGAAGTAGCGGAAATCGACTACGTGAACCTCCTCGTAGTTGTTTGTAAAGTACGGAGCGAGGGCGTTGCCGTAGCTCTCCTTTACGATAACGAGCTTCTTGCCCTTCTCGGCGTTCTCGGACTTCGACTTGATAACGGTCAGCGGATTGTCGCCGAAGATGAACACGCCGTAGGTCAGGGAGCCCTCTGTCGCGCCCGAGTAATACGGACTGTCGTAGGTCTCCGTCGCGCCGCCGTCGTAGGTGAGGGTCATCTCTGTTCCGTATGGGAACTCCCAGTAGTGAACGGTGTCGGAGTCAAGGCTCGGAGCGGAGTTTGTGAAGCTGCCCGTGAAGCCGTCGATCGTCTTTTCGGTGCAGTCCTCGAGCTTGAGGGCGGGCATGTTGTTTGTGTCGGCGAACGCCTTGTATGCGTAGTACGCTCCCAGACCCGTCCAGTGGTGGTCGGACTTGAAGTAGATGTACTCCTCGTTGTGGTCGGCGAGGTAGTTATAGATATTAATGGGGGTGACGTTCTTGTCCATCGCCGCGTACGCGGTCTTGATGCTATCTGCCTGAGAGGTCGAAACGATGTCGCCTGACTTGAGACGCTCGGGCAGACCGTACTCGGTGTGGTTCGGAATGATCATGTCGTACACCTTGATGCCCGGCAGCTTGCCTGCAAGGGTGTTTATGGTGTTGGCGTAGGTCTTGGAGTGCTCGTCGTCGCCGCCGAACAGCTCGTAGCCCGTCTTGTTCCAAACGTAAATCGAATAGTACAGCTCGCCGTTTGTGTTGTCGTCCTTGATAACAGGCGTCTTGAAGTAGGTCGGCTGCAGATCCTGCGACAGCGAGGAATTGCTGTTGGCCGCCTCGTCCTTAGTTGCGGTTGATGTACCGCCCTGCTGAGCGATCGTGTCGGTCGAAACCTTGTCCTTGTCGCCGCTGCCCGATGAACAGCCGCGTATCAGGAGCGAGAACAGCACGATGATCAGCACGAGGATAGCAACGCCCGTTCCGACGATGATCGCGCGGTTCCTGAGTCTGCGCTTGCGCTGAGCCTCGCGCCTTCTGCGCGCGCTCGCGTTTCGGTAAACGGGTCGTCCGCTCGCACCGTTATTCGGGCGGCGCTGCGGCTGAGAGCCGTTTCTCGGGGGATATGAGTCGTTTCTCTGTGGACGGGCACTGTTCCGATGGGGCTGACTCGGAGCCTGACGTCTGCGTCGGTCTATGCTGTCGTCAAAATTGTCGAGGTCTTCGCGGGATACCAATTCACACACCTCCGTTTGATTTTTGAATTATTGTTTTGTGTGCGCAAAACATATATATTTATTATACAACATATTAATAATAAAAACAACAGATTTTTTGAGATTTTTTGACTAATTATGTCTGTTCAAAGAGCTTCGGATTCATTCTGCTGTAGTGAAAAATATACTGTTGGGCTATGCCTGCGTACTGTCCAAAATCCCCGGGAGTCATACCGGGAAACAAGGTCGCCATCGCGCGCTTCATCCACACGTCGAGCGGAAACGCCTCTATCCTGTGCAGTCCGAACAGCAGGGCGCAGTCCGCGACCTTGACTCCGACGCCCGTGATCTGCATAAGCTCGCGCCGCGCTTCATCGTAGTCACAGCTGCGGCACTTCTCAAGGTCAACATCGCCGTCAGCGACCTTCCTTGCAGCGTCTACGAGATAACGGTTGCGAAAGCCCGCCCTCAGCGGTGCTAAGTCGTCGGCGGTGAGAGAAGCCATTTTCTCTGCGTCGGGAAAGGCGTATGTGCCGTCGGGCAGCCTGTCGCCGAACTGCTCGCAGAGCCTTTGAACGATACCTTTTATGCGCTTGATGTTGTTGTTCTGCGAGATGATGAAGGTGCACAGCGCTTCATACGGCTCCTGCCTGAGAATGCGTATGCCGGGAGCGTATTTGGCGGCGTCGGCGAGTATCGGGTGAATGGCGCTTATTTCCTCGCGGATTTTGCCGTAGTCGAGCCCGAGGTCAAAGTAGCTGTGCCACAGCTCGCGGTCGCTCTCGTCCGCGTTTTCTATATATAGATCCGTGCCGTCGAGCCTGACGGTTACGCTTCTATTGAACGCCACGCCGTCAAAGCCGCCGTCCTCACGTTCGACCCAGCGGAAGCTCTGACCGCAGTCGAGCGTCTGGGCGAGGTCGAGATCAGTCACGTTCTCAAATTTCAAAAACTTTTTCATAAATATATCTCTCCGAACTTCCACAATGAATTATTATGTGGTACAATGTATTTATCAACTGATTTAGGAGTTTTTGCCATGAAAGAGACCATTGTTACCATACCTATCAACGACCTCTTTGCGCCGAAGTGCGGTTGTCCTCTCTGCCGCATGGAGGAAATGCTCGAGGAGCAGTACGTCACGTTTATCACAGGCGACGCGATGATGGAGCCGAGCGTGCGAGTCGCGACGAACAAGAAGGGCTTCTGCCACCGCCATTTCTCGCGCATGACACAGCTCGGACAGAAGCTGCCGAACGCCCTTATTCTCGAAACCCACCTCGAGGTCATCAGGGACGAGCTGATGCCCAAGAAGCTCGGCGGCAAGCCCGATAAGAAGAAGCTCGAGGCTATCCGTCAGACGATGAACTCCTGCTACGTCTGCGACAGGGTAGAGGCGGATATGTTCCACCTCGTCGCCACGGTATTCGCGGAGTGGTCAAAGGGCGGAGAGTTCCGCAAGACCTACAGCGAGCAGCCCTTTATCTGCCTCAAGCACTATCAGTTCATCATGACCGCCGCGATGGGCAAGGGCGGAGTTCCGTCAAAGCTGCTCGGTGACTTCCACGCAGAGACCGCCGCTCTCACCAAGAACTACCTCGAATCGCTCTACGGCGACATCAAGCATTTTGTGTCGATGTTCGACTACCGCAACCGCGGCAAGGACTGGGGCACCTCGACCGACGCTATCGAGCGCAGCATCGAGTTCCTCACCGGCGAGAAGCCGACCGTCGCGGAAAAATCAGAGTAAAAATTTAATAAGCTCGCGCACGCCGCCCTCGTCGTTAGAGGGAATGACCTTGTCGGCGGCTCTCAGACAGGCAGGAGTGGCGTTGCTCACGGCAGCGCCCAAGCCCGCGAGCGCGAGCATATCAGCGTCGTTGTCGGCATTGCCGGCAGCGGCGGTATTTTTTATGTTAATATCAAGCAGTCCACAGAGTCTTTTCAGCGCGTTCGCCTTAGTCGCGGTGCCGTTCATCAGCTCGACGAAGTTCTTCGACGACGAGGTGATGTAAACATTTGGAAGCTCACGCTCGAGCATACCCCAAAGGCTCTCGCGCAGAGCCTTGTCGGTGCTGACAAATTCAATGCTGTCGAGGTTTTTGCGGTTGCGGCGGATATAGCCGCGCATATCGGCGCAGCAGCCGCGCGAGCCGCGCACATAGCCGACATAAGCCTCGGAGCAGCCGTATTTTGTCGGGTCGTCGTAATATCTCTTGTCGGTGCAGGTCTCGCCCTCGAGGAACGCCTCCCAGATAAGGTCATGCTCCTTTGTGAGGTCGAGCACGCGCAGAACGTCCGCTTCACTGAGGGTGTCTGAGTGCGCACGTACTCCGTTTTTGTATATAGCCGCGCCGTTTGAGGCGACGACCCAGCTGATACCGTCGATCGCGAGCACGTCCTTCGGCATTGACGAGAACGGCCTGCCGCTTGCGACGGCGACTTCTATTCCGCCGTCGATAGCCTGTTTTATCGAGTCCTTTACCTCGGGCGCGAGGGTGTTGTCGGTGCGCAGGACGGTGCCGTCGAGGTCGAGCGCGAGCAGCTTAATCTCCATTTTTCAGCTCCTTTACTCCCATGCGGCAAAAGCCGTTCATGCAGCAGTCTTTGCATTTGGGGCTTCTCGCCGTGCATACCGCTCTGCCGTGCAGCACGATTCGGTGACAGAAGTCGTTGCTCTCCTCGGGCGGCAGCAGCTTTCGCAGGGCGTTTTCTATCTTTCTCTGGTCGGTTTCCTTGTGCAGACCGAGCCTTGTCGTGATACGTATGCAGTGGGTGTCGACGACGACGGCGGGCTTGCCGTAAACGTCGCCGCAGATCAGGTTCGCGGTTTTTCTGCCTATACCCGGCAGCTTTGTGAGGTCGTCGATATTGTCGGGAACCTCTGAGCCGAAGTCGCTGACGAGCATCTTCGCCATCGCCACGAGGTCTTTTGACTTTGTCTTGTACAGTCCGCAGGATTTGATATACTCCGCGACCTCAGATACCTCCGCTCCGGCAAGGCTCTCCGCGTCGGGGAATCTTGCGAACAGCGCGGGCGTGACGAGGTTGACTCTCGCGTCGGTGCACTGAGCCGAGAGCCTTGTCGCGACGAGTAATTGCAGCGGAGTTTCGTAGTCGAGCGAGCATTTCGCGTCGGGATATTCTTTTTTGAGCGCCTCGACTGCCGAGAGCGCGATTTCTTTTTTCGTCATAACAGCACCTTCTCCGATAAAAATTTTATCATATTTTCAAAGCTATTGCAATCGCGGATTTTTCAATATATAATGGTATAATAAACGGAGGAGATTCAATGTACAAGAATTACATTTTCGATTTATACGGAACCCTTATCGACATCAACACCGACGAGTGGTCGGCAAAGCTCTGGAAGTCCCTGCAAATCCTCTACGCCTACCACGGCGCCGAGTACACTCCGCAGGAAATCAAACGCGAGTACGGCAGACTTGTCGACAAGGAGAAGGCTTCGGTACGCCGCCGCCACCCCGAATTTACCGTTATCGACGTGAAGATAGAGAAGGTTTTCCGCGCGCTGTTCACCCAGAAGGGCGTTAAGGTGCCGAAGAGCCGTATCGACTTCATCGCCGAGGCGTTCCGCTGCTATTCGACGAAGTATATCAAGCTGTACGACGGAGTTCAGGACTTGCTCGACACACTCAAGGCGCACGGCAAGAAGATATACCTGCTCTCGAACGCCCAGCGCGTGTTTACGGAGAACGAGCTGAATATGTTCGGTCTGGACAAGTACTTCGACGGCGTGTGCATCAGCTCGGACGAGGAGTGCTCAAAGCCCGACGCGCATTATTATCAGACGCTCTTTGACCGCTACGGACTGAAAAAAGAGGAGAGCATCATGATAGGCAACGACTACATCTCCGATATCGGCGGCGCGGCTGATTTCGGAATCGACAGCCTCTATATCCACCAGAGTATTTCACCCGAGATAAAGGGTGAGCTGCGCAGTCAGTACACCGTAATGGACGGCGACGTTTATAAAATCAAAAAATTGATAGTCAAGGAATAAAAAGCATCACCTCGGGCATACTAACCCCGAGGTGATTTTTAATGAGCAAGAAAAAGAAAAAGAAGTCCGACGACACCCCGGTTACCGAGATGAACACGGTATACACCAACGAGATGACGGGCATGGTTCCCGCGAATCCCGACGAGAACGACGAGGACTACGCTGAGGACGAAGAGCTTTAAAACAAAAGGGCGGAGATGTTTTCATCTCCGTCCTGTACTTTTAAATTATTTTACTCTGTGCATACCGCTTAGGTCGGCGGTGAGGATACAGCCGACGGTGCAGTTTTTCGCGCAGACCGCGAAGTCGGGGCAGTTGTCGCACTTTTCGTAGTCGATGACAGCCACGTTGTCGACTACCTTTATCGCGCCGAGAGGACAGACCTTCTCGCACTTTTTGCAGCCGATACAGCCGTTCGAGCAAACCTTTCTTGTGACGGCGCCCTTGTCCTTGTTGCTGCACGCGACGACGACTCTTTCAACGTCCGCAACGAGAGAGATAAGGTGGTTCGGGCAGGTCTTGGCGCAGAGTCCGCAGCCAACACAGTCCTTTGTGTTGACGCGCGCAACGCCGTCCGCGATACATATAGCGTCGTGAGGGCAGACCTTCACGCAGTCGCCGAGTCCCAAGCAGCCGTAGGTGCAGCTTCCCTTGCCGCCGTACATCAGCTTTGCAGCGGCGCAGGACTCAATGCCCTGATAAACGACCTTGTCGCTCGTGTGCTCGCAGTCGCCCGAGCAGTGCACTACCGCGACCTGCTCGACAACGTCGGCGAATTCAACGCCCAGAATATCGCTGAGCTGTCTTGAAACGCCGTCCGCGCCGGGGATACACAGGTTAGTAGGCGTGTCGGGATTTTCGCAGAGCGCCTTAGCGTAGCCGTCGCAGCCCGCAAAGCCGCAGGCTCCGCAGTTTGCGCCGGGCAGACATTCCCTGACCGCGGGGAATCTCTCGTCCTCCTTGACCGCCATGACCTTGGCGGCGATAACGAGCACCGCGGCGCAGATAACGCCGATGATTACGACGGGTATGACCGCCGTGAGAATCGCTTCCATGTAACTTCCTCCTTACGCGAACAGATTTTCAATAACGCCGCCGAAGCCTAAGAACGACAGCGAAACGATAGCCGCCGCGACGAGCGTGATCGGCAGACCCTTGAAGCTCTTGGGCACGTCGGCTTTTTCGAGCACCGAGCGCACGCCCGAGAACATAACCATCGCGAGGAAGAAGCCCAGACCGCTTCCGAGCGAGTTGACCATCGCCTCAAGGAAGGTGTAGCCCTCGTCGATGTTGAGGATAGTAACGCCGAGAACCGCGCAGTTTGTGGTGATAAGCGGCAGATAAACGCCGAGCGACTTGTGCAGCGAGGGTACGAACCGCTTGAGCACTATCTCGACGAGCTGAACGAGAGCCGCGATGACGAGGATAAATACGATCGTCTGCAAATAGCCCAGACCGTTCGGGTTGAGCAGGTAAATCTGGATAGGATATGTCGCCGCGGTCGCCATCAGCATTACGAAGATGACCGCGAGGCTCATTCCCGTCGCGGAGTCGAGCTTCTTCGAGACGCCGAGGAACGGACAGATACCGAGGAAGCGCGAAAGCACGTAGTTGTTGATGAATACCGCCGAGAGCAGGATAATGATCAGCTTAGTCATTTGCCGCAGCCTCCTCTCTGTTCACGCAGGAGTGCGAGCAGATCTCGGCCGACGGACAGCCCGTGCAGCCGAAATCCTGTTTCTTGGGCTTGTGGGCGGAGAACTTGTTGACCGCCGCGATGAGCAGACCGAATACGAAGAAGCCGCCGGGAGCCATCGTGAGAATCGAGATGTGGTTGTCGTAAAGTACGGGGATAGGCAGACCGAAGAAGGTGCCGTTGCCGAATACCTCGCGGATAAGCGCCATCAGGCTCAGCGCGAGGGTAAAGCCCGCGCCCATGCCGAGAGCGTCGACAGCGGAGTCGAAAACCTTGTTCTTGTTGGCGAACATTTCCGCACGACCGAGGATAATGCAGTTAACGACGATCAGCGGCAGGTAAATTCCCAGAGCCGCGTCGAGAGCGGGTGCGAACGCCTTGACGAGCATCTGAACCATGGTAACGAAGCCCGCGATAAGCACGATATAGCATGGAATGCGCACCTTGTCGGGAATGACCTTGCGCAGCGCGGAGATAACGATGTTCGAGCAGAGCAGAACGACAGTCGCCGCCAAGCCCATTCCGAGGGCGTTTGAGATGCTTGTGGAGGTGGCGAGAGTGGGGCAGGTGCCGAGAACGAGAACGAGAACGGGGTTCTCCTTGACAAGACCCTTCGAGAAATTTTGCAGGGTGTTCATCACTTCGCCTCCTTCGTCAGTTGATCGTAAGCGGCAAACGCGTTGCCGAGCGCTTTTTTGTATGCCTTTGAGGAGATCGTCGCGCCCGTTACCGAGTCGACCTGAGAGTAATCGTCCTCACTTTTACCGATGTAGTTGTCGCCGTAGTTGCCCGCGACTACCTTCGAGCCGATGCCGCTCGTTTCGTTGTGCGAAAGGGTTTTGATTTTTGTCAGCTTGCCGTCGAGGATACCGCAGATGAGCTTGATGTCGCCGCCGTAGCCCTTTGTGGTCAGCATGAAAACATAGCCGCCGTTGTCGGCAAGGTATGCTTCCGTAACTCCCTCGGGAAGCTCGGAGTCGATTTTCTCAAAGCTGTTTGCCTCGGGCATGACCTCGAGCCGCGCTTCCTCTGCAGCCTTCTGTTCGGCGGCGAGGATTATCGGCGAGGTGACGGAGTTGATATATGCCAGCAGCGCGGTGACGACAAGACAGATAGCGCCGAGTACCGCGATGGGCTTGATTATGTCTTTCATTCCTCAACACCTCCCACCAGCGGCTTTGAGCGCGTGAGCTTGGAGATGTACGGCGTGAGGATATTCATAAGGAGTATCGAGTAGCTCACGCCCTCGGGGTAGTTGCCCCAGAAGCGGATAAGTATGGTGATAAGACCGCAGCCCACGCCGAAGATGATCTTGCCCCATTTTGTGTTTGGAGTTGTGGCGTAGTCGGTCGCCATGAAGAACGCGCCGAGCAGCAGACCGCCCGAGAGCACCTGACCGGGCACGTCCTTGCCGCAGACGAGCGACATGAGCGCGACGGTGCCGATGAACGCGACGGGAGTGTGCCATGTTATTACGCGGCGCACGAGCAGATATCCGCCGCCGAGCAGAAGCGCAAGCGCGCAGGTCTCGCCGAGCGAGCCGCCGTGTCTGCCGAGGAAGAGGTCGAGGTACGAGGGTACGTCGGTGCCGTTGGTCATCGCGAGCAGCGGCGTCGCGCTTGTTGAGGCGTTGACGTCGGTGAAGAAGCCGCTTGGGGTTATCCACTTTGTCATGTCGCCCGAGAACGCTACGAGCATGATGATTCTTGCGGTGATGGCAGGGTTAGCGAAGTTCTGACCAATGCCGCCGAAGAGCTGCTTTACCACGATTATCGCGATAACGCTGCCGAGCATCGCCTGCCAAATCGGGATAGTCACGGGCAGGTTGAAGGCGAGCAGGATTCCCGTCACGATCGACGAGAGGTCGGAAACGGTGTTCTCTCTCTTGCAGAGCTTCTCAAAGAGGAACTCCGAGAGCACGCAGGTGCCGACGCATACCGCCACGATAAGGAGCGCGCGCCAGCCGAAGATTATCGCCGAGGCGATTTCCGCGGGCACGAGCGCGATGATAACGTCGAGCATTATCATCTGTGTGCTGCGCGGCGTATGGAAGTGGGGCGAAACGGTTGAAATCAGCTTGTTCATCATTTGCCCTCCTTTTTGCTGTTCTGATACTGCCTGAGCACGAACTTCGCTAACTTATTTGTCTGCACGAGCGGTCTGTGCGCAGGGCAGATGTACGAGCAGCAGCCGCACTCCATACAGAGGTCAACGCAGAGCTTTTCGAGCGATTCCGCGTCGTTCATTTTGTAGGAAATCGCGATCTCGCGCGGGTCGAGCTTCAGCGGACAGTGGTTGATGCACGAGCCGCAGTTTATGCACGGAGTAGTCCTCGGCGGCTTTGCCTCGCGTCTGTCCATCGCGACAATAGCGTTTGTGTTCTTCAATACCGGGCTGTCAAGCGTGGGCACGGCAATACCCATCATCGGGCCGCCGTAGAGCACCTTCGCAGGCTCTTCCCTGCAGCCGCCCGCCGCCTCGAGCAGATCGGCAATGCTCATTCCGATAGGCGCGATGACGTTTTTTGGTTCCTTTACCGCGCTTCCGTCGACGGTCACGCACTTCTCAACAAGCGGCATGCCCGTTTCGAGGTACTCCGCAATGAAGGCGAGGGTCGTGACGTTTATCACAATCGCGCCGACGTCCAGCGGCAAGCCGCCCTTGGGGACGATTTTGCCCGTGCAGTTGTAAATCAGCACCTTCTCGCCGCCCTGAGGGTACATCGCGGGCAGCACCTTGACGGTAACGCCGTCTGTCTGTGAGGCGAGCTCCTTCATCTTCGCGATAGCCTCGGGCTTGTTGTCCTCGATGCCGATTATGAAGGTCTTTACGCCGAGGTACTTTTTCATCGCCTCGATACCCTTTCTGATCGAGTCCGTGCGGTCGAGCATCGTGCGCGTGTCCGAGGTTATGTACGGCTCGCACTCCGCGGCGTTGATGATAACGTACTTGAAAACCGAGAGATCCTTTGTGACAAACTTCACGAAGGTAGGGAAGCCCGCGCCGCCGAGTCCGACGGAGCCGCTGTTCTTCACCGCGTCGATGAAGCTGTCGAGGTCGTGAACCCCAGGCAGCGTAATGCTTTCGTCGGGGGTCTGCAAGCCGTCGCTGTCGATAAGAATACATGGCACCTTCGAGCCGTTCATAATGGTGATCTCGTCAATCTTCTGCACCTTGCCCGAAACGCTCGAGTGAATCGGCGCTGAGATGTATCCGTCCGCCTCGGCGATCAGGGTGCCGACCTTGACCTCGTCGCCGCGCTTGACGACGGGCTTTGCAGGTCTGCCGATGTGCATGGACATCGGGATAGCCACGGTCTTTGGCGGCTCAAGCCGTACAGGCGGCAGATGTGCCGTGTTTTTCTTGTGCGGCACATGAATACCGTGTAGTTTCATATATTTCCTCCTCGTTTGGTTACAACTCTGTTTGAGCGCATATGTAGTTATTATACCATTTAAAAGGGTTTTTGTATATGTGATTTTTGTCAGAAATACGGTTTTGAATTTATCGAAGTTTCACAAAAAACCGTGCCGCCGTTCTTTGTGGGTATTCCATGAAAACAGAGTTGTATCGTTGTGCAGGGTGCACAATTGACAAAACGGAGAATTCGGCTGATTCTGCATAAATATAAAATTTATTTTTTTCGATTTGGAAAATGTTGACTTTGGTGAAAAGTGATGATATATTTATCTCGGAAAAATCCGCATGGATTCCGAAAGGAGATTATTTTATCATGAGAAAGATAATGAAAAAAGTCGCGGCTATCGGTGCTGCGGCGGCTCTCGCGGCAACTGCAGTTATCAGCGTTTCCGCGGCGAGACTTGAGAATGAAAACATTATTGTAAGAACAAGCACTAACAGAATGGATATGTTCAGCGCGAAAGGCGGCAATCTGCTGTACTCGTTTATATCGCGTAACGGAGATACTGCCGACGCTACCTCACGTCCGTATGTCAGCGTAAACGAAAGCATGAGCGTTCCGGACTTCTATGACGACGTTGTCGATCCCGCGAACCTTACGCTCACCGGTACATCAAAGGTTTACGGCATCGATGTTGTAAGAACCATCCGCATTATCGGCAACAACACCAACGGCGCGATGGATACCGCCGAGTTTTCACTCACACTCACAAACAACACCGACACATCAAAGAACGTCGGCGGCAAGTTCTTCCTCGACACCATGGTTGAGGGCAACGACCATGCTCCCTTCCGTGTTGCGGGCGTAGGCGCGATCAGCACAAAGACACAGTTTGAGGGCGATGCTATTCCCGCGTCCTTCCAGGCGTTCGACAGCCTCCAGAGCCCCAAGACGATCGGCACAGGTACATTTGCTGCAGGCGCAGGCAAGCCCGACGTGGTACAGTTCAGAAACTTCGGCGACTCAAATTATCCGCTTGTTCCCGAGATCGATACGTCGGAGGAAATCGGCGACAGCGCGGTAAACGTTATCTGGCTCGAGCGCGAGCTTGCACCCGGCGAAACCCGTGTACTCACGACCTACTACGGTCTCGGCTATATCGACGTCAGTGAAGGAAGCGAGCTCAAGCTCGGCGCGACCAAGATCGACGGCAGCTTCACCATCTCTGAGGACGGCAACAGCTACAATCCCGTCAGACTGACCTCCTACGTCAGCAACACAGGCAACAGCGAGCTCAGCGGCGTCGGCATGTACCTTGATCTGCCCGAAGGCGTTACCGTTACAGGCAGCAGCAGCGGAGTCGCCTATCCGAGCCTGAAGGTCGGCGAGGAAAAACAGCAGACATGGACGCTCGAAGCGGCTCCCTCACCCGTTGAGAGAACCGTGACCGTTACTATCAACGCGCAATCCACGGAGACCGGCAAGGGCGAGCCTATTATCTACACCTATGTAATTCCCGCAATCAACGGCGCAGAGCCCATCGTTGAGCCTACAACAGCCGAGCCCACCACAGCAGAGCCTACAACCGCAGAGCCCACAACCGTTGAGGCGACTACCGCGGCTCCCGCCACCGTACAGCCCACCACAGCCGCTACAAAGGACGAGGCGACCAAGTCCGAGGCTACAAAGTCAGAGGCTAACGGCACCGTAAAGACAGGCGAGGCATTCCCTGCGATCGCTGTTCTGATCACTCTCGTTGCAGGAGTCGGCGCTGTCTACTTCTACAGAAGAAAGTACTCAAATTAATAAACTGAATTAATATTCGGGACAGAAAGGCACAGGCTTTTCTGTCCTGTTTTTTTACCATAAAAAGTATGACAGAGACAGCCGCACTTGCCGAAAGCAGAAAGTCTGACCCGCCGTTTATGAACATTTCAGGCAGATGATTGTTAAAAAAGGCGGAGGAGGCACCCACCGGTGCACACACTTACCAAATCAATGGGCATTATCGACGGGTTCATTCGCTAACTTTTACAAAAAAAGTTAACGAATGCTTGCTAAAATACTTGAAAAGAAATGCTTTTTATGATAAAATACACTTGATACTATGTGCCCGTGTGACTAACGAGGAAATCAGCGAGGACATAGAAAAATTAATATCCGTCAGAATGGAGTTGATTATTTATGGCAAGAAGCGCAGGCGTATTATTATCCATCACTTCGCTTCCTTCCCCCTACGGAATCGGCACCATCGGCAAAGAGGCTCGCAAATTCGCGGATTACCTCAAGGAGTCAGGTCAGACAATCTGGCAGATTCTTCCCGTTGGCCCGACAAGCTACGGCGACTCGCCGTACCAGTCATTCTCAACCTATGCGGGCAACCCGTACCTGATTGATCTCGACACGCTGGTCGAGGAAGGTCTTGTTACCAAGGAGGAGCTCGACAGCCGCGACTGGGGCGACAACCCTCAGCAGGTTGACTATGAGAAGATTTACAACAACAGGTTCGCAGTTCTGAGAATCGCTCACGAGAATTTCAGAAAAAAGGACCAGAAGAAGTTCCGTGTGTTCACCCGCAAGAACAGCAAGTGGCTCAAGAACTACGCGCTGTATATGGCGGTCAAGAACAGCTTCGATATGAAGTCGTGGACAGAGTGGCCTGAGGACATCAAGATGCGCGAGCCAGAGGCGCTTGCGCGTTATGAGCGCAGACTCAGAAAGGAGATCTCCTTCTGGAAGTTCGTTCAGTTCAAGTTCTACGAGCAGTGGGAGAGCTTCCGCGCGTACGTAAACGGTCTCGGAATCAAGATCATGGGCGACATGCCGATCTACGTCGCTATGGACAGCGCCGACACCTGGGCTAACCCCGAAATCTTCCAGCTCTACGACGACGGCGACCCCATCGCTGTTGCAGGCTGTCCGCCCGATTACTTCTCCGAGACGGGACAGCTCTGGGGCAACCCGCTCTACGACTGGGATTACCTCGAGCAGACCGACTACGAGTGGTGGTTTGAGCGTGTCAAGGCGGCGTCAAAGCTCTACGACATCACCCGTATCGACCACTTCCGCGCCTTCGCGAGCTACTACTCCATTCCTTATCCCGCCGAGAACGCTATCAACGGCGAGTGGGTAGTCGGCCCGAGAATCAAGTTCTTCCGCATGATGGAAGAGGCTGTCGGCAAGTTTGAAATCGTAGCCGAGGATCTCGGCACACTCACTCCCGACGTCACCGAGCTCATGGAGCAGACCGGTTATCCCGGAATGAAGGTTCTCGAGTTCGCGTTCGACAGCGGCGAGGAAAATGACTATCTGCCTCACAAGTACACAAACAACTGCGTTGTTTATACAGGTACTCACGATAACGACACTCTGATGGGCTGGCTCGAAACCGCTAACCCCGAAGACGTCAGATACGCAAGAGAATACTGCAAAATGCCTCCTGACGAGCCGTTTAACTGGGGTCTGATCCGCACCGCCTACGAAAGCAAGGCGGACATGGCTATAGTGCCTATGCAGGATCTGCTCGGACTCGGCAAGGAAGCGAGGATGAATACACCGTCGGTTCTCGGCAACAACTGGACATGGAGAGTGACTGAGGACGCTTTCACTAAGGAACTGGCGGAAAAATTAAAAACAATGTCTGTTAAATGCGGACGACTGGAGGAATAATAATGTCAAATATTATGGAAAAGCTTGAGCTTACCGCTCAGTCCATGTACTGCAAGAAGATTGAGGAGCTTACCGCTTCCGAGCTTCACCTTGCTCTCGGCAAGGCTGTAATGGGCGAAATCGCTCCCAACTGGGCAAAGAGCAAGGCAAAGCACAACAGTGAAAGACGCGCGTACTACATGTCCGCGGAGTTCCTGATGGGCAGAATGATGTACAACAACCTCTATTGCCTCGGCATTCTCGACGAGGTAAAGAAGCTTCTCAAGAAGAAGGGCATCGACATCAACGTATTCGAGGACATCGACGACGCTGCTCTCGGCAACGGCGGTCTCGGCAGACTCGCAGCCTGCTATCTCGACTCAGCCGCTACCCATGAGGTACCCCTCGACGGTTACGGAATCCGCTATAAGTACGGCCTGTTCAAGCAGCTCATCAAGGACGGCTATCAGGTAGAGGTTGCCGACAACTGGCAGCGCTTTGAGGATCCGTGGTGCATCCGCAAGGAGGACGAGACCGTCACCGTAGCGTTCAAGGATCAGACCGTAAAGGCAGTTCCCTACGATATGGCTGTAATCGGCTGCAAGACCGACAACATCAACACCCTCCGTCTGTGGCAGGCTGAGGCTGTCAACGACTTCGACTTCACCGCGTTCAACAACACCGAGTACGACCTCGCTGTCAAGGAGAAGAACGACGCCGAGAATATCTCCAAGGTTCTCTATCCCAACGACAACAAGTACGAGGGCAAGGTGCTCAGACTCAAGCAGCAGTACTTCTTCTGCTCCGCTTCGCTTCAGGA
>NZ_JAEQMG010000014.1 GCF_016680995.1 Ruminococcus difficilis | reverse complement strand
TGTGCTCCCCGACAAGGTTAAGGAGACTATGAAGGCTCAAATTCCTGCAAAGAGGATCGGAACTCCCGAGGATGTTGCAAACGTAGTTGCCTTCCTCTGCTCCGACGAGGCGGCTTACGTAACAGGCGAGGTTATCCGCGTTGACGGCGGACTCGCGATTTAACAGGGGGTCAGTATGAGCAGACGAGTTGTTGTAACAGGAATCGGCGCGGTAAGCCCCGTGGGTAACGACGCGCAGACAATGTGGAAAAATATGCTTGACGGCGTGTGCGGAATCGAGGAAATCACAGCGTTTGACACCTCGGATTTAAAAGTACATATCGCAGGCACTGTAAAGGGCTTTGAGCCTGAAAAATATTTTGAAAAGAGAGAAGCCAAAAAGCTCGACATCTACTGCCAGTACGCCCTCGCGGCGGCTCAGCAGGCGGTTGACGACAGCGGTATTCTCGGAAAAATCGACGAAAACCGCTTCGGCGTTTACATCGGCGCAGGTATCGGCGGTCTTAACACCTTCGTAAACAACACACTGGGACTTTACCACGGCGGACCGCGCAAGGTTTCTCCGTTCTTTATCCCGATGATGATTGGCAACATCGCCACAGGCAACGCGGCTATCCGCTTTAACGCAAAGGGCGTAACGCTGTCGGTTATGAGCGCTTGCGCAACAGGTACAAACTCAATCGGTGAGGCGTTCCACGCGATCAAGGACGGCTACGCCGACGCTATTATCGCAGGCGGCGCAGAGGCGGTTGTCGCTCCGCTGACAATCGCAGGCTTCCAGAATATGAAGGCGCTCTCCACCAACCCCGATCCAAAAAAGGCTTCGCGTCCTTTTGACAAGGACCGCGACGGTTTCGTTATGGGCGAGGGCGCAGGAATCCTCATTCTCGAGGAATACGAGCACGCCAAGGCTCGCGGCGCGAAGATTTACGCTGAGTTCGCAGGCTACGGAAACACCTGCGACGCGCACCACGTTACCGCTCCCGATCCCGAGGGCGCAGGACTTGCGAGAGCTATCGAGATCGCGTTCAAGGAGGCGAACGTCGCAGACGACGCTGAGGTTTACATCAACGCCCACGGCACCTCGACCCACCTCAACGACCTCACCGAGACTATGGCGATAAAGACAGCCCTCGGCGAGAACGCGTACAAGGCGAGCGTCAGCTCCACAAAGTCGATGACGGGTCATATGCTCGGCGCGACAGGCGCTATTGAGGCTATCGCGGCGGTAAAGGCGATTGAGGACGGCATGATTCCGCCCACAATCAACCTCGACGAGCCCGAGGAGGGTCTTGACCTCGACTACACCCCCAAGACAGCCAAGAAGCGCGGCATCAATGTTGCCGCGTCCACAAACCTCGGCTTCGGCGGCCACGACGCGTGCGTCGTATTCAAGAAACTGTAAAATAAAAATTGAAATTGAAGCGA
>NZ_JAEQMG010000139.1 GCF_016680995.1 Ruminococcus difficilis | reverse complement strand
TAGCTGTTCGCGACTCTCGACCCGACCTCGCGCGCCCTGAAGCTTCCGGGCGGTGTTTCGGTAATGCTCATCGACACCGTAGGTCTTGTCCGCAGACTGCCGCACCACCTTGTCGACGCTTTCCGCTCGACCCTCGAGGAAGCCGCGCAGTCGGATATTATCATCAACCTCTGCGACGCCTCGAGCGAGGAGGCTAGGGTTCACCTCAGTGTGACTAACGACCTGCTCGAATCCCTAGGCGCTCAGGACAGACCGATAATCACCGTGCTCAACAAGTGCGATCTGCTCGACGGAAACGTGATTCCTCTGGAGTTTGAGAACTGCGTGAGGATAAGCGCAAAGACCGGCGAAGGCATTGACAGGCTGCTCGACGCTATCGAAAGGAACCTGCCCGTCCGCATGAAGCGCGTGAGCCTGCTCATTCCGTTCGCGGACGCGGGTATCGTAAGCGAGATACGCGACAGGGGCACGCTGCTCTCAGAGGAATACACCGCCGACGGAGTAGAGGTCGAGGCTATCGCGGACGAGAAATTGTACTCAAAGCTCTCGAAATACGAAAAATAAGGAGCGATTTAATGGAATTGATATATTCGATCGACTTTGCCATTCTGGATTTTATTCAGGCGGCGATCAAAAACTTCGTTCTCGACCCGGTGATGCTTGTGTTCAGCTATATGGGCGACAAGGGAGCGGTCTGGATAATCATCGGACTGATAATGCTGTTTTTCCGCAAGACGCGCGTTACGGGAGTCATCACTCTCGCGGCGCTTCTGCTCGGACTGTTTATGGGAGAATACGGACTGAAATTCCTCGTATGCCGTCCGCGTCCGTTCATTATCAACACCGACATCACGCTTAACATAGTCGCGCCGTCGGGCTACAGCTTCCCGTCGGGACACACCATAGCGGCGTTCTCGTCGGCGCTGATTATCGCTGTCAGGGAAAGACGCGCGTTTGGTATTTCGGCATACGTTCTCGCCGTGCTGATAGCGTTCTCGCGGCTTTATAATTACGTCCACTTTCCGACGGACGTCCTCGCGGGCATGGCTATAGGCACTATCGCCGCGCTGATTGTGATGTTTATCTTCAAAAAGACAAAGATCGACAAAAAGATCGAAAGCATCGGCAAAAAGAAGAATGCGGCGTAATACTGCGGCAACAGAATTTGATTTTTCCCGAAAACCATAGATTATTCCGTAGGGACAGCCCTTGTGACCGTCCGGGAACGTGCACGTCTCCGGGAGCCCGCAAGAGGCTCCTCTACGGATAAACTGACAGTAAATGATGTTGCCGGGCAATAATAACAAAAATACTTGATTTTCTGAAATATCTATGTTATAATAAAAAAAGACGCAAGCAGTCAACGCGTGCAAATAAGCGAGCGGCAGGCCCTGTGCGATTGGGGCCTGTGAACCATGTCAGGCGGGGAACCGAGCAGCATTAAGCAGTGTTTCCGATGCGATACAGTCAGTCTGTCGTTCTCTTATTTGCACGCCGCCGTCATCATTCGGCAGGACGGCTTGCTTTTTCTATGCAGCGGAGGTGATCGCGTGTATCAGGCATTGTACAGAAAGTGGAGACCCAAAACCTTTGACGACGTCGCCGGTCAGGAGCATATTACCACCACACTCAGGAATGAACTGAAAAACGACCGTATCAGTCACGCGTACCTCTTTACAGGCTCGCGCGGTACGGGAAAAACCACCTGCGCCAAAATCCTCGCAAAGGCTGTGAACTGCCTCAACCCCAAGGACGGCAGTCCGTGCGGCGAGTGCGAGGTTTGCCGCGAGATCGACAACGGCACCTCCATCGACGTCTTTGAGATGGACGCCGCGTCAAACCGCAAAATCGACGACATCCGCGGAATCATCGACGAGGTACAGGGCACGCCGTATAAGTGCCGCTACAAGGTGTATATCGTCGACGAGGTTCATATGCTCACCCCGGAGTCCTTCAACGCGCTTCTTAAAATCCTCGAGGAGCCGCCGAAACACGTGATTTTTATTCTCGCGACAACCGAGGTTCACAAGATAATGCTGACCATCCAGTCGCGCTGTCAGCGGTTCGATTTTCACCGCATTCCGCCTTGCGATATCGCCGACAGGCTGCTCTACGTCGCAAATCAGGAGGGTATCGCCCTCGACGACGCGGCGGCTATGCTTATCGCTTCCGTGTCCGACGGCGCAATGCGCGACGCCTTGTCGCTGCTCGACCGCTGTATCGCGATCAGCCGCGAGGTCAACTCCGACGTTGTACGCACGGCGGCAGGACTTGCCGACAAGGGCTATCTCTACGACCTCGCCTCCTGCGTGATAAACAAAAACACCGCGAAGGCGCTCGGTATAATCGACAGGCTCTACGGCGAAGCGAAGGATATGCCTTTGCTCTGCGACGAGCTGACTGCGCATTTCCGCGCGCTTATGCTTATAAAATCCGTTTCAAATCCGCGCGACATCGTTGTTTTTACCGACAGCGAATTTGAGCAGAGCGTCGCTCAGGCGGATTACCTCTCGCTTGCCGACATCGTTTTCTATATGGACGTGCTTTCGCGCGCCTATCAGCGCATGGGCAAGGGCACCGGCGACAGAACCGAGCTTGAAATGGCGGTCGTCAAACTGACCTCGCCTGAGCTTGACGTGACAAACGAGTCTGTTGCCGCAAGGCTCACCGCGCTTGAGCAGGCAGTGAGAAAGGGAATCGCCGTCGCAGCGACTCAGCCTGCGCCGCTTCCGATAACAAGCCCGGAGCCGGCTGATACCGGAACCGCGAAGGCGGCGGAAACAAGCGAGTCTGAGCAAATGCAGAAGGCAGCGGAAACCGTTCCCGCGGAGCCGCAAAAAACGGAACCCGTAAGGTCAGAGCCAAAGCCGGAAGCGAAGGCTGAGCCGCAGCCGGCAGCAACAAAGCCCGCACCGGCGCCTGTGAAGCGTTCGGGCGAGGTAGACGTGGTCGAGCTGAGCCGAAACGCAAAGCCGTTCCCGAACTGGGCGGAGATAGTTGAGAGCTTTCGAGGTCCCTCGGCGACCATAGCCGCGTCGCTGTCAGGCTCGGAGGCGTTCGTAAACGGCAGCTATCTGCTGATAAAGGCTGAGAGCGACCTCGCGTTTGAAATGCTCAAAATTCCCGAAAAACGCCGCGCTATCCGCGAGGCAATTATCGCGAACACGGGCAAGCAGTACCGTCTGGGGCCGTACCGTCTCGAAGATAAGCGGCAGCAGACAGCGGCAGACCCGTTTGAGCAGTTCAAGGACAGGCTGATAAAAAGCGGCATTGAGTACACAGAAGAATAATTAATTTAAATAAATACAAACCTGAAAGGAAGAACAAAATATGAAAGCAAGATTACCCAAGGGCTACGGCAGCGGCGGAGCCAACAACATCCAGCAGCTCGCGCGTCAGGCTCAGAAGCTCCAGGACGACATGGAGGCGGTATCCGCAGAGCTTGAGGCTAAGGAATATGAGGCTGCGGCAGGCGGCGGCGCCGTTAAGGTAGCCGTAACCGGCAAAATGGAGCTTACCAAGGTAGAAATCAGCCCCGAGGTCGTTGACCCCGAGGATGTAGAGATGCTCGCAGACCTCGTTATGGCTGCGGCTAACGAAGCGCTCAGAAGCGCGGCAAAAGAAAAAGAGGAAAGAATGGAGTCAATCTCGGGCGGCTTGAATATCCCGGGAATGTTCTGATATGGCGCAATACAACGTCGCTCCGCTTGAAAATCTTGTGGAGCAGTTTGAAAAAATGCCCGGCATCGGTCATAAAACCGCCCAGCGGCTTGCATATTATGTACTGAATCTGTCAAAAACAGAAGCAGAACAGCTTGCGGCGGCGGTTATGGACGCTCACACCAAAATTCATTACTGCAGCCGCTGCTGCAATCTCACCGACAAGGAGCTGTGTCCGATATGCGCGTCCGATTCGCGCGACCACAGCGTGATCTGCGTGGTCGAAACGCCGCGCGACGTTACGGCGGTCGAGAATACGCGCGAATACAGCGGCACCTACCATGTGCTTCACGGCTCTATATCTCCGCTCAACGGAATCAGTCCCGAGGAGCTTACGGTAAAGGAGCTTCTCGCGAGGATCGCACAGGGCGGTGTAAATGAAGTAATAATGGCGACCAATCCGACCGTTGAGGGCGACGCGACCGCGCTGTATTTATCGGGACTGCTCAAGCCGATGGGAATCAAGGTAACGCGTCTCGCCTACGGAATCCCTGTGGGCGGCGACCTCGAGTATGCCGACGAGTACACTCTCGCCAAGGCTCTGGAAGGCAGGAACGAGATATGAGCGAACTCAAAACCATAGCCAACAACAAAAAAGCGCGCCACGACTATTTTATCGAGGAGAGCTTTGAGGCAGGCATCGAGCTGTGCGGAACGGAGGTAAAGTCCATACGCAGCGGCAGGGTCAACCTCAAGGACAGCTGGTGCTCAATAGTCGAGGGCGAGATATTCGTAAACGGAATGCACATTTCGCCTTACGAGCACGGAAATATATTTAACCGCGACCCAATGCGCGTCCGCAAGCTGCTGATGCACAAAAAGGAGATCAACCGTCTTTACGGAGTGGTAAAGCAGACCGGCTATTCGCTGATACCGATAAGTCTTTATTTCAAGGGCAGCAGGGTAAAGATGCAGCTGGGACTCTGCCGCGGCAAAAAGCTCTATGACAAGCGCGAGGACATGGCAAAGCGCACAGCCAAGCGCGACATAGAACGCGCCCTAAAGGAACAGGGCAGATAAACAAAGTAAACACGTTCCGTCGGGAACGATCACTGCGAAGCGAAGAGCTTCGCAATATATGGGGATGTAAAGGCTTCGACGGGGAGCGCGAACTCTGATAAGCGAGCGGCGGTGCGGAACCGCCATAAAATCCGCAACTTTAAAATAACTGACAAAAATACAGTTGCTTTAGCAGCGTAAGCTGCTCGTTCCTGCGCTGAGTACCTCGGCAGCGCAAGGGGCGTCGATCAGAGGTAAATGTGAACGGGAAAGCGCTCCGGTTCCCGTCACACATCAGGAGCTGCCAAGCTGCGTAGCCTGTCGATGGGCGCCGCAGTAAGGGAGATTAAAAACACCGACTGCGCTCGGAGAAAGTCAGGGCAAGTACTTTTCGGACGCGGGTTCGATTCCCGCCATCTCCACCATAAAGGATATGCAAAAAAGATATATCCCCGAAAAACCCCGATTCTATCGGGGTTTTTCACGTTTCAAGGGCGTGGATTTTTTTGTCACGAAATATGGATGTAAAACCACTGTTTACCCGTTCTGGCAGGAACTGAACTTCCGTAATACAACTGAATAACCCACACACATTACGCAGACAGATAAGAAAAATGTCTGCGTTTTTTCTTTTCCAGAGCCAATCGTTTAGAAATAAGCGGTTGGCTCTTTTTTTATTTCTAAAAAAACTAAAGGAGATGATAATCAATGTATTTTACAGAAAACCGGTACGACCGCAGCATCGAATGGATGATGAAGGGTGTACCAAACTTTTACGCGAGAAGTTCGGGAATCGTAGTGACAGGGAAA
>NZ_JAEQMG010000138.1 GCF_016680995.1 Ruminococcus difficilis | reverse complement strand
CTGATCTGGACAGCCGCGTTAAGCTTCAAGTCGGCTTATGCCGCGGCAAAAAGTTATATGACAAGCGCGAGGACATGGCAAGGCGCACAGCCAAGCGTGACATTGAACGCGCAATCAAGGAACAGAACCGGTGATTCCGGTTGGAAGTTGCGAATTACAAATTGCATGTTTGATTTCAATTATAACTTGTCATTTGTAACTTGTAATTCTCAACTTTACAAATGGGGATGTAAAGGTTTCGACGGGGGATGCGACCCCTGATAAGCGAGCGGCGGTGCGGGACCGCCATAAAATCCGCAAACTTTAAAATAACTGACAAAAAACCAGTTTTAATGGCTGCTTGATGCAGCTCGTCTCTGCGCGGAGCACCTCGGCCGCGTAAGAGGCGTCGACCAGAGGTAAAGGTGAACAGGGCTGAGCTTCAGGCTCTGTCATCAATTTGAAGCTACTAAAACGCGCAGCCTGTCGTTAGGCGGCGCGCGGAGGGAATGTCAAAATAGCGACTGCGCTCGGAGAAAGTCACGGCGAACATCTTTCGGACAGGAGTTCGATTCTCCTCATCTCCACCAGAAACGCCATGCTGACGCATGGCTCAATGAATAGAGAATAGAGAAAAACGAATAGTTTATAACAGATGTACCTTTGAGGCGTTTCCAGTGTATTATTCGTTATTCACTATTCTCTATTCTTTATTCATTAAATAGGAGAAAATGTAGTTATGGCATATAACAGTCCTTTGTTAGAAAAATCCTTATATTTTGCCGCACGCATTGTCAAGCTTTATCAATACTTATCAAAAGAGAAAAAGGAAATCATCATATCAAAGCAAATCATACGCAGCCTTCACCGGCAGAGGCGAAAAGTTTCTCCATCATTCCGACGTCCACTTGCAGAGCATGTCGTCATTTACTATCTATCCGCCTGTTGTGTCCTTACAAAATGTATTGGACAAGTTGATTTGAATATGATATGATATTTCTACGAAAAATCGAAATTGATAGGTGATGAAAAAATGATAAATCAACTATTTGAAAAACTATCCGAATATGCTCAGGTAGAGGCGATAGCACTCGGCGGTTCCCGTTCGGGAGAAAACTATGATGAAAAATCCGATTATGATGTGTATGTTTACATCACTGCGCCAATCGGAGAAGAAAGCAGACGCGCATTATTGGCTGATTACTGCCAATATATGGAGATTGGAAACCATTACTGGGAATACGAGGATAACTGCGTTCTGAACAATGGAATCGACATTGACATCCTTTACCGCAATTTGGACGAATTTTGTGACGGTGTTGCGAGAGTTGTCGAAGGATTTGAGGCAAACAACGGATATACCACCTGTATGTGGCATAACCTTTTGACCTGTAAAATTGTCTGCGATAAGCACGGAAGGCTTCAAAACGCCAAAGAGCGCTTTTCTGTTCCTTATCCCGAAGAACTTCGAAAAAACATCATCAAAAGAAACACAGCTCTTTTATACGGCGCTATGCCCGCATACTCTCTTCAAGTGAAAAAGGCTAACGTCAGAAACGACAGGGTAAGCGTTGTTCACAGAACAGCCGCCTTTTTGGAATCGTATTTTGATGTGATTTTCGCATTGAACAAGCAAACACATCCGGGCGAAAAGCGATTGATGGCGCTTTGCAGAAATAATTGCACGACTCTTCCTGAGCACTTTGAAGAAAACCTCAACCGACTTTTTGACGATATGCTGACACAAAGCGATAATCTGACCGAAGATTTGAATACGATTATTTCAGAGCTTAAAGCAGTGTTGCTACGGGAACGTTTATGATATTATCCATACAATTCTGATAAATTAATCAAAACAATCAATGCGGTTTTGCGGAGTAAGCAGTTCTTACAGAAGTTCACTACTCCACAGCTCTTTTCCGAAATCTCATCTTTTTTGCTCACCCTTAACATATGTCGAAAACTGTCGATTAACGTCGGCAGTTTTCTTTTTCAATAAAACGAGCACAATGTAGCCACAAACGTTGACAAGGTGATAAAACAAGAATATAATTAACTCAGGAGGTGC
>NZ_JAEQMG010000137.1 GCF_016680995.1 Ruminococcus difficilis | reverse complement strand
AACGGAGCCTTGCCTGTCTGCTCGATCGCAGAGAAAATCATTCTCGCGACCCAGAAGAAGATGATATCGTAGCCCGTGACCAGAGTGCTGGTCGGGTAGAAATATTTGAGGTCGTCGGTATTCTCAGGCCAGCCGAGGGTCGAGAACGGCCAGAGAGCTGAACTGAACCATGTATCGAGGGTATCCTCGTCCTGAGTAAGGTGAGTACCGCCGCAGTGGCAGCAGCAATCCGGAGCGTCCTTAGCGACGGTGACGTCGCCGCAGTCCTCGCAGTAGTAGGCAGGGATCCTGTGACCCCACCAGAGCTGACGGGAAATGCACCAGTCCTTGATGTTCTCCATCCAATGGAAGTAAACCTTCTCAAAGCGCTCGGGTATGAACTTAGTCTCGCCCTCGCGTACAGCCTTGATAGCGGGCTTTGCGAGCGGCTCCATGCGTACGAACCACTGCTTTGAAACCATCGGCTCGATGGTGGTGTGGCAGCGGTAGCAGGTGCCTACGTCGTG
>NZ_JAEQMG010000136.1 GCF_016680995.1 Ruminococcus difficilis | reverse complement strand
TCGGGTCGCTTCGAAATGGGAACCTGATGTTCAGGATTCTGCCAATCAAGCGGGCGGTGGATTCTTTCCACAGGCGGCAACTCTTCAATTACGGCAGAAGAAAACAGCATTAGTCGCCCGCAACCCGAAAAAGGCGAAAAACGCCGGTGATTATTTGAAGCAGGAGAAAGCAACGACGCTGTTATGCAGCGCCGGTGCGGTTCACAGCGGCCGGCAACGCCGACCACAAGCCATTTTTGAGGGTTTCCTGTGCAGTATTCTTAGGTTGACACCTGTTTTCGGTTTGGTGTAACAAATAACGCTGTTATTTCCGACAATCGCATGTCTATCGAAAAAACGGGCATTTTTTGGTTGCTCACCATGTTGGTGTAATTTATTTGGAGGGTTAAAGGAGGTAAAAAATTGGATTCGGAAAACAAACAAAGGGTAAGTTTGTACCTTGATAAGAAAACGGTAAAAACGGTCGATACATTCATCAAAAAGAAAGGACTTCACTCGCGAAACGAGTTCTTTGAAAGGGCTGCGGAAAACCTGATTGCGGATGAAGCGATCAAAACCGGCGGCGATGTGATGAGCGAAAAGCTCGCAAAAGCGGTTGAAAATGTGTCCGAGGACAACGCGAAGGCGATCTCCAAAGGACTGTTCCGCTACGCGGTTCAGCTCGAAATGCTGATGAGAGTCATCGCAAAGACAAATCATTTCACCGATGATGAGTTGGAAGAAATGCGTAGAGAGGCTGTCAATAACGTCCGCAGAACGCGCGGCAAAATTAAGCTGGAGGACATCGCCAAAGGTTGGTACAATGAAGAGTAAAATCCCTGTTTTGCCGTGTGTCGCCCTGTGTGCGATTCGTTGAGTAACGACGGTTGGTGTACCCGACCGAAGTGTTTGCGCGGTGTCGGCGATTTTTGGACGAATCTCATTTTTGCTACGCTATAACAAAGAAAGCGCGAAAAAGTTCTGGATTTTTTCTTTTTTAGCGGTATCTTGTTGTGCTTGAATGGAGTATCGGTATGGATTTTGGCATACATCGTAAATTCACCTTATTCTTGAGTTTGCTTTTCTTAAAAAAGATAATGATTCGTTGTAATAAAATACCTTTATGAATTGTTTTATTAATAGAGGGGGGAAATGACAGATTATGGCTGAGAAATTGTTTGCCGGATTGGCTTACGAAGATGTTGTGCGTAAGTATACCCAAACAGTAGCCGGAGTCTGTTTAACCCGACTTCAAAATTGGGCGGATACAGAAGATTGTTTTCAAAATACATTTTTTAAGCTATATACAAAATCCCCTTCCTTTAAGGATGAAAATCATCTCAAAGCATGGTTGATTAAGGTTGCAATAAATGAATGCCGCAATTTTTTGAAGAAAAACCGGAAAACCGTATCTATGGAAAGCGTTAAAGACCAACCAAGTTACTACAGCGAAGACGAAATGGACATTACCTGGGCACTGATGAGGATGGAACCTGATTATAGAGATATCCTCTATCTGCATTATTGTGAGCGATATAAGGTGAAGGAGATTGCCGAAATACTTGGAAGAAATCCTAATACAATTATGGTAATGCTGAAACGAGGCAGGGAAAAACTAAAAAAGATTTATGGGGGCGAATAAGCTTGAAAAGAAATTTTAATATTATCAAGAACTTAGACGTGCCTGAAAGCTGGATTGAAAACGCTGTAAATATTCCTCATACTGCAACAAAAAAGCATTTTAAGCCATATTTAATTGGAACTGCCGCAAGCGTTGTTGCAGTTTCAACAGCGGTTTTGTTTTTTAATTCAAAGCTCAGCATTCAGGAGTTTCCTATGAGCCCTTCAGCTTCAACTTTACCGCAGGAATCAACTTGTTCCGCTGCACATCAGGGTGCTCCGTCAACCTCATTCAAGGCTACCGAACCGAAAGAAGAAACCCAAGCTATGCAGACAATACCCGAATACTCTCAATCCGAACTCAACCGTCAACAGGTTGAGAACGATTCAAGTGATAAACTCGTCGAACCTACTGATAATATCGTTGAAAGCAGCCCGTTGTCAGCATCGGAGCCGAAGGAAACCGTGACAGAAGAAGTCACAGCCGCGACCTCATACCCTTTTGTTCCTCCCGCGACAGGATATATTTCCGGTCAGTATGCAGACTCACCTGATAATATATTCATGGGTATTCTTGTTTTTCAAATCGATGAACGCTTCAAGGATTCAAATTATCTCTTTTGTCATATCACGGAGCGTGGGAAGAAATTTTCTTTTTGTGAAAAGTACGAATTCCGTGAGCTTGTCGATGTTATCAGCAAAGAGAGAGATGTTTATAGTTACTCGCCGAGTTTTTACGACATCTTTCTAAATGCCGAAACATATTATGATTTGGAATTCTATGACGAATGGGGTCATTCGGAAAGCTTTAGCGGATTTCAAATCAACAGGCTTTACGGAGAAATTGAATTAAACTAAGCATTTGACCATATCAAGGAGTGAAATTAATGAAAAAAGGTATTGTAGGGTTATTGATTCTAATGACGCTTGCTTTCTCAGCTTTGCCTAATGTCGGTGCGTGTTCAAAATACACGGAGTACGATGATGAGAAACTCGCTCAGTTAGCCGGAAGTGATTTGCTTTGCTATTCTCCAAAGGTCGAAGAAATGCTGCCGGAAGAGTACCGTGAAGACATTCTGAAACAGGTTTCGCTGTTCTATCCAAACACCGATTTAAATGACATCATAATACAATATTACGGAAAACTGTCCAACGGGGCATTGCTGATCAGCCATTATGACAGCACGCAATCTGAAGATTTTTTGAAAGCAAAACCCAAAACGCAATATGTTAGCTCCTCAGACAGCAACTTAACCTTTGCGTATTGTTTTGATTCCGTAGACGGGATAATTGATTTGTACCAAAACCACAGACTAACCTCGATTTCAGAAGCGGCAAATACCAGTATATTTACAGATAAATTGCTGTTTGAATTAGCAAAATCAGTTAAATCATATTTGGTCTTAACAGCGTCATGGAATTTGGATAATTTGATAGACGGAATACTCGGTGATGTTGACGGCGATATGATTATCAGTATCTCCGATGCAACAATGGTTCAAAAAATAGCAAGCGGTCTTTTTGAACCATGCCGTCTAAGATATCAATCAGCCGATATTAACAATGACGGAGTTGTTGATATTACTGATGCTACAGAAATCCAAAAAATATGTGCGGAATAATACGAGCGCTGCCAATTATGTATACAAATGGACAGTTTAATTTTACAGCAAAATATAGTAGGCGATAACAGAGAAAAACAATACCATGAGTAATAAACACTCTGTTTCGCCGTGTGTCACCCTGTGTGCGATTTGTTGAGTAACGACGGTTGGTGTACCCGACCGAAGTGTTTGCGCGGCGTCGGCGATTTTTGGGCGCGTCTAATTTTTCCTTCATTTTTACCGGAAAACGTTCAAGTTTTACCACTTTGTTGATTTTTTCATACAGACATATTATGATAAAGCCGTAGGGTCAGTCGTTTTTTGCCGTACATTTAAATGTTTGTTTTGTCGGGTGTTTGTACATTCTTGCTAAATTGTCAAGGGGAAATTTGGATTGCGTATTTGCGTAAAATATGCTATGATATAAGTGCCAAACAAAACTGAATTTTTCAACTTTAACCGAAGTTTGTATTTAGTAAAAAATACAGGCTCTTCTTTCTTATGACTTTGGTTAAAGTGATTGAAAGGTTTTGTTTGGCGACAAATGAGCTGTGTTTTTTGGCGTGGCTCATTTGGGTCACGCTTTTTTATTTTGTTTTAGGAGGTTTTGATGATGAAAAAGCTGTTATCTGTCTTATTAGCCGCGACTCTGCTGTCGGGCAGCGTCACCGTGTTTGCGGCGGAGAAAAAGCCTGTCGCTCGCGAGACGCTGGCGACGTTCTTTACCACCGGCGCGGAGGAAAGAGTACCCGGCGAGATCGTGACCGAGCATCTGGTGACCGGTCAGCCGAAGGTGATCAATCATGTGGTGAACGCCTTTACCTACGACGTCTATTATGAGGACGGTCCCGTCATCTGCTACGGCAATTATGACAATCAGGAATTCCGCTGGTCGGAAAACCCCGTCGGTGACGACGGCATCCAAGCACAGCCGCAGGGTCGCTCGCTCTGCCTGAAGATCAACACCGAGGGCTATCAGAGCATCGAGGTTTCCATGAAGCTGGGTCTCGGCGACTGGGAATGGAAAACCGACGAGGATTACGTCATGCAGGTCTACAGCAACAATGTGAACGAAATGATAGAATGGCACCCGATCATGATGGAATGCGGCAAAATGCAGCAGATCAAAATGAATTTGGCGTCCGACTACGTGGAGGACAAGGGCAACAAATATAACGAGGTGTATTTCGATCTGGGAGGCAGACCTGCGACCTATGTCAGCGACATTGTCGTCACGGGCGTTCCCACTCCCGAAAGCGGCAGAGAGTACTATTACGGCGACGCGGACGGCGACAGAGCGATCACCATTGCCGACGCGACCGCGATCCAGCAGCAAGCAGTCGGTTTGGGAGAGCAGTACTTCGAGGGCTTCCATGTCTTTCATCCCTTCGGCTATTGCGACGTGAACGGCGACGAGCGGCTCTCGATCCTCGACGTGACCTGCATCCAGAAGTACATCGCGGAGTTCACCTCCGGCGCAGGCAGGACGGGCGAGAAGGTCGTTTTCGATCTGCCCGAGGAATGGTATGAATAGTACATAAGTGTTTTAAGGGAAAGGGAAGGAGGTAAGTTTATGAAGCCTTTATTAAAGAAAATATCCGCGCTGCTGCTTTCGGCTGCGATGATGTTTGGCGTTCAGGCATCAGGCGCGTTCCCGTCAGTTGTCACGGTTTACGCGGCGGAAGCTGACGGTGTTGCCGGCGCGTCGAGCGGCGTTACGGGCGACTGCACATGGACGCTGGATTACGGCGTACTGACGATCAGCGGCAGCGGCGCTACTGCATATTACGATACGGCTGTCAACAAAACGCCGTGGGGTTATAATATTAAGAAGGTTATCATTGAGGACGGCGTTACCCAAATCGGAAGATGCGCGTTCGCGAGCTGCCGCCAGCTGACCGAGGTAACTATCGCGTCAAGCGTCGTTTCTATCGGTTTTGAAGCGTTCAAAAACTGCGAGCTGCTTGAAAAAATTTCGTTGCCTGACAGCGTGACGGATATCGCCGAAGAAGCGTTTTCAGGCTGCAAAAAGCTTTCGGAGATCACCGCCCCGGCTGCGATGAAGCATATCGGTGATGAAGCCTTCAGGAATACCGCGTGGTTTAAAGCGCAGCCCGACGGCTTGGTGTATCTCGGAAATTCGCTGTATACCGCCAAAGGAACCCTGACGGGTGAAGTCGAGGCAAGAGAAGGCACATACTGTATAGCGGATCGTGCGCTGTACGACCAAAAGGAGGTCACCTCGCTGACATTGCCCGAAAGCGTGGAGTACATCGGCGGCGGCGCGTTCACGGCTTGCACAAAGCTGACAGACGCCGTGCTCCCGAAGCATATCAGCGAATTGGGAACATCGCTCTTTAATATGTCCGGTATCAAGCGCGTAACTCTGCCCGAAAACCTGATAGAAATCAATAAATATATGTTTAGTAATTGCCGTGAACTCGAGGAGATTACCCTGCCCGAGGGACTCGCGTCTATCGGGATCAATGCCTTTTACGGCTGCAGTCAGCTTGACGTTATCAATAACACCGACGCGCTCACGAGCATAGACGGCAGCGCGTTCCTAAACAGCAAATGGCTCAACGATCAGCCAGACGGCGCTGTATATCTCGGTAAGGTGCTGTACCGTTATAAAGGGGAATGCCCTGAAACCGTCACCATAGCAGACGGTACAACCTGTATCTCGGGCGGCGCGTTCGGCGGACAGAAAACGCTTGCGTATGTGGAGCTTCCCGTATCACTCCGTGAAATCGGGGATTTTGCGTTTGAAAGCAGCGGACTGAATGAAATCAATATTCCGGTCAGCTGCAATATTATCGGTGAAAGCGCTTTTTCTTACTGCAAAAAACTGACAACCGCGGTGATCGGCGGCGGAGTTACCGAATGGGGTTCTGATACTTTTTACCTCTGTTCCGCTCTCAGGGAGCTGACTATTTGCGATGGCGTAAAGAGTATTCCCGATTGTTCCTTCCTCGACTGCACCGCTCTCAGGCACGTTACCATTCCCGAAGGTGTTACGGAAATCGGATACAGGGCATTCATCGGCTGCGCGAAGCTCAGTTATGTCAGCCTGCCTGAAAGCATGACAAAGCTCGGCGAACAGGCTTTCTTCAACTGCGATTCATTGAAAAAGCTCAGTGTTCCAAAGAACTGCGTTGAAGTCGGCGATATGCCGTTCGGACTGAAATATGACGATAATTACAAAACGGTAAAGGTTGACGGCTTCACGGCGTATGACTATACCGATTCACGCGCGCTGTTTTACGCGAGAATGTATGATATCAATTACATTCTTTTAGATAACCAACCCGCAACCCCCGACGAAGCGCAGATCGCACAGAGCGTTCAGGATGCGCGCAAGGCGCTCGGCGATAAATTCACGGAGATCGCTCTCCTGTTCCCGGTCGGAGGGGCGTTTACTAAGGCTTCCGCCGATGACTATACTTATGCGAACCGCTACGCGGAACAGGTTTATTACGACGAAAACGTGTCTGCCGAGGAACTGATTCTCGCACGTGAGGAGCTGCAGGCTGCCTTTGAGGGTCTTGAGCCGTTTGAGGGAGATAAGGCGGAGTTGTGGTCGCTGATCGAACAGCTCGAAGCCTTTATCGATACGGACGAAGCAAGGGCACGCGACGATTACGAAGCGCTGAAGGATGCGCTCAATGAAGCGAAAGTCAAATACTACTACGCGGGTACACAGGAGGAGCTTGACAAGACTGCCGTCGCGTTGAAAGAATTGCTTGATTCACTCGAGCCACCCGAGCCGCAGCCAACAAGCGGAGTCACAGGTGACTGTGCATGGACGCTTGGTGAAAACGGCGTGCTTACGATCAGCGGCAAAGGCGCGATGGGCGACTATCAATTTAAGCAGACGCTGCCGTGGGGCTCTGATATCAAGAAGCTCGTTGTACAGGACGGCGTGACCTATATCGGCAAATGGGCGTTCTCGGAATGTGCCGATTTGGAAGAGATCGTTTTATCTGATACGGTCAAGACAATCGGCACGGACGCTTTTCAAGGCTGCAAAAAACTCAAAAAGGTTGACCTCGGTAAAGGTGTGGAGACGATACAAAATGGAGCGTTTGAGCTGTGCAGCGCGATAGAGGAGATCGACCTTCCCGACACGCTGACCACTGTTGAAAGAAACGCGTTTTTTGTCTGTTCCTCGCTGAAAAGCATCAGCTTCCCTGAGGGCATAACGGAGATTAACGACAACACGCTTGCGTTCTGCGCCTCCTTAACCGAATTGCGGTTAGGGGATAAGGTAGATATCATTGGATACAACGCGTTCGAGGGTTGCTCCTCACTCGAAACGGTAGAGCTGCCCGACTCGCTCACTACTCTTAAATCTTACACGTTCAGGAATTGCAGTTCGCTCAAATCCATTGTGATTCCCGGCAAGGTGAGAGCAATCTATACGCAGACCTTTGAGAATTGCTCGTCGCTCGCTGAGATCGACCTCGGTTCCGTTCAACGGATCGGCAGCAGTGCTTTCAAGGGCTGTACCTCGCTCAAGAGCGTAGTCCTTCCTGACTCAGTGACGATGATCGACAAGTGTGTATTTGAGGATTGCACCGAACTGACAAGAGTGACGGTTCCGAAAAACACCAAGACCATTGATAAGGACGCGTTTGTCGGCTGTGGAGAGCTGACGTTATACGGTTATGTGGATACGGAAGCCCAGAGCTTTGCCGACAAGGACGAGAATGTTTCTTTTGTGCCGCTCAACGCAAAGGGCGAGCCTGTCGCGCTGTATGACGTGAATGCGGACGGCAGTGTCGATATCACTGACGCGACCGAGCTGCAAAAGCATATTGCGGAGATCACTTCTGTCAACCCAGCGATTCTAAACCGCGCCGTCAAAGATTTCAGCGGTACGGCTTCTATCAGCGACGTGACAGAGATTCAAAGGAAATTAGCTGAATAACACATAAAAACAGGTTGCCGTAATTGTTCAGATATTGCGGTAGCCTGATTTTTCTTTTTTCCAATTATCTATGTGTATGGATTTAAGAGCAATAAAGCAGGCTTAAATATGGTATAATTTTTTTGCTCGAAATGTAATAACAATGTATTGACACACCTTTGCGGTTGGTGTATAATGAAGAAAACAGAACGGAGATGATTTTATGAATATTGTAGACGCGCCCAAAACGGGAACATTTCAGATGCGTATCAATCCCGAAGTAAAAAAGCAAGTGGAAAGCTTATACGCAAAATGCGGAATGACATTGACCGATGCGGTAAACGCATTCTTTCAGCAGTCGCTCAATGTTGGCGGACTGCCGTTCCTGATGAATCAAAACAGCGAAGCAGTTATCCGTCAGCAGGCAATTGCGCTTTTGCTGGCAGATGTCAAGGCTGGTGAGGACAGCGTAAAGTCAGAATCGGATTGGATTTCGGAAGAAGATATGCTGAATGAATTCGGAGTGCAGGCATGATTTTGCGCTATACGCCGGTTTTCAGAGATATGAGCTGCCTATCGGTCATAATTTGCAAGCTATAACAAAGAAAGGGTAACGAAATGAAAAAACTTATAGCAGCTCTTCTTACAATACTTACACTGATGTTGAGCAGCTGCGGAGATGTTTCGGATGTCAGCGTCCTTTTTACTGATTCACAAAGATATTCGGAAACTGAGTTGAATAACGTCGCAGAAGCGGCTAAATCGTTTTTTGCCATGAACTATGATGACTGTACTCTTTGCACAATCGAATACAACGACGCGCATAACGAACAGGTTCGTGAGGATAACCTGTGGGAATTCAGGTGTTCGTTTGAGCCGAAATCGTTAACAGATGTCTTGGAATTATCCGTCACATATTACGATAATCAGGATTCTGATAATACGAATAGTCTGATAACTGAAACTTATTATATGGTAACGCTTGACAACGGTAATTGGGAAGTCGGCGACCATGGAAGAACATAGGCAGTAGAAGACAACCCCGGAAATGTAAAGTTGTCGGAAGGCAATAACGGCAATTAACTGTCAATATTTGCGACGCTAAAACAAAGAAAGGGATTTTTTCTTAAAACGAAAACATGGTTAAAATTCCTTTTCTGCTGTGCTGAAATTGCTGACGGTAGGTTGAGAGTATTTACAATTTAAACAACGAGCGCTGCACTTGACATTATCATTTAAGTGCAGCGTTTTAAACTTTATTAGGACGGGATTTAGATTTATGATGAGGGTTAAATTAAATTGGTTTTAGATGGGCGAGACCTCTTTGAAATATGAGTTGAACTAACTCGAAAAAGTATCAGTCAGACGTTTTCAGACAGCGGAAAACAGACTTTCCAAACATAATGAAAATTTGCTGGTATTTTGATGCTGTTCCAAAATCTTTTGCAGGTATCGACCTCGATTTTGCATAAATCACTTTAGCAACTTGCAAAATCGAAAACACGAAAAAAGGCTTGAAACCGACGTTTCAAGCCTGAGAAATCCAGTAATAATGCGGGGAATTGAGTCACGGTTGACGTTTGGAGACCGCTGCTCTACCAACTGAGCTATACCCCTAAATATTTAATCGCTGCAAATGAGCACTTGTCACTTGCAGGAAATATCATAACATAGACACGCGGTTTTGTCAAGATGTTTTCTTGATAAAAACGCAGAAACGCAATTCTTTTAAAAGTCTTTGCCCGGAAAGACGTGTCCTTCGCACGCGAGGGGCAACGTCGTTATGATAACCTATGCCGCACTTCCACACGCGATTTCCGTGGTCTTTGACCGCTGCCTGTATATGTTGGAGATCACACGTTTTTTCAAAGATTTTCAGCGGCTGCGATGTGGCTGCCATATATTCCTCATGATTTGACATGCGCCAAGTTATGGGGATTATTTATGTTCAAAACTGCATTGTCCTGAATATAGCCCACTGCTTCGTGTAAAATGGAGGAAGAAAAGGGTATTATTCACAAGATTTCAATCGAATATTTGTTACGGTTTTTGCTGGATAATGACCGGTGCTTGTGGTATTGTTGTGGTTATCAAAAAGGAGGTCGATACAATGAAACGAGAATTATTAGACAACGGCAACATTTGGCAGAAGAGAGATGGTCGCTGGATTGGAATGGTTAGGTACAAGGATGAGTTCGGTGTCGCTCAACGCAAGAGCTTTTCCAGCAAAAAGAAAAAGACTTTGCAGGCGAAGATGACAGAGTATGTCAAGAATTTCAATGAGCAAGTCACCAACTCGGATAAAGCCCGGGAACCGCTGAAAGAGAGTATGAAGAATTGGCTGCGCGTGTATAAATTCCCGGAAGTAGAGCGCACTACCTACGACCGATATGAATGCACTGCCGAGCATCAGATCTATCCATACATCTGGAACAAACTTGTCGGTGACGTCACACCAGCCGACATAAAGAAATTGCTTACCAAGCACATGAATAAAGGCTACGCTTTCACAACGAGCAAGAAAGCCTACTCGCTGCTAAAGATGTTCTTCAAGCAACTCTATCAAGAGGGAGCTATCCCAAACAATCCGATGGCGATTATCGATATGACGAAGAAGGATAACTACCTTGCCTCGCAGAATAAGGAGAGCAAGCCGCAGTGTGATCTGGTGGTCGTATTCACCGACGATGAGTTGGAGAAGATCAAAGCGGAAGCCTTCAAACGCTTCGCAAACGGCAAGCCTGTGTATCAACAGTCTGCGGCATATTTCTTAATGCTCAACACAGGATTGAGGGCAGGGGAGTTGTGCGGCATCATC
>NZ_JAEQMG010000135.1 GCF_016680995.1 Ruminococcus difficilis | reverse complement strand
CCTATGAGCTGTTCACAAACTGGAAGCAGATAGAGCTGATAGAAAGCGACCAATTCGCACTCTTGATGTATGACGCTTTCCATTATCTTGTATGGGAATATATGGGATTGAATGTAGGACGTGAGATATATTCGGGCGACCATCCGGCGTGGAAGTTTTCTCACGCACCGTCTTTCTGGATAAAAACAATGCAGGATGAGGGCGTGCTGCCGCCGATTGAGAGCCTTGTTAACGATATTCAGCCCACAACTTTTTTCGGCTTTGTCAGCGACGAATATGTTGATGCTGTTTTGAAGGATATCGTTCCGAAAACAATGGAGCGTTTCGGAATGAATGAGATTCTCGCAGTTGTCAAGGAATATCAGTGCTTTGAGGATTTCGATTATAGATATAGCCAACAGAAAAACGACTTTAAGAACAGCTATTATCATAAGAAAACTAAGCACCCGATGATCTCGCTCGAGGCGTTTCAGGAAGATTACAAGAAAAATCACGACGGAGCTGAGTGGGATAAGGCGGACGATAGTATCGACTTGGAAGGCGACACAGCCGCTAAGGTTGATGTTGAGCGGTTTATGGCAACACTGTCCGAAAAGGACAGGCAGATATTGGAGCTTCGTGTTGAAGGCTATACCTATCAGGAAATTGCGGATAAGGTCGGCTATAAAACGCACAGCGCCGTTAAAAAACGCATTGACAAAATCGGAAGTAAATTCCAAGAACACACAAACACAGACATTGGCTTTGAATAGCACCTACTGATTGTTTTCGGTAGGTGTTATTTTTATGCCAAAAATAACACAATTTATTATTTGAAAACTGCCCCCACTTTTCAGGGCAGTTTTACTATTTTCAGGAGGTATTTTTATTATGAAAAGTTTTAAAGACAAAATCATCATCGGTATCGACCACGGCTACGGCAACATCAAAACCGCTAATCATTGTTTCAAGACCGGTATAACCACCCACGATAACGAACCGCTGTTTACAAAGGATATGCTTACCTACAACGGAAAGTATTATCTGATCGGCGAAGGTCACAAGGAGTTTCTCCCCGAAAAGCAGAACGACGAGGATTACTATGTCCTTACGCTCGCCGCTATCGCAACAGAGCTTGCGGATGAAGGGCTGACCGAAGCGGACGTTATTATCGCCGCAGGCTTGCCCTTGACTTGGACAAGCGGTCAGAAAACGGATTTTGCGGCATATCTGTCGAAGAACAAAGAAGTAGAGTTCACTTTTCGGAATGTAGATTATCATATCCGAATCTGTGATGTAAAAATCTATCCGCAGGGTTATTCTGCGGTTGTGCCGATCAAGTCAACGCTCAAAGGCTTGAGTATGGTCGCTGACATTGGAAACGGTACGATGAATACGCTTTATCTCGTCAACGGCAAGCCACAAAGCGGTAAGATGTTCACTGAAAAGTTCGGCACTTATCAATGCACTCTCGCCATTCGTGAGGGCTTTATGCGAAAGACACGCAGAGAGCTGAACGATTATATCATCGACGAGGTTTTGAGGACTAGCACAGCGGATATTCCCGATTCGGATTTGGAAATCATCACCGCTATTGCGGAGGAATACGTTGCCGAGATCTTCCGTCGTCTGCGTGAACATCACTACGACGAGGACACGATGGATCTCTACGTTTGCGGAGGCGGCGGTTGCCTGATTAAGAATTTCTATAAGGGAAGCTTTAACCGTGTGAAGTTCATTGATGACATCTGCGCCGCCGCTAAAGGCTACGAGTATCTTGCCGATGTATATCTGAGAGCCGAGGCAAAGAATGAAGGATGAGTACAAAATGACGGTACGATTCGACCTAACCGATGCCCGTGAACGTAATCTTGCCGAGTTTATGCAAACCCTTGATGTTAAGAAATATCATTCTCGCAATCAGTTTATGATAGATGCGCTTGCGGAATATGTAGATCTACAATCAATCACCCGTGAGCAGCACGAGGAAGATATACGAAATATCATCCGTGAAGAAATGCGGGCTTGCTTTGCGGAAGCAAACTTCGCTCCGCAGGCTGTTAATCCTACTTTAAGCGCAGAACAGCAGGAAGAAGCCGAACAGGATATTCTGGACGACCTCAAACTGTTTGATTGACGGCACGGTGACGGCAAATTTTGAGACGATAAACAAAACTGCCGTCACTTTGACGGCACAACGAAATAATCAAAAAATGAAGTATTATCAGCAGTATAAGGCACAGCAGACAGGGTGATAATTACACTCCGTGGCTGTGTCTTATACTGTAGCAAGCGAGGCAACAACAGCGGCAACTGTTGATTCGGCAAAGACCGACGGCATAGATTACATGGCGCTTGTCAACAAGACGCACAAGCTCCCCGACGATTGGGAAGAACATCTCGAGACCGTACACATGACAAACTCCGTCGGCGACGATGTTGAGGTTGAAGCAAAAGCCTATGATGCTTACCTCAAGCTTAAGGCAGAGCTTGAAAAAGATGGCGTTTATGTCGACCTCGACTCCGCGCGCAGAAGCGTTGCCGACCAGCAGCGTATCATGGATGAGTTCACCGAGCAGTACGGCGCGGACTACGCGGCAAAGACCGTCGCGAAGCCCGGATATTCCGAGCACCACACGGGTCTTGCGCTCGACCTTTACCTCATCATCGACGGCATGGACGTTGTCGAGAACGAGGATATGATCCAATATCCCGAGATTTGGTCGAAGATTCACGCAAAGCTCGCCGACTACGGCTTTATTCTCCGCTATCTCGACGGCAGCGAGCACATCACCGGTTACGGCTACGAGCCGTGGCACATCCGCTATCTTGACAATGTTGATACCGCCAAGGAGATCACGTCAAAGGGCGTTACCTTCGAGGAATATCTCGGAGCCTACACCGGCGGATCCGTCAGCATTGATTACGGGACCTCCAAGCTCTATACTGAGGATGAGCTGAAGGACGCCGTTATCCAGATCAAGTGCAAATTCGCGTTCTGGGGCGATGTCGACCTAAAGAGCATCCGCTACGCAGGCGATGAAAAAGCGACAGACGAAATGCTCGCGAAAATGAACGAGATCAATCCCGACGGCAAATACACGCAGGTCGCCGAATTCCTGATGGATTTCCACACGCCGAAGGAAACCGAAGAGCTGACGCTTACGGCTGACAAGGATTATACCGACTATCAGTGGTGGCTTTGCCGCACCGCAGACGGCGGCTGGGAGATCGTTACCTTCGGATACGGATATTGAATTTGATCTGTTGATGTATCTGCGATAATCTTTCATTTCAATTATAAATTTATTTACGTGTTTCCTGTCATTTCCAAACTTTATTTTTCCTTTCAAATGTGCTATAATCAAAACAAGGCTCAGGATCGGTTATCATTTCAGCAAAACAAACCGGGGTGATTGTTATGAAAAGTTATAAATCGGATATCACGGCAGATCCTTCGGGTTTCGTGGTGCTTGCGGACTATGTACCGCATATCGTGCAGGAAATCCGCTACTATTCAACCTACAATTTTATCGGTGAAAGGATCGACGGCTATGAGGAGCCGTGTGCTTTGCTGACTAAGGAAGCGGCGCGTGCGCTGAAATCCGTCAGCAATGAAATGATCGTTCACGGCTACAGGCTGAAAATATTTGACGCTTACCGTCCCGCCTGCGCCGTCAAGCATTTTGTGCTGTGGGGTATTGAGGATCAGGATATTCGTATGAAGCCGTACTTTTATCCCGATCTGCAAAAGCAAGAGCTGTTTGAACAGGGATACATTGCCAAGAAATCAAGCCACAGCCGCGGCAGCACGGTCGATTTGACGCTCCTTGATATGAGTACGGGTAAGGAACTTGATATGGGAAGTCCGTTCGATTTGTTCAGCGTTGTTTCGCACCCGGATTACAAAGGCATCACGGAACAGCAGTACGAAAACCGTATGATGTTGCAGCGCGCGATGGTCCGCAACGGTTTTGAGCCGATCGACTGTGAATGGTGGCACTTCACCCTGAAGGATGAGCCATATCCCGATACCTATTTTGAGTTCCCCGTTTCGGCGGAATATTTGAGAAGATGAAATGAACACCGGTCTTTCCTATGATTTGTCTGTTTGGCTACACTTTGGCGGCAGAGTGTTAATTAGGCTACAAATCGAGGGTATTTTGCATCTGTACAAAGTCAAATATATATGTTATATTTATCTTATCATAATAAACAAAAAGGAGAAACTCCCATGAAAAAGAAATTGACCTTTACCTGCATTCTTCTCTGCCTTTGCATGGCAGCGGCGGTAGTATTCACCGGCTGCGGCAACACGAACCAAAATGCGACTGCCGACACAGCTTCAAAAGCCACAGCCTTTTCCACCCCGAGAGAGCGCCTTTCGCAGGAGCCTCAGGCTTCTCCCGAGTGGGTCACAAAGCTCGATGCCGCAAAGAATGCGAAGCAGCTCTTTGTGGTTGCCGGCTATGAGCGTTCAACGGCTTGGATATCCATGCACGAAAAGGATGAGAACGGCAATTGGAAAATGCTGACCTCCACACCCGGATTTATCGGCAAAGAAGGTTTGGGCAAGACAAAAGAAGGCGACGGCAAAACACCTGTAGGCACCTTCCGCTTCAACGCCGCTTTCGGTATTGCGGACGATCCCGGCTGCGCCATCGAATACACCAAGGTCGATGATAATACCTATTGGTCGGGCGACAACAACATCAAATACAATCAGATGGTAAGCATCAAGGATTATCCGAATCTTAATACCGAGGACAGCGAGCACATCGTCGATTATCAGTACGAGTACCAATACTGTATGAATATCAGCTATAACGAGGAAGGAACAGCGGGCAAAGGCTCCGCGATCTTCCTGCATTGCCTCGGCGACAGAAAGCCCCGCACGGGCGGCTGCGTCGCGGTACCCGAGGAGCAGATGTATTACATTATGCAGCATGTCGATCCCGATTGTGTCATTGTGATCGATTCAATGGAAAACTTAGGTGCGGAATTCTAAAGTAATAGGTAATATGCAATAAAAAGGTTACGCTATGATCACATCATAGAAAACGGAGGATATAATTATGAGAATAAAAAAGTATACCATCATTTGCGCTCTTCTTTGCATGTGCATTGCTGCAACTGTTGTTTTAGCAGGCTGCGGCAGCAGCTCGTCAAGCAGCTCAAGCAAGGCAACAA
>NZ_JAEQMG010000134.1 GCF_016680995.1 Ruminococcus difficilis | reverse complement strand
CCGCCGAGGGTCGAAAGCAGGCTGTCGGGTTTTTCCTTGATGATAATGCGCTTCACCACGTCGAGGGTGAGCGGCTCGATATAGATTTTATCCGCCATGGCGTTGTCGGTCATGATCGTCGCGGGGTTGGAGTTTACGAGGATAACCTCAAGACCCTCCTCCTTGAGGGCGCGGCACGCCTGGGTGCCGGCGTAGTCAAATTCGGCAGCCTGTCCGATGACGATGGGACCCGAGCCGATAACCATTACTCTTTTAATATCCTTTTTCAGTGGCATACTATCAATCCTTACTTTATAGAATGTTCAGCTATTTTTGAATATTTCTGAGATTACTGCTTGTTGTCGTCCATCATCTTGAGGAAGCGGTCGAAGAGGAACGAGGTGTCGAGCGGACCGCCGTGAGCTTCGGGATGGAACTGCACCGAAAAAGCCGGGAAGCTTGTGTAGGTTACGCCCTCGCAGGTGTTGTCGTTGCCGTTTACGTAGCTGACCTCGCTGTCCTCCGGCAGACTGTCGGAAACAACCGCGTAGCCGTGGTTCTGGGAGGTGATGTAAACCTTGCCTGTCTCGAGCTCCTTGACGGGCTGATTCGCGCCGCGGTGACCGTACTTGAGCTTTTCGGTCTTTGCGCCGTGGGCGAGTGCGAGCAGCTGGTGACCGAGGCAGATACCGAACATCGGAACCTTGCTCTCGGTGAGCTTTCTGAGCTCCTCGATGACAGCGGTGTTCTTTGCGGGATCTCCGGGGCCGTTCGAGAGCATAATGCCGTCGGGATTGAGCGCGAGGACTTCCTCGGCTTTGGTGTGAGCGGGAACAACCGTCAGGTTGCAGCCGCGCTTGTTGAGCTCTCTGCCGATGTTGTGCTTTGCACCGAAGTCCATGAGAACAACGTGGTACTTCGCGTTTTCAACGGGGAAGTTCTCGATCTCGGAGATCGTGGTTTTCTCAACCGCCTCGGTGATGACAAAGCCCTTGAGCTCATTGAGGATCTCGTCGGTCACCTCGGGTGTGTACTGAATACGGCAGTTCATAACGCCGTATTCGCGGACGATTCTGGTGAGCGCGCGGGTGTCAAGGCCGCAGATACCCGTAACGCCCTTCTCTTTTAAAAAGGTGTCAAGATCGCCCTCACTGCGGAAGTTGGACGGCGCTTGACACCATTCTCTTACAATATAACCATTGAGCGCGGGAGTAGGGGTCTCGAAATCCGAACGAATGACGCCGTAATTACCGATAAGAGGGAATGTGTGAAGAACCACCTGACCAAAGTAGCTGGGGTCGGTGAGTGTTTCAAGATAGCCTGTCATAGCGGTTGTAAAAACAAGCTCTCCCATAGTTTCCTTTTCGGCGCCAAATGCCTTGCCCTCAAAAACCGTTCCGTTTTCGAGCACTAAATACGCAGCACGACTCATAGTAACAATCCTTTCAAATAGTGGTTTAT
>NZ_JAEQMG010000133.1 GCF_016680995.1 Ruminococcus difficilis | reverse complement strand
CTCGAAAAGACAGAACAACTAGGATACAATTGTTGTACGGATACCCAAACTATGATTCATACTGCATTCGTTTAGATTTGAAACATAAAGGTCAAGGATTCGTTCATTATAACAACAAATCCCCAAGCGGTGTTAATTCGTATTTTTTTAGCCAAAATAGACTCCAATCAATTATTCATGAATATCCGGAAGCAAAAGATTTTTTTATCAAATACGGGAATCTCTATGCGCTTAAGGAGCCAAATGGATTATCTTTTTCAAAGAGCAAGAAAAAGCTTTTTGAATCAATAATGAAAGATAATGAACATTTCAAAGCCTTTTATAATGATTATTCTGAAAGTGATATTATTGAGTTCTCAGAATTGGTTGCAAAGCTACTACCATCTTGTTGTTTTACAACCATTGATACTGAAGAAATATTTGCTACAATGTGTTTTCAATACTCCAAGTTAATGACTTATATTCTTTTGGTGGGAGTATATTCAATAACGAATAATCACAAACTTCTACAAAAGCTATTAAACAGAATCGCCGAGAAAGCAGCAAAAATAAGTTTGATATCTGAAAATGAAATCAAAAAGTATAACACTGTAGTCGGAGCTTACTGTATTATGGAAGAAATAATAGAACAGCTCCCTTTCCCTAGAATATGACAACAATTTTTTCTATAAATCCTACTAAGGCAAAAAATATCTTTCAAACATTTCATTCCTTGTTTTCGTTTTCTCTACGCTCAAAAATCGCCGACACCGCGCAAACGCTCTTGGTCGGGTACTTGCTCTGCTTTTCCCAACAAATCGCACACAGGGCGATACTCGGCGAAACAGGGGCGAAAAACTGTTTGTCATCAAAAGAGTTGCAGCCCCGTATTCAAGAGCTGCGTTTTAGGTTATTCTTCCGTGTGCAGTGCTTCTACGATCAACCTTACGCCCAATTGGAAGCCGTTAATAAAGCTCTCACATTCGTTCAGACAATTCAGCTCAGTAACGGCGTCCTTGAATTTGCCGAACAATTCCTGCTCGTTTTCATTCATGGTTGCTTTGAGCGCAGCGTCATGCCTGAGCACCAGCTTAGCGAGCCTGTCGCTCTCACTGTCCTTCTTGATATCACGCTCGAACGGATGGACATTGCCGTAGTACAGCTCTCTAATCGTATCCATATCGGTACCTCCTTTAGCACAACAGGATACCACAGAAATCCGGAAAGTCCAGTCTTTTTCAGAACTATTTCTACGTGAAATTGTTGGTAGCGGTTAGGAAAAATGACTTGACTACTCCTTCCGATTCGAGTACAATAAAATCAGAGAGGAAGTCGCGTCAATGACTGCATTAGAAATAGCTAAACGCAGGCGCGCCGAAAAAACCGCCTATGCGATCAACAGCATTGAGGGCGTTCCTGTCTCCGAAGAAACAAGGCGTATGTCCTCGCAGTGGGACAACGGTGAAATTACGCTTGAACAAATCAAAGCGGAGCTGATCAAGAAATACAAGGCTTTATCTTTGATTAGGCATCGCAATTTTTGACATGAAGAGCATCTGCTGTGTGCTATTTTTCTTTTACAGAATAACCAATAGCATCAAAAGAGCATCAAAACTCTGCCGATGCTTTTTCAATACCGAAAGAATGGCTCAAAAACGGCTTGTTTAACACGTTTTTGAGCCTTTTCCATCGCCTCCAAAACCGCGTGCCGAGGGTTCAAGTCCTTCTGCCCCTGCCATTAGAAAAACTCCCGAAAACGGCTTAAACAAGCCATTTTCGGGAGTTTTTGTTTTCTCTTATTCGCACGGCGCGCGGTCTGAAAATGCCCTTTTGATGCTTTAAATGAGCATCAATTTGTGCGTCCGGCGGCAACAAATCCAACGTTTCCGTCGGGTATAGCATCAAAAGAGCAGCAATTTTCTGCGGGTTTTAGACGTTATTATTCGCAGTTTTCTCGAAAGAATCACTCCGCAACACCCTATCAGGTGCTGCGGAGTTTTGCGTTATCTTTGATTAGCGTCGCAATTTTTGACTCTAATTTTATGAAAATGAAAACTGTACTAAGCGAAAACCTCAAAATAATTATATCAAATTCAGTAAATGCCAGATTTTACAAATACAATCAATAAATAGGCAAGTAATCTAAAATCTGCTCATTAAGTGATTTCCTGACACTTCTCCAATTTGGCATAAAAGAATCCATTTTAGCTATAAATGCTGAGTCATGGTTCTTTTCTTCAAGGTGAATTAATTCGTGAAGTATAACATACTCAAGACACTCATATGTCTTTTTTGCCAACTGAAGATTAATCCATATCTTTCGTGTTTTAATGTTACAGGTTCCCCACTTTGTAGACATATTTTTAATCTGCCACGATGAAGGATGAAGTCCGGTAATGCCTTCCCACTTAGGTAATGCTTTCTCAATCTCGACTTTTAAAATCTCGCGGTACCATTCGTTAACATATCTCTCACGCTGTTCTGCGGTACTTTCTCTATGGACGGTGAGGATTGCTTTATCTCCATCAAGAATCAGCGAATTGCATTTGTTGCTGTAATTCACCAAAAGGTAATACTGGATTCCCCAAACATAGAAAGCCTCTCCAGACACATATTCCCTTTTTGTTTGGCGAGGTTGTGCATCAAATTCTTCTCTCTGCCGTTTTATCCAACCGATTCGAGTGCGTACAAACATCTCAATACTCTCATCACGCATAGTCAATGGTGCAGAAACCTCTACTCGTCCATCGGGGGGCTTTACATAGAGATGCAAGTTTTTGATTGGTTTTTTAATGACATTAACATCTATGTCATTTATGGTAATCAGCATTAGTATTCCTCTTGTTCAACAATTATTTTAAATATACGTTCAACTTCATTTTTGTCTTTAAGAATCTTATATAACTCTCGTTTTATTTGTTTTTCTTTTACAGGATTATTACGGAATCCATCCATTCTGGAACGAAGAACAGCCTCATGGAGTTCGACAGCTAAGTCAACACTATATCCAGTGTTATCATATAAAGCCCTCAACGCAGCGCTATGCCGTACCGTTTCCGGGTAATCCTCATTTTCTTCAGGCTTGGTAACATTACGCGCCAAATCAATATACTTTTGGAGAAGTTCAGTATAATCTATAACACCCTGTCTGCGTTCTTGAATCAGCTGATCAAGAATAGCAGACATTTTTTCATAGTACTTTGGATTGACCAATTGTCTTTCAACTATCTTCTTGCGAACGTTTTTCTCAATTGTTTCTGCGGCACTCTCCTGCTTTCTGCTGTCAGAATTATCACCCGCCAGTTTTTCACGTTGGTCGAGAATAAAATCCAATAGCGTGAAGTCGTCGAAGTCCCCTATTTTTTCCGCTCCTTCAGAAACGATGTAGTTATCGATCAGAAACCGCATATCAGGTTCATAAGCCTTGAGATCAATGAAATCGCCGCTGGCGCGACCAATTTGAGCTTTTAGCGCCACATAGAAGTTGACTTCCTTATCAAGCTTCTCCTGCTGCTCGTGAGAATATTCCAATTCAGACATTACGGGTTTAAATTCAGAATAGGCACGAATAAGCGCATTAACCAATCGATACAGCTTTTCACGCAGTCTTGTATATAATTCATCATCATCGATATCGATGCCGTTTTCACCGCAGAAATATTGTTGATAAGCAAGTTCATCTTTGGGAGTCGGTACACCGTCGCAAAGTGAATCAAGCTCATCAAGAATCATTTCAAAACGAGCTTTAGCCTCTTCCTTGCGATCTTTAAGGAGACCCTCAACATCTTCTTCGGCATATCCTTCAAAGGCACCTGCAGTGTATTTGTTCATAGCGTCGGTCAATGCACCAAACAACTGTCGGTAATCAACGATATAACCAAAATCCTTGGTTTCACCGTCAAGTCGGTTAACGCGACAGATTGCTTGGAACAATCCCTGATCCTGCATTCTCTTATCAATATACAGATAGGTGCATGGAGGAGCGTCAAATCCTGTCAGCAACTTATCAACCACAATCAGGAGTTTCATATTGTTTGGCTCTTCGATGAACTTTTCTTTTGCTTTCTTCTCGAATTCTTCAACCTTTTTGGCAATACCTGCCGTGTCGCCCGAATCCAGGTCAATGCCGAGCATTGTCAGATAAATGCGGTATTTCTCAAAAGCGTCAGTCTCATCCTCATCGCTGACTGTTTCGGTGCGCAGATCACCGATGTTCGGCTCGTAGGAAGAGATCACAGCGCACTTTTTGAAATTCAGCCTCTGGAAAACCTCATAGTATTTGCAGGCGCTGAGAATACCGTCCGCTACAAGGATCGCGTTACCCGTTCCGTCTGCAAGGCGGGCTTTGGTGCCGAAATCACCAACGATATCCAAAGCGATTTTCTCCAAGCGCGAACCGGAGCTATATACCGATTGCATGGTTCCCCACGCTTGCTTTAAGCGGGCTTTGGCGCGAGGCATCAAGCCACGTGTCTTGGCATCAAACCATGTGTCGATGGCAGTCTGTGACATGATCTTTTGCGCAACATCTCTATATTCATACCGCAGGTCAAGGATAACACCGTCATCGATGCCTTTGTTGAATTTATAGGTATGGATAAAACGTCCGAATACTTCGATACTGGTCGCTTTATTCTTTTTCAGTAGTGGTGTATCTGTAAAACCAATAAGTATTGCATTGGGCATGATGGTTTTCATGGCAAGGTGCAGCTTGCCAGACTGCGTGCGGTGACATTCGTCTACAAAAACATAAATTTCATCTTTTGCACTGAACCCGGCAGGGAGTGACGCTTTCAGTTCTTCTATGTATCTGTCGTAATCCTTTTCAGTCGCTTCACCACCACGCTTGCCAAATTTATGGATCAGTGAACACAGCAGTCTGTCCTCGTGAGAATTCAGCCTGTTCAGCAAATCCTTTCCGCTTTTTGTACGGATGATCTTTTCATTAACGCCCTTATAGTTCTTTTCAATCTGCTCATCCAACTCATCGCGGTCGGTAACGACCAGCACACGGGCTTTCGGATTATGTGACAGCAGCCACTTTGACAGCCATATCATCGTAAGCGTTTTACCGCCGCCTTGTGTATGCCAAATAATACCGCCTTTTCCTGTTGCGAGGCGCTTTTGGGCGCGTCTGATACCATAATACTGGTTATAGCGACAAACCTTCTTCTGCCCTTTATCAAAGATAATATAGTCATGTATCAACAACAGAAAACGCGTCTTGTTATACATCGCATACAAGGAGCGGTCGAGGAGGTTACGGATGTCGGCGCATTTTTCTTCAATACGCAGATCAAGATTGTGACGTTCCTCAGGATACTGTTTGAAGCCGTCATTTTTCCATTCCAGATAGTATTTTTCTTTTGTTCTGATAGTGCCGTAGCGCAAGCCTTCGCTGTCGTTGCCCGCCATGCAGAATTGAATGGTTGTAAAGAAAGGCTCAATGAACATGCCGCGCTGATTGGTCAGGTTCTGACGGATACCGTTGGATACGGAAACAGTGCTCTTTTTCAGCTCGATCACCGCAACGGCAATGCCGTTGATATAGATAACCAAATCGGGACGCTTCTCATTGTTTTCGACGATAGTGACTTCTTCTGCGATCTCAAAGAGATTATTCCCCGGGGTATCCCAGTCGATGAAGTAGACAGTGGTCTGGTTTTCATCAACGGTTTCTCTGACCTGTGCACCGTATTTCAACAGTTGGTAGACCTCTCGGTTACCGGCAAACAGACCGTCCTGAAGGTTTGTCGCTGCTTTGATGAGTTCATCAACAGCGCGGACAGCAAGCCCTTCTGTATAGCCGTGTTCAGTCAGCCATGCGGTAAGCTTAACTTTGTCGATATTGGTATTTTCATTATCCCTCAGACTACCGATATAATTGTATTTCAGCTCGGTCTGAAAAAATTCGATCACTCTCTTTTGCGTCGCAGATTCGGGCTTACCTACTCTGTCCATTACGCGCCCTCCTTTTCTGTCAGTCTGATATGTCCGCTCAGCAGCTCGCTCATCATGCCCTGTTTGAGACAGCGGTATTTGGTGAGCTTCTTTTCCAATTCGTCGATCTCATTATCCATGTCGGATAATATGGATACAATGGCTTCTTGTTCTTCACGTTTTGGTAAAACTACTTTTATTTTCGAAATATCAGTTGTAGTTATTCCCTTAATCGACGTTCCTTGACTACCGCTTTTTTCTTTCATGATTCTTGAAAGGTAATATGCTAAAAATACAGGATCATGATATTTAGGTATAAGATTCGTAAAATCTTGACTGGTACATATTTCAGTATTAGCAATTGCAACCTTACCTATTCCTACGCGCGAAACTAAAAGAATGCAATTTGCTGGACATAACTTTGTCGAAGAATGGATTAGAGCTTCTCGACTAATATAC
>NZ_JAEQMG010000132.1 GCF_016680995.1 Ruminococcus difficilis | reverse complement strand
TCAAAGCAGTTAATGCTCATCGGTTGATCTGTCCCGAACACGCGGAAGGAATACCCTGCCTCCTTTCGGTTGGTGCGGTCAAATACGATGACTGCAATATTGCCGGCGCCGTTATACGCAAAGGGCGTATCGAGCACGATATCCGTCCAGTCGTTAATGCGGAAGGACACCGCCCCGCTGAACACCTTGTCATCTTCCGTGTAGGGAATCCATTGATTTTCGGTGAATTTCTCATTCTCGGTAGATAACAGATAAATATCCAGCTGCCGTTCGACGGGGTCGCTCTCTTCATCCGATTGGAGGAAAAATCCGACGCTTGTGATCACCGCTTCGCCGCCGAGCTCTTCGGACGTATAAATCTGCTGCGACAGGGTGTATCCGTAATTAAGCTTCGACGGAAGACCTGCCGTATCGTGGGTTTCGCCGTCGATCGTGCGCTTGTCGGAAAACGCGAACGAGATGCTGTTGCTCCATTCGCTTTCAACCGCGCCGATAACCGATTTCACGCGTGCGCAATAGGTTGTTTCGGGCTGTATGTCCAGCGTGACCGCGGTTGTGCCGGCAACGGTGATTGACTGCGCCTCGGTGAAGATATCATCCGTGCCGTATTCCACGACCCAGTTTGTCGCCGCGCTCTCATCCTCCCAGCACAGCCTCGCGGTGCTTTCCTTCAGGTCTGTCGCCTGCAGCGTCGGAGCGGGCTGAGTGACCACCTCAAAATCAAAGGTTATGCTATCCTTGTAATCGCCTTTTCCCTCGAAGGTACAGGTGTATGAGCCGAGCTCGTTCGCCGCCGCGACCACTTCGCCGCCGCGTTTAAGCACGGTATCATAGTCGTCTGCCAGCAGCACATTGCCGTTGTAATCCGTAATGACCGGCGTGATGGCGATATCCGCGCCCGTGTAATAGTATCTGCTTTCTACATTGCCGACTTCCGCATACACAAGACTGTAGTCCTTCTCGTCGCGCTCCGGAATCAGCTTGCAGCCGTTGAGAATATTTTCCGCGGTCGCTGTTCTGGCGGTTCCCGCGATATAAAGCGTCTGTCTTTCAAAAAAAGCAATTTTGTCCGCATCGTCGCCGAAGCTGCTTGCCTCGATAAAGTCGCTCTTCTGCGTCCAGCCGAGGATTATCTGATCAATATTTGAGGAAACAAGATCCGTGTTCATGCCGGGTCCGATGCCGAAGCCTTGCTCGCCGCCTGTCGCGGTGACCTTACCGCCGATGATGGTGATGGTGCCGACGTTGCCGCCGTAGGAACCGCTTTCGACGCCGTTGAAGGTCGTGCCGCCGCCGCCGATACCCGCGCCGCCGCCGATTCCGTTTGCGGTGACTTCACCGCCGGTAATGGTGATGTCGCCGACACAGCCGTAATGACCCTCCCAGTTATTATTGGTGCCGCCGCCGATACCCGCAGAACAGGTTTGTCCCGTCGCGGTGATCTTGCCGCCGCTGATCTTGATTGCGCTGCCCTTCTGGCTGTAGCGGCCGCCGCCGATGCCTGCCGCGAATTCGCCGCCTGTGGCGATGATCTCGCCGCTCTCAATCGTGATCGCGCCGTTTTTTTGCGATTCGCCGCTGCCGATCGCAGCGTTGTTTTTCTCCGCGTTTGCGATCAGCTTGCCCGCGCCGCGGATGGTCAGGCTGTTGTTTTCACTGACCTGAATACCTTTATTAAGCGTAAGCGTAACGCCTTCGTCAAGGGTCAGAACGGCGCTGCCCTGCATCCGGATGCGTTTGTCGTTGGTCACGTCCTGCGAGACCCGGTACGTATTGCCGTCCGTGAAATAGTCTGTCTCCGCGGTCACCTCGATGATCTCTTCGGCAAACGCCGCAGGCGGGACGATCGCGTACACGCCGAACACCAGCAGAACCGTCAGCAGCAGGCTGACAGCTTTTGTGCGTATTTTCATGGATATTCCTCCTTTAACCGTCGCACAGCGTGACAAAGAGTGCGCCGCGCTGCATCTTTGCTTTTTATCATAACATAAATAACAGCCATAAATAACAGCCATATTCAAGGCGAAATATCGCAAAACAAGTCAAGCAGCGACAAATATACACTTTTTTATGAATCAATAATATTTCGAATACAATAATACTGTGAGTTGTTGCGATAAAGGTTTTGACAAGCTAAGACACGTTAGTCATAACTAAGCAAACGATTAAAGGCGGACAAGTCGGTAGGTCGTTATGTCAACAAGAAAAACAATACGGGAAGAAGCCTTAACACTTTTTTTCGGAGAACGGTTACGTCGGCACGAGTGCTTAGCAAATCGCGAAAAAGGTAGAGATCAAGATTCCGTTGATCTACAAGCACTTCAAGGACATGGAGGATAAATTTAATTCTATTTTTGGATAATCGGATATACCGAAAGGGGTTATAAGAAATGAAAACAGTCATCGTTCACGGTCAGAGTCATAAAGGATCGACTTACAATAATGCGTGTATGTTAGCGGAGAAAATCGGAGGAGAAACAACCGAGTTTTTCCTGCCCAGAGATTTCGGTGAGTTTTGCTGCGGATGTACGCGCTGCTTTGTCGAGGGTGAAACGAAGTGTCCCCATTTTGAAAAGCTCTCGCGTATTACTCAGGTTGTGTGAGCTATGCTTTTATAGTCCCAATCAAAGATTACGCAAATAATCGGTATTTTAATGACCGGATCTGAAAATCATTACTATTCATATACCAAGCGATATACTTCTCGGAAAAATCAACATTAGATATGTAATATGATTTGGAATACTATAAAAATATAAATGGTATCGGGCTTTTAAGCATACAAAACCAAAAAATAATGAAACTATTTTGTTGAAAATGCCTTTGCGGTGTGATAAAATAATAGGTAACCTGAATTAAAGTGAGGTATTGCCATGAACGCTGCTCAACAACCGATCACCATCACCGCCGAGATGACGCCGGTCATCAATTACGCGCTGTATCAGAATGAACTCCGCGTGATGCGTTGTGTTACCGTGGAAAATACGCGTGAAACCGCGCTGGAGCGGGTCACGCTGTCCGTTTCCTCAGTGCCCGCGATCATCATGCCATATACGATCACGCTCGACTATATTCCCGCCTGCAACACCTTCCGCGTGACGGACGTCGAGCTGCTGCTGAACGTGGACGAGCTTGCGAACCTCACCGAGAAGATGACGTGCGCCGTCACCGTCTCCCTGTCAGACAGCAGCGGCGAACTCGCCTCGCAAACGACGGAGATTTCGGTGCTCGCATTTGACGAATGGCAGGGTGCCGGTATCTATCCGGAGCTGCTGACCTCCTTCGTCGTGCCCAACCATCCCGCGCTGGCGCAGGTGATCTCACGCGCCGCAGATTTCCTCGGAAAATGGACGGGCGACCCCTCCTTTGACGCCTACCAGTCGCAGGACGTCAACCGCGTGCTTTCTCAGTCGGCGGCAATTTTTGAGGCAATCTGCGAACTGCAGCTTATCTACTGCACCGCACCCGCGAGTTTTGAGGAGAGGGGTCAGCGCGTCCGTCTGTGCGACGCCGTTTTGCAGCAGAAAATGGGCAATTGCCTCGACCTCTCGCTGCTGTACGCCTCATGTATGGAGGCGGTAGGCCTGCACCCGCTTCTGCTGCTGACGCGCAGTCATATTTTCAGCGGCGTTTGGCTGGAGGATCTGTCCTTCCCGGAGGCGGTGCAGTACGACGCATCTGTCGTAAGCAAGCGCCTTGCCCTCGGAGTCAATGAGATCGCCGTCGCCGAAAGCACCATGATGGTCAGCGGCAAGCGCTGTTCCTTTGATCAGGCGCGTTCCCACGCGGAAAAGCAGCTCAACGAGGATGGTGTCGAATGCGTCATTGACGTGCACCGCGCGCGCATCAGCGGCGTCCGCCCGCTGCCGCAGCGCATCCGCACCGATGCGGGCTTTGTTATCCAAAAGGACGAAAAAAACAACCTGCGATCCTCTGTGCGGCCGCGGGAAATCGATAAATTTGTCACCGACCTGCCCGGGCAGGACGAATCGCAGCTCACCAAGCAGATGCAGTGGGAACGCAAGCTGCTTGATCTGGGACTGCGCAATAACCTGATAAACCTGCGTTTTTCCAAAACCATTGTTCCTATCCTCACCACCTCGCTCGACGATCTGGAGGACGCGCTCTCCGACGGCGAGGACTTCACCGTCCTGCCAAAACCCGCCGAATGGGGCAGTACCAAGGACGCAGGCTTCGAGAATATGCATGATTCGGGCAGCTTTGCCGAGCTGATCAAGTCGGAATTTGCGCACCACCGCCTGCGCTCCATTCTCACCGAATCCGAGTTGGAAGCGGGCGTCAAGAGCCTTTACCGCGGCGCCAAGGCGTCCATCGAGGAGAACGGCGCCAATACGCTCTATATTGCCATGGGTCTGCTGCGTTGGTACGAAACCGAGCGCAGCGTCAAGCCTCGTTACGCGCCGATTATACTGCTCCCGATTGAGATTGTCCGCAAATCCTCGCGGCAGGGCTATGTTTTGCGCCTGCGCGACGACGAGCCTCAGATGAACATCACCATGCTCGAAAAGCTCAAGCAGGACTTCGGCATCGTCATCAACGGCCTCGATCCGCTTCCGATGGACGAGCACGGCATCGATACACGACGCGTGTTCACCGTACTCCGCAAGGCGGTTATGAATCAGAATAAGTGGGATGTGCTCGAGTCCGCCTACCTCGGCATTTTCTCCTTCTCGCAATTTGTTATGTGGAACGACATCCGCAACCGTTCCGGCGATCTCCGACGGAATAAGATAGTCAGGAGCCTTATGGAGGGCAGACTCTGCTGGGACGCCGAACCGATGACCATCGGCGATAGGGTAGAGGAGGGCAAGATGATGCTTCCGATGCCCGCCGACGCGTCACAGCTGTTTGCAATCGAATCCGCCTGCGAGGGCAAGAGCTTTGTCCTCCACGGCCCGCCCGGCACCGGTAAATCCCAGACCATCACATCGATGATCGCCAACCTCCTGATTGCCGGCAAAAGCGTGCTCTTTGTCGCGGAAAAAATGGCGGCGCTTGAGGTGGTGCAGAAGCGCCTGAATAAAATCGGCATCGGCGCGTTCTGCCTCGAGCTGCACTCCAATAAGTCCAAGAAGCGCGATGTCCTCGAACAGCTCCGAGAGGCGACCGAGGTCACCAAAAAGACCACTTCTGCGCAATACCGTGCCAAAGCGGAGCAGGCGGCGGCGCTGCGCGGTGAGCTGGACGCCTACGCATCCAAGCTCCATAGTGTCCAACCCTGCGGCAGAACGCTCTATCAGCTCATCAGTGATTATGAAACCGTTGATTTTGAGGGCGAAACCGTTGCCTTTTCGCGTGACTTTGTCAAGCGGCTCGACGCCGCCGCGCTGGATAATCACCTGACCCTGCTGGAGAGGCTGGTCGCCTCCGGAAGAACCGTCGGACATCCTCAGCACCATCCGCTGTCCGCCGTCGGTGTCACACAGTACTCCCAGCAGCTCAAATCCATTATCGATCATTCTTCGGAAGAATATGATGCCGCACTGACCGCTTTCCGACCTTCGCTGGACGCTGCCGCCGAAATGGCACAGATCGAGGTCAACGGCTTTGACGATATCGAGCGGATCCACGGTTTCTCCGTCGCGCTCTGCTACTGGCTCTCCCTGCCGCCGCAATGGGCGCAGGCGACGGACAAGCGACGCTATTATAACGACGTCCTCACCATGGCAAAGCGCTACGGCAACCTCGGCCGCCTGCACGCGGAGCTGATGCGCAGCTGGAACGAGGGCTTCCTTAACCAGAATCCCGAGCAGCTGCTCGCCGAGTACAACGCCGCCAATGCCAAGTGGCTCGGAAAGAGCGGCGCGATCCGTAAGATCACCGACCGTCTCAAGCCCTTCTCGCGCGTGCCGATCAACAGCATGACGCTCTCGCAGAGCTTCAAGACCCTTGCCGATTATCAGAGCGAATTCCGTGCGGCACAGGCTCTCTATCAGCGTTACGGCAGTGAGCTGGGCGCACTCGGCGAAGGCAGTTATATTGACTGGAACCGCGTTTCCGCTATGGCGGCACAGGCGCTCAACAATCTTCCGGCGCTTGAAGCGCTCCTGCCCGACGAATCCCGCCGCTCGCAGCTTCTCGGCGACCAAACCGCGAAAGCCGTTTTGCATACCTTCAACGAGCGGTATGAAGCCCTTAAACAGGCGCGTGAGAACTTTGTTTCCGCCGTATCCCTGCGCGAGCAGTCCGCGGACGGCGACTGGATCGATACCCAACTCGACCTCTGTGAGCAAATCCGCCGCCACTGCAGCGACCTCAAGGACTGGGTCGTCTTTAACGATGTTTCCCGCGAAGCCGGGGAAGCCGGTCTCGGCGAGGTGCTTCTCAAGTATAAAGAGGGACTGCCGCACGAAGAAGTCCTCCCGCTCTACCGCAAATCGATGCTGCAGTCGCTGATCGGAATCGTCATTGACGAAACGCCCGTCCTTAACACCTTCTCGGGTTCGGTATTCAACGAGAAGGTTGCGCAGTTCAAGCGTATCGAGGGAGAGCTGACCGAGCTTTGCAAGCAGGAGATATACTGCCGCCTCGCGGCAAATGTACCCGACTTCACCTCCTCGGCGGCAAACAGCTCCGAGCTGGGCATTCTGCAGCGGATGATCCGCAGCGGCGGCCGCGGTACCAGTATCCGCAAGCTATTCGACGACCTGCCTAACCTTCTGCCGCGCCTTTGTCCCTGTATGCTGATGAGCCCGATCTCGGCGGCGCAGTATCTCAGCACCAACCGCAAGCCTTTTGATGTAGTTGTTTTTGACGAAGCCTCCCAGCTTCCTACATGCAAGGCGGTCGGTGTACTCGCACGCGGTGAGAACGCCGTCATTGTCGGCGATCCCAAGCAGATGCCGCCGACCTCGTTCTTTGCCTCGAATACCGTGGACGAGGACAACCTTGACGTTGAGGATCTTGAAAGCATCCTTGATGACTGCCTCGCGCTCAATATGCCGCAGACCCATCTGCTCTGGCACTACCGCAGCCGTCACGAGAGCCTGATTGCGTTCAGCAACAGCCAATTCTATGAGAACAAGCTCTACACCTTCCCGTCCGTCAACGACCGCGAGAGCAAGGTGAATCTGGTGCAGGTCGAGGGCGTTTTTGAGCGCGGTACGAACCGCCGCAATCTCAGAGAGGCGGAGGCGGTCGTCGCCGAAATCAAGCGACGCTATCAGGACAGCGAGCTGAACAAACAGAGCCTCGGCGTTGTCACCTTCAATATTTCCCAGCAAAACCTTATCGACGACCTGCTCAACGATGCCTGCGCCGCCGACGAGAGCCTGGAGAAATGGCTCTACGAAGCTGAGGAGCCGATATTTATCAAAAATCTTGAAAACGTGCAGGGAGACGAACGCGACGTGATCCTGTTCTCCGTAGGCTACGGTCCCGACAAGGAGGGCAAGGTCTATATGAACTTCGGTCCGCTCAACCGTGAGGGCGGCTGGCGGCGGCTCAATGTAGCTGTTTCCCGCGCAAGGTGCGAGATGCTGGTATTCAGCTCCATCACGCCAGAGCAGATCAACCTCACCAAAACGAGCGCCGAGGGCGTGGCAGCGTTGCGCGCCTTTCTGGAATACGCCTCCGGAAGAGAGCTGGCGCTTACCCGTGCTACCTCCGACAGCTACCATGCCCGTCAGGACGGCATCGCCCGCGAGATCTGCGACAGGCTCCGCGAGGCAGGCTACGAAACCTCGCAGCATGTCGGTCATTCCAATTTCCGCATTGATATCGGCGTGATCGATCCCGCCAATCCGGAAAAATATCTCCTCGGCATCCTTCTTGACGGCGAGATTTACGGCGCGTCCAAAACTGTCAGGGACCGGGAATACGCGCAGATCGGCGTCCTCAGCGGACTCGGCTGGCAGATGACCCGCGTCTGGACAATGGACTGGTGGGATAACCGCGAAAAGGAAACAGCCCGTCTGCTTGAACTGCTCAAAAAGCTCGAAAACGGCGAAAGCATAGTCAGCGAAGAGGTCAGACCCGTTGCGGAAGACAGCGGCACGCTCGAAGATAACGTCAGGGACGAAAGCGCCTTTTCTCCGGTTCAGCCGTATCGCGCCGCCGCTGTCAAAAACCGCGCCGTTTCTGCGGAAAACCTTCCGCGCCATTTTGACAAGCTCTGCAATACGGTCTCCGAAATCATGCGCGTCGAAGCTCCTGTCAGCCGCAGTTTGCTGAATAAGCGCGTCCTCGCGAGTTACTCCATCACCCGATTCACCGCAAAAACGCAGGAGCTTCTTTCTGAGGCATATCGCCGTTTGGAGCTGGTCGAGACCGCACAGGACGGTGAAACTATTCTCTGGAACAGGGGACAGAACCCGTCCGCCTACACCCTCATCCGCGTTTCCGGCGAGGGAGAATGCAAGCGCGACGCCAAGGACATCCCGCGCTGCGAGGCGGTCAACGCCGTCGCCTATGTCCTGCGGCAGCAAATCAGCCTGAACGAGCCGGACGCGGTCAAGCAGGCAGCCAAGCTGATGGGCTATCCGCGCATGGGCGCCAACGTTTCCGCCGCCTTCCAGACCGCCTTTGATCAGTTGAAATCCGCCAATATCATTGAACAGGAACCCAACGGCAACTGGAAACTCAGGGAATAATAAACGATCAGGGGTTGTGAAAAAAGTTCCGTAATAAACAAGAAGGCACATAACCGTAAGAGATAGCGGTTATGTGCTTTTTGTGGTGTAATGTAATCGGATAAGTATAGAAAAAGACAAATCCGAACCCATTTTCCTGCCGGAGATGGATTCGGATTATTGCCGCTTGTTGAGATTCTCGGTTCTGTTTCCTGTGCGCGCGGCTTCGGGTTCATAGTAAAGGAATACTTGCCGGTTTCTCAGACAAGTGTTTTCATTTTTCTTCCGTCAGATATTAAAATCTCCTCGTCCTGCATTCTGCCAAGTTCTCGTGAGAGCGCGCTTCGGTTTACGCCGAGGTATTCGGCGAGAACGGTTTTGTTGAACGGGATTTTGACCCAGCCGTTCTTATCCTTTGGCAGAGTACCGAGATAAAACAGTATTCTTTCGCGCAGGCTTTTGCGGCTCAGAATCCGCACCTTCTGATTCAGAATGAGATTTTTGCGCGCAAGGCTTTTGATCAGGTTTTCGGTGAGAATAACACGAAGCGGCGACTGAATATCCGAATGATAAATTACTTTCAAATCAATAAACAGCACAATGCAATCCTCAACAGCTCTGACTTGTACAGGGCTGTTTTTTGCATTGTTAATTACCAGAGCTTCGCCGAAAAGATAACCGCCGCCGAATGAGTGCATTGTGATCTGGTCGAAGTTTTCGTTCTGAAAGGAGCTTTCAATTCTTCCCTTCAGAAGCAGTCCCGCGCTCGGCAATTCGCCGCCGAGCTGAACAATGAAATCATCCTTTTCGATCTTTTTGATACGTCCGTTCATAAGCTTTATCGCGTCGGCGAGCTGTTCGTCCGGAATATTGTCGAACAGATAGCACTTCCTGATGGAGTACAAATATTCTCTGTTGGTAATCATACTCGTCACCTCACTAAAATAATATCATAAAAATGTTGCCGTGGCAACAGATTTTTGAGAATGGTTCCCATATAATATAGTCAAGAGGTGAGGATAATGATCAGAAAGATAATTAAAATCAAAGGCAGTAATAAATGACGTACTCAAGGAGTGAGACAGATGAAAGCATATTTCGATTTAAAAGGCAGAACAGCGATCATTACCGGCTGTTCCACAGGCTTGGGCGTGCAGATGGCAAAGGCTCTCGCGAATCAGGGCGCGAATATCGTAGCCCTTGCCAGACGACAGGACAAAATCGAAGCCGTAGCAAATGAAATCAAGGAGCAGTTCGGTGTGGAAACCCTCGCCGTAAAGTGCGACATAACAGACACCGAAGCGGTAAAAGCAGCCGTTAAAAAGGTTCTCGACCACTTCAAAAGGATCGATATTCTGATCAACAACGCCGGAACTGGAGCGATCGCTCCTGCGGAGGACATCACCGACGAGCAGTTCTCAAACGAGGTCAACGTCGATTTGTTCGGTACATTCAAGGTCGCGCGCGAGGTCGCAAAGCAGGCGATGATCCCGCAGAAGTACGGCAGAATCATCAACATCGCCTCCATGTACGGATTGGTCGGCAACAAAATCGCAGGTTCTTCTCCGTATCACGCCGCAAAGGGCGGCGTGGTGAATCTCACAAGAGCGCTCGCCGCAGAGTGGGGCAAATACGGAATCACCGTCAACGCGATTTGCCCGGGCTATTTCTACACACCGCTCACAAAGGAAACTCTCGACACACCGTCCTTCAAGGCGTATGCCGACACCGTAATCCCTGCCGAAAGATACGGTAACGAGGGCGAGCTTGACGCGGCGGCAATCTTCCTCGCCAGCGACAACTCAGCCTATGTCAACGGCGTAATGCTTCCCGTCGACGGCGGCTACACTTGTGTATAAAACAGGGAGTATCACGACAGGTGAGAACATCGCCTACGGCTACGCGACACCTGCTCAGGTTGTAAACGGCTGGATGAATTCCGAGGGTCACAGAAAGAACATTCTCTCCGCAGTATACACCAAAATAACCGCAGGCAGATAACCGCTTGGCTATCTGCCTGCGTGTTTTTTACTTTCCGCTTTTCAGCCGTTTATCGGTTGCCTTTGCGAGCTTAGTGCCTACGCTCTGGAAAAGCTGAACGAGGAGCACAAGAATTACGACGGCAACAAGCATAACAAGATATTTATACCGGTAATATCCATAGTTAATGGCGATTTTTCCGAGACCTCCGCCGCCGATGATGCCGCTCATTGCGGTGTAGCCGAGAACCGTGGTGACGGCAATGGTGAAGTTGGATATCAATGATGGAACGCTCTCTGGTATCATCACCTTGACGATGATCTGCAGCGGCGATGCACCCATGCTCTGCGCAGCCTCAATGATATTCGGATTGACCTCGCGCAGGCTGCTTTCTACGAGCCGCGCTACAAACGGGAACGCGGCGATCACAAGCGGTACGATTGACGCTGTTGTGCCGACGATCGTGCCCACAATCAGACGGGTAAGAGGAAACACCAGAATCATTAATATCAGGAACGGAACCGAGCGCAGCACGTTGATCAGTACGTTCAGAAAGCCCATGACAGGCTTTGGGATCGGCAGTATACCGTCCTTTTCGCCAACCACCAGCAGCACGCCGAGCGGCAGTCCGATGACTATCGCGAAAAATGTTGCGGCGACAGTGACATAGAAGGTTTCCCAGAGCGCCAGAGGCATATCATTGCACATGATTTCCCATGTTTCGTTGAGCACCTCAGCAGAAAACAAATCATTTCCCATTGTTTACAACCTCCTCTACCGTGATTCCGTCGTGTGACGACAAATACCTTTTGGCTCCTTCGGCTGTCTCTCCGTCGGGAAAGCTCAGCAGCATACAGCCGAACGCTTTTCCGCCGACGCTCTTGGTGGAAGCGTACAGGATATTTGCCGCGATGCCTTTTTCCGCCGCTAACTTTGCAATCAACGGCGTTTCTGTCGATTCCGAGTCGTTGAACACTACACGCAGCACGCGTTTTCCGTATTGGAGCTCGGCGACATTTTCCTCTTCACCGGGGAACACGAGGTGTTTTGCCGCCTCTGATTTTGGTGAGCTGAATATTTGATTGACCTCGCCCTGTTCGACAACCTCGCCGTTTTCAAGAATTGCCACACGGCTGCATATTTCCTCAATCACGCTCATTTGATGAGTAATGATGATGACGGTAATACCGAGCTTTTCGTTGATATCCTTGATTAAAGAGAGAATGGAACGCGTTGTTTTCGGATCGAGGGCAGAGGTCGCTTCGTCGCAGAGCAGCACCTTCGGGTTTGTCGCCAGAGCGCGCGCAATGGCAACACGCTGCTGCTGACCGCCCGAAAGACGTGAGGGATAGGCGTTAGCCTTGTCGCTGAGTCCGACGAGCTCAAGCAGCTCAAGAGCCCGTTTTTTTGCTTCCTTTTTGCCGACGCCGTCGAGCTCCAGCGGAAAGCAGACGTTTTTCAGACAGGTGCGCTGCATCAAAAGGTTGAAGCCCTGAAAAATCATCGTCACGCTGCGGCGAAGCTTGCGCAGTTCACGTCTCCCGAGCGTGCCGACATCTACGCCGTCAATCACCACGCTGCCTTCGCTGGGACGCTCGAGCATATTGATACAGCGAACCAAAGTGCTTTTTCCAGCGCCGCTCATTCCGATGATACCGAAAATATCACCGTCGCTGACGGAGATGTTGACGTTTTTCAGTGCCTGGAATGTGCCGTCAGCCGTGGAGAAGGTTTTGGACAGGTTTTTAATCTCAATCATAACTGTCGCCTTTCTGATAGTTTATACAAGTATGCGCCGATCGAAGCAGTACGGTCGGCGCAGAGTTTTATATGATTATTTTAAGGCGTCAAGAGTTGTTTGCTTTCCGCCGTAGAGTCCGAGAGGTTCAACGTGAATTGTCGAAATTGAAACGAGCTTTGTGCCGTTTTCAGCGTTGAAGTCATCAAGATAGGGGAGATGCTGGAAGTAGTTTGCGTCAAGCTCGCCGCTGTCAACTACGTTGTTGGGCTGAACATAATCGGTGTACTCCTTGATGTCAAGAGTGATTTCCTTCTCTGCGAGAATGTCCTTGACAACAGAGAGAATCTCTGCATGCGGTGTAGGAGAAGCTGCGATGGTTACTTTTTCGCCCTTGAGTGCTGCGTAATCAATGGAATCATCAAATCCGTTGGTGGTTTTTTCTACGACGCTTACAACAGAGCCGTCATACTTTTCTTTAATAAAGTCCGCTACCTTCCGGCTTTCGAGCGCTGCTTTTAATGCTAGGAGCTTCGGTTCTTTCTCGTTGCCCTCCTTGACGACAAGGATGTTGCCGTATGCGGATGCTGAACCTTCAATACCGAGCGAATCCTTGACGGGATTCAGACCTGCTTCAATCGCGTAGTTTGAATTGATGATCGCGTAGTCAACGTCCTGACGTGCGTTGGGAACCTGAGCGGCTTCTACTTCCTTGAATTCGAGGTTGTGGGCGTTTTCGGCGATATCCTTCGGTGTTGCGGTAATTCCTGCACCGTCCTTGAGCTTGATGTAGCCAAGCTCCTGTAAGAGCAGAAGCGCACGAGCTTCGTTTGTGGTATCATTCGGGATCGCGATTGTAAGCTTTTCGGCAGAGGTGCTGACCGCTGATGTCGCTTTGTCGGAAGAAGCAGATGAATCAGATGATTCGGTTTTGTTTGAGCAGCCTGCAAAAGCTATTGCTGATGTCAGAACCAGTGCGGCTGCTGTAAGAATTGCGGTTATTTTTTTCATGATAATAAATCCTTTCTATACTCCGAATTGTTTTGTTTATAATCGTTTTGGTTTGTCATCAACACATTCGCCCGAACCGAAAGTTCAGACGAAGCAAATGAGGAAACTGTAGTTCCATGATTCTCACTCCATCTTCATTTCATAGTGGATAAGTAGGTCTTACAGCTGTCATTATACAACCAAAGTCTGCTGTTGTCCAATTCGAAATATCTATACCGAGCAATAGGATACCACTATAACTGTTTTAGAAAAAAGCACAGAAACAAAAGAAATACCGCACAACTTGCTGCTTGCAAATTGTACGGTATGAAATGATTTTACAGCTCGGAGCAAAACTCGACCTTTTTGCCTTCAAGAATCATGTTGGTTGTGCGGACAGCGCACATCTTGCCGCACATGGAGCAGGTGTGGCGGTCGGCAGGCGGAGTGCTCTCAAAGTACGCACGAGCCTTTTCAGGGTCAATCGCGTGTTTGAACATCTCATCCCAGTCAACCTTGTGACGGGCGTCCGCCATAGCGTCGTCCTGTTCTCTCGCGTGAGGAACGCCCTTTGCGATGTCCGCAGCGTGAGCCGCGATACGGCTGGCGATAATGCCTTCCTTTACGTCGCTCAGATCGGGCAGCCTGAGATGCTCGGCAGGGGTTACGTAACAGAGAAAATCAGCGCCGCTCGCAGCAGCAATTGCACCGCCGATTGCGGAGGTGATGTGGTCGTAGCCGGGAGCGATGTCGGTTACCAGCGGACCGAGAACGTAGAACGGAGCGTTATGACAAAGCCGTTTTTGCAGCTTCATGTTCGCTTCAATTTCGTTCATTGCCATGTGACCGGGACCTTCGACCATTACCTGAACGTCCTTTTCCCATGCGCGCTTTGTCAGATTTCCAAGCTCAATCAGCTCAGAAATCTGTCCTGCGTCGGTGCTGTCGTCAATGCAGCCGGGGCGGAGAGCGTCGCCAAGGCTGATGGTAACATCGAATTCGCGTAGAATATCAAGCACCTCGTCGTAGTGCTCAAAGAACGGGTTTTCGTTTCCTGTCATCATCATCCATGCAAACAGGAGAGAGCCGCCTCTGGATACGATGTTCATTTTTCTTTTGTCGCGCATGAATGCTTCCACAGCGCGGCGGTTGATACCCGCGTGAATCGTCATGAAGTCAACGCCTTCCTCGGCGTGAGCGCGAACTACCCTCAGAAAGTCCTCTGCGGTGATGTCGAGCAGATCTTTCTCGAGATAACCGATCGCGTCGTACATCGGTACGGTGCCGATCATTGCGGGAGATTTTTCTATAAGCTGACGGCGGAAGGTGTTGGTCTTGCCGTAGTTGCTCAAGTCCATGATCGCTTCCGCGCCGAATCTGATTGCCATATCAACTTTCTGCATCTCGACCGAGTAATCCTTGCAGTCGCCCGAAATACCGAGGTTTACGTTGATTTTGGTGCGCAGACCCATACCTATACCCTCGGGGGAGATCGAGGAATGACGCACATTGCAGGGAATCGCGATAACGCCCTGCGCGACTCTCTCGCGCAGCGGCTCAACGTCCATGTCCTCTTTGGCGGCGACAATTTCCATTTCGGGAGTGATAATGCCTTTTTTGGCGGCTTCCATTTGCGTATAGTATTGTTTCATTTCAGTGGTTCCTTTCAGTCAGAATATTTATTGTTCAGCGCAAACGCGTGGTTCATGGGACCGCTGCCTTTACCTAAATCGAGCATAGCGGCAAGAGCGCCCGAAATATAATCCTTGGCGCGTTCAACAGACTTTTCCAAAGTGTAACCCTTGGCAAGATTTGCTGCTATCGCGCTTGACAGCGTGCAGCCTGTGCCGTGGGTGTTTGGATTGTCGATGCGTTTTCCCTCAAACCAACGGAGCGTACCGTTTGAGTAAAGCAGGTCATTTGCGTCATTCACGCAATGACCTCCCTTGAGCAGTACCGCGCAGCCATAGGATTTGCCGAGCTGTTCGGCGGCTTTCTCCATATCGGCGCTGCTGTGTATCTCCATTCCCGACAAAACCTGAGCTTCGGGAATGTTTGGCGTAATGAGTGTGGCGAGAGGAAGCAGTTCCTCTGTCAAAGTGCTAACAGCGTCGGTCTTTATCAGGGCTGCGTTGCTTGTGGATACCATGACCGGGTCGACAACGATGTTCATCGCCTTGCAACAATGGAGCCTGTCCGCAATAACGCGAATCAGGTCCGAGCTTGCGACCATACCGATTTTGACCGCGTCGGGGAAGATGTCCTCGAATACCGCGTCGAGCTGCTGACGGAGAAATTCGGGAGTCGCCTCCTGAATCGCCCTCACGCCGAGCGTATTCTGCGCGGTCAAAGCGGTGACGGCGGTCATGGCATACACGCCGTTCATTGTCATGGTTTTGATATCTGCCTGAATACCGGCGCCTCCGCAGGAATCGCTTCCCGCGATTGATAATGCAGTTCTCATATTTTCTCCTCACATTATTTTTGTTGAGCGACGGAAGGTGGTGCCCCCGATCCGCCGCTGTTTTTTATGAATGAACCAAAGCAGTCGCCTTGGCTTTTAACTCTTTAGCTGCCTGCGTAATATCCTTCGCGCCGAAAACCGCCGATACAACCGCGATCCCTGAAAGGGTGCCGCAGTCGATCTGCGAAATGTTACCAAGCGTAATGCCGCCGATTGCGACGGCAGGAATCGACACAGCTGAGGTGATTTCACGAAGCTGAGCGTTTGTGATACGCACGGCGTTTTGCTTGGTAGGTGAAGGGAATACCGCGCCGACGCCGATATAATCCGCTCCTGCCAGTTCGGCGGCGGTTGCCTGTTCAACGGTTTTTGCCGTCGCGCCTATGATAAAGTCATTGCCTGCCTTTGCGCGGATTTCGGCAACGGGCGTATCCTCAATACCGACATGCACACCGTCCGCACTGCAGCGCAAAGCGAGCTCGACGTTGTCGTTGATAATCAGCGGAACGCCGTAGGAATGACAAAGCTCCTTGATTTCCAGAGCCTCCGTCATAAGCTCCTCGTCACTCAAATGCTTTTCGCGCAGCTGCAAGATTGTAACGCCGCCTTCGAGCGCTTCCTTTACCATCTCGATCAGCGGTCTTTGACGGTTGCAGTACTCCTCGGTAATGGCGTATAAAAGCAGCATATCCTTATGAAATCGCATTGTGTAATTCCTCCATCAATATTTCGGGGTTCTCGGACTTCATGAAGCCGCTCATGATACAAGCGCCGTCCGCGCCTGAACGCATGAGCTCAGCGATATTCCGAGCGGTAATACCTCCCAGCGCGTATACATCTATATTGACGCTTTCGCAAATCTCACGCAAAAACTCTACGCCTTTTCCCGGCAAGCCCTTTTTGCAATCAGTTTCAAAAACATTACTTGCGGTGATATAGGTGCACCCGAGCCGCTCGGCTTCCTTCGCTTCTTCAACAGAATGGCAGGACGCGCCTAAGACAGAAAAGTACGCGCGCTCTCTATCCGAAAGATGTCTGAGCATGGGCATGGGTAAATGAATCGCTTTGTGACTGAGCGCCTTTGCCGCGTTGGGAAAGCTGTGAAGAATCAGCAGCGTTTGCTGCTTTTCACATATAGCTTTTGTTTGTTCCGCAAGGCGCAGATAATCCGCTTCCGACAAACCCTTTTCGCGCAGAATAACAGCGTCGGGGTGAGCCGCTGCGACAGCTTCGAGATGACCGATAAAGTCCTTGCCGCACAGAAGGCGGTTTGTGATACATATTATCTTACACATATAAATAATCGTTCAGCACAGGCTGCAGGCCTTCGCCTGTAATATCTGAATACATAGCTGACAGACTGCGGCTGTCGCTGATTTCAAACTGTTCGTCGCCCTGCTGTCCGTCCGCTTCAGTGCCGCTGTACTTGCTCTCATGGTCTCCGATGCCTGTCGATACGCCCGCGGAAACCTTTGTCGCGGCAATTTTGACGATACCGTTGCGGAATTCTGCGCTTTCACGCGAGGAAACCGTGATGCCGACATACGGCAGAAAAATTCTGTAGGCGCAGAGAATCTGGCACAGCTGCGTTTCGTGAACGTCCAGAGGGCTGATTTTGTCGTTGTTGATAATCGGGCGCAGTCGGGGGCAGGAAAGCGACATTTCGGCATATGGATACTTTCTCTGCAGATAATAGACGTGCAGGGCGGAAGCCAGCGCGTCCTTTCTGAAATCGGAAAGCCCAAGCAGAGCGGAGAATGCAACGCCTCTCATGCCGCCGCGAAGCGCGCGCTCCTGCGCGTCAAAGCGGTAAGGCCAGACGCGCTTGTGACCAAAAAGATGAAGCGTTTCGTATTTGTCGGCGTCGTAGGTTTCCTGAAAAACGGTGACATAGTCCGCTCCGCATTCGTGCAGATAGCGGTACTCGTCTGTATTTACAGGATAGATTTCCAGTCCGACCATGCGGAAATACTTCCGCGCGAGCTTGCAGGCTTCGCCAATGTATTCGACGTTGCTTTGTCCGCGGCTTTCGCCGGTGAGAAGAAGGATCTCCTCCATTCCGCTCTGTGCGATGACCTGCATTTCGTGTTCTATCTGTTCCATGCTCAGCTTCATGCGGCTGATTTTGTTGTAGCAGTTAAAGCCGCAGTAGACGCAGTAGTTTTCGCAGTAATTCGCGATGTACAGCGGCGTGAACATATAGACCGTGTTGCCGAAGTGCTTGCCTGTTTCAAGACGCGCCCGCTGTGCCATCTGTTCCAGAAACGGTTCGGCGGCAGGGGAAAGGAGCGCTTTGAAATCCTCAATCGTGCAGGTTTCGTGTTCAAGCGCGGCTTTTACGTCCTTTGCAGTGTACTTTGTGTAGTCGTAGGATTTCATCTGCGAGATGACGTTCTCGCACACGTCGGATTCGATAATCTCCATTCCTTCCATATATGCCATATGGTCTGTTCTTGATGAAGGGTCGGTTTCCAGACGGTGCTTGCGTTTGAGCGCTTCCTCTGAAAGAGAATCGGAATCAACTAAAAATCGGTTTTCCATTTCATTCTCCCTCAGTCATGCAGAAATCCCGTCAGAGGATCGGAAGCGGAAGCGCCTCGGGTGAGCACTCTGCCCAAGCCCGAGAGATACGCCTTTCTGCCTGCCTCGATTGCCTGACGGAAGGCTGCCGCCATTAATGGCAAATCGCCCGCGGTTGCAAGAGCGGTGTTTGCCATGACCGCCGCAGCGCCCATTTCCATCGCTTCGCACGCCTGAGAGGGCTTGCCGATGCCCGCGTCAACGATGATGGGTAAATCGATTTCATCAATCAGTATCTGAATGAAATCCTTTGTGGCAAGTCCCTTGTTGGAGCCGATAGGAGAGGCAAGAGGCATAACCGCCGCCGCGCCTGCGCTGACCAAGTCGCGCGCAACGTTGAGGTCGGGATACATGTACGGCAGAACGACAAAGCCGTCGTTTGCAAGCGTTTCAGTCGCTATGATCGTCTCCTGATTGTCTGGAAGAAGATATTTGGAGTCGCGCATGATCTCTACCTTTACAAAATTGCCGCAGCCCAGCTCGCGCGCAAGTTTGGCAATTCTGACCGCTTCCTTTGCGTTTCTCGCGCCGCTTGTGTTGGGCAGCAGGGTAACGTTTTTCGGGATAAAATCGAGAATGTTCTCTCCGTCTTTGGTATTGGCGCGCCTTACTGCAAGCGTGATGATTTCAGCGCCTGCGTCTTTGATTGCCGCTTCAATCAGGTTCAGAGAGTATTTACCCGAGCCGAGAATAAAACGCGAGTTGAATTCGTGACCGCCGAGTATCAGTTTATCGTTATTCATATTTTGACCTTCTTTCGTTATACTTCATATTCCTCTGCCAGCACGCGCAAAACCGTGTGCGCCTGATGAGCCGCACACAGCATTACGCGGCTTGCAAACAGGCCGTCGCTTTCTCCTACGCCGTTAACGCCGTCGCCGCAGAGATAAAAGCGTTTGCTGACGCGTTTTGTCTTGATCAGATTCGGACTGTCGATACCTGCCATGCCTGACGCGGCAACGTAGAACTTTTGCGGCAGCTTCTCTAATACGAGATTGCACAGCATTGCCTTTGCCTGCGGATTATCAAACGCCTCACAGATCACATCTGCCTGTGACAGCAGGGTAAGGGCATTTTCCTCAGTCAGACGTATGGTGTGTGCTTCTGTCCGGATATATGGATTGATCTCGCACAGGTTTTCTACTATCGCGTCGGTTTTGTATTTGCCGATTTGCGAGGCTTTATATTGCTGACGGTGGAGATTGGATAGATCCACACTGTCAAAGTCGATCAGAATCAGCTTGCCGATTCCGGCTCTTGCGAGTGCTGTCGCGATATTTGAGCCTAAGCCGCCCAGACCGCATACGGCGACGACCGATGAAGAAAAGACCTTTTGCAGCTTTTCACCGTGTCGAGCGGCAAAGGCATTCTGCCATTCTTCTTTGGTAGGCATATTAACCTCCTCCCACAAAGCTGACGACCTCGAGGACATCGCCGTCTTTGAGCACGGTTTCTCCGTATTGCGGCTTGGGCAGAATATCCTCGTTAAGTTCAACCGCAATCGTCTGAGGATTGAAGTTTGCTTCTTCGAGATACTGACTGACTGTCTTTCCGTCTGCAGACGTGTTTTTTCCGTTGATTAAAACCATTTTGTAACCTCCTTGCAAGAAAAAACGGAGCACCGCCGATTTGGCAGTACTCCGCAACAATTCTAAGGTATATCCCTACGTTGGCATTATCCAAATCAGGTTACCGGTCGGAGGTAGTACCTCCCTCTCAGCCTGTCACACAAGCTCCCGTTTGTTCAAGGCTATTATACACCCTTTTGTTGAAAAGTCAAGTGCATCAGGAAATATTTCAATTGAAAAATTATGTATGCAATTATATCACACAGAACTATTGACAAATAGAAATATATCGATATAATAAAGCATAGTAATCTTATATGAATTATCATATAAAGAAATGAAAGGCAAGGAAAACTGTCCTCCGCACCGCATCCGGGAGACAGAGCTCGACGAGATCATCTGCGGAGAAATCAGCAATGTCAAGGAACAAGCGGCACAGCTTTATGAAAACATCGACGGCGAGGTTCGAAAGTGGCTGAAGAAAAAGAGCACGGTCACGGGCAAAATCCGTCAGCTCAACGCCGAGCTTGAACAGAGAAAGAATGACCAGAAAGAAATTCTGCTGGAGAGAATCCGCGACAGGGAACACGCTTCTGTCTATGATGAAATGCTCTCAGCATGTGAAAGCGACATCAAAAAAATCGAGCAGGAGCTTTATGATATTCAGCACTACAGCGAAACAATCAAAAAGCGCAAATCCGAAATGAAGCGAACCGTGGAGCTGATTGACGAAATCATCAAGGAGGGGGAGATCAGCGACGCGAATCTCAGGCAGCTTATTGATAAAATACTGATCTATGAAACGAGCGAAGGATTACGAATACAGGTCAATCTCAGGGCGGCCTTCACCGAACACATGATCATACTTGACGAGCTTGGCAAACAAAATGCCGACCTCAAAGTTGAAGGGAAATACAATTATCCGTTTGCTATGCGTAGAAGAATGAGGGTTAAAGAATAAAAAATTAGCAGCCGGATACCTCAAATGTTATCCGGCTGCATCAAATGATAAAAAAATGAATTGGCAGACGCACGACGTTAGACAACCGAAAAACCGTCATTCCCGACAAAGCTTCCGAATAGTTTTTGTAGGGAATAGCCAAGACGCGCAAGGCACAGGTCGTGCGTCTGCCGAGAAATATCGGGCTGATTTCGGTATTTTTAGCTTATTTTTTGTAGATAAATAACAAAACAGCCCGATAAAATCGGGCTGTTTTTGGTGCACCAAGCGAAGTTAAATCCGAACTGAGTGCTGAGCTTTCTATTTCTTCCATTGTTATGGTTTTGCTGCCGTCCTTGTAGTTGAACGTAAAGACGATTTTATCATCATAGAGGTAAATCACGTTGACAAAGCTGTCAATTAAACGTTTTCTATGTTCCAACTTCGTGGTATCCAATTTGCGGAAGCGGTGAAGCCAAAACAGAATTTTATCCTTATCGATTGGTGGCTTGATGATTTCCTCCTGCGCGATGCGGATTTGCAATTCCTCTTTCTGCTGTTCAAGTGATTCCAAACGTTCTTTGGTTGACGGTGTAAAGATACCCATCTGAATGGCATTGAGCAGATTGTCGATGCCCTTTTCACAGTCCTTCAACTGCTTTCGCAGCTGTGGGAGCAGGGTGCTTTCCTGACCGAGATAGTTGATGATTTCATCGGCAAGGCTATCAAGCATCCTGTCATCAAAGATGATTCTCTTGATCATTTCAAGCGTCAGGTCTTCAATCCAATCCTTTTTGACGGTTTTCTTGTCACAGCCTTTGTGGTTCTTCACACTCACGCATTTGTAGTAGCGGTGAACTATCTTTTTCTGCTGACTGGTACCGCTCTCGCCGACCATGTAGCAGCCACACTTTCCGCAGTACAGCTTTGTTGTCAGCAAATACTCGTCTTCCGCTTTCTTACGGGCGGGAGCTTTTTTATTCTTGGCGAGCTTTTCCTGCACACGGTCAAACAAATCCTGCGGGACAATCGCAGGAATCACATCGGGCGTTACAATATCTTGGAACTTGTATTCGCCGATATATCGCCTGTTGTGGAGCATCCGAGTCAGGCTGTTGATGGAAATCTCGCCGTTTTTCTTAGTGCGCAAGCCTTTCAAGCGGAGATAATCCACAATCTCCTTCATTGTCATGCCCTCGTCGTATTTCTGAAATGCTTCGAGCACAATTGGGGCTGTGAGAGGGTCGATCTGAAAGTATTTGTCCTCGTCAATGATGTAACCAATCGGCAGCGTACCGCCGTTGTATTTGCCTTTGAGCGCGTTCTCAGTCATACCGCGCGTGACCTTTTCGGCAAGCTCGGCGGAGTAGTATTCATTGTAGCTGTCAATCATCGACTCGACGATGATACCGACGGAAGAATTCATAATCGGCTCGGTTACTGAAATGAGCTTTATATCATTCCGCTGAAGCAGTTGTTTGTACATAAGTGAGTCCAGACGGTTTCGGGCAAAGCGGTCATATTTCCAGACCAGTACCACGTCAAACATTTTCTTTTTGCTGTCCGCAATCATGTGCTGGAACTCGGGACGATTGTCGGTTTTTGCCGAGAACGCACGGTCAATGTAGATATTCAGAATTGTAATATCGTTCTTCTCAGCAAACGCCTGACACTCGCGTAGCTGACCTTCAATACTTTCTTCTCTCTGGTTATCACTGGAATAACGAGCATAGATAACACCGTTCATAAAACCACCTCCGTCCGCATTGTAGCGCGGATGGGAGAAATTGTCAACATGCATGATGAAATTTGATGAAGATATGTTCTGTGCAAATTTGCTAAATCGGATAGTGATTTTTTGGATTGCATGATACAGGAAAATATGGTATGATTTAAGTGCGACACAAACTGAATAATTCTCATTCAAGTGAGCATTTTTACTATGGTAAAAATGCACGCTCTAATAAGCATACTTGAATGGATGTTTAGTTTGTGTCGCAACAAATCGAGCCGTGCGTTTTTCTGCGTGGCTCGTTTGGGTCACGCATTTTTATTTGAGGAGGTCTTTTTATGAGGAAATGGTTTAGAAAAATAACAGCGTTTTTATTGATGCTAATAGTATTATTTAGCATTGGGACTGTTGCTGCATTTAATGTTGATGCTTTGCAAGATAGAACATACAATTTTAATAGTATCAATTTATCTGGTGATGGCTTTTCAGATATGGCAAATATTGCAAGAGCACAAAGTGGGCGAACTCAAGGTAGTTTTGGTTATTCAGAAGCTTGGTGCGCTGACTTTGTTAGTGATTGCGCTAAAATAGTAGGTCAAAATGAAGCTATTCCGACAAACGGTTTAGTATCTTCAATGTACTATGCTGTCATAAATGCTGGTGGTTATAAAGTTAGTTCAGCTCAAGCAGGCGACTTGGTTTTTTACTATAACGAAGCTATATCTAATTGGATGCATGTGGGTGTAATGATAGACAGTCAAAATGCAATTAGTGGAAATTATTGGATAAAAGGAGTATCTTACGCTACAACACATGGATATAATGCTTATTGGGATGAGTATGGTTCTCGTTGTACTGCTGTTTTTGTACGACCGAATTATAAGGGAGGGTCAGGCAATGGTACTCCCCTCGACTTAGGCACAGATTTTTATGCCTTTATTATTAACACACCAACTTGGAAACACTTAACGGTTGAAGGAAACAATAACGTTGTTATCCGTAGCGAAAAAGCTGATCATTGTGCAGATCAAGTTTGGAAGTTTGAGAGACAATGGGATGGAAGTTATAAAATAATCAGCACGGCAAATGGTGAATGCTTAGATGTTGATAACGCCTCAAGGGAAAGCGGTACAAATGTAAAAACATGTGTTGACAACGGAAACGACGCTCAGCGATGGTATATATATGGCAACAGCGGAAATTATCGATTAAAGTCGAAGTGTTCGGATTGTGTTCTTGATGTTGTCGGTGGTAATTCTGCAGAAGGAACAAATGTTGAAATGTATGCACAAAACAATACTAATGCCCAGATTTTCCAAATATGGGGATTGAGCGCTCGTTCTTTCGCTGCAAATCTTGGTAATGATTTCACAGCGCCGATTTTAAATATGAAGTCATGGATTACCTTACAAAACGATGAAAATAGCAATGTGTCTCTACAACAAGAAACCGGAATAGCAAGAGATTTGTGGAGATTTAAGAGACAATCAGACGGTTCATACATTATATGTTCATGCTATGATGGAAAATGCTTTGACTTGCAGAATTGGTCACACGAAAACGGCGCTAATGTTCAAGTTTATAGTGAAAAGAT
>NZ_JAEQMG010000131.1 GCF_016680995.1 Ruminococcus difficilis | reverse complement strand
GCGCGAGCTGCTCTTTACGCGGAACTCAAGCGCCTCTACCCTGCCCTCGTTGAGGCGGTAGAGCGTCTCGACGTTGCTGCCGAGAGAGTTCTGTACCGCGCGGATATAACGGGCAATATACTCGCCCGCAATTTTCTTCGGGTTGATGACGCACTCGATGTTGAGCTGCTCAACGATCGAATCGAAGTGCGCGTTGTTGACCTTGGTGATGATTTTCGCGTGCGAAACATTGCGCACGTACATTGAAATGAGGATATTCTCCTCGTCGTAGTCCATCAGGGCGATCACGCCGTCGGCGTGCTCGATGCCCTCGCTGAGAAGCAGATCCTGATCCATGCAGTCGCCGTGGATAATGACCGCCTCGTGAAGCAGGTCGGAAAGCTCGTCACAGCGCTGCGGATTCTTCTCGATGATCTTAACGCCGATGCCCGCCTTGAGGAGTCTCTGCGCGAGGTAGAACGAGATCTTGCCGCCGCCGAGAATGATGACGTCGCGGCTTCTGCCGATGTTGATGTTAGCCTTCTTGAAGAACTTCGCGGCGATCTCGGGCTTTGAGATGACCGTTATGCGGTCGCCGCCGTGAATGACGAAGTCGCCGTTCGGGATAAATACCTCGCTGCCGCGCTCGACGGCGCAGATACGCACCTTGCCCTTGAGGATATCGATCTTGCTTATCTCGCGGTTTGCAACGGGGCTGTTCTCGGGGACGTTGACCTTGATCAGCTCGACCTGACCCTTTGAGAAGCTGTCGATCTCGAGAGCGCCGGAAAAACGCAGAAGGCGGCTGATCTCACCCGCAGCTGTCATCTCGGGGTTGATGAACATCGAGAGTCCGAGGATATCCTTGACGCGGTAGAGGTCGTTTGTATATTCGGGATTGCGCACGCGCGCGATAGTATTCTTACAGCCGCAGGCGCGCGACATGAGGCAGGTGTAGAGGTTGACCTCGTCCCTCGCCGACGCGGCGATAACCAGATCTGCGGTACCCGCGCCCGCTTCCGAGAGGGTTTCGTAGGTCGCGCCGTTGCCCTCGATGCCCATCGCGTCGATGGAATCTGAGAGGCGGTTCACAGCCGCGCGGTTGATATCTACGACGACGATCTCGTGTCCCTCGGAATTCAGCTCGGCGGCAATCGAGGTGCCGACCTTGCCACAGCCCACAATTACTATTTTCATAAATTGCTCCACCTAAAATACATACGGGAGATAGTGATATCCCCCGAAGAATTTGTATATATAGTATAAAAAGATAATACACCTTTTTAGTGCAAAAATCAAGCCGATTTGTCAATTTCTTTTTGCGATTTGCCAAACATATGATTTTCCGCAATATACGCAAAACATCTTGCATTTCACGCCGTACGTATGATACAATAATTGTATAATAATAACGGGAGGACGCGTTATCGTGAAAAGGAACGGATATATCTCTTGGGACGAATACTTCATGGGAGTCGCGCTGCTCGCGGCAAAGCGCAGCAAGGATCCCAACACTCAGGTCGGCGCGTGCATCGTCGACAGCAATAATATCATTCTCTCGACGGGCTACAACGGATTTCCGTACGGCTGCTCCGACGACCTCTATCCGTGGGAGCGCGAGGGCGAGGATACAAAGTACAACTACGTCGTTCACGCCGAGCTCAACGCGATCCTGAACGCGCGCGGCAAGAACCTCAAGGGTGCGCGGCTCTATGTCGATCTCTTCCCCTGCAACGAGTGCGCAAAGGCGATTATCCAGTCGGGCATCGCCGAGGTAGTCTACCTGTACAACAAGTACGCCGACTCAGAAGCTACGCGCGCTTCGGCGAGAATGCTGCAGTCCGCGGGCGTGAAGCTCAGGCAGTTCAAAACCGACACCGAAACGATAGTCCTCGACTTCAAGGCAAACGCATGACGGACAGAATGGAGCGCCAGTTCCGCTTCGCGCTTGAGGCGGACAAGGAAAAGCGCATAGGACGGCAGACATACCTTTCGAACGGCGCTGAAAAGGAAAACGACGCCGAGCACGCCTGGCACGCCGCGCTGATGGCGATTCTGCTCGGCGAGTACTCAAACGAAAAAATCGACCTTCTTAAAACCGTGACGATGCTGTTAATCCATGATATGGTCGAGATCGACGCCGGTGACACCTACGCCTACGACGACAACGCAAAGCAGACCCAGCGCGAGCGCGAGGAAAAGGCGGCGGACAGGATATTCGGAATGCTGCCCGACGACCAGCGCGACAGGCTGCGCGGCCTTTGGGAGGAATTCGAGGCGGCTCAGACGCCCGAGGCGAAGTTTGCGAGAACGATGGACAACATTCAGCCCGCTATGCTCAACTGCGCCACCGACGGACGGGCGTGGAAGGAAAAGGGCGTGAAGCTCAGCCAGATCCTGGAGAGAAACAAAATAACTCCCGAGGGCTCAAAGGCGCTCTGGGAGTACTCGCTGAACAATTTCATCATGCCGAACGTGGAAAAGGGAAGAATTATAAATAATTGAAAATGTAAAATGAAAAATGGAAAATTGAGGGTCGCTTCGCTCCGAGTTATATTCGGGTGCGGGCAGCGCCCGCCATTAATTTTCAATTTTCAACTTTCAATTTTACATTAACAAACGCAAAAGGGCGGACATGATGTCCGCCCTTTCGGGTTATCAATTATTCGTTATGCAAGTCAATGCTTACCAACGTGTATTAAGCGCAGCCTTGGTGCTCATCTTCGCTGTGCGGGGCTTTCTGGTGGTTTTTCTGAGGAAAATCAGAGCAACCGCACTGATCACGATGATGGTGAGTACAAGCCAGATCCAGATGTTTGCCGCTCTCTTGATCTGAGCGGTCTGACCCTCAGGCACTGCGGAAGCAGCGCCCTGAAGCGCCTTGTCGGCAGCCTTGTTGGTCTTGTCAACAGTGTTTGAGCTTGACGCGAGCGCATTGCCCGAACCGTTGCCGTTGCTGTTGCCGGCTGCAAAAGCGGAAGCGGAATCTGCGGTAGCGGGAGCTGCCACGCTGTCGTCGCTGTCAGCGGCGGCATAAACGGGGCCTGCAACCTCTTCGTTGAGAACTGAGAGGACGTTGGGGTTATATACAACGTCGTCGCTGTTCATAGCGGCAACGGTAGCCTCGTCCATCTGTCCTGTTACGTCAAGGCCGTTGCAGAGCTGGAACGCCTTGATAGCGTCGGCGGTATAGTCGCCGTAGAAGCCTGTGGGCTCAATTCCGAAGTATCCGAGCTTTGCAAGCTGAGCCTGCATCTCGTATACCGCGTCGGTGAAGTCGCCCTCAACGGGCAGAGCGGGCTTGACCTCGAACTCTACCTCGGTCTCCTGACCTTCGGCAGCCTCTACGGTCTCGTCAGCCTTCTTCTCCTCCTCGGGAGCTCCGACTTCGTCTGTATCCTTATCGTTATCAGCTGTATCCGCAGCTGCTTCTTCTGTCTTATCTTCTGTTTTATCTTCGGATTCGTTCTTTACGTTGGCGCGAGGGGCTTCATCGGAATAGAGTACCTCTCTGTCTGAACCTGAAATACCGTCGACTGTGACGCCTGCAGCTTCCTGGAAAGCTCTGTACGCCTGCTCGGTAACTCGACCAAAGTCGCCGTCAATCGCGCCGTCGTAAAACCCAAGCTCTGAAAGGCGCTTCTGGATCTTCTCTACCTCGTTGCCGCTTGAGCCGTATCTGAGGAGAGAGGTCGAAGACTTTGACGAACCTGAATTAGACGAGCTGCTGACCGTTGCCGAAGTATCGGTCGGTGTTGTGCCCGAATGACCCTTTGAATCGAAATAGTATGTAGTACCGTCTATTTCTCTTGAGGTGTTGACGATATACTCGCCGTCCTCATAGTAATAGTAGTTGCCGTTGAACTCTTCCCAACCGTTTTCGGGGTAGGTTACAGCGGTGAGCTTGAACCAGCAGTCCCAGTTGTTCCAGCCGCCGATCTCCTGATAGCATACGCCGTATTCGTCGCCGCGCGCGTCAACCTCCATACCGTCCTCGATATAGACGCCGACGTGACCGGGTCTGGAAAGTCCGAGACCGTGTACTCTGGGTACACCGTTGGAGACATAGCCCCAATCTCTGCCGTTTTCCTGTGCGTCGGAAAGCATGCTCATTCTGTTGCCGCCGCAGTAGGACCAGATAAGTCCCGAACAGTCAACGGCACCCGGGGTTGTTCCGCCCCATACGTAACTCCATCCCTCGTCATAAGCGTTGAGACAGTATTCTGCAAGACCCGCGCCTGTGCCTGAAGCGCTGGCGTTCAGACCGCCGAACACACATACACTAGACACGGTCAGTGTACTCAATATCACAGCGGTAAGCTTTTTTATCCTGTGCATCGTTATTACCTCCAATGTCCGACAAGTGCCGATATTTTTCCGGGTGAATCGGTTCATTTTCCGTTACGAAAAATGACAGCCCGAAATGCACTTGTTAACAAATTTGTAATAATTATATCATCAGAGTTTCAAAAAATCAACCCCTAACGCCCATTTTTTTGAAATCGAATTATATTTCTGGCAATTTCCCTAACAATTTTCGCCTCTATGTGCGATTTTTGGGGTTTTCCTAAAGCAGTGATTGCAAAATTGTAAATTCTTTTGTAATAATTGGGAAATACTGGAAGCTGGTAATTGAAAACGGAAAATTGAAAATGGAAAATTATGGGTCGCTTCGCTCCGAGTTATATATATAATAGAAAGGTATGACAAAGACAGCCGCCCTGACCTGACGATATCACACGCAGCGGAAAGATGAACCAATAAAATGTGCCCGCTGGCACTTTACTTTGGAATATTGTTGTGTTATTATATATTAGTATAGGTGGTTCTCTGTCGATAACCGCCCCTCACGTAATGTTGCATAATGTATTGCCGATGTCGCGCGAAAATTTATGTAACACTAAAAAAATACTCTCAAGAGCTCGAAAAAGATTGACAAAACTTTAACAATCATATAGAATAGTGTCAGTCAACGAGCTCATTGACACACAGAAAGGATTTTTAAAATGAAAAAAGTCATCTGCGCAATTCTCGCATGTACCATCGGAGCGGTAGCTGCGGCTTCACTCAACGGATGCGGCTGCAACGGCAGCAAGCCCTCCTCGGGCAACCAGGAAAGCAAACAGGGTTATGAGGTTGTAGCGACACAGCCCGACCTCAAGGACGAGACCTTCGGCTTCTATATCCTCAACGAAAAAGAGGTTATCCTCACCCGTTACTTCGGCTCACTCACCGACGTTACGATCCCCGACAGCTTCCAGAACTACACCGTTACCGCGATCGGTCACAGCGTGTTCAATAACGACGGTCTGAAGTCGGTCACCATTCCCGAAACCGTTACCGACATTCAGGACTACGCCTTCGCGAGCAACAAGACTCTGACGAACGTAAAGCTCCCCTCGAACCTCAAGCACCTCGGCACCAACGCCTTCTTCTACTGCTCGGGTCTTGATACTATCGAGCTGCCTGCTTCCCTCGAGAAGATCGAGCCCTTCGCATTCTCCGCTGCAGGCCTTAAGACAATCGTGATCCCCGAGAGCCAGACGCTCACAGAGCTTCCCCAGCTGATGTTCCATCAGTGCCCCAACCTCAAGGAGGTTGTAATTCCCGCGACAATCACAAAAATCGCCGACGATACCTTCAGCGAGTGTCCCGCAGACCTCACCCTCAAGGTAGCCTCAGGCTCCTACGCCGAGCAGTACGCACAGGAGCAGGGCATCAGCTATGAGGCGGTATAAATAAAAGAGCCAATCATTAAACCGGCAAAAGCGAGGTAGATAATATGAGTACAAAAGAGTATCCGATCGTAGAGAGCGCCGAATCCTTCGCCGCCGCGCTTGCGCGCGTACGCGAGGCTCAGAAGGCGTTTTCCACCTACACACAGGAACAGGTCGACGCGATTTTCCTGGCGGCAGCGACCGCCGCTAACCGCGCAAGAATTCCGCTCGCCAAGATGGCTGTGGAAGAGACCGGCATGGGTGTAACCGAGGACAAGGTCATCAAGAACCACTTCGCCTCGGAGTACATCTACAACACCTACAGAAACACCAAGACCTGCGGCGTGATCGAGGAGGATCCCGTGGCAGGAATCAAAAAGATCGCCGAGCCTATCGGCGTTATCGGCGCGGTCATTCCCACCACCAACCCAACCTCGACCGCGATCTTCAAGGCGCTTGTCTGCCTTAAGACCCGCAACGGTATCATCATCAGCCCTCACCCCCGCGCAAAGAAGAGCACTATCGCCGCTGCCAAGATCGTTCTCGAGGCTGCCGTTGAGGCAGGCGCTCCCGAGGGCATCATCAGCTGGATCGACGTGCCCTCGCTCGAGCTCACCAACCTGCTCATGCAGGAGAGCGACTGCATTCTCGCGACAGGCGGCCCCGGCATGGTCAAGGCGGCTTACTCCTCAGGCAAGCCCGCTCTCGGCGTAGGCGCCGGCAACACACCCGCTATCATCGACGAAACCGCCGACATTCTGCTCGCGGTCAACTCGATCATTCACTCCAAGACCTTCGACAACGGCATGATCTGCGCCTCAGAGCAGAGCGTTATCGTCGAGAAGAAGATTTACGCCAAGGTCAAGAAAGAATTCAAGGCGCGCGGCTGCTACTTCCTCAACGACGAGGAATGCGAGAAGGTCAGAAAGACTATCATCATCAACGGCGCGCTCAACGCGCGTATCGTCGGTCAGAAGCCCGTGACTATCGCGAAGCTCGCCGGCGTTGAGGTTCCCGAAACGACAAAGATTCTTATCGGCGAGGTCGAGAGCGTAGATATCAGCGAGGAATTCGCTCACGAGAAGCTCAGCCCCGTTCTCGCTATGTACAAGGCGGAGAGCTTTGAGGACGCTATCGCAAAGGCTGAGCAGCTCGTCGCCGACGGCGGCTACGGCCACACCTCTTCCCTCTATGTCGACGCGATCAACTGCAAGGACAAGATCGACGAATTTGCGGCTCACATGAAAACCTGCCGTATCCTCGTCAATACTCCCTCGTCACAGGGCGGTATCGGCGATTTGTATAACTTCAGCCTCACTCCCTCGCTCACCCTCGGCTGCGGCTCATGGGGCGGCAACTCTGTTTCCGAGAACGTCGGCGTGAAGCACCTGCTCAATATCAAGACGGTCGCTGAGAGGAGAGAGAACATGCTTTGGTTCAGAGCGCCCGAAAAGGTTTATATCAAGAAGGGCTGCATGCCCGTCGCACTTCAGGAGCTCAGGGACGTTATGGGCAAAAAGCGCGCCTTCCTCGTCACCGACTCCTTCCTTTACAAGAACGGCTACACCAAGCCTATCACCGATAAGCTCGACGAAATGGGCATCACCTACACCACCTTCTCCGACGTTGAGCCCGATCCGTCGCTCATTTCCGCACAGAAGGGCGCCGAGGCTATGCGCTCCTTCGAGCCCGACGTTATCATCGCGCTCGGCGGCGGCTCCGCTATGGACGCTGCGAAGATCATGTGGGTACTCTACGAGCATCCCGACGTAGACTTCCAGGATATGGCGATGCGCTTCGTCGATATCCGCAAGCGTATCTACACCTTCCCCAAGATGGGCGAAAAGGCTTACTTCATCGCTATCCCGACCTCCTCGGGCACAGGCTCCGAGGTCACTCCCTTTGCGGTAATCACCGACCAGGAGACAGGCATCAAATATCCTCTCGCCGATTACGAGCTCATGCCCAACATGGCTATCGTCGACGCTGACTTCATGATGTCAGGCCCCAAGGGTCTGACCGCCGCCTCGGGTATCGACGCGGTTTCCCACGCTCTCGAGGCTTACGCTTCGATGATGGCTACGGACTTCACCGACGGTCTGGCGCTCAAGGCTCTCAAGGTCATCTTTGAGTACCTGCCCGCCTGCTACGACAACGGCATGAACGAGCCCGTTGCGCGTGAGAAGGTCGCACACGCCGCCACTATGGCAGGTATGGCGTTCGCAAACGCCTTCCTCGGCGTATGCCACTCAATGGCTCACAAGCTCGGCGCGTTCCACCACATCGCTCACGGCGTTGCAAACGCCCTCATGCTCGAGCAGGTTATCCGCTTCAACTCCGCTGAGGTTCCCTCAAAGATGGGTACCTTCCCCCAGTATGACCACCCCCACACCCTCGCGCGCTATGCTGAGATCGCTCAGTTCCTCGGCTTCGGCGGCAAGAACGACAAGGAGAGCGTTGAGAACCTCATCAACGGCATCAACGAGCTCAAGGCAAGGGTCGGCATCAAGAATACAATCGCAGATTACGGCGTTAAGGAGGAGGACTTCCTCGCTACCCTCGACGAGATGACCGAGCAGGCGTTCGACGACCAGTGCACAGGCGCCAACCCGCGTTATCCGCTCTTCAAGGAAATCAAGCAGATGTACCTCAACGCCTACTACGGCAACAACAAAGACGCGGTTTAATGCGCGGAAAGGGGCTTTACCATGAAATTTGACAATGTTCTCGCCGAGAGAAAAAATAAGGTCATCTACCGCGACGGCGACCTCGCTGTCAAGGTCTTTGACGAATCCTTCCCCAAGTCCGATATCCTCAACGAGGCGCTCAACCAGGCGAGAGTTGAGGAAACGGGACTGAATATCCCCAAGATCGAGGAAGTCACCAAAATCGACGGCAAGTGGGCTATCATCTCCGACTTCATCGAGGGCAAGACCCTCCAGCAGCTTATGGACGAGAACCCCGACAAGCTCGACGAGTACCTCGAGCTCTTCGTGAACGTCCAGATGGAGATCCTCGGCAAAAAGTGTCCGCTGCTCAAGAGACTGCAGGACAAGATGCAGGACAAGATCAGCAGCACAGACCTCGACGCAACCACACGCTACGAGCTGCACACCCGCCTCGCATCGATGAAGCGCCACGACAAGGTTTGCCACGGCGACTTCAACCCCTCGAACATCATCATCACTCCCGACGGCACTCCGTTTATCCTCGACTGGTCGCACGCCACTCAGGGTAACGGCGCGGCTGACGCGGCGAGAACCTACCTGCTCTTCTGTCTGAAGGGCGACAAGGACCTCGCCGAGAAGTACCTCAAGCTGTTTTGCGAAAAGACAGACACAGCGCGTCAGTACGTCAACGCGTGGATGCCGATCGTCGCGGCTTCTCAGTCCGTAAAGGGCAACCCCGAAGAGAGAGAATTCCTCCTCAACTGGGCAAACGTCTGCGACTGGCAGTAGAAATCAAAAGGACTGTTCTCCGAGGAGAGCAGTCCTTTTTTAGTTGAAAATGAAAAATGAAAAATTGAAAATTAAGGGTCGCTTCGCTCCGGTTTATATTTTCGGGTGCGACTTCAAAAGCAGCATAACAAACGCCGTTGCGGGTGACATAGGCGGCAGGACGTTTATACCCAATTCATCAAACGCCTGCTTGCTCTCGTAGTCAAAGCCTTCCTCGCTGCCTGTCAGGTACAGCGGTACGCCTGCTGTGTTTGCCGATTTGCAGAAGTTCTTAAAATCCTCTCTCGCGGTCGGCAGAGTTCCCGAGTGATAGCCCTCGAGCAGCACAGCCTTTGCGCCGTCAACTGGCGGATAAATCATTCCCGGGTGCGCGCGCAGCCAGATAATCTTTCCGTTCGGCTTGCATTCGGAAAAGTCGCCCAAGCTCTCCTCCTCAAAATCGGGATTGAGCACGACCTCGCCGCCGACAAGCTCGGCAAAGTAATTATCGCGAAGGCTGAGGACGCTGTCGCTGTACGGCTGATGCGGCAAAAGGCTTGCCGCGCGGTAGATCATGACATTCTCGCCGCTGTTCCTGTACGATACGAAAACGCCCTTGCCGACTCCCGAGCGGATAAAATCAACCGCGCCGCGGAAGTTGTCAAGACCGTTTGAGCGGCTGTCTGACAGCGGATATGCCGCCGACACGAGCACAACGGGAATATCGCACAGCCCGAGCTTCAGTCCGAGGTACGCCGCCGTGTATGGCATGGTATCCGTGCCGTGGGTGACGATAACGCCGTCGCTGCCGCGCACGCTCTTTACGCAGTCAGAGAGCTTCTCCCAATGCTCACAGCCGAGGTTTTCGCTCAGTATGAAGTACGGAGAAAGCGTTTCAAACTCTACGCTGCCGTCAAGAGCGCGGTATATTTCAATCAGGGTAAAGGAATTGGCGCCGTCAGGTGACAGCGCCCCATTCCTGTTCGAGCAGGCAATCGTGCCGCCCGTAAATATCACAGTAATTTTCATTCTACGCCAATATCGTTCATAACCATACCCGTCGTCATCTTCGGGTAGAAATAGGTGGACTTCTGCGGCATCTTCTCGCCCGCCGCCGCGACGTCGCGGATTTCGGTGACGCGGGTCGGGTTGAGGATAAACGAGCACTGGAACTCGCCCTTGTCGACGCCCATGATCGCTTCCTCATAGAACTTCGTGTAGGTCAGGTTGATCTGAGCCGCCATGTTCTCCTTGTCGATGCCGAGGATCTTCTCGAGAATCAGTGTGTGCAGGACGCTGACGTCGAGCTGCTGTGACGCTTCGCTCAGATCGGGCAGCTCCTTTTTCATCACGTCGATATCCTTGAGCGTGAGCAGGTACCACTCGCCCTTGCCGCAGTAGAAGCCGAAGGACTTGCTGCCCTTCTTGTACTCGCTGTGGAGCAGCTCGTTCATATGCGAAACGCTGTCGAACGCCTTGATATCAAAATATTCTTCGCAGCCGTCGAGGAGCTTATCCCTGTCAAACTTAGGCAAATCGCGCACAAGGCGGTGCGTCGGGAATACGACAAGCCCCGGGTGCTCCATGTCCATGAGGAACATCATCTGGTAGTCCTGAGCGTCGCCTTCCTTCGAGATACCGTTCTCGCGGCAGTAGTTGCGGTAGTTGAGCGCGGTCTCGTAGCGGTGGTGACCGTCGGCGATATAGAGCTTTCTGTCGGTGAAATCGGCGCACAGCTTCGCGATAGCCTTCTCGTCGGTAATAATCCAGAGCTTGTGGGTAACCTTGTCGCCGTCGGTAAACTTGGCGTTGGGCTTACGCTTTGACAGCTCGTCGATAGTCGAGAGCGTGGTATGCTCCTCGTCCATATATAGCGCGTAAATCTGGCTGAAGTTGCAGTTTGTCGCCTTCATGAGGTTGAAACGGTCAGCCTTCGCCTTCGAGAGCGTGAACTCGTGCGGAAGGATAACTCCCTTCGAGAACTCCTCGACCTTCACACGCGCGATGATGCCCTTGATACTGCGGCGCGTGTTGTAGGCGTTGAACTCCTCCTCGTAAATATAAATCGCGGGCTTATCCTCGTGAATGAGGATTCCCTTCTCTCTCCAGCGGTCAAGAACCTCGCCCGCTGTTGTGTAAACATTGTCGCCTTCTTTGGGCAGCTCAAGGCGGATAACGTTGTATTTGTTCTGCGCGAGATACGATTTTCTTTCCTTTTCGCTGATAATGTCATAGGGAGGACAGCAGAGCTCATCGAGCCTGCCTGCGCGTTCGGTGTTGTAGCGCATACCCCTGAACGCTTTGATTTCAGCCATAAAAATACCCCTTTTCTGATTCATGCTTACCTTTTAGTATATCATATTTTATGCCGCCGCACAAGACGCATTGATGAAAAGTTCATATATTATATTGTTTATTACACGTTCAGAGAAGATTTTCATTGACACAACTGAGTTTTTTTGATATAATAGAATTTGCGAAAGAACAAAACGCACCAATAGCTCAGTTGGTCAGAGCTACCGGCTCATAACCGGTTGGTCCGGGGTTCGAGTCCCTGTTGGTGCACCATCCTATGCGAATAAAAAAGATATTCGCCCCGAAAAGCCCGATTTTATCGGGCTTTTTCACGTCTCAGGGGCTTGTCCGCGAGCGTACAAAAACGTAGATGTAAAACGGCGTTTTTACCATTTTTCAGGGAAATGAACCCCCGAAGAACAGAAAATCAGGCAACAAAATAAACTTTTTCTTAGGCATTTCAAATTAATGAGTGCTACTCACAATCGAAAAAATCTCATTTCAGAGCCAATCGTTTAGAAATAAGCGGTTGGCTCTTTTTTTATTTCTAAAAAAACTAAAGGAGATGATAATCAATGTATTTTACAGAAAACCGGTACGACCGCAGCATCGAATGGATGATGAAGGGTGTACCAAACTTTTACGCGAGAAGTTCGGGAATCGTAGTGACAGGGAAA
>NZ_JAEQMG010000130.1 GCF_016680995.1 Ruminococcus difficilis | reverse complement strand
GAAAAATTGCTGGTCTTTTGATGCTGTTCCAAAATCTTTTGCAGGTTTTGACCTCAATTTTGCATAAATCACTTTAACGACTTGCAAAAATCAAAACACGAAAAAAGGCTTGAAACCGACGTTTCAAGCCTGAGAAATCCAGTAATCATGCGGGAGATCAAGTTACGGTTGACGTTTGGAGACCGCTGCTCTACCAACTGAGCTATACCCCTAAGTATTCTGTTGCTGCGTGGTGAGCCTCGCTCACTTGCAGGGACTATGATACCACAGACACGTGGTTTTGTCAAGCGTTTTTCAACACAAAAACGCCGATTCGAGTAAGAACTTGTATTACCGCCGTGTGATACGCACGTCGTGCGCATTTCATTCTATTAAAAATCGCGTGTGACCAACCCGATTTTCACACGTCATTGTCGTGGATTTTGACCACTGCCCGACTACATTTTCAGAGTAAAAAACCGCACGTCATTTTTCATCGGCTGCGATGCGGCTGGGTAATACAAACAGAGGAAAAAGGTATGAACATCTACATATAACAGAAATCGACAGCACGGAAATCAATTTTCCAAAATCAACTTCTCATTAAGGGTGTAGGGGCGCACCAATGTGTGCGCCCGGGGGCGGTGAACCCAAACATCGAATTTTTACCGCCAATCGGACGGGAAAACAACATCGGATTAAAGGGCTGACACATGGGTCAGCCCCTACAAGGTTACATAAACCGTGCATGTTTTTGTAAAATTGATTTCCGTAAATCGACAGGAAATACTCTTGACATAATTTTTGGGATGCGATATAATAAATATGGACAGAGGAATAAAACAATTATCCCTATAGCTTGACAAACGTCAAGTTATAGGGATTTTTATATGGATTATATCTTTTGTGAAATATGTAACCGCTCAACCACCGCCCCTCTACCAAACCACCAAAAAACGTGAGATAATATGTTTAGGGAAAAACACTCCAATAAACTCTAATGGAGTACTTTGGAGTTCCTTAGAAAGAGAAAAGCAGGTGGTTACATGAACAAAATTATGGAAATCAGAAAACAGGTCAGACTAAGTCAATGGAACGAGATGGTGCGTGAGCGTGAGGATAGCGGATTGAGCATCAGAGAGTTCTGCGCAGGAAAATCGATCAGTCCCAAAACGTATTACTACAGATTGAGAAAGCTGCGCGAGGCAGCGATCGAAACTTCGGCGCCTGAAATTGTACAGGTAGATATCCCCGAGCTATTCAACCCCGGTGGAATTGTCATCAGAACCAATGCTGCAACAATTGAGATCACCGGAAATGCCAATCCCGAAACCGTCAGGGCGGCGGTGTCCTTTCTGAGGCAGCCATGATCGATCTGTCAAATATCAAAAACTACTACATCGCCTGCGGTTACACTGACCTGCGCCGTGGAATCGACGGGTTGGCACAAATCGTCATACTGCAATATGGCTATGAAATCAACGAAAACAGCCTGTTCCTGTTCTGCGGACGAAGGACCGACAGAATCAAAGCTCTGTGGTTTTCAGGCGATGGATTTGTTCTGTTGTACAAGCGTCTGAATAACGGCAGCTTTCAGTGGCCGCGTTCAAAAGATGAATTGAAATTACTGACTCCGCAGAGCTTTCGGTGGCTGATGGAAGGGCTTGAGGTAGAACAGAAAAAAGATCGGAAGA
>NZ_JAEQMG010000013.1 GCF_016680995.1 Ruminococcus difficilis | reverse complement strand
CGTGTGCTCTTCCGATCTATCTCTTTTTAGAATATCTCATTGTTAATTACTCCTGTTCATTTAAGAATTCTTCTTCAAGCTCTTCGCTGGATTTCAGTTCATAGCTTGTTTCAAAGGTTTCGGCTTTTTCAATCCAAGATACATCAAAGCTCTCAAGCTGAATTGAGGCAACATCATCTCGAACCTCGCCGTGTTGGTATATTCCTCCGTTACCGTCGGCTGTCAGGTCAACATTGGGATGCTTTAATATATCGTACTTCAAGTCCTTTACGGGACGTTCACCTCTGATAAAGAGGATTGCATAGTCGTTATCGAGCAATCTGACTTCATCGGGAGTCATCAGCTCTCTGCCGACAATCTGATAATTCGTTGAATAATTACCGCTGTGTCCGGTACTCTTGCCATAGGTGTTGGTGTCAATCGTTTCCTTGCCGAGCATTTCGGACACATATTTGTGTGTGCTTTGCTCGTTGCCGCCGAGATACAGAAACTCATCGCAGTTGCCGACGATACTTTCCCATTGCTTTTCAAACAGCGCCTTGAGCTGCGCCAAGTTCTGCAAGATGATACTGACCGATACGCCGCGCGAGCGCATTGTAGCAAGGTCTTTATCAAAATCGTCAGGCAGCGAAACATTCGCAAATTCGTCCATCAGAAAATGGACGGGAACAGGCAAAGCTCCTTTGTAAACAAAGTCTGCATCGTGGAAAAGCTGCTGAAACAACTGCGTATAGAGAATGGATACCAAGAAATTGAAGCTTGAATCATTGTCGGGAATAAGCGCAAACAAAGCTGTCCTTTTCTGTCCCAACAATGATAAATCCATCTCGTCGGTTGCGGTCAGCGCGGCTACGCTGTCCAGATTGAATTTTTCAAGCCTTGCGATCAGCGTGATCTGAATGGATTTCAAGGTTTTAGCCGAGCCTGAGTGATAGCCCTTGTAATACTTGACCGCGATGTGTTCGGGATTACGGCATTCAAGCCGATGAAACAGAATATCAAGCGGCGTATCGTCGTTGCTTTCTTCGTCCTCAATCGCGCCTGCTCTGAGCATTTCCATTACCATCGGGAAATTCTGTTCTTCAACAGGCGCTTCGTGATGAAGATAACACATCAAGGCGGTCAACAGCATTGAAGCGGATGTGTCCCAAAAGGGATCGTTGCTCTGCGAGCCTTTCGGCGTAGTGGCTTTGAAAAGATTAGTGACCAGCTTTTGAATATCGTTATCGTTCTGGATATACACGAACGGATTGTAGCAATGACTGCGCTCCATATTGAGCAAGTCAAGCACTCGGATTTCATAGCCCTCTGCTTCAAGCAAATTGCCTGTATCTCTCAGAATTTCTCCTTTAGGATCGAGGATAACAAAGGACGTATTGCATTGCATTAGGTTAGGCTTGCAGTAAAACCGCGTTTTGCCTGCGCCGGAGCCGCCGCATACAAGTGTGTTAAGATTACGTCTGTGCTTCTTGGCGTTTAGTCCGATCCGAACATTCTGCGTCATCAGCTTATTCTTGAAGTCGTTTCGCTGACGGTACTTCTTGTTGATCTTCTCGGCTTCGCCCCATTTAGCGGAGCCGTGTTCTTCGCCGCGGCGATAGTTCCTCCGTGTTGAAAGATAGATACCGATACCCACAAAATAGACGGCAAGAAAAATGAGGACAGTTTTTAGGCTGTCCTCACACAACTTGATATTCAACGGATTCTCAAAGGCTTTCGATAAAGAGGATAACATCTCTACAAGTCCGCCCTTTGCGAAAGGCGCGACACACAGCGCAATCCAAACAACAGGGACGATACCTATTACCGATAAAATCAGAACGGTCTTTTTATCGTTACCTCGCATCATCTACGCTCTTTTCAACTACCTTGAGCTTTTTCTGCGGCGCGTGACCGACCTTTACAATCAGATCGTCCACCGCGTCGGTGGTGATGCCGTTCTCTATCAGCTCCGTTTTCAGCGTATTCAGAGAACGAATGATGATACTATGCTCGTCATCGTCGAGGTAGAGATGATAATGAGGCTCTTTCACGGAAAGCACCTCCGATTATCTCTCACGGTCTTTTGTGCGCTCCTGCTTCTGACGATAAAGCTCATCGGAAACGCGGGTAGCAATCTCGCCCAAAGCGGAACGCATCTGTGACAATTCGGAACGGACAGCTTTCGCGTCCATATCCTTCCAGTCGGCGGGAATACGGTTGACCGCAAAGCTCTTGGTTTCAACACCGAGCTTCTTGCATACCATATAACCGACGCAGACAGCCTTGAATCCCATATCTCTGCGACTGTAGCTGTCGCTCTGAATGGAAAGCTGAGCAAACGCAAGCTCCTGTGCAATGTTTTGTACCAGCTTAACGCTGTCATCAAAGCCGCGCTGGATATAGAGGGTTTGATCCTCGTTCTTGTAGAACGCGCCCATGCCCGGCTGCGGCATTTCGTCGATCAACTCAACATTGACGGGCGAGGTATCAACCATCACGGCGATAATATCATCCGTGTCACGGTTGAGTGTAGGCGCAGGCTGCTTTTTGCCGTTGGTCTGCGACACATCAAACATTTTCTTCACATTATAGGAGATACCCTGTGAGCCGTCGCTTTTGGTGTACTCCACAGGCTCCAGAATGGAAATGCTCTTTGCGCCTTTCTTCACGCGGACATTGTCCTCGCCCCAGCCTGCAAAATCCTTGAGCCGTGTTGCTTCGGGAAGCTGGCTGTAAATTAGCAGGGCGTTAGCGGACGAATACTTGTCCATACGCGCCTGCACATCGAGGAACGCCTTGAGCTTGTCGGGATTCTCGGAAATCTCCTCGGCTGTGCTGTCAATCAACTGATAAACAGATTCTTTTTCGAGCTGTTTTTTCTCCGCCCATTCCTGCGGACTGAGCTGCTCGCGCCGGGTGTTCTGCTGACGATTATTTCTTTTGGCAATAAAATCCTTTGTCATAAGGAATTATCTCTCCTTTGATTTTTTCTTTTTTGGTTTAGGCTGTTTATGCTTAGTCTGACCGTTTTTTGTCGGAGTTTTTTTCTCCGCTTTCTTTTCGGGAACCTTGCGATCTGCTCCTTTGCTCTTGTCCGACTGAGCCTTTATACGTTCAAGTTCCTCCCGAACGGAAGGCTTATCAGGCTGTTTTGCTTTACCCTTATCAGAGCGCGTTGATTTCCGATCTGAGGAACGCCTTGACGGAGGGCTTTTGTCCGTTTTGGCTGCATTGGGGTTTGAATGGCTGCGTGTTTCCTTGTTCTTTTTCCCAACGGTTTCTTCAACGATAAGCTGTCCTTTTGTCTTGACGGGGCGTTCGATCTCGGCTTCTTTTCTGTCGGCTATATCCTTCTCTGCCTCAGATACAATAGATGCCTTATCCACCTTACCAAGTTCAAAGCGGTCAACGATACGCTGGATTTTGGATGCGTCCTCGGCACGGGCGATAATATCTACAGGGGAATTATCGGACTTGCTGTTCCTATCCCTGAGAACATTGTAAAGAACGCCGTACCGTTTAGCCTGCTGCACAAACTTTTTCAAGTCCTTCTGCGGAATGGAAAAAACCTTTAGCTCCTTGCCGGACTTGATCATATTGGTAAGTCGAGCCTTGCCTTTGGTTTTGTGTTCCTGCTTCAAGACAGAAATGAGTAACAGCGCGATTTCTTTTGCCGCCGAGCCGGACAGCTTCGCCGCGACTTCAAAGCCTTCGAGCGATAGTCTGACAACCTGTTCGGCAGCATCACCGCCATTGGTCATAACTGCGCGCCTCCTTTCCTTGTGTTTTTTCTTCCTCTGCAATGACTTGTTCAAGGTTATGCCGGATTTCATCCGACCTCTCCAAAACGTCATCGCACAGGCGAAGTTCCTTGCGGAGCTTCCATAATTTATCAGTAAGAGAAGAAATCTTTGCCTTGATTTCGGGACGCTTAGCTTCAAAAGCCTTCATCCTCCGTTGCCTATAAAGCTGCGCTCTATCCTCGGTCAAGGTTTTTATTTCGTTCTCGACTGAACCTTTATATATAACAAGCTGCTCAACAGATTGAATGTTCTCTCTGCCAAGCAGCGTTGTTTCTGCGGTCAGCTTATCCAGCTTCATCAAATCTTCTCTTAGCAGATAATGAAGCCGAGCCGTATTCTGTTTTATCTTGTATTTCGGCAAATAGCCGAGGCGGTAACAGTAGTAGAGATACATACCGTATAAACCGCCGCGCTTTTTGATCCTATCCTCCCGTGTAGGCAAGTGATACTGACGAATGACGACCGTCTGCGGATGAAACGGTTTCAAGTCAAGGCGGCTGCTGTTTTCAAGAAGTCTTTGACGGATAGCGGCGTTGGAATAGTTCTCACCGAGATTGATAAGTCGGATAGGCTTCTTTCTGCCGACTGGCGTGACCGTCCAATACTTGCGGCTTTCGCTGAGCTGATACTGATAGCCGAGCTTTTGGAGGTTCTTTTCAAACTCCTTCAAGCTGCCGCTATGCTCAATCGCCGTGTCAATCGCTTCACGAAGTAAAGAATAGCGCGTAGGCATACCGGCTTTTTCTTTCTCAGTAATATGATAATCGGTCAACACATTTCTTTTCGGATTTGGATTGTAATACAAGCCGTGTTCCTGACATATCTCATCGGCGATATGGCGAAACTTAAACCAAGAGGTATCCTGACAGCGTTTACCGTCAACAAAGGAAATGGAATTCAGCACAAAATGGCAATGTAGGTGCTGTGTATTCAGATGTGTAGTCACTAACACCTGAAAGCGTTTGCCCCAAACTCTTTGTGCAAACTCCATACCAATCGCCTGCGCCTGATCTGGCGTAATATCCTGTTCCTTGAAGCTGAGATAGCCGTGATAGGCTTGAATACCATCGGTCTTTCCGAACCTCTCCTTTACTTCTATAAACTGTTGGCGCGCAATCGCCGGATTACAATTGATGCCCTGAACAAAAAACTGCTGTTCGGTTTTCTCCTCGTCCTTTGCGTAGGACAGCACATCGGCAAGAGCCTGATATTGCTCATCGGAAAACTTCGGATTGAAAGTCTTATTTGGATTAGCAGCATAATCTAATACTTTCCAAAGATTATCCCGTACCGTCCATAATTTACTTATCGCCAAACAGATCACTCTTTTCGGGACACAGAAATTCTTTCTCTACCGCAAGCTGAAACTGATTCCATTTCTGCATTTCCTTTTGCAGAATCGGCGTGTCTATAAAATTCAGCGAATAGGCTTTAGCAAGAAGTTTGTTAAGGTTGTTGCCGAGCATAATGAGCTGGTGCAAAAACTCCTCGACCTTTTCGTCGGGCTTTTGCTTTGGGACAAAACCGTTTATCAGAAATCGTGTCAGCGCCGCCTCTGTCAGACAGGTCGCTTTGGCTTTCTTTTTCAGCTCAGCGTCCTCGTCCGGCGTTAGCCAATACTGCTTCTTTACCGTTCTTCGCATTGTGTATCACCTTCCTTTATTCGGGGTATTAGGGGAGCGCCCCCTAACAAGCGTATTTTTACGGGTAGGAGTAAAAATACACTGCTTGCTAAGAATTAACATTTACTATACAAGATGTGATTTATCGAGCGTCTGAACGCTCCTTCGGTTTGATTTGATGGACTTTTATCTCGCCGTTCTGACGGTAAAATCTTTCGGGATATTTGAATTTTTCGGAGTATTTTTTCTCTAAATCCTTCGTCAAACTCTGGTATTTTTCAGAATCGACGGGAGCTTTTACGATGAAGAAATCGCCGACAATCACATCGGCAATCTCCTTTTCGGAAGATACCAAAACACATTTTTCTACCTTCCAACCATCAGCTCCGCCGTGTTCCTCCGCCATATACTTATCGAGATTGACACGCTGATCGGTTCCGTCAAGGCACGAACCGAAGATAGATAAGCCGAGATGTTTGCTCCAATAAGCCTTGTTGTCGCTGCTCACTACATACGTTCTCGACTGCTCTGAATACTCTTTTTTGAAACTGTCGGCTGTAAAAGTGATATGAGCTGTAAGATGCTTTCTAACGCTCTCAGCCTCCATAAAAATCCGTTTCAGCTCTGCGTAAGACGGTATTTCTGTTTCAGCCTTTTCAGCGTAGATCGCTCTGTTTGGCGGCAATCCCTTGAGTTTTCCTTCCTCGTTTACGATAATGGCGACTTCATCATCGAACGGCATATATTCCTCGATATAGCCGCCGACAAGCTCCTGCATCGCGTCAAGAGTATCAGGAATCTCGACCATTCTCGAAGCTTTGCCGGGCTGAATCAAAAGCACGGATAGCTTTTCTGTTGCGGTCAAGTCCTTGCACAGCGAGCTGTCAAAGTCGATTTTCTGAAAGCCGATATTGTCACAGAAATAGAATCCTTTTTTGTCACCGTCCGTTATTTCTACGACATCGGAAACAGAAAGTGATCTCCCTGTGTAGCCTGCGGGATGGTCGGTGTTAAACATACGGTACACAGCTTCAAGATTATTGCAGTCAACATCGCCGCTGAAAATCTTATCATATATACCGCTGTTCAGCGTATCTACTCCCGTCAATTCTTTGATTTCATCAAGCCCGAAAAAGCAAATCCGCTTTCTGTCCCTTGATGTGTCAATCTGATAAATGTTGATATTCATTCGCGTTCACCTCTGTTTATTGGTGGTTTGTTTCGTTGGATCTTCCTCTCCAAACAAAGAAAGTCGTTGAAATCCTTACCGCGCGGCGGTGGAAAATCAACGACGTTATACTTGCCTTGCAGCAGTATTTTTATTGCTTCGGCAGCCAATACACCTGTTCGGTCATTATCAAAATGGGTAATGATTTTGGTTGTATCGGGGTGTTCTTCAAGATACTTCTGAAGCGCAACAGGAACCTTGCTCTCATATATATTCTTTGCAGGCGAATACACTCCGGCAAGAGAAACAAGGTTTGTTTTCGTGTAGTCATAACCTCTCATTTTGAGCAAAGTCGCATAAGAAAGCAAGTCAATCGGACACTCAAAGATGTGGACGGTTTTGCTTTGACCGTCCGCTATTTTGAATGAAAAATGCTTGTCGCTGCCAGTGCAATCGCCTAATATTCTCTTATCATTTGCCGCGCGGAATGAAGCGTATCTCGGTTTATTATCCTTATCAAAACCGACAAATACAACATTATGGTACGGTAAACTTTCAAAGATTAAGCCGTGATTGATACAGCTTTTTATAATGCTTTCATCAATCCCTCTACCGCAAAGGTACGAAGTTATAGCGGTAGTAGTTGCGCTTTTCGGCGGTAACAGCAAAACTTTCGGCGCAGGATTTGTGGGCTTCACATAGGTGGGCGGCGTCGCCGCGCACCTACCTATGATTGTTTCAACCGCCTTGATAAAGGGCATATTTTCTACTTTGACAAGGTAATCGAGGGCTGTGTAGCCCCCGATTCCTCTCGACCACCACATCCATTTTCCGTTGGAAATTTTAAGGCTGTCGTGGCTTTTTGTCGTGTAGGTGTCCGCCGAAAACTTAACAAGCTCCTGTGGTTCGTAGTTCTGCAAATAAGTCAGCAAATCCATTTTTCTCGCTTCAAGAATATCGTCTGAACTGACATACGGCATACGATCACCTGCTGTCCCTGCTCTTGGCTTTCAGCTCTCTTACCGCCGATTCAATACGGTTATCTATCGTATCTCTGAGCAAATCCATATAGGATAAATCGTTGTGAAGCCACTCCTGATAGAGCGCGTCAAGCGGCTTATCGAGCTTATACAAAGCCTTTGCTTCGGTCTGTGTGAAGTTGGTATACTCAAAAATAGAGAGTAAATCATCCTTAATAACCTTCTCATAGCTTGCTTCAATAATCTGTTCGGGCGGCTTGGTTTTGAGTTCGTCAATGAAGTCATCGTGTTCCTGTGCGAGCTTTCCGTAAAGCAGTTTATTATAATCTTTAGCCATAATCACACCTCCTATCGGCAGTCGCGGTCACGGTTTTTCGTTGGCTGTTCGCCCTCATCAGGTTCACCGCCAACAATTTCATTTTCGCGCTTATCTACATTCAGCAGGGCGTTAAGCTCATTCAAGCGAGCCATTTTCTGTTTCAATTCTTCCTCTTGGGCAAAGGGCTTTTCGACCTCAACCTTTGCTGTTTCAAGCTGTGTTTTGGTGTTTTCAAGGTCAGCCTTCGCCTGATTCAGACGGGTTTCAAGATTGTCTATGGCGTTATCAATTCGAGTAATATTACCGTAAACATCTGTGCCGAGGGAAACAGAATGAGTAAAATGCCCTTTAAGTTTTACCTCATATTCGCGCGTAAAGGTGTCGAACGCAAGCTCCATTTTGAAGCCGCGATACTCTCCGAGAGGCGTAGGCTCCGGTGTGGTTTTTGCCTTGCAGGATTCGATAAGCACCTGTCCTGCTTCTGCTTTTTCGGTAAAGTTAAATCCGTTGATAACCATACCGACAAACTTTCCTGCTACCTCTTTTGGATGGACTTTTGCCGTTTCAAGGTCTTTTGTCAGACCTTCAACGCTCGCCGTCAGACGCGCGATTTCCTGCGGATAGTATTTAAGAATTCTATCCTCCAGCGCGTACTTTTCAGAGAGATAGTTGGATTTATAAAGTTTGAGTTTTTGGACTTGAATATCCAAATCCATCTTCTCTTTGATATGGGGATTGCCCGTAGCAAGCATTTTAATCTCGGCATACGATAACGCTGTTTCGTCTATATCCTCGGCAGAACGGACAGGAGATTTCGATGTCATAATTTGTGACGCGAATTTCTGCTTACCCTCAACAAGCTGATAAAGGTAGCTGTCAAAGGTCTGCTCCGTAACATATCGGTAGATATGAACGTCGCTGTTTTCATTACCCTGACGGATAATTCTGCCTGACCGCTGCTCCAGATCAGAAGGTCGCCAAGGGCAATCTATATCGTGCAAGGCTATCAGTTTATTCTGAACATTCGTGCCTGCTCCCATCTTCTGAGTAGAACCAAGCAGCACTCTGACCTCGCCGCGCCGCACCTTTTTGAAAAGCTCCTGCTTCTGTACCTCAGTGTTCGCTTCGTGTATGAAGCGGATCTCGCTCTCCGGTACGCCGCGCTCAATGAGCTTTCTGCGAATATCGGTATAGACAGAAAATTCCGCATCCGGCTTCGGCGTTGAGAGGTCGCAGAACACAAGCTGTGCTGACTTCTTATCTGCGTTATCCTGCCATATTTGGAAGATATTATCCACACAGGCGTTGACCTTGCTGCCATCAAAATCAGGCAACATCGGATTGAGCATACGCTGGTCGAGCGCGAGCTTGCGTCCGTCGTTGGTGATTTTCAGCATATTATCGACGCTCGCGTCCACCATTCCGTTGCGTATCTTTTCGGCTCGTTTTCCAAGCTCCTCAACCATATCCTTTTGGAAATCGGACGGCTTGACAGCTACATTGTGATAGTGCGCTTCGGGCGTAGGGAGATTGAGCATATCGGCTGTCTGAATATCGGCAACCTCTTTGAACATCGCCATCAGCTCAGGAAGATTATAAAACTTTGCAAATCTCGTCTTTGCACGATAGCCTGTTCCTTCGGGGCAGTGTTTGTCAAGATGTTTTCTGTAACTTTTCTAAATCAAATTTATCCGAAAAGAAACCGCCTGCAATCTCGTGTCTGCACATATCCTTAAAGACCTTTTCAATCGGTTTTTGGGCAGTTTCCGATTGCTTTACGCACACAATAAAGGTTGTATTTCCAATTCGTACCGAATAACTTGAATTTCTATTCTCCATATCGTTTTGCTCCTTTCAAAAAAATAAAGGACACCCGTTTCCAAGTGTCCCGATTACCAGCCGAAGAAAAATATTCCTCCGATACACCTCAACATATCAACAAGTCATTAAGTCGTGAGTATAATCGAAGCGGTTATCTTTCCCAACCACGCTTGTTTTTTCGTGCCTTGATACGCTCCTGCCTTTCTTTTTCTCTCGCTTCTTTTTCGGCTCGTTCCTGTGCTTCCTTAAAAGAAAAAAGTTGCTTCACTTTCTCGGTAAAAAGTTTAGCAACCTCTGGAAAATGCTCCAACGCTTCGAGAAAAGGTCTGCACTTTTCTTTCAGTTCGTTGTATTTTGTTTTCATTCTTTCCAATACGTTTGCACTGTCATAATACTTCTGTCGGTAATAACTGGCACTCTGCTCCAAGTTTTTGATTTCTCCACGACTTGTAATGCCCTCTTTAGCAAGGGCAGTAAGTTGGGAATAATCCTCTTTGGATATTGCCATTTTGCCTGTAATTGTTTTCTGCCCCATACTGTCAATCTCGCTTAAAGTTTTAGAGATATGACGGGCAGGCTCATATTTCACTTGCTCTTTCTGAATACGCTTTTGCAGTTTTTCCAAACGCTCTTTATCCTGCTTGATTTGATATTGCAGGGAAGTAAGGTGTTCCGCTGTGCTTCCGTATTCGCCACGCTGAAAGCCTTTGAACCCTCGCTCCGTCATATAGGCAAACAATTCGTCTTGCAGTATGCTGTACGAAGCTCTGAACATCGGCTTTCCGTTCTTTCTAAGCAACGGATTTCCTTTTTCATCGGTCAGCGGAATATCGGACTTCCATTTCTTTGAATGGCTTATCTGATTTACTACTTCCTTAACAGTTCCTCGAAGTTCAGGGTCTTTACAACGCTTGCTCCATAGGATTTCTTTTTCAACCACAGGCAAGACCATAGCGTGTAAATGGTAATGATATACCTCTTTTCCCAAGTCCTCAGTTGCCGCTAAATTGATTTCATCAGCGTGCATTACCGCCGATATAACATTGTCAGCACCGAATTTTTCCTCGATGAAATGATAGGCTTCTTCATAAAACTGCTTCGCATATTCATAGCCACCGTTACGCTCGAAGTACATCGTATTCACATCAATCACTATCTCGTTAAAGAGTGTTGCGTCTTTTCTCAACCCACGAAGCGACACTAAACCCTCTGTTTCCATCTGCTTTAATTGTTCCATATAGGTCGGTGCGTTCGGCTCTTTGAAATGCACATTAAAGGGTATTCGTTCCTCAATCACATTCATATTTTCGTAGGTTTCATTCTTGCGTTCGTTGTGTCTTTCTGCCTTGCTTACATCAGAAGCGGTATATTTTTTTACCCTTGCACAACTCATATCCGCCTTATTGTTTTTCGCCATTTTCGTTCTCCTTTCTCGGCAGGGCGAAGCCATTACACAACATTCTCTGAATGTGTGTAACCCACTATGACACTTTCAGACTTCGTCTGCAAAGATGTCGTGGGCAAGGGAGTTCCCCCTTGACCTCCTTAGATACCTCAATCATTAAAACAGACTGTCCATTCAGCAGACAGCCTGTCTTTATTCTCTCGGTATATCGCCCATCGGCAAAGACCAGTACCACAGAAAGCCTTTCTTTTCTGAGATAACCCCTGCGTTCTTTTTTGCCTTTTTGATGGTCGATTTCTTGAACCCTGCAGCTTCAAGTTTTTCCTCACAATCCGAAGAAAGCATTTCACCGCCTTTCAGCATTTCAACAAGAAATGCTTTCGCCTTAATCTCCTTGTCATTGGGTCTGCCGATTTTAGGGGCAAGGGATTGAAACGCTTCCTCTGCCGTCATTTCCATTTCAGAAATAAAATCCACACCTTTCTCCGATACTGCAAAAAGAATGGCAGAGCCTGTCGGGGCAAGGTTGGATTTTACCTGCACCAAATACCTCTCCGCAGGGGCTTCCTTGTTAGGTGTGCGTGTGATTGCAAGAATACTTCTTGCAGCACCCGCAATATCAATTGAACCGTTTGTGCGGTAAAGCGGATTGATGTCTTTCATCTTATTCATATGGGAGATAATCACAATCGCACAGCCTGTTTCTTTTGCAACCGCTATCAGATGATTAAACTCTGCTCGTGTTTCGTTGGCGTTGTTCATAGAACAGTTTTCTCCGATGTAGGAACTCATCGGGTCAAGAATTAAAAGTCTTGCGTGGTACATCTCTATTGCTTCACGAATACGGTTGTCCCCAAAGGATAAAGATTTTTCATCTTCCTTGATGAAGATAAGTTTTTCTCCGTTACCGCCTGCCGAATTAAATCGGGGCACTACCGTATCGTCTGCATCATCTTCCGTTGTCTGATAAATGACAGTCATAGGCTCGTTTTCTTCCGTCTCGGTAAACGGAAGTGGCTCGCCTTTCGTGAGCAGGGCGGAGATGGAAAGCATTAACTTGCTTTTACCATCGCCGGGATCGCCCTGCAACAGCGTAACCTTGCCAAACGGAATATACGGATACCACAGCCATTTTACTTCTTTCGGCTCAATCTCACTTGCTTTGACAACTTCAAGCGGTACGCTGACATTCATTTCATTTTCAATCTGTCTCATTTTTCGTTGTCCTCCTTTTCGACAAATAATTCGGGCAATACACTACAATACAACGGAAACTCTGCTTGCAAAGATTACTGCATTTTCTGCAAAGTTCGTTGTAGGTAATGCGGTTTCGGTCATTCAGAAACAATGCCCATTCCTGTTTCCGTTTCTTGCTCATTCTCGGCATACCAATCCTCCTTTTTCTCTGAGAAATAAAAAAACCACAGATAGAGATACATCAGCCTTGTTTCTGTAACTTTTCGGGGCAAAAATCGAGGAAAATCCCCTCTCTAAGCCTTTCAAAAAATCACACAAGGTATTTGTACTAATCTGTGGTTATGTATGAAATTGTGAGTTTTAGGTAACAAAAAACACCGTATTTCTACGATGTTTTTGTATTATTCAAAAGATATTTAGTTATTTTATAATTGAAATGTTTTCGTTGCAATCCTCTCTCTAAAGTTTTTATCGTGTTCTACAAAAATCATTGTCAATGCATTTTCTTCGATTAACTGTTCAATCTGTATTCGTGAATACACATCAATAAAGTTCAAAGGCTCATCCCATACATAGAGGTGTGCCTGTTCGCAAAGGCTCCGTGCTATCAGCACTTTTTTCTTTTGCCCACCTGAAAAATCTGCTATGTCCTTTTCAAATTGTACTCTTTCAAAGCCAAGCTTTCTAAGAATTGATTTAAACAAACTTTCGTCTATTTCACAGTTTCTGGCATAATCAGATAGTAGTCCTCTCAAATGAGAGGTATCCTGCGGAACATATGAAATAATAAGTTGTGTTCCTACGGATAATTCTCCTGAATGTACAATAGTTTCGCCAACAATCAACTTTAGCAGACTGCTTTTTCCACTTCCGTTCTTTCCATCAAGAGCAATACGGTCACCTTGCCTAATTTCAAAAGACACATTATCACAGACAATATTTTGTCCATAGCAAATAGAAAGATTAGATGCACGCAGTAGAATATCGGAATGATATATTAAAGGACAAATTTTCAAACTCGCTATCGTTTCAATATTCTTCAACAGTGCTGATTTTTTCTCGATTGTTTCTTGTTGCCTTGCCTCTATGACTTTTGACCGCTTCATCATTTTAGCCGCTTTATGACCGACAAAACCTTTGTCCAATTTAGAACCGGAATTTGTTGTTCCTTTCTTACTTTTTTCCACTTTATCCGACCAGTTTGCATTTCGTTTCGCTGCTTCGGACAATCGATTAACTTCTTTCTTCAATTTTTCGTTTGTAGCAATCTCTAAGGAATCTTGTCTTTGCTTATTTTCCCACCAAGAACTAAAATTACCTTTTTGAACCTCAATATTTGTTCTATTGATAGATAAAATATGGTCTACGCAATTATCCACAAACCTGCGGTCGTGTGATACTAATATGAATCCTTGTTTTTTTCTGAGATATTCAGAAACAATTTCTCTTGCCTGCATATCCAAGTGATTTGTAGGCTCATCAATCAGCAGAAAATGTCCCTCATTTAAAAACAATGCCGCAAGTAATACCTTTGTTTGCTCACCATTTGAAAGGGTGCTAAATGGTCTATAAAGCACATCTGCTTCTACCTCAAGATAATTCAATTCTCTCATCTTTTCCCATTCTTCTGCAATGGGGCATATTTCTGCTAAAACATCCGTTGTCATTCTGCCTTTGTCGCAAACTGGATAGGGAAAGTAATCAAACTGTACAGAAGAAAAAATTTTACCACTGTATTTATACTTGCCAAGTAACAAGTTCAAAAATGTTGTCTTACCTCTACCATTTCTGCCTATAAAGCCAAGTTTCCAATCACTGTCTATCTGAAAGCTTACATTTTCAAAAATATTATCATAACTTGATGGATAGGAAAATGTAAGATTTTCCACTTTAATCATTGACATTGTACATCTTCTCCTTAATACAAAATTAGAGCTGCAAGAAAGTCAACTCTTACAGCTCCTCATATCAATACAATGCCAATAATTTCTCTATAATAGAATAGAGATTAGCTTATATAAAATGAATAGACTTATAACTTTCTTGCAACGAGTGTGATAATACCGCAGCAAAGCAGTATAACCACATATTTCATTATTATTTGCAAGAAAAGTTAATCATCTTTCCACCTCTTTCTAAAAAAATCCATTATATTATACCACAAGAAAAGAAAAAATACAAGATGTAATATGGCTTTTTATTGCTTTCTTGTATAATTGTGATTTCTTCCATTACTGTCGCAACTTAATAACTTCTTGAACACTTACCGAAAAAGGAAAACTGCCATCAATCGACAGCAGTTCTCTTTCGGCAGGTATTTCATTATGAATAGACAATATCATTCAATACGATTTCATCAGCACAGGCTCGAATATTGTTCATAAGTCCGACCCATCTGAGCATATCCGCAACCTTTAATTGTTCGGTAACACCCTGCTTTTTTGCCATTTCCTTTATCAGATACTCCGCCATATTACAAGCAGAAGTATCAATTTCAGCAAGGTGTTCATATAACTTTCCGCTTGTCAGCAGATTGAAATATAAAATCCGCTTGTGTTCACGCAGATAGCGTTCCCTCAATCGCCCATATTTTGAAAGAGGGGGACTTTCTTCTACCGTTATGCAGGGATAGTAGTAATCTCCGATGAGTTCATATTGGATACCTGTTCTTTCGTCTGTGATAAATCTTTGCATAGTGCTTTCTCCTTTTGCTTCTTGTGGTAAAACTCTAAGGTTTTCTTATTGTGGTTTACCTTTTGACATTCTTCGGAACAGAATTTCTGCTGACTGTGTGTAGGCCAGTAAACCCTGCCACACACAGCACATTCACGCTGACGATAGTAATGATTTCCTTTTTCTGCTTCTCTGTCGGCTTTCACTTTATCCTGCCTTGCCTGATAACAACATTCCTTTGAACAGAATATTTGTCGGTTGCTTGTAGGGATAAACTCTTTGTTACAATGAGGACAGATTTTCTTTTTGATAATTTCTCCACCGTTTTCAGCGATTTTCTTCGCCTTTCGCTTTTCTCGGTAGGCTTTTTCACGCTTACGCTGTTTCTCCAATCGCTCCGTTTCCTCTTGTTCTTCCTGTGCCTTTATCTCGGCAAGTTCTTCCTCTGTATAAGCAATATCGACCTGCCCGACATAGTTGAAATAAATATCAACCTTTTGTGTCCTTGCTTTTCCCACACCCTCCGCTTCATAAACCACAATTTTGTCAATGAGTTCGGCAAACATCAAATCAGATATTTCTGTCGGATTTTTGCACTTGCGTATTAGCGAAATAAAATGCTTAATATCCACAGCAGTATCTTTTTCTTCAGACAGTTCCTTTTTCATCGTTTCTATTTTCGCTTCCAGTTCTGCCTGCTCGTCATCATACTGTTTCATCAGTTGCTTATACTGTCTTTCGGGCAGTAATCCCGATACAAGATTTTCATACAAGCCACGAATAAGGGCAGAGAGTTCATCATAGCGTTTCTGACAGCGTTTTAACTCCGATTGATTATGCTTCGGCTTTTCTTCCTTCTTTTCATTCCAGAGGGATTGCAGTTCCAAAGCAAAGGCTTTTTCATCATTCAGAACAAATTTAGAAAATCGTTTGACAGAGGACAATATCAAGGCTTCAACATTATCAGCACTGATTGAATGAGAGGTACAGGTATTTACCCGACTTGCATATCCGCCACATCGGTATGAATACTGAACAGAACCGTCTTTTTTACTGTAATGTGTCTGCAAGGTCATTCTTCTTCCGCAATCGGCACAATACAAATATCCGCTTAAACGGTTGGTATGACTTCCCCAAGCAGAAGCACGATTTACTCTGCTCCTGCGTTTCTGAACGCTGTCCCAAAGTTCCTGCGGTATGATAGGCTCGTGCGTATTAGGAAATACATACTGTTCATCTTCATCGGTGTTCTTTCGTTTGTGCAATTTGAAATTGGTACTTACAGATTTACGCAAAATCGTGTGTCCAAGATATTCCTGCCTGTCCAAAATCGTTCTTACGGTTGTTACACCCCAAAGATAAGGGTCTGAAAACTTTGTACCGTTATACTGTTCGGGGTGGTATTCCTTTGCGTATGCTGAGGGAATTAAAACCTTTTCTTCGGTCAGTAATTCTGCGATTGCTCGTGGACTTTTACCCTCGTTGGCAAGCATAAAAATACGCTTTACCACCTCAGAAGCCACAGGGTCAACAACAAGCGTCTGCTTGTCGCTCGGCAGTCTGTTATACCCATAAGGGATTGAACCGCTGCAACGCTTTCCGTCTTTCATACGGGCGTCAAACACAGCCTTGATTTTATTGCTCGTGTCTTTTGCGTACCATTCGTTCATTATATTCAAAAATGGAGCAAAATCATTATCCGAAGCATTGTTACTGTCAATGCTGTTGTTAATTGCAAGAAAACGGACATCTTTCTGAGGGAACAAAACTTCCGTATAAAATCCGACTTGCAGATAGTTTCGCCCTAATCGGCTCATATCCTTAACAATCAATGTTCCGACATTTCCTGCTTCTACTTCTTTTATCAAAGCCTGAAAGCCGGGGCGATTGAAATTCACACCCGAAAAACCATCGTCAGTAAAATGGCGAATGTTATCAAAACCATTTTTACGGGCATAATCTTCCAAGTATTTTTTCTGATTGGTAATGGAATTACTCTCGCCCGTAAGGTCATCATCTCTTGACAAACGCTCATACAGTGCTGTAATCTTTGAACTCCTTGACATTCCTTTAACCTCCTTTCGTATGTAATCTGTTTTAGCATTATAGGGATTACTCCCTCTGCTAATAGGAGAAAAACAAGGTGTAAAGCGGAACTGTTTTCAAGAAAATATATAAATTCTTTCGCAACCTCCAAGCCGCTTTTGATAACCTCTTTTTCAATTTAGAAACGCATTATTTATCGTCCTATTAAAGTATAGCCCTCGGGTGTCAACTCAACTGCCGTAATCGTTTCACCAAAGGTTGAAGCCCAAGAATCGAAGTGCTGTAAGCCATTTTGCTGGAGCGTTTCATACTGCAAATAGCGCTGTATGGTGTAAAGCTCTACCATAGAATTGGAGATAGGCGTACCTGTGGCGAATATCGCACCTCTGCCGCCCGTCAGCTCGTCGAGATAGCGACACTTCATAAAAAGGTCGCTGGACTTCTGCGCTTCTGTCTGAGCGATGCCGCCGACATTGCGCATTTTTGTGAACAGGAAAAGGTTCTTGTAATAATGACTTTCGTCGATAAACAGACGGTCAACACCGAGTTCTTCAAAGGTTACTACGTCATCCTTGCGGCTCTGGTCGTTGAGCTTTTTCAGCTTTGCCTGGATTCCTTTTTTGGATTTTTCAAGCTGCTTGATTGAAAAACGCTCGCCGCGATTCGCCTTCATTTCGATGATACCGTCGGTGATTTCCTGAAGCTGCTGCTCCAAAATCTGCTTCTGACGTTCAACGCTCATCGGGATTTTTTCAAACTGTGAGTGTCCGATAATGATAGCGTCGTAATCACCTGTGGCAATACGACCGCAAAAGCGCTTACGGTTTTTGGTTTCAAAATCCTTTTTCGTAGCAACAAGGACGTTTGCCGCAGGGTATAACTGCAAAAATTCAGCCGCCCATTGCTCGGTCAAATGATTCGGCACAACAAATAAAGACTTGGTACATAAACCAAGCCTTTTGCTCTCCATCGCCGCCGCGACCATCTCGAACGTCTTGCCGGCTCCAACCGCGTGTGCGAGTAGTGTGTTGCCGCCGTAAAGGATGTGTGCAACAGCGTTTTTTTGATGGGTTCTCAACTCAATCTCAGGGTTCATTCCGCTGAAAGTGATGTGACTGCCGTCATACTCACGGGGGCGCGTGCTGTTGAATCTTTCATTGTAGATTTTACAAAGACGCTCGCGGCGTTTCGGATCAGCCCATACCCAATCTTGAAAACCTTGCTTAATAAGCTCCTGCTTGGATTGAGCAATAGCGGTTTCCTTTTTGTTGAGGACAGCCTTACGCTTGCCGTCTGCATCCTCAACGTAATCAAAAATACGAACATCTTTGAGGTTAAGCGTTTCCTCTAAGATTTTGTAGCCGTTGATTCGCTTTGTGCCATAGGTGCTGTTTACCTTGACATTGCTCTTGTCGCCGGTCTTGTTCTCGATATTCCATTCGCCCGTGTACTCGGAAAAATGCACCTTCATTTTGTGACGGGAATAGTAGGGAGTATCAAAGAATTCGTGCATAAACTTCTCGACAACATCAACAGGCAGCCAAGTCGCGCCGAGCCTGACGGAAATCTCGCTGGCAGTCAAATCCTTTGGCTGTACCTTTTCGAGAGCCTGCACATTGACAGTATAATCTTCGGGATACAGCTCTGCGGATTTTCTCGCTACCCGCAGCTTTTCACGGACATTTCCGGAGAGGTATTCGTCTGCCATCAGATACTTTCCTGACGGATCGTTTCCGTATTCATAATGAGGATTAAGGAAAATAACGCCTTTCAGCTCGTCGAAAATCTCTTTTTCGGATTTGCCTGTGAGCTGCTCCATATAGTCCATATCAACGTGGGCTTTCTCCGCCATTGATACGGCAAGAGCTTCCGACGCGGTATCGACCGAAGTAACGGGAGTGTGCGGTTTAACGGTACGCTTAAAGAACATATCCGCTTTACGCTCAAGATTACCTTCATCGTCGATAACCTCTAACGCGGACAACAGAGAATAGGAGCTGTCCTGAGAGAATGCCATACTGTTGCCGCGACTGTTGATCAGACCGTACTTCGCCGTATAATCATCATATAGCTTGTTAAGGTGTTGCTGTTCAGCTTTGATGTCGCTGTCGGGATAATCCTCCGTCTGCAACTCCAAGAGTCTGCGGACGGAATCTCTAATCTCAATCAAGCCCTTGATACGGTTTTCCGCCGTCGCGGATGCTTCAACGGGAACCATTCGGCTGTTCTCTCTGAAATAGATTTTGCCGTCATAAAGAGCGTAGGAGAAGTTCCTGACAGTCGGATCGGCAGGAATGGAATTATCTTCTTCCTCTAAATCCTCGTCAAGCTGATAGTCTGTAATCTCGCCGTGAATATTGGAAATCGCGTCGTTCAGCAAACTTTCAAGGTCGGCGTTTTCGTATGGCTCACAGGTCGCTTCTTCGCCGAACCGTCCCGACACCATCTTCATTTCACCGAGAATCATATCGGGGTGATCGACAAAGTAGCTGTTCATCTTGATACCGTTTTCATCGGTATTCAAGTGTACCCAATCCGGTTCAATGTCGATGATACGGTCACGCTTTTGCAAAATCAGAATATCGGATACGACCTCTGTTCCGGCGTTTCCCTTAAAGGTGTTGTTCGGCAAACGGATTGCGCCGAGAAGCTCCGCGCGCTGGGCGATATACTTTCTGACGGCAGGACTTTCTTTATCCATCGTACCCTTTGAGGTAACAAGAGCCATCACGCCGCCCGGACGGAGCTTGTCGAGCGACTTTGCGAAAAAGTAATCGTGAATCAGAAAATGGTGTTTATCATAGCGTTTGTCAGCGACGCTAAAATCACCAAAAGGAACGTTACCGACAACCGCGTCAAAGAAGCTGTCGGGAATATCCGCTTGTTCAAAGGGTTGTGCCGCTATTGATGTGCGCTGGTAAAGCTGCTGTGCTATGCCTGCGGAGATTTTATCAATCTCAACACCGTAAACGCGGCTGTTTTCCATTGAGTTGGGCAGCATACCGATAAAGTTGCCGATACCACACGAAGGCTCCAAGATGTTGCCTTCTTTGAAGCCCATCTGCTCCATTGTCTTATAGATAGCTGAGATTACAACAGGCGGCGTATAGAACGCGGTCAGCGTACTTTCTCTTGCTGACTGATATTCTTCGGGAGAGAGTAAACCGCTCAACTCAAAGAATTCATCTGTCCAAGCAGCATTGTTCTCATCAAAGGCTTCGGGTATTCCGCCCCAACCGACATACTGAGCAAGGACTTTTTGTTCTTCGGGCGTTGCAAAGCGGTTGTCAAACTCACATTCCTTCAATACGCGGATAGCGTCAACATTTCTGCGGAAACGCGCCTTTTTACCGACTTCCTCTAACTCGAACGCTTTGAGGTCAAAGGTATGGCGGTCAGCCATAGGAATATCGGGATGAAGGTCAAAGGTCTGTGTCTTTGCTCTCGGCTTCTGCTCCCAAGCAGGAGTAATCGGTTCTTTTGCCTGCTGTTCTTCTAATGTTCTGCGGACAAATTCAACCTTTTCGATACGGACAATCGGGTATCCTGTTGCACTCTTAAAGGTGAGATCCTCCAAACTGACGTCGCCGTAGGTGTTGACTTTGATGACTTTGAAATCACGGTCATCAAGTCTAATCTGCTTTCCGAGTAAATCCTGATTTGCGCCGTCCTGTTCTGTCGCGGTCAAATCAAAGGTTATAGTGCGGAGCTGCGGTTTATCCTCGGATTGTTCCTGCTCACGCGCCGCGTCCTTCGCATCTACATATACCTGATCAATCAAGGAACCATCATCTGCTTGTTGAATGGTCGTGCGCTCGTCAAGCTGTTGTTTCAGATATGATACAAGCTCATCAATTTCGGGATTTCTCCAAGAAGGAACATCTGCTCTTGCATAATCCTCAATGAATTTATCCTTTCCGTCGATACATTGAATAAAGTCCAAACTGCCCGGCAGCTTATTGGTATTCATCAATCCGAAGGCTTTTAATTTGTCGGTGGGCAAGTCAAAGTACGCCGACAACGCTTCGTCACGGTCTTTATACTCTGTTACATTAAGCGGGGCAGCCCTCAGATCATCGACAACATAGTAATGGTCAATAAAACCGGTCGCTCCGGTAATAGATTCAACATCAGCCATTACCTGTTGAATAAACGGATCGCTGTCAAGTTTTTCAGGATCGACTAACTCACCGTTTACGATGCCGGATTCGGCAAGTCGCGCACGAATCTCGGCAGGATCAACATCATCAAGCTCGTCGTGGTCGGCATAGAAAGGTGCAAGCTCCTCGTCTGAAACATACACAAGGTCATCAAAGAGCATACCATCCAAGCCGTTCTCAACAATATCCTGCAAAGAGGAATACTGCTCTGTGCGGACAACCTGCCCGTCAACTTTCGTCTGGATACGAAAATCGACCAGATTGAGGTCGGCTGTTATTTCGTGCTGTTCGTCCTCTGTGGTCGTATAAGCAAGATTAATTTCGGACAAATCATCAGGCAGCTTATATTCCTCGTTCTCGCCAAATTCGGCATCCATATAGTAGGCTATAAGCTCCTGCGCTTTGTTCATCAGAATATCGTACTCCGATTGCGGCTCAGGCTTATCGACTATCTCAAAGCGTTGTAAGGGATGCGGAAGGCTGTCTATAAAGTCGTGCGGCATCATATTTCCGTCGCTGTCCTTATACAGATACACCGCCATACTGACATTATCAGCGCTTTCAGCTTTAATGTCACGCTCAAGCATTGTCGCGTTGGTGTACTCGATACTGTTTTCAACCGTACCGTCTGCATTAAGGTATTCAATCCTGCCGACAGGCTCAGATTGAACAGGCTCACGATCACGATTAGGCAGTACCGTAACAAACTTGCGGCTGCCGTTTTCTTCAATCGCTGAAATACCAATCCTGTGTCCTCGGTCAAGGAGCATATTCATATTGGTTTCAAGTCGGCTCGACGGAAAACCACAAAGCTCAATGCCCTCGTCATCCGCTATCATACGGGTAGTGATATTCAAGCCGAGTGCCTGAGAAACAGTATGGCTATCATCGCCCATAGCTTCGTAGAAAGCGCCGATTTGGAATAGAATGATTGAATCGGGATTTTCGTCCCTCAGCTTGAAATACTTCTGCATAACAGGCGTATATTTGCTGTAATCGCGTTCTGTGCTGTCTACTTCTTTTTCGGGTTGTATTGCGACACGAAGGTGATCGTTCATCGGGTTTTCTCTGACCTTCGCGTCAAACTCGGTTCTTGTCATTTCCGTGTTGATTAACGGAAAGCTGCGGTCAAAGAGCATTACACGGTTTTCATCAAAGGAAACAATCTCATATTCACTTGCGCCGATATAGACCGTCGCGCCGAGAGAATAGCGGTACTCATACTCAGTAGGAACAAGCTCGCGTTTACGGCTCGGTGGAGTATAAAGTGCTTCACGGACTGCCTTTTCAGCCGCACGTTCGGCTCTGAGTTGCTCCTGTCTGTCAAGCCAAGTGGGATAGTATTCCTTTTCTTTTGGATTGAGGTAACGGTCAAGCCGTATCAGTTCACGGATGCGCTTTTCGACATAGTTCCATTTGAGAAGTTGTGTCGGCGCACCCTCCTTATAACCAATACTCAGCGTGATGCCTTTACCGTCGTGCATTTCTCCGATGCCTGTATAATTAACAGCGTTAGATGAACCGCCCCAGCCGTATTCATTTTTTAGAAAAGAAATGTTTTCTGTTTGGGATAATGATTTCTGAAACTGCTCATATATTCTCATTTTCCCCTCGGAAACACCACTACCTCGTGTTAACACGCTGTCGATAATTTCCTGTGCAAAAGAAAAAGCAGGCGCGTTGCGCTCTGCCGATTCAGCGATAAGTTGTAATTGTCCGTCCTGCGACGGCAAAGGTTTAACGGTGCTTTGGAGCATACCAAGCATTCGCATAGCGTTAAAGTGTCCGACAACATCTTTCCAATGAAGGAAGTTGTCGCCCTCGCGGTCAGGGTATCTGCCTTTCCAGATATATAAACCGTTTTCGTAGGTCTTATATCCGGCGCGTTCTCCGTCAGCAAGAATAACCTCAGTAAAATCATCGTTAAAAACACTGCGGATATATTCTTCTCGCTTTGCTTCATCGGTAACAGCTTCAATATAATTGCGTATTTCCTCTAAGGACGCACGAAGGTGGGGCGTTGTTGCAAATATCTCATTGATGCGCTCATCTACACCGTAGAATGGTAAATCTCTCAATATGCTTTCATCAAACAAATTGAAATTGGTATCGCCGCGCACATATCGGTCATCGTTAATAACAGACAAAGCAGGCTCGTCCTCTGACTGAGCCTGCTCCTGTTCACTTATACGAATATCACCTGTTCCTTGACGATCTCCTGCGCCGAGTGTCTGAGATTGTTCATCAGGCGCGTCCACTTCATCGGATCTTCCGCTTTCAGCTTCTCGGTCACTCCTTCTTTCTGAGCCATCTTCTTGACGATGCTCTCCTCCAGCGTTATCGCCTGCTCCTGAACGTCCGCCAGATGCGCTGTCAGCGTTCCGCTGGTCAGATAGTTGAAGTAGATCAGCTTGTGATGATTCAGCAGATAATTCTTCCTCATCTGCGCGTAGTGTCCCAGCGTTACTCTCGGCTGTTCGGGGAGTGTCACGTCGGGCAGAAGATAATCGCCCTGCATCGTGTAAGTCAGTTCTGCCATTGTCAAAACTCCTTTCGTTTGGTGTGTCATTAGTATATTCCGTATTCCGATTTTCTGCAATTATGCGATTTTGCCGAGCAAGGGCATTTACGGTTCTTGCTATTTCGGTAAGTCCCATTTCGGCAATATCGCTCGTCGCAAAACCGATGGCGTTGGCTGTTGCTTTGGTATTGAAATTGATAACATCACGGAAATCGTCATCATCAAAATACCGGTCGGCGTCGATACCGAGTCTTGTCATCATCATATAGGCTACGCTGTTTTTAACAAGCTGACGGTACATTGTATCAACGGCTATTTCTCCTAAACCTTCAAGGAAACTGTCATCAACGGTTCTTATTAGGTCGCTGATATAGTCGGGCGTGTTGTCCTCGACGGCGTTGTCTGCGGCGCTGATAATCGCCTGCTCGATACTGTCCTTGCTGTCCAAGTAGCCAAAGGTATTTTCAAGCGTATCAATGACCTCGTTCTCATACTCGGAGCGCATATTCCATATAGGGACAGGTCTTGAATTCTCGCTTGCGTGTGTATCGGAAATATCGAAATAATGGACTAATCGTTGAGAATCTCCGCCTATCATTTCAAAGACGGCGATTCCCTTTGCACCTCGGTTTACCCATCTGCCGAAAGTCCTGTTCCACCGTTCAATGGGTAGAACGGCAGTCGCTTCGGGCTTTTGGGCGTAAACTAAGATTTGTTCATCATAACGGAGTTTGAAGTTACGGCAGGCAGAATTAAGAAATGATCTCCAACTATCGGGGGAGGAAGTCACTTCGGTTGAAACTCTATCAAACATTTCTGATATAATTTCAAATTTTCTTTTTGCCATTAAAAATTACCTCTCTCTGTCCTTCTGCTTCGGCTTGATAGCCTGCCCGTTTTCGTCATAGCTTTTCGGATCGGCGTCCGGCTTATCAAATCCAAAGCGTGAGCCTTGCTTCATAGCTGCGTACTGTGCTTTTGTCACACCAAGCTGGGCGTTCAGCTTATCAACCATAGCGCGGTTTTCAATCGGTCTGCCATTTGCTGATTTTGCATCGGTATAGCCAAGCTCGCCCTTGTTGATAATGGCTATCATATTCAAGCCTTCAACAAAGGTATAACATTGGTCGGGAAGTGAAGCGCGCAAAGGAACAACCGTATTACCGTTGCTCTCCATTATCTCGGCAAACTCGCAGATATGATAAAGATTATTGTCAACCTCAACGTGACTATCGTCGATATATCTGCAAGTACGGTCTTTATGAGAGCCATCGGGATAGGTTATTCTTATATGGTCGCCATCAGGAATACGAAACAGCTCTTTGTAATGAGGGTTGATAAAACGGATACCGCGCCTTGCGCGTTCGAGGTGATGGTCAAGCCAATCCTTGCGGTAGCAATAGCAGTACAGATTATATTCGCCCTTATGAGGATTGAGCCGCATAAGATAGGCGTAATCCTGCGTGTTTACTCTCACGCCGTAATCTCTGCCTGCACCGTAACGCTCGCCAAACTCTAAAGCGTTCTGCGAATCATCACAAAATCGGCTCAAGGTCTGGCGGTCAGAAAGAAACTGTCCTTTCTCTCTGAATGAATTGATCACATCATCAAACTCGCTCTTGAAATCATCGGTTTTCAAATCCTTGCGATAATCGTTCCAAGTTGACCAAAACTCGTTGCCGTTTGTCCCCATATCGGCGCGGAGATAGCCGATCAAGCCTGTCTGTGAGCTGATTTGCTGACTGTTGCGATAAGAATACCGCGCTTCTTCGAGCTGCATCGGAACAGCCTTGAAGTCTGTATCACTCATTATTGCTGACCTCGTTATTCACATCACCGAACATCGCGGTTGCGACTTTCTCGCCGATTGAATCCGTGTATTTTTCAACCATATCCCAATTGATATTTCCGGCGATGATTTCTTCCTTAAAATGCTGAACGTCACGCGGCGACAATGACGGTTTGAGCATACGAAAAAGACTGAAACAGCTATCAATGTCAGTAACTTCAAAAGACCTGAGATCGTCTTTCTCGTCGATATACCACTCTTTAATGCCGTCGCCGCTGAAACAAAAGCAACCATTAAGATTACAGTAGGGGAAGATATAGCAATCGCTCATTGCTTCATCATCCGCGTCGTAATGCATATCAATCGAGATGATTGGCTGTTCCACTTCAACATTCATAAGCTCACGGATTTCATCAAGCGCATCATTATTCAGCTTCAGGGCGCGGACGATCTGTGTGTCCTGACATACACAACAATGACCACGAAGCGCCTCATAGTCAAAGCCGTTGAAAAGATTGATATTTGTCCATACAATGCACCGCTGATCGAAAAAATTAGGATACTTCGCTTTGCTGTTCATTCGTGTTTCCTCCAAGATAAGAATAGAGTTTGTTTGCTTTGGAATTAACCTGTAATTCCGAAATGATAAACGCTTCTTGATAGTTGGTCGCTATCTGTAAAATCTGCATTGTCGATAAAGAAAGCAGACTTTTTTCATCGGTAACTCCCTTTTCAAAAAGCAATTTCAATGTTTTGGATTTTTGCTGAAAATTCGGGGTGAAAATATCATCCTTCGCCATTTTCTGCTGCCTCCTTTGCATATTTTTCATAAGCTTTTTGCCCTCGGCTCCTTGCGCGTCGGGCTTTGGGACTGCAACCAAGTTCGGGGTACTGTGACTGTACCATCTGTCTTGTCCTCCTTACACTCTCAAAGTTAGGACAACCAAGATCACGAAATTTATGGATAAACTCATTAAATGAAATATCTCTCATTCCGTGTGAATCGAAAAAGCAGCGCTGACACACCATAAAATACAACAGCATATCATCGTCGCGTGTTTTCTTTTCGTCAAGCAGCACCTCTAAAACTCGGCTTTCGATAGTTTTAAGTTTGCTCATAAAAGCTCCTAAATGTGTGGAGAGGACAGCAGGGGTGCCGTCCTCTCCGTTGGGTTCATTTTTTCTTGTTCTTAATCTGCAAGAAGATAAATCCTGCAATGATAAAGACAAGAAGTACGATGGCAATAATAACCTTCATTATTCAGCCTCCTTGCTGACTCTCTTTTTCTTTCTCAAAAGAAGCACAACACAAACGGCGATGCCTGCCGCCGCGACGCCGCCGAGTACAATCCAAAAGCTGTTGGAAGTGCGGAAGTCGCCTGTCTGCGGAACGTCAATTTTCTCGTTGTGCATCTTGACTGTCGCGGTCTTGCCGTATTCGATTTCAACAACCGCGTCCTCGGGGAGCAGATAACCGGCAGAGGCTTCATTGTTTACCTCAGATACAAGATATTTGCCGATGCGTAAGCCTTCAATCGTAATCTCGCCGTTTTTATCGGTCTTTACGGTCTGGTCAAAGCCGTTATCACTTGTGATGCGGAATGAAATACCTTCCACCTTATCATCGGAGGAAGTCTTGATGATTTTGAGCGAGCCTTTCATCGCTTCATTCAAAAATCCTTTTTCTGCTTCATTTTCAACTTCATAGGTAGTACCGTCTGTTTCAATGAATACGGGATAGGTGTTCTCGTCAAGAATGAAGCCGTCAGGCGCGGTCTTTTCCTTTACAAGATAGTGACCGTAAACGATGTCGTTCATCTCATAAATACCTGTATCGGATTCTTTGAGTTCGCCGACCAGCGTATCATCCTTGTCGAGCTTTTCATCCTCATTGGTATCTGAATAGATTTCAAATACTGCGCCTGTCAGCTTGTTTTCGGGATAGTCGGCATCAACCTTAGTTGTCTTGACGTTGCCGCGAATATACTCGTTGACAATCTCGATTTCGACCATATCGCCGTCTGCGCCGATGGTGACGGGGTACACGGTATCGTTGAGTACAAAGCCTGTGGGCTGGGCAATCTCACGGATATACCAAGTGCCGAACGGGATATTGTTCTCGCCAAAGCTGAAGCTGCCGTCATCGGCTGATTCTGTTGTCAAGGTTGCGTTTTCCTTTGCGAATTCTACATCATCGGTCTTGAATAGTCCGATAACCGCGCCGCCGAGTGCTTCGCCGTTTTCATCAACCTTCTTGCCGGATACGGAGCCGTAAATCAACTCGTTAGTGAACGGCTCATCGCCGTTTGCCTTGATTTCAACTGTCTTGACGGTCTGACCGCCGTAGGTAAACTCAAAGCCGTGGCGTTCATCGTTAAGGATATAATGCTCGTCAGTAGCAAGCTCCTTGACATAATATTTGCCGAACGGAATATCGGCTGTAAAGGCAGCGTTACCGTTTTCATCAACGGAAACGATCTCAATCAGACCGTCAGCGGGGATGGTGTCGCCGTTCGCGGCGGTAATATCGCTCTCGGCAAATAAGCCGAAGGTGACATTGAGGATTTCGCTGTTGTCGCCGATTTCAAAGGCTTCGTTTCTCTCCATTACCTTTGCGAGTGTAATGTTGGCTTTCTGCCTTTCGTTATAAAACGAAGTAGCGCTATCGGTTACGGAGATTTCCTGCCCTGCATAGGCAAGCTCAACCGTGTGGATCTCGTCGCTGATGACCATTCCGGCAGGAGCCTTGTACTCCTTGACGGTATATTTACCGAGATAGAGCGCTTTGCTTGTTGCCGTACCCTTGCCGTCTGTGGTAACGGTATCTACAACCGTGCCTTTCTTTACTCTGACGGTGCCGTCGGGAGTAACAATATCCTCGGCGGCGGTGATGGAGTAAACTGCGCCTTTCTGCTTGGTGATTTCGAACACGGGCTGAAAAACGGGAGTTTCCTCACCGATAACATTCACGCCTACAAAGCTCTCGCCCTCTTTGGTGACAGTAATCTTACCCTTTTGCGGTGTGTTCGCTTTGTTTACCTTTACGATAGTGAGCGCATTTTCCTCGGTAGCGTTGTCCTCGGTAATATCAAAGGTGACGGGTGTGCTGTCGAGTACATAGCCGTAGGGAGCCTGTACCTCAACGAGTTTATAACCCTTATCGTACACAAGCATTTCGGGCGTAATCAGATAGCCCTCGCTGTTGGTATAAAATGTGTCGATTGTCAGATTCGAGGGATACGGAACGGACATAGTGATCAGAGTATTATCGGGTGAATAAATCTGGAATCCTGCTCCTTTGTAGGGGATGGTTTTTCCTGTTTCAGCATCCACCTTAACCACCTTGAGATAGGATTCAAAAATATCATTGTTAATGATGAAGCTGTACGGCTTAGAGTTGTCGCAGACGAATACATCGAAGTCGTCAACATAGTGTCTGCCTTCCCAGCCGTAGGTCTGGTGGACAGTGTAGGTGCCGTAAGGCAACTTCTTTGATTTTGCGTAGCCTTTTTCGTCACAGACAAGGGTGTCACGGACGCTTTCGTGTGCGTTGTCAAAACTCCCTGCGCTTTTGAGAAAGAGCTGAAACGTGGCTCCTTCTTCGGGTGTTTCAATCTTGGTCTGTCCCTGATCGGTGTGCTTGACAATTTCAATATCGCCCTTGATAACGTCCTCATTAACGCTGAGAACGCATTTGTTATGCTCAATGGTGTACTTCTTCGCTTCTGCGCCGACAGGATAGACAGTTTCATCAAGCAAATAGCCCTCGGAAGGCTCAATCTCCTTGATAGTCCAATTATCGCCGCAGACATATTCTTTAGTGGTGAATTTGCCGTCCTTATCGGTGGTGTAGGTGTCAATCAGCTTGTCGCCGTCATAGATACCGTACTTTGCTCCTGCAAGCGAAGCGTCGCCCTGCGGCTGCTTTGTTTCGGAATCGACCTTTGCAACCTCAACGATAAACTTTTTGAGGGTATTGGTAAATTCACGTTTAGTATCCTTATCCCAAACGACGGGTGCGGTCTGTGACTTCGGAACAACGTATCGGATAGCTGTGTCAACTTCTTCGAGCGTATAGGGTGTATCGCCGCTCACCAAGATATTTTTGAAATTAGCAGTACCAGTATTATCAGTAACAGCATATTCATCTACTTTTGCCCCCGAAAGAGAAGTGCCGTAAAGATGGAATTTTACGCCTTCGTTGAAATTGTCCTCAGAGGACTTCACAACCTGTAAATCGCCGCGCTTCAAAACATTGCTGAATTTTACGCTGGCAACCTTGCCGCTTTCTACGGTTACTTTCTGTGCTTTCTGCGTTTCATATCTATCCTCGGTGACCTCTGTTACCGTGTACGTTCCCGGAACGAGGTCATTGAGCTGAAATTCACCGTTCGCGTTGGTCTTGGCTGTTTTGCTGTAATTGTTCGGTCCCGTGATATTGAAGCTGATACCGCTGACCTTACCGTCATCAGAAGTCTTAATGAGCTTCAAGCTGCCCGAAGATGTTTTGACGGCGAAATACGCGCTCTTGGTTTCCGTATCGGACTGTACGCCCGTGACAACATCCTGCTTAGAGGACGCGCCGCAAGCAATAAGCGTACCCGTAACCTTCGGCATTTTCTTCTCTGCGCCGAAAACAACAGGGCTGTCAATCGCCTTTGATGAAGTCAGAGTGATCTTATTGCCTGAAATCGAAACAGATACATCGCCGGTCTTTTTGAAAGCGTAGTCGGATAACATACCGTTGCTGTCTGTCAGAGTGAGGGTGTACTTGCCGTCGCTGTACTTCAGCTCCTTGACGTTGCTCTTTGCATTTGCCTGAGTTTCATAGGCAAAGCTCGGAATCACATTGTAGTCGTTGAGTTTAGCGATAATCTTGTTGTAATTTGACTTAACGCCGGGGTTGTTGTCGCCCGCCGTGATGCCGTCGATAAATTTGGAGTTCTTCAGCTTAAAGGTTGAAGCGTCGCGGCAGCCAGTGCAGAATTCCCAAACTACAAGCTGAGTTGCGATCCATTTCTGACCTTCCGTTCCGCCCAAATTCGCGCCGTTGCCGGACTTTCCGAAAAGAAGGGCGAGGTTGACCGCCTTCTTCTGAGCCTTTGACAGTGCGTTCCAAGCCGCAGAAGCATCGGTTGTCAGTGTATTGCCTGAGTAAAGCGAATGACCGGGCTCGATACAGTAGGCATCGTCGCCGTCTGCCTGAATGGTACACAGTTCTTCGCCAGCCGTGCCGACAACATAGCCATCGTGTTCCGTGTACTGCACAAAGCCGATGATATTGCCGCCTGTATCGTAGGCATAGTCAAAGGTGATGGTGACTTCTCTTGAAGCCGCGTTGATCGGAACAAGGCAGATTGCTGAAATCAGGCACACCAGAGCCAGCAGAATAGCCGTTCCTCTTTTGAAAAAGCTCTTGTGGATTACTTTCTTCATCGTAATAACCTCCATAAAAAATCGGGCGGATTGACCGCCCGTGTGATTGAAATTGTGTGTTTGTACCGTCGCCCTCGTCTATAAGAAAGAGTTTGATTAAATAGATAGATTTAATTTAATAGATATATCTTTCTTTTCGGAGAGTAACGGTCAGTCTAAGGGGTTAGGGTGTGGGAAAGGGGATTTTAAAAAAAATACTCCGCCTATCTGCTGTCACGCTCTGACCGCTTTTTGCTAAGAAACTTGTTGTAATGCTCAATAGCCTTGTAGATATAATCCTCCGTCTGTTCTATCGGAACAGCTTTGGGAATGAGCTTGCGGACTTTTTCGCCTCGGAGTATAATGCGCTCCTTTTGATTCGGCTTTTCCTCAGACATAATCTCTCGGATTGCCATTGTGCTCAAAGTCCCTTCGTCCTGCATTTTTCGCATACGAATGGTCTGCGCGTGGGACGGAGTAGATTGTGTTACCTCGATTTCTTCCAATACATCTTTCTGATAATCGTAATCGAGATAAGACAACTCAACGGCAGGGCGCATTTTGATACTGCCCTCGTCAACCAAATCCAACAATTCGGGAATAAGGTGAGTTAAGCGGATATATCTTTGGATTTGAGTATTGCTATCTGTTGATTGAGCTGCAATAATCTCTCTGGATTTACCCACCAAAGAATCGTGTCCCACTGGGACACCATTTTCTGCTTTCGGTCTGCCCGCTTGCCTTTTTATAGCTTCAAGCCGCATTTTATACGAAAAGGCTTTTTCGCTCGGCAAAATGGAAGAACGCTGAAAATTGCTCTCGACCATATAGATGATTGCTTCATCGCGGGACAAATCCTTAATCTCGCTGCGGAGCGTGGATAATCCTGCAAGCTCACAAGCCCGCTTTCTGCGGTGTCCGCTGACAAGCTCATATCTGCCGTCCTCCTTTTCACGCAAGACAGCAGGAGTTAGTACGCCGCGCGTTTTAATGCTGTCGACAAGCTGTTGCATATCCTCGTCATCACGAACGTGGAAAGGATGATCGGGGAAATCGTCGATCAGTTCCAAAGGAATGTCCCTGATTTTGTCGAGCTTTGCTTCGTCGCGTTCCTCCTGCGTAGAGAAAAGATCATCGAGCGTCGGAAGATCGAAGTCGGTCTTTCTTTTTGGCATCTGTCAACACCTCCTTAGTGAAAGCGGAATATGCCTGTGCAACCTTGCTTCCTGCTTCATAAGCGTAAATACTTT
>NZ_JAEQMG010000129.1 GCF_016680995.1 Ruminococcus difficilis | reverse complement strand
AAAAAAATTTTGAAATAGATATTGACAAAGAGTGATTTTATCAATAATATTGAAGTAGCAAATCAATTTTGCTTGCAACCATTGTAGCATAAAACCTGTGCCTTTGTCCAGATTTTCATAATCACAGGCACGAATTACTTTTAGGGAGGAATTTATAATGGTATTGGAAAAAGTAAAGGCAATTCTTGCAGAGCAGTTTGACGTTGACGAGGATAAGATTACCGTTGACACCGACCTTCAGGAAGATCTCGGCGCAGATTCTCTCGACGTAGTAGACCTTCTCATGTCCATCGAGGACGAGTTCGAGGTTGAGGTTCCCGACGAGGAAATCGAGAACATCAAGACTGTAGGCGCTCTTGTTTCCTACATCGAGGCTAATTCCTAATTTAATCTCAAGAATCGGGGCAGGTCAACCTGCCCTCTTTTTTTATCCCTTTCGACACAATGTTAGTGAATTTTTCCGAAAACCACTTGACAAACCGATAATTTCGGTGTAAAATATGACACGTTAAACCGTTGAGGAAGAGTGAGTAGGTCTTACCGCTTCTCTCAAAGAGAGCTGCGGGCGGTGAAATCGCGGCAGAGAATGTATGACTGAATGGACTTCCGAGGGCGAGCAGAAACGCGGGCGGTCGGGCAGCGGACGGCGGACGGCGGACGAACGGACAGAGGACGGACGAGCAAAGGACGGACATGACGCGGACGAACGGACGGCGGCGGTATTATTACCGTGCAAGGCGGCACGCATAGTATGTGAGACGGAACAGGACTTTCCGTAACCAAAGGTCAGCGTATGAAAGTACGCGTTAAGAGGGCGCGAGAGCGCCAAGCAGGGTGGCACCGCAGGATATGATCCTGTCCCGGCAAATGCTGGGGCGGTTTTTTATTTTAAATATTAATTTTGAAAGGAGAAATCCCTATGCCTGAAAACAAAATCCCCTATAAAATTTATCTGAAAGAAAACGAAATCCCTTCGAAGTGGTACAACGTGCGCGCCGATATGAAAAACAAGCCCGCTCCGCTTCTTAACCCCGCAACACTCAAGCCCATGACCGCCGAGGAGCTTGCTCCCGTATTTTGTGACGAGCTTATCGCTCAGGAGCTCAACGATACCGACGCTTATATCGACATTCCCGAGGAAATCCAGGACTTCTACAAGATGTACCGTCCTTCTCCGCTTATCCGCGCATACTTCCTCGAGAAGGCTCTCGACACCCCCGCCAAGATCTACTACAAGTTCGAGGGCAACAACACCAGCGGCAGCCACAAGCTCAACTCCGCTATCGCTCAGGCTTACTATGCCAAGAAGCAGGGCCTAAAGGGCGTTACCACCGAGACAGGCGCAGGTCAGTGGGGTACAGCTCTCTCAATGGCCTGCTCATACTTCGGCCTCGACTGCAAGGTATACATGGTCAAGGTCAGCTATGAGCAGAAGCCCTTCCGCCGAGAGGTTATGCGCACCTACGGCGCGAGCGTGACTCCTTCTCCCTCCGAAACCACACAAATCGGCAGAAAGATCCTCGCCGAGCACCCCGGCACCACAGGCTCACTCGGCTGCGCAATCTCCGAGGCTGTTGAGGTTGCAGTAGGCACCGAGGGTTATCGCTATGTTCTCGGCAGCGTGCTCAACCAGGTTCTTCTCCACCAGAGCGTTATCGGCCTTGAAGCAAAGGCGGCTCTCGACAAGTACGGCGTAAAGCCCGACGTCATCATCGGCTGCGCAGGCGGCGGCTCCAACCTCGGCGGCCTTATCGCTCCCTTCATGGGCGAGAAGCTCAGAGGTGAGGCTGATTACCGCATTATCGCCGTTGAGCCCGCGTCCTGCCCGAGCTTCACACGCGGCAAGTTCGCATACGATTTCTGTGACACAGGCATGGTTTGCCCGCTCGCGAAGATGTACACCCTCGGCTCAGGCTTCATTCCCTCAGCTAACCACGCAGGCGGCCTGCGTTACCACGGCATGAGCTCGACTCTGTCACAGCTCTACCACGACGGCTTCATGGAGGCTACCTCAGTTGAGCAGACCTCAGTATTCCAGGCGGCTGAGCAGTTCGCGCGCGTTGAGGGTATCCTTCCCGCTCCCGAGAGCAGCCACGCTATCCGCGTCGCTATCGACGAGGCGCTCAAGTGCAAGGAGACAGGCGAGGAAAAGACGATCCTCTTCGGCCTGACAGGCACAGGCTACTTCGATATGGTCGCTTACGAGAAGTACAACGACGGCGTAATGACTGACTACATTCCCACCGACGAGGATCTCGCGAAAGGCTTCGCGGGTCTTCCCAAAGTAGACCTTTAATTAAATAACCGCATAACAAAGGAGAGGCTGAAATTCCAGCCTCTCCGTTTTTTTATGTGTGGGTTCAGTTGTGGATGATCGTCTTGCCGCTTGAGAGGAACGAGGTGACGTAGCTTCCGTTCTTGTCAACTCCGCGGACGGTGTAGGTGTATGTGCTGCCGTTGCGCACGTCGGTATCGAGGTACGAGGTGCCTGTCACGGTGTCCATAGATACCCAATTGCCCTTGCTGTTTTTGTAGAATACCCTGTAGCCGTAAACGCCGCTCATGCTGTTCCAGCGGATACGCACGCCGTTCGACTCGTTTGCGAGGGTGAATTCGGGATATGATGTCGTGGTATAGGAGTATTTATAAGTCCAGCCGCTGTCGTTGTAGCCGCTTGTGAACTTGCCGTTCTTGTCAATGCAGCGGACGGTGTAGATGTAGGTGCCGCCGTTGCGGACGTCGGTGTCGAGGTAGGTGTTTGTCGTGACATTATCCATGCCCTTCCAGCCCGACGAGCCCTTGTAGAATACTCTGTAGCCGTAAGCGCCGCTGACCTTGTTCCATGTGATCTTGACGCCCTGCGCGGTGCTCTGGAAGCCCGTTATCTGCGGAGTGTCGAGCTGCTTCGGCTGATAGGTATATGTCCAGCCGTTGTCGTTGTAGCCGCTCGTGAACTTGCCGTTTTGATCAACGCAGCGGACGGTGTAGGTGTAGGTGCCGCCGACTCTTACGTCCTCGTCGACGTAGGTGTTTGTCGTGACGTTATCCATGCCCTTCCAGCCCGAGGAGCCCTTGTAGAACACTCTGTAGCCGTAAGCGCCGTTTATGGCGTTCCAAGTGATCTTTACGCCCTGATCGGGGCTTTCGAACTTCGTTATCTGCGGAGTGTCGAGCTGTTTCGGCTGATAGGTGTATGTCCAGCCGGTGTTGTTGTAGGAGCTAACGAAGCTGCCGTCCTTGTCCATGCAGCGGACGGTGTAGGTATATGTGCCGCCGATCCTTACGTCCTCGTCGATATAGGTGTTTGTCGTGACGTTATCCATGCCCTTCCAGCCCGAGGAGCCCTTGTAGAATACTCTGTAGCCGTAAGCGCCGCTGACAGCGTTCCATGTGATCTTGACGCCCTGATCGGTGCTCTCGAACTTCGTGATTTGCGGAGTGGCGAGCTGCGGAAGTTGATAGTTGTAGGTGTAAGTCCAGCCTGTGTTGTTGTAGGAGCTTGTGAAGTTGCCGTTTGCGTCGATGCAGCGGACGGTGTAGGTGTATGTGCCGCCGTTGCGGACATCTGTGTCGATGAAGGTTGTGCTTGTGGTGTTGCCCATAGCCTTCCAGCCCGACGAGCCCTTGTAGAATACCCTGTAGCCGTAAGCACCGTCGACCTTTGCGATCGAGATTTCAACGCCCTGAGCAGTGCTCCTGAAGCCCGAAATCTGCGGAGTGTCGAGAACCTTCGGCTCGAGGTAGCTTACTCCGCTGCCGCCGTTGACCTCAACGCGGTAGGACTGCCTGATTCCGTTCGACGAAGCGACGGTGACGGTCGTGCTGCCCTGTTTTTTGGCGGTGATCCTGCCGTATGCGTCGACTGCTGCTATGCTGCTGTTTGCCGAGGAGTAGCTGAAGGACTCGATCGCGTTGACGGGACGTACGTCGGGTACGAGCTTGTACGCGGTGCCGACTCCCATCTTAACGCCGTCCTTCTCGAGATAGAACTTTGTCAGCGGCGAGGGAGAGGTGTAGTTGGAGCCCTTGTTAGGCGCGTTGATACCGCCGCCGCAGTTGTAGGTCAGGTTGCTCGAAACGTCGCCCGAGCTGCTGTTTGAGGAAACGTAAATACCCGTGCCAGAACAGCTTCTGACGCGGTTCCACTTTATCTTGTCAGCCTTCGACGACCAGAGCAGGGTTATGCCTTCGCTCTTGGCGGAGGTGACGTAGTTGTCGGTAATGCTGCCGATAGTCGTGGTGTAGACGCCCATGCCGTACTTTCCGGGCGAGATGATGTCGTTGTAGTTTATCGTGCCGACCTTGCTCGAGTCGATCTGAATGCCGTTGACCTCGGCGTTCTTGATCGTGTTGTACTCAATGCCGTCGACCTGCGCGTTGTCGCGGAGAACTATGCCGTAGTAGTTCGCGGACTTTACGGTGTTCTTTGAGCAAAGTATCTCGTTGCGGGTGACAGAGGCGTTTCTCACGTCCTCAAGTCGGATACCGTTGCCGCGGATATCGACGTAGTTGCCGTAGATCGACACGTCGTCGTTGTAGTAGTCGCCGACGGGAAGCGCGCCGCTGCCGTCAACGGAGTCCTTCGGGAATACACGCTCGAGCTTGTTGCCGAGAACAGCGATACCCTGACTCTCGTAATCAGCGAAGCCGTCCGCGAGACTGCCTACGTTTTTGAGCGTATTGTAGCAGATGTTGATATTCGCCTTCTTGGGGGTCTGGTACGAGGACGAAACGTGGCTCGTTGTGCCGCCGAGAGAGGAAAGCTCGGAGGACTTGAAGATGCCCGAGCCGTCGTCCATTACGGAGTATACGGTGATTCCGCGCGGAGCGTTTTCGATCACGTTCATGCGGATATCGACGTTTATCCAGTTCATGCCCTGAACCGCGATACTCTTGAGGTTCCTGAAGGTGTTGTTGCGGATAGTGATCCCATCGAAGGGGTTGTTGAGAATGCCGGTGTGGGTGCCTACCGCGCGCGGTACGTTGTCGAATACGCAGTTCTCAACGAGAATGTTTTTGCAGTTCAGATCCTCGGCGCGGCAGTTGACGACGTGCTTCGGGTGGAGAATGTCGAACTGGATAGCCTCATATCCGTCATGGTGCGGAGTGAGAACCTGATCGCGGAAGGTGCAGCCCGTCGCGGTGAAGCCGTCGCAGCCCGCTACCTCCATCATGTGACCCTCGCGCTCGTTGATAACGGTGACGTTTTCCATCGAGAAGTTCTTCGCGTGGGCAACCTTGAGCATGGTGTTCTCGCCGTTGTTGCCGTCGTAGGTGCCGCCGACGAGCCTGATGTTCTTGTACTGATAGCCGACAGCGCCCGAGTTCACCTGATCCTCGTATCCTATTCTGAGCATATTGCCCGAAAAGGTTCTCTTGAGCGTAACGCCGCTGAGGTCGAGCGTCGTGTTGTCGTAGATCTTCAGACCCCAGCCGAGGTCGTAGCTGCCCGCAGCCGCCTTGACGGTCACGGGGTTCGAGGCTGTAGCCTGATTCTTCGCCTGATCGAGAGCGGACTGGAGCGCCCACTGTGCGCCGTCGCGCAAGTCCGCAGCGCTGACGTTGATGACCTGCGCGCCTGCGTAAGCGTCGTCCGCCGCGGCAGCCGCTGTCGCGACAGCGGAGAACGCCATCAGCGCTGAAAGAGAAACTGCTGTAAAGCCTTTGAATAATTTCAACATAAATCTCCTCACTTTCATAAAATTATAGTCCTATTATACGACTATATTGCCGAGTTGTCAACGCAAATAAAAACAAGCGCACCGCGGAAGCCGATGCCTTCGCGGTGCGCTTATGCAAGAGAAATTATATTGTTATCCGATCAGTTCCTTGATTTTTGCCTCGGCAGCCTGTGCGTCAGCCTTGCCGCGGCTGTTCTTCATTACGTTGCCGACAAGCGCCTTGATCGCCTTTTCCTTGCCGTTTCTGAAATCCTCAACAGCCTTGGGGTTGCCCTCAACAGCCGCCTTGCAGAGCTCAAGCAGCGCGTTTTCGTCCATGCCGCCCATGTCGCTCTCGCTGATGAATTCGAGCACGCCCTTGCCGCTGTCGAGCATTTTCTCGAGAGTCGCCTTGGCGAGGTTGTTGCGGATCTTGCCGCTGTCGAGCAGCTTTACAAGCTCGTTGAGCTGTGCGGGTGTGGTCGCGACGTCGAACGCTTCCTTGTCGTTCTCTGTTTCGACTCTGCGGAAAATCTGGCCGATGATGAAGTTCGAAACGGTCTTGGGCGACTTCACGCCGTCGATCGCCTCGTCGAAGTACTCGCTGATACGGCGGTACTTCGTCAGCAGCTGAGCGTCCTTTTCGGGAATGCCGAGCTCGTCGATGTAGCGCTTGCACTTCTCGGCTGGCAGCTCTGGCAGCTGCGCTCTGAGTTCTTCAACTTCCTCGCGCGAAATGTTAATGGTAACGAGGTCGGGGTCGCGGAAGTAGCGGTAGTCGTGAGCGTCCTCCTTGCTGCGCATTGAGGAGGTAGTGCCGCTCGCGTCGTCGTAGCGCAGGGTCTCCTGAACAACCTTGCCGCCGCTCTCGATCAGATCGACCTGACGGTCATACTCGTATTCCATCGCCTTCGCAATGTTGGTAATGGAGTTCATGTTCTTGATCTCGGTTCTGGTGCCGAACTTGTCGCTGCCCTCGGGACGTACGGAGATGTTTACGTCGCAGCGCATCGAGCCCTCCTGCATCTTGCAGTCCGAAACGCCGATGCTGCGCATGACCTGCTGCAGCTTCTCAACGTACTCCTTAGCCTCGTCGATCGAGCGGATATCAGGCTCGGATACGATCTCGATCAGCGGTACGCCGCCGCGGTTGTAGTCAACGTAGGTGTCGCCGTGACGGTGGATAAGCTTTCCGGCGTCCTCCTCGATGTGAATGTGGTGAAGGCGGATCCTTCTGCCGTTGCTCAGCTCGACGTAGCCGCCGATGATCAGCGGAGCGTAGAGCTGCGAGATCTGGTACGCCTTGCTCAGGTCGGGGTAGCAGTAGTTCTTTCTGTCCATCTTTGCGACCTCGGCGATCTCGCCGTGAACCGCAAGTCCTGCCTTGATAGCGTAGCGCACGACCTCGCGGTTGAGTACGGGAAGCGTACCCGGCAGGCCGATGCATACGGGACAGCAATGGGTATTCGGCTCGCCGCCGAACTGGGTTGTGCAGCCGCAGAAAATCTTTGTCTTTGTCTGTAACTCGATGTGGGTCTCAAAACCCGAAACTAACTCATATTTCACAGCTTCACACCCCACTTTGTATCAATGAATTTATCGGGAGCCGCCTGCTGGTATTTATAGGCGGCGTTGAGGATCTGCGCCTCGCCGAAGCTCTTGCCGATGAGCTGCATTCCGATGGGCATGCCCTTCGCGTTGAAGCCGCAGGGTACCGACACACCGGGAAGTCCCGCGATATTGACGGGTACGGTGCAGATGTCGGTGAGGTAGGTCTCGATCGGGTCGGAGGTAGCGTGACCCTTCTCAAACGCGGTCATGGGCACTGTCGGCGCGAGAATAACGTCGCACTGCTCAAACGCCTTGTTGAACGCGCTGATGATCGTGCCGCGCAGGTTCTGAGCCTTCTTGTAGTAAGCGTCGTAGTAGCCCGCGGAGAGCACGTAGGTGCCGAGAAGGATTCTTCTCTTGACCTCTTCGCCGAAGCCCTCGCTTCTGGTGCGGCAGATCATGTCGTGGGTGCCGGTGTAATGCGCCGTCTTGTAGCCGTAGCGGATACCGTCGTAGCGTCCGAGGTTTGAGGAAGCCTCCGCGCACGCAATAATATAGTATACGGGCAAAGCGAATTTCAGGATCGGCAGGTCGAAGTAGACGATCTCCGCGCCGAGGCTCTTGTAAACCTCAGCCGCCGCGAGAACCGCTTCCTTTACGTCGTCGCGCACACCGTCGAGGTATTCGCGCGCGATGCCTATTTTCATGCCCTTGATGTCGTTGTCAAGCGTCGCGTAGGTGTTGCCGCCGCCGACAGAGGTGGAGTCGCGCTTGTCCTTGCCCGCAATCGCGTCAAAGACGAGAGAAGCGTCCTCTACGCTCTTTGTGATCGGGCCGATCTGGTCGAGGGAGCTTGCGTATGCGATAAGACCGTAACGCGAAACCGCGCCGTAGGTGGGCTTTAAGCCGACAACGCCGCAGAATGACGCGGGCTGACGGATAGAGCCGCCCGTGTCGGAGCCGAGGCCGTAAGCCGCGATGTTGCCGCCGACAGCCGAGGAAACGCCGCCCGACGAGCCGCCTGCAACGTGGTTTGTATTGAAGGGGTTAGCCGCGCCGCCGAAGCAGGAGTTCTCACATGAGGAGCCCATTGCGAACTCGTCCATGTTGGTTTTGCCGAGCAGAACGGCGTTCTGAGATTTGAGCGTCTCCCATACCGTAGCGTCGAAAATCGGCTTGTAGCCGCTTAATATCTTTGAACAGCAGGTGGTCTCGATACCCTTGGTGGACATATTGTCCTTGAGGGTCATCGGCACGCCCTCGAGTGAGCCGATCTCCTCGCCCGCGGCGATTTTCTTGTCGACCGCCTGAGCGGTTTTCAGAGCGGCTTCGGGAGTAACGCAGACGTAGGCGTTAAGCTCGGGGTTTGCCTTCTCTATCTCGCTGAGATAGCTCTTTGTCAGCTCCTCGCAGGAAACCTGCTTGTTTACGAGCATTTCGTGTATTTTAGCGATAGTACCCATCACGCGCCTCCTATTCTCTGTTTCTCACAAGGAAATGATCCTCAGCCTGCTCGGGAGCGTTTTTGAGGATTTCCGTGCTCGGATAGGAGGAAACTACCTCGTCTTCGCGGAACACGTTGGAGAGGTTGTTGATGCAGTCGAAGCCCTCATCGCTCGCGGGAGCGTTGTTGATGGCGTCGGCAAAGTCGATTATCTCCTGCATGGACTTGGTCAGTCCGTCAAGCTCCTCCTCGGGGACAAAGAGCTTTGAGAGCAGGGCGATGTTTTCAACGTCTTCTCTAGTTACCATATATATTCAGTCCTTTATCTCAATTTAACATGAACCTCTCTGAGCTGCTGCTCGGTGACCTCTCCGGGTGAGCCGAGAAGTACGTCCTGGGCGTTGGAGTTCATCGGGAAGGCGATGACCTCTCTGATGTTTTCTTCTCCCGTGAGGAGCATGATCATTCTGTCAACGCCGGGAGCCATGCCCGCGTGAGGCGGCGCACCGTACTGGAACGCGTTGTAGAGGGCTGAGAACTTGGCCTTGAGGTCGTCCTCTGAGTAGCCCGCCATGTCGAACGCCTTTTTCATGATCTCGATATCGTGGTTGCGGACAGCGCCGGAGCTGAGCTCTACGCCGTTGCAGACGATGTCGTACTGGTAAGCGAGGATCTCCTCGGGATCCATTGTGTTGAGCGCCTCAAGACCGCCCTGCGGCATCGAGAAGGGGTTGTGGGTGAAGATGATCTTGCCGTCCTCGTCGCGCTCGAACATCGGGAAGTCCACGATGAAGCAGAGGTCGAAGCGGCTCTCGTCGATAAGTCCGAGACGCGTCGCGACCTCGGTGCGGATCTGACCCGCGAGCTTCGGCGCGTCAACTGCGGAATCGGCGATGAAGTAGATCACGTCGCCTGCCTTTGAGCCGTTGCGCTCGATAAGCTCCTCGCGGTCGCCGGGCTTTAAGAACTTGTCGATCGGGCCGTCAAAGGTGAGATCGTCGTTTACCTTGACATAGCCCAGACCCTTCATGCCGATGGAGAGTGCGAACTCCTCCATGCGCTTGAACCACTTCTTGCTTTGAGCGGCGGCGCCGGGAACGTTGATGGAGCGGACAGTCTTTTTGCGGAAGGGCGCGAAGTCTGTCTCGACGAACATATCGCTGATTTCCTTGATGATCAGCGGATTTCTGAGGTCGGGCTTGTCAGTGCCGTACTTGACCATCGCCTCCGCGAACGGAATGCGCGCGAACGGCGGCTTGCTGACCTCTTTGTCTGTGAATTTCGAGAAGGTTTCGTAGAGCACCTGCTCTGCTACGTCAAAAACGTCCTCCTGAGTCGCGAAAGCCATCTCGAAGTCGAGCTGGTAGAACTCGCCCGGCGAACGGTCGGCACGAGCGTCCTCGTCGCGGAAGCAGGGTGCGATCTGGAAGTATTTATCAAAGCCCGAAACCATCAGAAGCTGCTTGAAGATCTGGGGAGCCTGCGGCAAAGCGTAGAACTTGCCCTTGTGCTTGCGGCTCGGAATCAGATAGTCGCGCGCGCCCTCGGGTGAGGAGGTGGATAGAATCGGGGTGTTGATCTCGGTAAAGCCCAGCTCCTGCATCTTCTGACGCAGGAAGGCGACAACCTTTGAGCGGAACAGAATGTTGTTGTGAACCTTGGGATTTCTCAGGTCGAGGAAGCGGTACTTGAGACGGACGTCCTCGCCTGTGTTTGTGGAGGTGCCTACCTCGAAGGGCAGGGCGTTTTTGCACTTGCCGAGAACGGTGATGTCCTCAGTGTGAACCTCAACGTAGCCTGTGGCGATCTTCTTATTGATGGTTTCCTCGTCGCGCTTTACGACCTCGCCGCTGAGGGTGACGGTGCACTCCTTATTGATATTTTTCAGCAGATTGTCGTCGTGAACTACGACCTGAAGTACGCCGTACTCGTCGCGGATATCGAGGAACATAACGCCGCCGTGATCGCGGATATTCTCGACCCAGCCCGCCACGCGAACCTGCTGACCGATGTTTTCTTCTCTGAGTTCACCGCAGCTTACGGTGCGGTAGATATTTGGTTTTATCATTCAAAACCTTCCTTTCAGATACTAATTTACCCATTCTATGGTATTATACCACAGAATGGGCAGGCAATCAAGAGTGAATTTTTTATTTAGGGGTCGTCCGGCGGCGGTAACAGCCTGTTTATTATCAGCTCTCGTTGATCTCCGCGAGCTTCTCTCTGAGCTTTATGAAGTCCTCAAACGCCTCGGGCTTTTTTCTCGGGTCGCGAAGCAGCGCCGCCGGGTGCAGCATAGGCATCATCAGCACGCCCTTTTTCTCGAACCACATTCCGTGCTCCTTCGTGATCTTGATATCGGGCTTGATGATCTGAGCCGCGGCAATCCTGCCGAGACATACGATGATCTCGGGACGGATAAGCTTTACCTGATTGCGAAGCCACTGAATGCACTGTTCCTGCTCCTCGGGCTTTGGGTCGCGGTTCTGCGGCGGACGGCACTTGACGATATTCGCGATGTAGATGTTGCTGTGTCTGTTGAGGTCAACAGCGTCGAGCATCTTGTCGAGCAGCTTGCCCGCGCGTCCGACGAACGGCTCACCCTGCAAGTCCTCGTTCTCGCCCGGACCTTCGCCTATAAACATAACCTGTGCCTTCGGGTTGCCCACTCCGACAACGACGTTGTGGCGCGTTTCGCAAAGTCCGCATTTGCGGCAGTTTTCGCAGGCTGACTGCAATTCTTCCCATGTCTGATACATCTTAAAAACCTCGCTTCAAAAAGACTTGAAAAATATCCAAAACCGTAGTACAATGAAACTAACAAATTTATATGATAGGTGGTATATCTATGAAAATTATGGTTGAAACCTCCGCGCACCACGTGCACGTAACCCGCGAGACCCTCGACGTACTTTACGGCAAGGGACATCAGCTCACCAACAAGAAGGACCTTTCCCAGCCCGGTCAGTTCGCCTGCACCGAGAAGGTTACCGTAGTCGGCCCCAGAGGAGAGATGACTATGTCTATCCTCGGCCCCGAAAGACCCGACGATCAGGTTGAGGTCAGCCTCACCGACGCACGCAAGCTCGGCATTGCCGCTCCCATTAAGGAATCAGGCGACGTAGCCGGTACACCCGGCTGCATTCTCAGAGGCCCCGAGGGTGAGGTAGAAATCGCTCAGGGCGTTATCGCCGCTCAGAGACACGTTCACCTCGATCCCAAAACGGCCGAGGAGTTCGGTCTGAAGGACAAGGAGATCGTTTCCGTCAAGGTCGGCGAGGGTACAGGCAGAGCTACCGTATTCGGCGACGTTGTTATCCGCGTCAGCCCCAAGTACGCTCCCGCTATGCACATTGACACCGACGAGAGCAACGCTGCAGGTCTCGGCGGCACCGTTGACGGTGAGATCATCAAGTAATTAACTGAACAGCTTTTCGGAAAGGTCGGAGTACGCTCCGGCCTTTTGTTTTTGGCGGCGGTTTCGCTACCAACTATCTTATCATAAAACACAGCAGCGCGCAAGGTGAAATTGAACGGTTGAAATGACGGTGATTTGGGTGTATAATATACCTAATAATTTCCCTGCGAGGTTAAAAATGAAAAAACGCCTGCTAATTATACTTATCATAGTTATTTTTACCGCCGGACTGGGCATCCTGCTCTATCCGCTCGTAAGCTCCATCGTCAACAACATAAACGACCGCAGCGAGGCGCGTCAGAAGCAGATGGAGGTTGAGAAGATGGATTCCGACAGGATAAATGACCTCTTTGCCGACGCCGAAAGCTACAACAGCAGCCTGACAGACACCGTCGTCCTCACAGACCCGTTCGATATCGATTCGTATGAAAAAATCGGCGCGCACTACGAGGAGACATTTGACATCGACGGCAACGGCTTTATCGGATATATCGATATTCCCTCCATCGACGTCTATCTGCCCATCTACCACGGCACCTCGGACGAGGTTCTCAAAAAGGGTGCGGGGCACCTCAACAACACCTCTCTGCCTATCGGCGGCTTTGGTACGCACAGCGTGATCTCGGCGCACTCGGCGTATCCGTCAAAGACGCTGTTCGACTATCTTCTTGACATGAAGGAGGGCGACCTCTTCTATATACACGTACTCGACCGCGTGCTCGAGTACAGGGTCGACCAGATCAAAACCGTCCTTCCAAACGATGTTAACGACCTCTATGTCGTCAAGGGCAAGGACTACGTAACGCTGATGACCTGCACGCCCTATACCGTCAACACCCACCGCCTGCTTGTCCGCGGCGAGCGCGTGCCCGACGACCCCGATATCGTGGTTGAAGACGACGGCAGCAAGTCGGTGAACAAGACGGTCAAAGCGGTGAACAACGGCAGGGATTCGATGTATGTCCTCGGCTACAAGCTCAGCTATGTCACGATAATCATCGGAATCGGAGTATTTCTTCTCGTTGTCGCCGCGGCTGTGGTTCTCGCCGTAAGACGCGGCAGAAGCCGCAAAAACAAAGGCGGTGAGAGCTGATGTGGAGAAAAATCCTTACCGTTGTCGCGATCATCATACTTCTGACGGGGATAGGCTTTCTTCTGTTCCCGACTGTCTCGAATTTCATCGGTCAGCAGCGTGCGAACAATGTGATTGAGGAGTATTCCGAGACGCTCGACCATGTCATAAAGGAGGACGATCCCGAGACTGCGAAGGAGCTTGGAATCACCGCCAAAAGCTTCGAGGAAGCGCTTGAAAAGGGCGAGATCGACGAGGAGGGCTACCCGGTCAACTCCGAGGGTGTTCGCACCTACAGCTACACAGTCAGCTTTGAGTACGACCTCGACAGGCTCTACAGCGACAGCAAGGAGTACAACGCCTCGATTTTTCATCATCAGGGCACGGTGGACACGATAAATTACGAGAAGGCGGCGCTCGACATGAGCAGGTACGGGCTGAACAACCTCTACGGTTATCTTTCCGCGCCGTCGATCGACCTCTATCTGCCCGTTTACCTCGGCGCGAATGACAGCATGATGAGCTACGGCGCCGCGCATCTCAGCGGCACCTCGCTTCCGATTGACGAGAAGAATACGAACGTCGCGATCGCGGGTCACACTGGCTACATCGGCAGGATATTCTTTGACAACATAAAGCGGCTCGACCTTGGCGACACGGTGAGTTTTACGAATTACTGGGAGACTATCGACTACGAGGTGATCGATTTCAAGACCGTCGCGCCGAACGAAACGGGCGACATCTACATCAAGGACGGCAGGCAGCTTATGACGCTTATCACCTGCACGCCCGACGGACACGGCGGATTCGGACGTTACCTCGTTATTTGCGAGAAGAAGTAAAAAAAACAGAGGCGGCTGCCTCTGTTTTTTAATTGCCCGCACCCGAGTTCTGTTGCCGCAGAAACTACAATCCGGAGCGAAGCGACCATTAATTTTCAATTTTCAATTTTACATTTTCAATTCAATAAAGGCTCCAGATCAGCGACACTATCAGCGGCATTGTCACGAGCGAGAGCAGGGTCGTTGATGCAACTACGCTGACCGAAAGCTCTGTGTCGCGGTTGAACTTCGCCGAGAACATCGTCGTTGTCGCGGCGGTGGGAGCCGAGCAGGCGATCGTGAACGCTATCACCATCGTTCTGTCGAGCTTCAGGAAAAACATCGCGAATGCCGCGGCGAGCGGTATGATAAGCAGTCTGAACACGCTCGCGAGGTACGCGTCTCTGTCCGAGAACGCCTTTTTGAAGTTCGCCTGCGAGAGGTAGAAGCCGATGATCAGCATCGGCAGCGGCGTGTTGAGGTTCGCGAGGTGGGTGATCGGCTGCGCGACTACGGGCGGAAGCTGTACCCCGAACACAAAGAGCAGGATTGCCGCAATCGCACCGATGATTCCGGGGTTGAACGCGAGGCGCTTTATCGAGAGCTGCTTTTTGTCGCCGCTCATGTCGAACAGTCCGTACGTCCAGACCACGATGTTGAACACCGCGACGAAGATCGAGCCGAAGAACCAGCCGTCCTCTCCGAGCAGCTCCTTTTGCAGCGGGAGCGACATGAAGCCGCAGTTTGAGAATATCACAGAAAACTGCAGTACCTTGCGCCGCGCGATATCCTTCTGGCGGAATACAAGACGCGCGATAAGCACCGACACGGCGAGAATCACCAGTGCGGTCACCGCGGCGGTGAGAACCTTGCCGAGCGTTTCCATCGAGAATTCGCGCTGGAACGCCGACACCATTACGCAGGGCGTGACGGCGTAGAGAACGATGTCGGTCATTACCTTTGAGGCGTGCTCCGTGATCACGCCCTTTTTGCCGCAGATAAAGCCCACGGCGATGAGAATAAACAGTACTATGACCTGCTGTCCGATGACAAGAAAGTTTTCAAGAAACATAAGCATACCCCCGTTACATACAACGCCATTCTATCACAGCCGGAAACGGATTGCAAGAAAAACGCTGTCAAGACGATATTATCGACAAATTAAGCCGAAAAACCTTGTGAAAATTCACCAACAGAAATTTTTAATTTTTCGAAATATGTATTAACCGCCAAAAATAATTTGTGATTATTGACAATTAAATTTCCCGTATGTATAATATAGTCAATGTTACAAAAGACATTAATAGTAATATCATAAATCAAAATGAAAGAAGGAGTTTGTGATGGCAAAAACCAAGAAGACCGCTGCTGCTGCGGAAAAGGAAACCAAGAAGACAGTAAAGGCTGCCGAGGTTAAGGCTGAGGCTGTAGAGGCTAAGGCTGAGGAAGTTAAGGCTGAGGAAGTTAAGGCTGAGGAAGTTAAGGCTGAGGCTAAGGCTGAGAAGAAAGCTCCCGCCAAGAAGGCTCCCGCAAAGAAAGCGGCTCCCAAGAAGACTGCTCCCAAGAAGCCCGAGGCTGTTGAGACTAAGATTGCTGAGGCAAAGCCCGTTGAGACTAAGGCTGATTTCTTTGTTGAGTTCGGCGGCGTTCAGGTTGCGGCTAAGGACGTTCTCGAGAACATCAAAAAGACCATCGGCAAGGACGCTAAGGAAATCGCTGTTTACCTCAAGCCCGAAGAGAGCAAGGCTTACTTCGTAGCTGACGGTGAGAAGGGCGAGATGGACGTATACTTCTGCTAATCGGGTAAGACCCGCGGCAGATTCGCGTATTATAGTGCGGCACGTTTACCGTTTTCGCGTTTTCGCGTGAAGCGTTCATGCTTTTGCTTACACGGCATTGTAAAAGGACAGGAGTAAAATCCTGTCCTTAGTTTTTTGCCATATACGGAAAAACGGAGAGACCGCAGTCTCTCCGTGGTTAAGTCTGTATTTGATATCAGAACGGCTCGCCGTCGGGATACTCCTCGTCGAGTGCTTCCTTGACTGCCTTTGCGATGTGCTCCTTCGCGTCAGCGGCGGTCTCGGCTGCCTTTTCGGCGGCATCCTCTGCTTTCTCGGCGACCTCTTCCGCCTTCTCGGCTACTGCGTCAAAGGGGTTTGAATCGTAGTCGTCCTCGTTGGAGCAGGCTACGGTGATGTCAACTACGTCCTCCTGCTTTACCTCGGCGGGCTTCTTCTCGGGCGCTGAGGGAACAGCGTAAACGAACTCGCTCTGGCTCTCGAGCACCATACGGTAGCACTCGCGCGCCTTGGCGATCTTAGCCTTGCTGTTGTCGATAACGCCGAGCAGGTTCTTCTGCTTCTCGTCGGCGGCGGTGACATCGCCCTTCTTGAGCATCTCGTAGTACTCCTTGCCCAGCGCGATATAGGCGCGGTTCATCAGCTCGCTCTCGCTCTTCATCACCATTCTCAGGCGGTTGAGCTTTGCCTTTGTGCGGTTCTTCTCCACGAAGTTCTGTGCGACGGTGGTGATGGTGTCGGCGGCAGTATTCATCGTGCTTTTAACCTTATCAATAATCGCTTGACTCATATCTATTTCTCCTTATGCGCCGCAGCGCTTTATTTCTAAAATATATTATGACAGATTATTTTAATAAAATCAATATTTTTTTCAAATTTACTTGTGAAAACTCAACAATGTTGATATAATAAACTGAAAGAGGTGTTAAGCTATGCCCGAAAAAAAGGTCAACAAGGCTGTCGTCTGCCCGATGTGCGGCGAGCTGAGCAAGGCAGTCGTATATACAAGCGTCAACGCGACCGTCGACAAGGAGCAGCGCGAGCGTGTGCTTGACGGCGGACTGTTCGCGTGGAAGTGTCCGTCCTGCGGCTACAGCGCGCGGCTGACGTACCCCATTCTTTATAACGATATGAAGAACCGCTTCATGATATATCTCATTCCTAAAATCGACCGTTACCAGCTCTGCGACAAGGAGCTCGAGGAGAAGTACAGCAACCTGCGCAATATCAACAAGCGCGTCGTTGCCGACTTCAACTCCTTCAAGGAGAAGATTTTTATCTTTGAGTCGGGACTCGACGACATGGCGGTTGAGCTGACAAAGGCGGTTATCGGCCAGACGGTTTCCAAGAAGCTCGACGGAGCCGAGGTAAAGAACGGCTATCTCTCGATGTACGACCGCGAGAGCAATACGATGGGCTTTACATACTTCACGGGCGAGGAGATGACTCCCTACGTCCAGACTGCGCGGCTCGAAATCTACGGCAAGTCAAAGGAGATCGTCGAGCAGTTCGCAATCAAGGACAAGAAGCTCAAGGGCTTCATCAAGATCGACGGCGAGTGGGCGGACAACATTCTGTACCGCTACAAGCGCGCCAAAAAAATCGAAAGACTCAATAAGGTCAAGGAATAAATCAAGGGTTGGCACATCGCCAACCCTTTTATATATCACTGAACGCTTTGATTTTCGCGCTCTCGTAGCGGTAGTACGCAATTACCGAGATTCCTATCAACACAAAGCAGAACCAGACGCTCTGCGCGGCGAAAAATATGCTCAGCAGGCACGCTGCCGCTACTCCCGTGTGAAAGCACAGCAGAGTTGCCCAGTAGAATTTCGCGTTGCGGAGTGCTTTTTTGTCCCTGTCCATTACGTATGTCGTCGAAAGCATGACCGCCTGACGGACGTTGTTTGACGAGAAGATCGTCGCGCTCGAATTGCCGCCTGCCTTCTTGTAGGCGTTCCACTGGACGGGCATCGCGAACGCTATAGGCACAACCGAGAGGTAGCTGTTTCCGGTGAGCGAGAGGATTCCCGTGGCGCATATCGCGAGTGCCGTTACGATCAGGCTGACTATCTTCATGCTCAGCGGCGAGTACCGCCTGAAAACCGTGTAGAATATGCAGCTTGCCGCGTATGTGAGAAACAGCAGAACGATGTAGCCGATGCTCAGAAGATTGCCCTCAAATGCCGACAGCACCAGCCTTATCAGGTTGCCTGTCTGGGCGTTTGCGAGAATGTCGCTGTGGTTGATGATCGTATAGCCCGCCATAAAGCCGCCGATGACGCTGACTGTGTGGTGGAGCGTTATCTGCTTCTTGACTATTTCCATTTCTATCCCTTATTTCAAATGTGCTGTGGATATTGTAGCACGGATTTGAGAGGATTGCAAACAATAAAAAAAGGAGCGTCGAAAAACGCTCCTTTTAATTATCTCTGGCTGAGTTTTGTGTATTCCTTCTCGGTTGAGATGCTCATGTACGCCGGACGGATGATCTTGCCCGCGTTGATGAGCTCCTCGAGTCTGTGCGCACTCCAGCCCGCGATTCTCGCGGTGGCGAAGAGCGGTGTGTACAGCTCGCAGGGAATGTCGAGCATGCTGTAGAGCAGTCCGCTGTAGAAGTCGACGTTCGACGCGACGCCCTTGTAGATGCGGCGCTTTTTGCCGATGACCTGAGGTGCAAGACGCTCAACGAGAGCGTAGAGGTCGAACTCCTTGTCGTAGCCCTCGACCTCGGCGAGCTTCTTTACAGCGCCCTTGAGAATGACCTGACGCGGGTCGGAGATGGTATAGACCGCGTGACCCATACCGTAGATAAGACCCTTTTTGTCAAACGCCTGCTTGTCGAGCAGCTTTTCAAGATATCTTGTGACCTCGTCCTCGTCCTTCCAGTCGCGGACAGTCTGCTTCAGATCCTCGAACATCTCGAATACCTTTACGTTCGCGCCGCCGTGCTTGGGTCCCTTGAGCGACGAGAGCGCCGCCGCAATCGCGGAGTATGTGTCCGTGCCCGAAGAGGTTACGACGTGGGTGGTGAAGGTCGAGTTGTTACCGCCGCCGTGCTCCATGTGGAGGATCAGCGCCATGTCGAGCACCTTCGCCTCGAGGTCGGTGTAGCTCCTGTCGGGACGGAGCAGAGAGAGGATAACCTCGGCTGTCGACATGGTCGGCTCAGCACGGTGAATGTAAAGGCTCTTGTCGCGCAGATAGTGGTTATACGCGTGGTAGCCGTACACGCTGAGCATCGGGAATACCGAAATCAGCTGAATGCACTGGCGCAGCACGTTGTTGATAGAGGTGTCGTTGGGGTTCTTGTCGTAACAGAACAGGGTGAGTACCGAGCGCGCGATGGAGTTCATCATGTCCTCACTGGGCGCCTTGAGAATAACGTCGCGGACGAAGTTTTGCGGCAGGGTGCGGTATTGCACCAGAAGCGTCTTGAAGTTCAGGAGCTGTTCTCTGTTTGGCATCTCGCCGAAGAGAAGCAGATAAACAACCTCCTCAAAGCCGAAGCGGTCGTCGGCGAGGATTCCGCCTACGATGTCGTTGACGTTGTAGCCTCTGTAGTACAGCTCGCCCTCGCAGGGTACGAGCTTGCCGTCGACGAGCTTGTTCTGCTTGATCGTCGAGATGTCGGTAAGACCTGTCAGAACGCCCTTGCCGTCGATGTCGCGCAGTCCGCGCTTAACGTCGTACTTGCCGTAAAGCGCCGGGTCTATCTTGGAGTTCTCCGACATTTTCTCCGCGAGAAAGTTGATCTCCGGTGTATTTTCAGAATAATCCCAGGTTGTATCTACCATAGAATCACTCCCTTTCATTTTAGTTTACGGACATAAGATGTTCGCGCTGAACGGGCTAAAATGTGCCGTTTCATCACGCCGAATCACCTTAGAACCCCAATTATAACACATTTCCCACCAAAAAGCAAGGCGTCGGGAATATCCTGCGAATTACATTTTCAGTACCGAAACTATCTCGCTGATGTACATTCTGTGGTAGTCGTCTCCGCTGTAGTTTGACTTTACTGCTTCCTCGATAATGCTCTCCTCGTTCAGATCCTGCGCGTAGAGCTTTTTGCATACAAGCACGAGACGCGCTTCCTCAAAGTACGGAACGCCGTCCCCGGTGAAAGCGGGCGTCAGTCCCGTTTCCTTGACCTTGTCAATATCTCTGCCGCTCTTTGTGCCGCAAATCTGAAGCGCCTTGCGGAATTCCTCGTCAAAAAAGCTCATTGTAAACATTCCGTTCTTCTCGAGAAAGCCGAAGGTGTAGCGCTGCGGACGGATAAACGTGAACGCCACGGGCTTGTTCCACATGATTCCCACGCTTCCCCAGCTGACGGTCATTGTGTTGAAGCTGTCCTTGCTGCCCGCGGTGACGAGCGCCCAGTCCTTGCCGATAAGCTTGAAGGCATTGTCGGTGATGTCATTGGGTGTGATGGTTTTGAAGTTGCTCATAAACAGTTCAGTCCTTTCGTTTCTATACTTTCCATATTATAACAGAAATCTGAATATTATTCAATAGATAACCCGTCAATATTCATAATTGTGTATATTTCCAGCGAAAAAATGAATATTCCGGATTTGCCTTTCACCTTGTTTTCACATTGAAACAAGCCTGAAAATTACAGTTTTGACGGTATATTTCGGCGCGGTGAGCGAAATAATTCCGCAAATGCCGCGATTTTTGTGCAAAGGCGCAAACTTGCATAAATATTCAAAAAAAGCTTGATTTTTCTAAAATTGGTAGTATAATGTAGTAGTAACATCAAATCAACGGAGGAAATTCATCATGGCTGACAACAAAATCAAAAAAGTAGTATTGGCATATTCGGGTGGTCTGGACACTTCCATCATCATTCCGTGGTTAAAGGAAAATTACGACAACTGTGAGGTTATCGCCGTTTCGGGCAACGTCGGTCAGGGTACCGAGCTCGACGGTCTCGAGGAGAAGGCTATCGCTACAGGCGCTTCCAAGCTCTACATCGAGGATCTCAACAAGGAATTCGTTGAAGAATATGTATTCCCCACCATCAAGGCTGGCGCTGTTTACGAGGGCAAGTACCTTCTCGGCACCTCCTTCGCACGTCCCGTTATCGCCAAGAGAATCGTAGAGATCGCCAAGGCTGAGGGCGCTGACGCTATCTGCCACGGCTGCACCGGCAAGGGCAATGACCAGGTTCGTTTTGAGCTCGCCATCAAGGCTTATGCTCCCGACATGAAGATCATCGCTCCCTGGAGAACATGGGAGTTCAAGTCCCGTGAGGAGGAAATCGAGTACGCTGAGGCAAAGAACATTCCCCTCAAGATAAACAGAGAGACAAACTACTCCAAGGACAAGAACCTCTGGCACCTCAGCCACGAGGGTCTGGATCTGGAGGATCCGGCTAACGAGCCGATGTACAACAAGGAAGGCTTCCTCGAGATGGGCGTGTCTCCCGAACAGGCACCCGACGTTCCCGAGTACGTGACCATCTCCTTTGAGAAGGGTATCCCCGTAAAGCTCAACGGCGAGGCTGTAGGCTCCGTCGAGATGATCGAGAAGCTCAACGAAATCGGCGGCAGAAACGGCGTGGGTATCACCGACATCGTAGAGAACCGTCTTGTAGGCATGAAGGCGCGCGGAGTTTATGAGACTCCCGGCGGCACCGTGCTCTACGCGGCGCACAACAAGCTCGAGGAGATCTGCCTCGACAAGGATACTCTCCACTACAAGAAGAACCTCGCCAACACCTTCGCTGACCTCGTATACGACGGCAAGTGGTACACACCTCTGCGCGAGGCTATGTCAGCCTTCGTTGACAGCACCCAGGAGTATGTGACAGGCGACGTCAAGCTCAAGCTCTACAAGGGCAACATCATCGACGCGGGAGTAACAAGTCCCTACTCACTCTATGACGAGGAGATCGCGACCTTCGACGAGGACGAGGTTTACGATCAGAACGACAGCGCAGGCTTTATCAACCTCTTCGGCCTTCCCATCAAGGTTCGCGCCAAGAAGGGCCTGATCAAATAAAAACTTAAAATTTCATGCAGTCGGGCAGGGTGAAATATCCCTGCCCATAAAGTGTTTATATAGGGGTAAAGAAAACCTGTCTGAAAGAATAAGCAAACATCAATGACAGATTAACTTAAGACGCGGGCACCGATTTTTGGCGGTGCGCCGACCTGTCTGCACGGAGGAGAAAAACACGGAGGAGAAAAACACGGAGGAGAAAAATATGCAGCTTTGGAAAGGTCGTTTCAAAAAGGAACTTTCAAAAACAACAAATGATTTCAACAGCTCTATCTCGTTTGACAGCCGTATGTACCGCGAGGATATCGAGGGCAGTATCGCCCACGCGACTATGCTCGGCAAATGCGGCATCATCACCGAGGAGAGCGTTCAGGATATTGTACAGGGACTCAGAGGAATCCTCGCTGATATCGAGAGCGGCGCGCTCGCGGTAGACATGGAGGCTGAGGATATCCACACCTTCATCGAGGGCGAGCTGACAAAGAGGATCGGCGACAACGGCAAGCGGCTTCACACCTCGCGCAGCCGCAACGACCAGGTCGCGCTCGACGTAAAGCTTTACCTCAAAAAAGAGGTCGTCAATGTTAAAAATCTCGTCGTCGGTCTGATAAAGGTGATCGCCGGCAAGGCTGAGGAGTACGCCGACACCGTTATGCCCGGCTACACCCACCTTCAGCGCGCTCAGCCGATTACCTTCGGTCACCACCTGCTCGCTTACGGCGAAATGCTCCTGCGCGACGTTTCGCGCCTTGAGGACTGTCTTAAGAGAATGGACGAAATGCCGCTCGGCTCATGTGCTCTCGCGGGTACGACCTACCCGATCGACAGAAATGTAACCGCTGACCTGCTCGGCTTCGACAGAATCACAAACAACTCCCTCGACGGCGTTTCAGACAGGGATTTCTGCATAGAGTTCGCGTCAGTGCTCTCAATCATCATGGTGCACCTCAGCCGCTTCTCGGAGGAGATCATCATGTGGTGCAGCTGGGAATTCAAGTTCGTCGAGCTTGACGATGCGTTCTCCACAGGCTCGTCGATCATGCCCCAGAAGAAGAACCCCGATATCGCGGAACTTGTCCGCGGCAAGAGCGGCAGAGTTTTCGGCGACACAATGACCCTGCTCACCGTTATGAAGGGCATCGCGCTCGCCTACAACAAGGATATGCAGGAGGATAAGGAAGCGATTTTTGACGCGGTCGATACCGTCAAGATGTGCCTTACAGCCTTCACTCCCATGCTCGACACCATGCGCGTTATCCCTCAGAACATGAGAAAGGCAGCGGCAGGCGGATTCATAAACGCGACCGACTGCGCCGACTGGCTCACCAAAAACGGCGTGCCGTTCCGCGACGCTTACAAGGCTACAGGCGAGCTTGTAGCGAGATGCATTGAGCTCGGCACCGACCTCGAGAGCCTTCCGATTGAGGAGTACAAGGCGGTCTGCGACGTGTTCACAGAGGACGTTTATGACGCTATCTCCCTCGAAAAGTGCGTGTCTCAGCGCACGGCGTTCGGCGGCCCCGCTCCTCAGCTTGTAAAGGCTCAGGCGGCGAGAGTAAAGGAAATCGCCGAAAATCTTTAATAAAAAACAAAAGGAATGATTACCATGAAAATAAAAGCAGGAATCGTCGGTGCGACGGGTTACGCCGGCGCGGAGCTTGTAAGACTGCTCTCGAACCACCCTGAGGCGGAGGTCGCCGCAATCAGCTCGGTATCCTTTGAGGGTCAGAAGCTCAGCGACATTTATCCGTCCTACACCTTCCTCAACGATATGATTTGCGAGAATTCGGACGCTGTTGTCGAGAAGAGCGACGTTATCTTCGCCGCGCTTCCGCACGGTCTCTCTCAGGAGCTTGCCGAGAAGTGCATCTCCAACGACAAGGCGTTCATTGACCTCGGCGCGGACTTCCGCCTCGAGAGCGAGGATGAGTACACCCAGTGGTACGGCGGCACCTTCCTCGACAAGGAGCTCCACGCTCAGAGCGTCTACGGATTGCCCGAGTTCTTCAGAGATAAAATCAAGGGCAAGAAGCTCATAGCCAACCCCGGCTGCTATACAACCTGCTCACCTCTCGCGATCGCTCCCGCGATTGTGAACGGCCTTGTTTCGACAAAGGGCATTATCTGTGACTGCAAGAGCGGCGTTACCGGTGCCGGCAGAAAGCCCACCCAGGGCAGCCATTTCCCCGAGCTCAACGAGGGCTTCCACGCCTACAAGGTCGCATCTCACCGCCACACACCCGAGATCGAGCAGACACTCTCAAAGCTCAGCGGCGAGGACGTCACCATCACCTTCGTACCGCACCTTCTGCCCGTAAACAGAGGTATTCTAGCCACCGTTTACGCCGATTTGAAGGAAGGCGTTACATACGAGGAGATCCGCAAGGCTTATGAGGACTACTACAAGGACGAGTTTTTCATCAGACTTCTCGACGACGGAAAGTGCGCCGATATCCACAACGTGCGCTATTCAAACTTCTGCGATATCTCGCTCCACTTCGACAACAGAGCACGCAAGCTCGTAGCCTGCGCTGCGATCGACAACATGGTCAAGGGCGCGGCAGGTCAGGCGATCCAGAACATGAACATTATCTTCGGGCTGGACGAAAAGACAGGTCTGGTCATTGTTCCGCCGGCGTTCTAATAAATTGAAAATGGAAAATGGAAAATTGAAAATGGAAAATTAAGGGTCGCTTCGCTCCGATTTATATTTTCCGTTACAGAAGAGGCAATATGAGTAACTATAAATTTATCGAAAACGGCTCCGTAACCTCTCCGCGCGGCTTTGTCGCAGGCGGCGTGATTGCGGGTATCAAGCCTAACAATACAACAAAGCGCGACCTCGGTATGATTTTCTGCGAGAAGCCCTGCGCTGCGGCGGCTATCTTCACAAAAAACCGCGTTAAGTCCGACACGATCTACGTCACACAAGAACACCTCAAAAACGGCGTCGCTCAGGCGGTGATCGCAAACTCAGGCAACGCGAACGCCTGCAACCCCGACGGATACGAAAAGGCGGAGCAGATGTGCGCTCTTGCGGCTGACGCTCTCGGTATCGCTGCGGACGACGTTATCGTCGCTTCAACGGGCGTTATCGGTCAGGCACTTCCGATCGAGCCTATCGAAAAGTCCGTCGGCGCGCTTAAGGACAGCATGACAAGGGACGGCGGCACATACGCTGCCGAAGCGATCATGACCACCGACACCATAAAGAAGGAATGGGCGGTTCAGCTCACCCTCGGCGGCAAGACCGTCACGATCGGCGGTATCGCAAAGGGCAGCGGCATGATCCATATCAACATGGGCACGACACTTTCGTTCGTCACCACAGACGCGGCGGTTTCGGCTGAGATGCTTCACTCGGCGCTGATCGAGGCGGCTGACGTGAGCTACAACATGGTCAGCGTTGACGGCGACACCTCCACCAACGATACCCTCGCTATTATGGCGTCGGGTCTTGCAGGCAACGACGAAATCACAGAGAAGAACGGCGACTACGCGCTGTTCGTTGAGGCGCTTACTGCGGCGTTCAAGGCTGTCGCCAAGAAGCTCGCCGCCGACGGTGAAGGCGCTACAAAGCTCGTTATCGGCAAGGTCAGCGGCGCGAAGGATGAGAGTACCGCGAAGGTTATCGCAAAGAGCGTGATCTGCTCGAGCCTTGTCAAGGCGGCTATGTTCGGCGCGGACGCGAACTGCGGAAGGATACTCTGCGCGATCGGCTACAGCGGAGCTGAGGTTGACGTTAAGAAAATCGACGTTTCCTACCGTTCCGCAAAGGGTGAGATACTCGTCTGCAAGGACGGCATGGGTCTTGCGTTTGACGAGGATAAGGCAAAGGAAATCCTGATCGAGAGCGAGATCGACATAATTATCAACCTCGGCGACGGCAACGGAGAAGCTGAGGCATACGGCTGTGACCTGACATATGACTACGTAAAGATCAACGGAGATTACCGCACATAAATAAATATTCGGAGTGAAAGATATGGATAATGCAAAGAGGGCAAAGGTTCTTATTCAGGCGATGCCCTATATCAAAAAATTTGTCGGAGAAACGATTGTTGTCAAGTACGGCGGCAACGCTATGATAAATGAGGAGCTCAAGGCGGCGGTCATGAGCGATTTGGCGCTCATGCAGCTCGTCGGAATCAGCGTAGTGCTGGTTCACGGCGGAGGCCCCGAAATCAACGCGATGCTCGACGCCGTCGGCAAGGAGAGTGTATTCAAGGACGGAATGCGCGTCACCGACCAGGAGACAATGGACATCGTCCAGATGGTGCTCGCGGGCAAGGTCAACAAGAGCCTTGTTCAGCTCTTTGAGCGCCACGGCGGAAAGGCTCTCGGAATGTGCGGCCTCGACGGCAGACTGCTTATGGCTGACAAGCTCGCCTCCGCTCACGACCTCGGTTACGTAGGCGAGATACGCGAGGTAAATCCCGAACCGCTGAGAATGGCGATGAAGGACGGCTATATCCCGATCGTCGCGACAGTCGCGGGCGGCTACGACGGCAAGGTCTACAACATCAACGCCGACCTCGCCGCGGCTCAGATCGCCGCGAAGCTCAGAGCCAAAAAGCTCATCCTCATGACCGATATCCGCGGTCTGCTCCGTGACGTGAACGACGACAGCTCGCTTATCCCCGTCGTAAACGTCAGCGAGGTGCCGATGCTCAAGCGCGACGGCATCATCAAGGGCGGCATGATCCCCAAAATCGACTGCTGCGTCGAAGCAGTCCGCAGCGGCGTAAACCGCGCGCATATCATCGACGGCAGACTGGAGCACTCCATTATTCTCGAGCTGTTCAGCGACGAGGGTATCGGCACGATGTTCTATCAATTATAAGTAAAGGAATAAATGTTTATGATTATACGCCCAATGACGATTGACGACTACGACGAGGTATTTGCCATGTGGCAGATCACCACAAAGCGCGCGCTGTCAAAGGCGGACGAAAGATCACAGATCGAGCGCTATCTCAGGCGCAACGAGGGCATGAGCCAGGTCGCCGTTATCGACGGAAAAATCGTCGGCACCGTACTTGCGGGACACGACGGCAGACGCGGCTTTATCCACCACATGGCGGTCATGCCCGAGTACCGCCGCCGTCATATCGGGCACAGGCTTGCCGAAAAGGCGATCGAGAATATCGCCGCCGACGGCATCGACAAAACCCATATCTTCTGTTATCAGAACAACGAAACAGGACAGAAGTTCTGGAGAGATTTTGGGTTCGTGAAGAGAGATGATGTGTTTGTTTATTCTTATGAAAACGCATCTCGAAAGGAATAATTTGAAATGACAACAAAAGAACTTGACAATAAATACATAATGCACACCTACGGACGCTATGACGTTGCTCTCGTCAGCGGCTCGGGTGTGACCGCCTTCGACGAGGACGGCAGGAAATACATCGACGTTTCCTCGGGCATCGGCGTCAACAGTCTCGGCTACTGCAACGAGGGCTGGGTCGAGGCTGTCACAAAGCAGGCGTCGACTATCCAGCATATGTCGAACTACTTTTACAGCCCGCAGGCGAGCGCTCTCGCCGAAAAGCTCTGCAAGCTCACAGGAATGGCGAAGGTCTGCTTTGGCAACAGCGGCGCTGAGGCTAACGAGTGCGCCATCAAAATCGCGCGCAAATACAGCTTTGACAAGTACGGCGAGGGCAGAAATGAGATAATCACTCTGCGCAACTCGTTCCACGGAAGAACCGTTACCACCCTCTCGGCAACAGGTCAGGACGTTTTCCACAACTTCTTTTTCCCGTTCACGGAGGGCTTCAAATACATAGAAGCAGGCGATATGAGCGTGCTCGAAAACGCCGTCAGCGGCAAGACCTGCGCCGTTATGCTCGAGCTTATCCAGGGCGAGGGCGGCGTAAATATCATGGATATGGATTACGCGAAGGCTCTGTTCGACTTCTGCGCCGAGCGCGATATTCTCGTCATCGTCGACGAGGTTCAGACGGGCGTCGGACGTACAGGCAAGCTCTTTGCCTTCCGGAATTACGGCGTAAAGCCCGACCTCGTTACTGCGGCGAAGGGTCTCGGCGGCGGTCTGCCGATCGGCGCTTGTCTTTGTAACGACAAGCTCGGCGGCGTTATGACTCCGTCTACACACGGCACCACCTTCGGTGCGAATCCCGTTGTCTGCGCGGGCGCGAATTACGTTATCGACACCGTATCTAAAGAGGATTTTCTCGACGAGGTAGAAGCGAAGGGCGCGTATCTCGAGGGTCTGCTCAGGAAGCTTCCCGAAGTAAAGAATGTCCGCAGAATGGGACTTATGGTCGGTATTGAGATCGACGGCGACGCTCATGATATCGCCGCGAAGTGTGTTGAAAACGGCCTGCTCATTATCACCGCGAAGGACGTGCTAAGAATGCTTCCTCCGCTCACGATCAAACGCGAAGAACTCAAAGAAGCAGTTAGTATATTAAAATCCACACTGAAGGAGTGTAAATAAATGAAACATCTTTTGAAGCTCGAGGACTGGTCTCCCGAACAGATTACCCGCACCCTCAATCTCGCAGATCAGCTCAAGTACGAGCTTAAGCATGGCATTGAGCACAAGCTGCTCAAGGGCAAAACTCTCGGCATGATTTTTGAGAAATCCAGCACCCGTACCCGCGTATCGTTTGAGGTCGGCATGACACAGCTCGGCGGTTATCCGCTCTTCCTCAGCTCCAACGACCTGCAGATCGGCAGGGGCGAGCCTGTTCGGGATACCGCGCGCGTGCTCTCACGCTTTATCGACGCTATCATGATCCGCACCTTTGAGCAGAGCGAGGTCGAGGCTCTCGCTGAGTACGGCTCGATCCCGATTATCAACGGTCTGACCGACTACTGCCACCCCTGTCAGGTTCTCGCCGATCTCATGACTATCCGCGAGTTCAAGGGCAAGCTCGAGGGTCTGAAAATGTGCTTCATCGGCGACGGCAACAACATGATGAATTCTCTCATCGTCGGCACTCTCAGCACTGGCATGAGCTTCTCGGCGGCTTGTCCCGCTGACTATCTGCCGCCCGAGCATATCATGGAGTTCGGAAAGAAGTACGGCGACAAGTTCGAGATCGTTCAGGATCCCAAGGAAGCCGCGAAGAACGCGGACGTTCTCGTTACCGACGTATGGGCTTCTATGGGTCAGGAAGAGGAGAAGAAGATCCGCGAGGCTGCCTTTGCGGGCTACCAGATCAACGACGGGCTGATGGCTGTCGCAAACGGCGACTGCATGGTGCTCCACTGTCTGCCGGCTCACCGCGGCGAGGAAATCACCGCCGAGGTATTTGAGGCTCACGCGGCTGAAATCTTTGAGGAGGCTGAGAACCGTCTCCACGCGCAGAAGGCTGTGCTCGTAGAGTGCATGCTCGACCGCGAACCCGAGGAATAATCTTTATCAGGGCGTGCTTATGCGCGCCCTGTTTGACAACCGCGCGCTTTTGTGATATTGTATAGAACAGTGATTTTGAAGGGATTGAAGGATTTGAGTAAAATTAAGGAACTGATAAAGAAGCACTGGGACATTGTGTCCTACCTGTTCTTCGGCGTGTGCACTACAATCGTCGGCTGGGTAACCTACTGGCTCTTTATGACGCTTTTCAGCAGTTTCGGCATGAACGGCGAGCTGAACATCATCATCTCGAATGTGATTTCGTGGATTTTCGCTGTAATCTTCGCGTTCATCACAAACAAGCTCTGGGTTTTCCGCAGCAAGTCATTTGACGCTAAAACGCTCTGGTACGAGATCGGCACCTTTGTTTCCGCAAGACTTGTCACCCTGCTTATTGAAACGGGTATCCTCGCGGGCGCGGCGTTCCTTTTCGGCTCGGACAACAACGTGATCAACATGATTATGAAAATCATCACCAGCATCATCGTTGTGCTCCTCAATTACATCTTCAGCAAGCTGATCATCTTCCGCAAAAAGGGCGAAAAAAAGGAAGAAGAAAAAAATTCGGAAAAAGTTTTAGAAAACCCTTGACTTTTATCCGACACTGTGATATAATCTCTATTGTTGTCGAGAGAAACACGGCAACAAACAGTTGGTGTCGATGACGCAGGGGGTCCACCCGTTCCCATACCGAACACGGAAGTTAAGCCCTGTAGTGCCGACGATAGTTGCCCGGCGACGGGCTGTGAAAATAGGAAGGCGCCAACACCCAAAAGTGTCCACCCAGCAGGGTGGGCGTTTTTCTTTTT
>NZ_JAEQMG010000128.1 GCF_016680995.1 Ruminococcus difficilis | reverse complement strand
ATGAACGACCAGCCGCGCTCCCACATGGAGCGGAGCACGTTGCCGATGGTTGGCATATGATACGCCGGAAGCTCCATAACGAACGGAGCGGGTTCGCCGGCAAAGGGCTTTGTCTTTTTGAGCATAATACCCGAGACGATGATTGCCGCCATTCCGATGAAGTACGCGCCTGTCGCTATCCACGGAGAACCGCTGAACAGTGCGCCTGCCATCATACCGATAAACGGCATTTTAGCGCCGCAGGGAATGAATGTAGTCGTCATTATCGTCATACGGCGGTCGCGCTCGTTCTCGATCGTTCGCGACGCCATAATGCCCGGGATGCCGCAGCCTGTACCGATCAAAATCGGGATAAAGGATTTACCCGAAAGACCAAAGCGGCGGAAGATACGGTCGAGTACAAAGGCGATTCGCGCCATGTAACCGCAAGCTTCCAGAATCGCGAGCAGCAGGAAGAGCACGAGCATTTGCGGTACAAATCCGAGCACTGCGCCTACGCCTGCGATGATACCGTCGAGAATCAATCCGGACAGCCATTCGGGAGCTTTGGCGGCTTCCAGCCAGTTGCCGACGATAACGGGGATACCCGGAACCCATACGCCAAACTCTGCGGGATCATCGGGCTTGCCTTTGTTCTTTTCAAAGGTCTCGGCGGCTGATTTAACGTCCTCGCCACTGACGGTTTCCTCGCTTACTTCGAGGGTGTCTTCGTCCTCGACCTCATAGGTGAATTTGTCGCTGTCCTTTACGCCGGAAGCAAAGGTTTTGACGGCTGTAACTGCCGCGTCGGGGTCGTAGTCCTCGCTTTCAAAGTCGAGAGCGGTCAAAACCTCTTCATTTTCCGCGGACTCGGCGGCGCCTGTCAGTACGCCGATCGCTTCCGAGTGTTCTTCGTATTCGCTTGTGCCGATGCCGAACAGATGATAACCGTCGCCGAAAACGCCGTCGTTCATCCAGTCAGTCGCGGCTGTTCCGACAGTGACCATCGAAATGTAGTACACAAGGAACATGATAACGATGAATATCGGCAGACCCAAAAAGCGGTTTGTAACGACCTTGTCGATTTTGTCGGAGGTCGAAAGCTGACCTTTTTGCTTATTCTTGTAAACGCCGTCGATGATCTTTCCGATATACAGATAACGCTCGTTGGTGATGATAGATTCCGCGTCGTCGTCATATTCTTCCTCAACGGCTTTAATGTCCTTTTCAACGTGGTTTTTGGTTGCTTCATCAAGACCGAGCTTCTCAATGACCTTTTCGTCGCGCTCAAAGATCTTGACCGCGTACCAACGCTGCTGTTCCTCGGGCAGCTCATGAACGCAGGCTTCCTCAATATGAGCGATAGCGTGTTCTACAGAGCCCTCAAAGGTGTGTTTGGGAACAGGTTTTTTGTCCTCGGCAGCCTTGATCGCGGCTTCTGCCGCCTCCTGAATGCCCTTGTTTTTCAGCGCGGAGATCTCGACGACCGTACAGCCAAGTGCGCGGCTCAACTCCTTGGTATTGATTTTAACGCCTGTTTTCTCTACGACGTCCATCATATTGATTGCGACAACAACGGGGATGCCGAGCTCGCAAAGCTGAGTGGTCAAGTACAGGTTGCGTTCCAAGTTTGTGCCGTCAACGATGTTAAGAATCGCGTCGGGGCGCTCGTCGATAAGATAATTACGCGCGACGACTTCCTCCATTGTGTACGGAGAAAGCGAGTAAATACCGGGCAAGTCTGTGATGGTCACATCGCTGTGTTTTTTCAGCTTACCTTCCTTTTTCTCTACGGTGACGCCGGGCCAGTTGCCGACGAATTGATTCGCGCCTGTCAGCGCGTTGAACAGCGTTGTTTTACCGCTGTTCGGGTTGCCCGCTAAGGCAATCTTCATCTTCATTGGTGTTCCTCTTTTCTTATCAATTTAAGTTAGTTTTAGGTAACTTTAGGCTAAAAAATAATAGGAATTATTCTACCTCTACCATTTCGGCGTCAGCCTTGCGGATCGAAAGCTGGTAGCCGCGCACGGTGACTTCCATAGGATCGCCCAGCGGAGCGACCTTCTGCACCTTGATCTCAACACCCTTGGTGATACCCATATCCATGATACGGCGCTTGACAGCACCCTCTCCGTGGAGCTTTTTGACCTTACAAGTGCTGCCGATAGCAACCTCTCTTAAAGTTTTCATAGCCTGATTCCCTCCTTAAATCATTATCTTTTGCGCCATTTCTTTGCTGATAGCAATTCGCGCATTTTTAACATTGACGATCAGATTGCCGCCCATAGAGCTGACAACTGTGACCACAGCGCCCGATACAAAACCCAAGTTTTGCAGGTGCGCTCTGACATCGGCATTTCCGCC
>NZ_JAEQMG010000127.1 GCF_016680995.1 Ruminococcus difficilis | reverse complement strand
CTCAGTTCTATTTCAGAACCACTGACGTTACCGGTACCATTTCTCTGCCCGAGGGCACTGAGATGTGCATGCCCGGCGATAACGTTGAGATGGATGTTGAGCTGATCACTCCTATCGCTATCGAAGTTGGTCTGCGTTTCGCTATCCGTGAGGGTGGCCGTACCGTAGGTTCCGGCGCTGTTATCGCTATCAACGAGTAATTTCTTTCAAAGAATTTTATTCAGCAAAATACTCCCGAGGCTCACGCTTCGGGAGTTATTTTTTTGTTATTATTACTTGCAATTCGTTATAATATAGTGTAAAATTTATCCTAGTTGAGTTATAAGGGGGCGTAATATGCTGAACAACGAAGATTTCGCAGAAGAAGAGTATGAGGCTGAGATCATTACGTTAGAGGATGATCTGGGCAACGAAAAAGACTTTGAGTTTCTCGACGTGGTCGAGTATGACGGCGACGAGTACATTATCCTGCTTCCGGTTGCGGAGGAAGAACAGAACGAAGTCATGATCCTGCGGATTGATTCTGTCGATGATGAGACCGAGAACTATGTCGGTATCGACGACGAGGAAACTTTGCAGAAGGTCTTTGATATCTTTAAGGAAAGATACAAGGACGATTATGATTTTGAGTAAGATTTGATAAGAATCCCTGCTTCGGCAGAGGAGAATATAAAGATCCGTTTACGGGTCAACTTTTGAGGAGGTTTTTATGTCAAAAGCAAAATATCTGATTCCGACCATCCTGCTTATCATTTTTGAGGCGGTAGTCGGTACATTGATCCTGATCGACGGCGAGCGTTTTGCGCAGATCATCTTTATCGTTTTCGGTGTTGTGATGCTCGTATGCGGCATTATCGCTCTGATCCGCAGCCTGCTCGGCGGAAGAAATGGCGGCAGCATCAACGGCGGCGCTCTTGCCGTCTCCCTGCTGATGATCGCAATCGGCGGTTTCTTCGCGGCGGCGTCGAGCTATGTTGTCGATATCTTCACCGCTATGACGCTGATCTTCGGTATCATCATGATCGTAGAAGGTATCTTCAAGCTGACGGAGTTCCTGACTATCCGCGCTAACGGACCGATCGGTTTCTTCGGTATCTTCAGCGCGATTCTTTCGATCATCCTTGGTATCATCCTGGCGTTCAACCCGTTCGGTACTACCGTGGTTATGTGGACTGTTACCAGTATCATGCTCATCGCGACCGCGATCGTTGACCTGATCTCTCTGATCGTTTATGCTGTCGCTCTGAAGAACGCTGATTGATACCTCATCACAAAGTAAACAACGATTAAAGAAAAGCGCTGTAGCTTCAAACTACAGCGCTTTTTGTTATGGAAACGGGGGAGTGGCAGCTCCCGTTAGGAGATCAACCCTCTTTGGGGAAGAACTTCTCGTGGATCGCGGAAACAGCTTTGTCAGCGTCATCCTTGTCGATGATGACAGATACCTTGATCTCGGAGGTCGAGATCATGCGGATGTTGATCTGTCTGTCGTACAGCGCCTCGAACATCTTCGCGGCAACGCCCGCGTGGCTTTCCATACCCGCGCCGACGATAGATACCTTTGCGATGTCGTCGTTGTAGTCTACGCCGGTCGCACCGACGTTATCGGCGAACTTTTCACAGATTTCCTTTGCTTCCTGACCCTTGTTCTGCGCTACGGTAAAGGCGATATCCTTTGTCCCGTCTCTGCCGACGCTCTGCAGGATGACGTCTACATTGATTTTTCTGGCAGCAAGCTTAGAGAACAGCTTGAATACCATCCCGGGTCTGTCGGGAATACAGGTGATCGACAAGCGGGCTACGTCGGTGTCCTTAGCGACGCCGCTGATAAGCATTTTTTCCATTTTTACCTTCTCCTTTACGATTGTACCCGGAGCCTTGGTGTAGGATGAGAGGACTTCGAGTTCGATATTGTATTTCTTCGCCATTTCTACAGAACGGTTGTTGAGCACTTGCGCGCCCAGGGTAGCAAGCTCCAGCATCTCGTCATAGGAGATCTCGGGAAGCTTCATCGCGTTCGGCACCTTGCGCGGATCGGCGGTGAAAACGCCTTCGACGTCGGTGTAGATCTGACACAGATCGGCGTGCATGGAAGCCGCGATCGCGACCGCGCTGGTATCTGAACCGCCGCGGCCTAAGGTGGTGATATCGTCGTAGCGCGATAAACCTTGGAATCCGCAGACGACGACGATCTTCTTCTGGTCGATCTCACGGCGGATACGGTCGGGATAGACCTGACGGATACGCGCCTGAGAGTGGGCGGAGGAGGTCAAAAAGCCTGCCTGCCAGCCTGTCAAAGAGATCGCGGGATATCCCATCTCCTGGATTGCCATCGCGAGCAGCGACGCAGAGATCTCCTCA
>NZ_JAEQMG010000126.1 GCF_016680995.1 Ruminococcus difficilis | reverse complement strand
TGACTGCATGATCATATAGTTGAATTCGAGGAAGCTGAGACCTCTCTCCATTCTCTGCTTATAGCACTCGGCAGCGAGCATTCTGTTTACAGAGAAGCAAGCGCCTACCTCGCGGAGAAGCTCCACGTAGTTGAGGTCGAGAAGCCACTCGGCGTTGTCGACCATAAGAGCCTTGCCGTCCGAGAAGTCGATAAAACGGCTCATCTGCTTTTTGAAGCACTCGACGTTGTGCTGAATCTGTTCCTTTGTGAGCATCTGGCGCATATCGGTACGTCCCGAGGGGTCGCCGATCATGCCGGTGCCGCCGCCGAGAAGCGCGATAGGCTTGTTGCCTGCCATCTGCAGACGCTTCATAAGACAGAGCGCCATAAAGTGACCTACGTGAAGGCTGTCGGCTGTGGGGTCAAAGCCGATATAAAATACCGCCTTGCCGGTATTTACCAATTCTCTGATTTCTTCTTCGTCTGTTACCTGAGCAATCAGACCTCTTGCAATGAGTTCCTCATATACTCCCATCAATCTAATCCTTTCTTACATTAATACATAATACTTTTATATTATAGCCTCTAATATTGTTTCGGTCAAGGCTTTTTTAGTTAAATTTGCATAATTAATTCGTGTAATCTCATTTTTTTCTCGAATAACGCGCGTACTTGTTTTTCTTCGGCTTCTTTTTCCCGCCATTCCCGCGGGCGCGGTGACAAGGCATTTTTTGCCGCTGCCTATCAGATCGCGCCGTCCGGTTTTGAGCAGAGCCTTTATCACGAGCGGCTTGTTCTCCGGGATAAAATACTGCAACAGCGCGCGCTGCATTGCCTTTTCGCTCTCGGACTTCGGCACGTAGACCGGCTCGAGGGTGAACGGGTCAAGCTCTGTATAGAACATCGCCGTCGAGATCGTTCCGGGCGTGGGATAGAAATCCTGTACCTGCTTTGGGTGGATGTTCTCAGCCTTACAGAACTGCGCAAGCTCGACCGCGTCCTTCAGACGGCAGCCCGGGTGGCTGCTCATCAGGTACGGCACGATGTACTGGTCTTTTTTCGCTTTGCCCGTCAGAGAATAGAACCTGTCGCAGAAGCGCTTGTAGACCTCAATATGCGGCTTGCCCATTTTGTCGAGAACCGCCGCCGAACAGTGCTCCGGCGCTACGCGCAGCTGACCGCTGATGTGGTACTTTATCAGCTCGGAGAAGAACTCGTCGCTCTCGTCCTCCATCAGGTAGTCAAAGCGGATTCCGCTGCGGATAAACACCCTCTTTATGCCGTCGAGGTTTCGCAGCTTCCGCAGCAGATCGAGGTACTCGACGTGCGAGACCTGCATATTCGGGCACGGAGTCGGCGCAAGGCACATGCGGTTTTTGCACAAGCCGTGCCTTTGCTGCTTTTCGCACGAGGGCAGGCGGAAATTCGCGGTGGGTCCTCCCACGTCGCTGATGTAGCCCTTGAAGTGCGGATTATCGAGAAAGCTCTGAGCCTCACGGATAACGCTCTCCTCGCTGCGGACGGTCACGGCTCTTCCCTGATGAAACGCCAAAGCGCAGAAGTTGCAGGCTCCGAAGCAGCCGCGGTTGTGGGTTATCGAGAACTCGACCTCGGCAACGCCGGGCACTCCGCCCTGTTTTTCGTAGCACTTTGGGTACCACCGCATATACGGCAGCGAATAGACCCGGTCGAGCTGCTCGGTATTGAGCGGCTGCATGGGCGGATTCTGAACCAGAATATATTTTCCGTGGCGCTGGATAAGGATTTTTCCGCGAACCGCGTCGGCTTCCTCAAGCTCGCGGCGCGCTGCGACGGCGTAATCGCGCTTTGATTCGCGCACACGCTCAAGCGACGGCAGCTCGACCGCCGACTTGGGAACGTAGTCCGTCGTCCTCACCTTGAAGCAGGTACCGCGGATATCCTGCAGCGCCTCCACAGGGTAGCCGTCATTAAGGCGCTTTGCGATTTCAACGGTTTGAAGCTCGCCCATGCCGTAGACGAGCAAATCTGCGCCGCTGTCAAAAAGAACCGACGGCATAACGCTGTCGCTCCAGTAGTCGTAGTGGGCAAAACGGCGCAGCGAAGCCTCGAGACCGCCGATGATTATCGGGCTGTCGGGATAGCATTCGCGGATTTTGCGGCAGTAGACCGTGACCGCGCGGTCAGGCCGTCTGCCTGTTTTGCCGCCTGCGGTATAGGCGTCGTCGTGACGTCTGCGCTTTGCGGCGGTGTAGTGGGCGACCATGCTGTCGATGTTACCTGCCGACACCATGAAGCCCAGACGCGGCTTGCCGAACCGCATAAAATCGCGCGTCGTTCTCCAGTCGGGCTGCGATAGAAACGCCACGCGCATTCCGCAGTCCTCGAGAACGCGCGTTATTATTGCCGCGCCGAAGGACGGGTGGTCGACATAGCTGTCGCCGCAGACATATACAAAATCAACGCTGTCCCAGCCGCGCGCTTTTACCTCGTCGGCTGTCATCGGCAAAAAAGCCATATTAATCACCCCTTTATCTGAGAGTTAAGAGTGGAGAGTTTAGAGTGGAGTTAAGTTTCGAAAAATATTCGGGTGCGGGTGTCCCGCCCAAAATTATTCATTTTTAAGTCTTCAGTTTTCAGTATTAATTAAATATTTTCGGGTGCGGGCAGCGCCCGCCATTAACTTAACTCTTAACTCTCCGCTCTGACATCAGTCTTGCTGATTCTGCATTGCGTTGCGGCGTTCTGCCCATTCGCTGTAGGTCATAAGAACGTCGCGCGGCTTGGAGCCCTGGTGAGGTCCTACCACGCCGAGCTGCTCCATGTCGTCTATCATTCGTCCTGCTCTCGCGTAGCCTACCTTAAGGCGGCGCTGCAGCATTGAGGTCGAGGCTTGTCCCGACTCGATTACGAACTGTATCGCTTCCTCCATCTTGGAGTCGACGCTGAGTCCGTCGTCGCCGCCGTCCGAGCCGCCCTTCTTGCCCTGAGCGATCTCCTCGGTCGCGATACGCTTGATGCTCTCCTCGATTTCGGCGTTGTACTCAGCCTTCGCGGACTTCTTGATATAGCCCGTTACGCCCTCGATTTCCTCCTCGGAGGCGTAGCAGCCCTGAACGCGTATCGGCTTAGGCGTACCTACGGGAGAGAACAGCATATCGCCGCGTCCTATGAGCTTTTCGCCGCCGCCCGTGTCGAGGATAGTACGGCTGTCCATGTTGGAGCTTACCTTGAGCGCGATTCGGCTCGGCACGTTCGCCTTGATAAGACCCGTGATTACGTTTACGGTGGGTCGCTGGGTCGCGAGAATAAGGTGCATGCCTGCGGCACGCGCCATCTGGGCGAGTCGGCAGATGCTGTCCTCAACCTCGCTGGGAGCCGCCATCATCAAATCGGCAAGCTCGTCTATCGCGATCACAACGCGGCTCATCCTCTCCTTGGCTACGGGAAGTCCGCCGACCTCCATAACGGGCTGGACAAGCTCGCCCTCCTCGTTCTCAACGGGAGGATTCTCGCGCATATAGCGGATATTTTTTTCTATCAAAGAATTATAGGAGTCGATATCCTTGCAGTCGTACTCCGAAAAGATCTTGTATCGGTTGAGCATTTCGTTGACCGCCCAGCCCAGAGCTGCGGCAGCCTTCTTTGCGTCGGAAACGATCGGCACAAGCAGGTGCGGAATGCCCTTGTACTTTGAGAATTCAACCATCTTGGGGTCGATAAGCAGCAGCTTGACCTCGTCGGGAGTCGCCTTGTAAAGAATCGAGATAAGAATCGAGTTTACGCAGACGGATTTACCTGAGCCTGTGGTACCGGCGATAAGCAGGTGAGGCATTTTGGCGATATCCGTTACCACGATGTCGCCCGAGATATCCCTGCCCAGAACGGCGGTCAGCTTGCTCTTTGAATTGCGGAAAACGTCGGAGTCGATAAGCTCGCGCATCGAAACCATGCTGACGACCTTGTTCGGCACCTCGATACCCACGGCAGCCTTGCCGGGAATGGGCGCTTCGATACGAACGCCGTTGGCGGCGAGGTTGAGGGCGATATCGTCGGAAAGATTTGTTATCTTGCTGATTTTAACGCCGGGAGCCGGCTGCAGCTCGTAGCGCGTTACCGACGGACCTCGGCAGATGTTAACGATTTTGGCGTTTACGCCGAAGCTCTGGAGGGTGTCGACAAGCTTGCGCGAATTCTGCTCAAGCTCCTCGCGCGCGCTGAGGTCGTTGTTGTTTTCGTTGAGGCGCAGCAGCTGGATGGGAGGATAGTGATATATCTTCTTTTCCTCGTGAGGCTGCTCAGCCCTGTAGCCTACGTTGTCGAACTCGGACGGCTCGGCGGCAGGCTCCGCAGGCTTTTTGGGCTGCCCGCGCTTAGAAACCGCAACGGGCACGGTCTCGGGGTCTGCCTGAACCGCTCCCTGCGATATGTGCTGCGAACGCTTCTCCTGCGAGATATCGTCGGCTATGTGGTCGACGGTCGAATCGGTGTTGTTGTCGTAGGAACGCTCCGCGCGGCTGATGATATTTATCAGGTCGGTCGAGAGGTCAAGCTCAGAGGCGTTGCCCTCGTTTGAATCGGAATAATCGACCTCGGTGTTGTTTATTTCAACCTTTTCCTCGGGCATGTCCTTACGCTTGCGGCGCTTCTTTTTGGGAGAATCGAGCGGAATGTCTATCGCGCCTGTGCCCGAGGGCGTATACTGCGGCAGGTCGGTCGCGTATCTGTCGGATATGTACTCCTCCTGCTCGCGCCTGCTGCGCTCCTCTTCCTCGCGCTGACGGCGGTACTCCATCTTCTCGCGGTAGCGGCGGCGCTGCTCCTCGCCTGCTCTTTTGGCGCGGTCCATTGTGCGGCTCGCGGCTCTCGCAACGTCCTTGACGCTGAGGTTGGTCAGGATAAAAATCAGCACAACGAGCACTACTATGGTGAGGATAAGCGCGACGGTGGTTCCGCAGAAAAACGCGAGCGGATAGCCCAGAATGCCGCCTATCATGCCGCAGACGAGCGGAATATAGCCCTTGTCGCCGAAGCCGTCGAGATAGAGGTTGCCGAGCGCCGCGAAGTAGTTCATATCCTGATGCTTCGCGCCGCCGACCATGTAGACGAACGCGCCTGCAACGAGGATGGTCAGCACACACAGCGCGACCTTTGCCTCAAAATGCGCGACGCAGCGCTCCTTCTCGTTCATCACGGTCATATAGATGAAAAACGCCGGAATAAGGAGCATTCCCAGACCGAAGATGCCGAAGAAGAACGAGCGGACAGCCGTCCAGACGTTGCTTCCGGGGATGAAAACCATTACGCCGAAGATTATCGCCAGCGCGACGTACAGTATCGATTTTATTCTCGGGCTGAGCTGAGGCTTTCGCTGCGGAGCGGTCCGCGCTGAGGTTTTGGCGCGTTTTGCGCGGCTCGGCGCGCCCGATTTTGATTTGGTTGTTGTTTTTTTGTTTGACTGCTTTTTTGCTGCCAAAGCTGTCACTCCTATGTTTTGTTTATCAGGCGACAGGTATCGGGAACAGGTTATTTCCGATGGGAGCGCCGGTAAAGAGGTTTGTGCCGTTCATGATCTCGATGACGGAAACTACGATAAGTCCTACGCCGACAACGGCGGTGTAGATCACAAAAATAATCATCTTGTCGGACTTGAGGAACCACTTGAAGATCCAGATAGCGAGGTAGCCGACCACAGCCGAAACCGCCATGCCGATAAGGGTGGGAACAAGCTCGATATTCGCCGCCGAGGGATTTTTGATAACGTCAACTCCCTCGAGAGCGGCTGCCGCGATGATCGCCGGGGTGCCGAGAACGAAGGTGTAGTCGAGCGCCTTCTGCTTGTTGATACCGCGCATTTCACCTACCGCGAGGGTGGAGCCCGAACGCGAGATACCCGGCAGAAGCGCCGCGGCTACCTGCATAAGACCAACGCAGAGCGCGTCGACTACCGTATAGCTCTCTCTGCCCTTTGCGCCCTCGGAGCTGCCCTTCATGTGCTTGAAGCTAACCTGAGAATTGCGCTTGTTGCAGATAATTCCGATAAACAGCAGTGCGCTTGTTACGCACAGCGAAACTGCGGTGACGATGAGCACCGGCGAGGCTGAGAAAACGTCCGCAAGATCCTTGAGCTTCATGCCTGTGCCGGGAATCGGGATAAACATGAGCACCAGAGGCAGAAGTCCGATGATGAGCATCATGATGAGGTTGCGCTCGTAGTTCATGTTCTTCCAGCTGAATTTGCCTGTGAAAATGTCCTTGAGCATGCGGAAAAACTCCACTATCAGGCTGCCGATGAGCTTGTGGTAAAACACGATTACCGCAGCAAGCGTGCCGATGTGAAGCATTACGTCGAAGAACAGGTTGCTCTCTCCGCTGACTCCGAGAACGTGCTGGGTGATCGCGAGGTGTCCGCTGCTCGATACGGGCAGGAACTCGGTAAGACCCTGAACGATGCCCTGGATCACCGCGTCTAAAATTGTCATATGTAACCTCCTAATTTGTCGGGCAAGCGCCGCTGCCGCGGAAATTGCGCAGTAACGGCGTTTGCGTTTTTACTGACTGATTATCAGTTCATACAGCGCGTCTATCGCGTCGGAAACCGTGCCGACGCTGTCTATCAGACCCTCGCGCACCGCGTCCTCTCCGTCGAGAATGGTGCCGACGTCGGTGACAAGCTCGCCCGTGTTGAGCACAAGCTCGCTGTAGCGCTCGGGTGTGACATTTGAATTTTCCACCACAAAGTTCGTTATCCTGTCCTGCATCCTGCGGAAATACTCGAAGGTCTGCGGCACGCCGAGAGTAAGTCCCGTTGTGCGCACGGGATGAACGGTCATTGACGCGCTCTTTGCGATAAAGCTGCGCTTTGCCGCCACCGCCAACGGTATTCCGATCGAATGCCCTCCGCCGAGAACGATGGATACGGTGGGCTTGCGCAGTCCCGAGATGACCTCGGCTATAGCCAAGCCTGCCTCTACGTCGCCGCCGACGGTGTTGAGCAGGATCAGCAGTCCGTCTATTCTCTCGTCCTCCGCTATCGACACGAGAAGCGGCAGGATATGCTCGTACTTTGTGGTTTTGCTGCGGTCGGAGAGCAGATAGTGACCCTCTACCTGACCGATTATCGTCAGGCAATGAATGATTTTGTCCTTATGCGCAAAGAGCATTGAGCCTGTATCCGGCAGCTGACACGGCTGTCTGTCGTCAGGCTCCGGTTCCGCTTCCTGTTCGCCCGGATTGCGTACAAATTCATCATCGCCGTTTCGCAAAAGCTTTCTGTTCATTTCGCACCTCCGGATTTATTTTTCCCGAAGCGCCGACGGTAATACATATGACTTTCGCGAAAACGATATGAAACCATTTTGTATTATATCATCAAACGCCATCTTTTTCAAGATTTTCACGTTATATTTCTAATAAATAATAATTATTTTACAGAATTATTGTACTATTATTGTAATTATACTATCTTGGAGTGAGTTTCTTTGGATTCCAACATAATAATGGGCGTCGTCATCGGTCTGCTCGTGCTTTTATCGGCATTCTTTTCGGCGACCGAAACCGCGTTTTCCTTTGTAAACCGCATTCGCGTTCAGCATGCGGTCGAAAGCGGCGACAAAGGCGCGGTAAATGTGCTCTACATTATCGAGCACTTCGACAACGCCCTGACAGCTATATTAATTTGCAATAATATTGTAAACCTCGGCTGCTCGTCTATCGCGACGGTGCTCTGTCTGCGGCTTTTCGGCGACATAGGCTCCGCTATCGCGACGGGAGCGACCACCCTGCTCGTTCTGACCTTCGGCGAGGTCATCCCCAAGTGTCTTGCCAAGGAGCACTGCGACGACTTTTCCGCTAAGACCGCGGGATTTCTGAAATTCCTCACCATCGTGCTCACGCCGCTTGTTTTCATCTTTATGAAGCTGCGCTCGCTCGCGCTGAAAATCGCGGGCAAAAGCGAGGACGCCCCGTCAGTCACCGAGAACGAGCTGAAATACATAGTTGAGAGCATCGAGGAGGAAGGCGTGCTCGAGGAGAGCGAAAGCGAGATGGTTCGCTCGGCGCTGGACTTTGACGAAACCACCGCCGAGGAGATCCTCACGCCGCGCGTCGACGTCGTTTTCATCAACATCGAGGACTCGCAGCAGAAAATCAAGGACATCATCATCGAGAACCGCTACTCGCGCATTCCCGTTTACGAGGAGACCATCGACAACATCGTCGGCATTCTGCACACGCGCGACTACCTTGAATCCCTCGCCGACGGCAAGGCTCCCGAGCTTAAAGAGATCATTCAGCCGCCGTTCTTCGTATTCAAGTCGCAGCAGCTCTCAAAAATCCTGAGCAACTTCAAGCGCACCAGAAACCACATCGCCATCGTCACCGACGAATACGGCGGCACCCTCGGCATCGTCACGATGGAGGATCTGCTTGAGGAGATCGTAGGCGACATCTGGGACGAGGACGAGGAGATCGAGCACAGCTACTACAAAATCGGCAAGGACGAGTTCCTTGTCAACGGCGACATCGAGCTTGACGACATGCTCGCGCTCTTTAACGTGGACGAAGGCTCGCTTGAGAGCGATTCGATCACCGTGGGCGGCTTTATTCTGGAGCACGCAGGTACAATCCCTAAAAAACGCGAGAGCATTGAGTCCGACGGCTTCCGCTTTACCGTGATGGAGGTTCAGAACCAGCGCATTATGCGCGTGGTGGTAAAGAAGCTCGAAAAGCCTGCCGAGGAAACCGACGAGGCTTGACCAAACAACCTAATTACCAATCATAAAAAAGCAGGAAAGGCTTGAGTAAAATCAGACCTTTCCTGCTTTGCCGTTTATTTGGAATTGATATAGTTTACCGCCGCCGTTGCAGCTACGGCTCCGTCGGCTGCTGCCGTCACGAGCTGTCGGACTTCTTTTTGACGGTTGTCGCCGGCTACGAAGATTCCCTCCGTCTTGGTGCGGCAATCCTCGCCTGCCACAGCGTAGCCCGAGCCGTCAAGCTCGATGACCGACGCGAAGTTTTGGTTTTCGGGGATCCTGCCGACGGCGACGAAGAGTCCGTCGACCTCCAGAGTGCGCTCCGCACCCGACTTGCCGGCTACCGTCACGGCGTTCAGCTTCTTCTCAAAGTGAAGCTGTTTTACCGTGCTGTTGAGCACAAGCTCCACGTTTTCGCGCTCTCTCAGAAGCGCGGCTGTCGCCTCCTCGCCTCTGAACGAATCGCGGCGGTGAATGAGATACACCTTCTCCGCGACCTCGGCGAGATACAGCGCGTCCTCAAGGGCTGTGTTGCCGCCGCCCACGACCGCGACCTTCTTCTTTCGGTAAAATGCGCCGTCGCAGGTCGCGCAGTACGAGATTCCTCTGCCGACGAGCTTATCCTCGTTCTCAACGCCTAACTTGCGGTTCTCGCTGCCCGTCGCGATGATCACCGCCCTTGCGGCATACTCGTTCTTCTTGGTGCGGACGAGCTTGTCCTCCGCCCTGTTCTCAATTTCGAGAGCCTTCTCAAACTTGAACTCCGCACCCAGCTCCTTTGCCTGATTGTAAACGCCGGTTGCGAAGTCGAAGCCCGAAACATGGGCTGCCGCAGGGTAGTTTTCGATATCGGGGGTGTTGATTATCTGTCCGCCGTAGCTGAGCGCCTCGAGGACGAGAACGGTCTTTGCCGCCCGTCGCGCGTAAATCGCGGCGGTCATGCCGGCGGGTCCCGCGCCTATTACAATGATATCATACATCAGAGCAGCTCCTCAAGCGCCTCGCGGGGTTTCAGACCGACGCTTCTGTCTGCCTCCATGCCGTCCTTAATCAGCACAACGCACGGGATCGCGCTTACGTCGAACTGCTCGGCAAGCTCGTCCTCCTCGTCGATATTGATCGAAACGACCTTTACGTCCTGTCTGTCGTCCGAGATTTCCTCAAGTATGGGTCTGAGCATTTTGCACGGTCCGCACCAGTTTGCGTAGAAATCCGCGAGAACCGGTCGGTCGGACTGTAATACTTCCTTCTCAAAGGTTGCGCCTGTAACTTCCAATACTGCCATCTTTATCCTTCCTTTCAAATCAGCTTTGCGATATCCGCTTCTATATCCTTTGGCGGACAGGTCGGGTTGTAGCGCTTAACCACGCTGCCCTCTCTGTCTACAAGGAACTTTGTGAAATTCCACTTTATGTCGGCTGCTGCCTTGGCGGTCGTGCTCATTTTGGCAATCGCCTTCATCGCGAGCTTGTTTTTAACGCCCTTTACCTCCTCGGTCGGCGCCTGCGCCTTGAGGAAGGTGTAGAGCGGAAGCTCGTTTTCGCCGTTTACCTCAGCCTTCGCCATCTGGTCGAACTGCGTTTTGAACCGCGCGGTGCAGAACTCGTGGATCTCATCGTCCGTACCCGACGCCTGATTGGCGAACTGGTTGCAGGGAATGTCGAGCACCTCAAAGCCCTTGTCGTGATACTTCTCATAGAGAGCCTCGATGCCCTCATACTGCGGAGTGAAACCGCAGCCTGTGGCGGTGTTGACAACGAGAACCACCCTGCCGCGCCAATCCGCGAGGTCAAGCTCGCCGCCTCTGCGTTTTTTTAGCTTATAATCGTAAAATCCCATTTCTCTGCCTCCTTTAATTGTGTTCAATTAGATTGTATCAAATCTAATTTCATTTGTCAATAGTATTATGCAAAAATTTTCGTAAAATAAACAAGAGGTCTGACGAAACCGCCAAACCTCTCCACTTGCGCTGTTTAATTGTATTGCTACGCCCACGGATTTGTGCTCTCGGGCGGTCTGATTCCGACCAGAATGAACTGCTCCCAAAGGTACCACTTGCCGTCCTTGGCGAGCCTGAGCTGCACCTGACGCGGACTGTCGGCTCCGCCCGAACGGATATGAAGCGTGGCGTAGTTCTCGTTCTGATAGGAATAGGGGTTTTCGCTGACACGGACGCGGTACGGCTCCGAGGGCAGGTAGTCGTTCTGCGGAGTCGCGCCCTCAAAGTACGATCGCGGAACATAGTCGCCGTCGCGGAAACGGTCTACGATAAAGCTCTTGTCGTAGCCGCTGAGAGGTCGCGGACCTCTGAGGTACTCGATCATCGAAAGGGACAAATCGGGGTCTTCGGGATAATAGCAGAACGCGAGCACCGTGAGCGCCGCGGTATCGAACGGCGTTTTCAGACGCGCCTGCGGAAGCGCGATGAACTCCTCAAAGCTCTCGGGAAGGCGGTCAAAAACGATTTCCTCGGTGCGGCTGCCGCCCGAAGAATAACCCGACGGCTTTTGAGCTGATTTGTTAACGCTGTCAAAAAGTCCCATCTGCCAATTCCTCCTTATATAGTTCTCATTTTTTACATCTATATTGTACAATAAAACCGCGCGAAAATCAACCGTCTAATCGAGAAACCCGAATTTATTCGCATATTAAGCCAAGTCTGCGCAAATCTGCGGCCGTGAACACGTAAAACACGCAGAAATTTTCAAAAGGGCGCATTTTAAAGAATAAAAAACACAAAAACACCTTGTAAACATTTTGAATTTATGTTACAATTTAAGAAATATATATCCATATCAAAAATGAAAGTGAGGAAAAACCCTATGGAAATTACCAAAGACATCCGCTATGTGGGCGTTAACGACCACAAAATCGATTTGTTTGAGGGTCAGTAC
>NZ_JAEQMG010000125.1 GCF_016680995.1 Ruminococcus difficilis | reverse complement strand
GGGAGCTGTCCCCGAAAGGGGACTGAGGAATTGCATGAATTGATCGACCGAAGGGAGAAACCCTCATATTACCTCGGTTCTGAACACCAACGTGAATGAATGTGACTCGCTTCGCTCAAACAATCAATACAATTCATCCGCCTCCTTGCGGAGGCACCTTCCTTTCCCAAAGGAAGGCTTTTTAGGTTTTTCTACAATCTGAGCGCCCGGAGCAGCTACTCCGGGCGCTGATTATGTAATGATCTTCAATTACTGATTCTTCTCGAGATAGGCGACGATATCGCCGACCTTCTCAAAGGTCGCCAGCTCCTCATCGGGGATGACGATACCCTTCTCCTCCTCGATGGTCATGAGCATCTGTAACACATCGAGGCTGTCTGCGCCGAGATCCTCCTTGATACGGCTCTCGGGGGTGATCTCCATCCCGTTCAAATGGAGCTGTTCGTCCAGTATCTTTGCCAGTTCTTCAAACATGATAACTCTCCTCTGTTTTATCGGTTGAGATTGCCGCGTCGCTGAACACGTGTGTTCGCTCCTCGCAATAACATATTACAATTGCTGTAAAGCCGCTTCGATCTCGGCGTTCATCGCGCCCGCGGACATCCGGTACGCCTGGTCGATGCAGATCTTCACCGCCCTCGCGTCGGAGCTGCCATGCCCCTTGACGACGGTTTTCTCACAGCCAAGCAGCACGGAGCCGCCGTAGTTGTGGTAATTCATGAACTCCTTCTCCTCCATGAACATCTTCTTCATCAGCAGCGCGCCGAGCTTATAGATCGTCTTGGAGTAGATATCCTTTTTCAGCTTTTTGAGCAGCTCGAGCGCCGTACCCTCGGTCGATTTGACCAGCACGTTGCCCGAGAAGCCGTCACAGACAACCAAATCATACTTGCCCGACAGCAGGTCGCGGCTCTCCATGTTGCCGACAAAGTTGATCGCCCCGCACGCTTCGAGCATAGGGTAAGCAGTCTTGCGCAGGTCGTCGCCCTTCTCGCTCTCAACGCCGATATTCAGCAGGGCGACGCGGGGATCCTTAACGTTATAAACGTTCCTGAGATATGCCGTGCCGAGGATCGCCTGATGCACCAGCATCTCGGGGGTGATATCCACGTTCGCGCCCGAATCGCAGATACCTACGATCCCGCCGTCCATCGTCGGCAGGAGCGGACAGAACGCCGGGCGTCTGATCCCTCTGATCCGTCCGATCCTCAGGGTCGCGGCGGCGATCAGCGCGCCGGTCGCGCCGGTAGACACCATACCCGCGATATCCGGCTCCTTGCGGAGCATGGCGATCGCCTTGATCATGGAGCTCTCCCGCTTGAGGCGGATGGCGTCGGTAGGCTTATCCTCACCGGTGATCACCTCCGGCGCATGGACGATCTCGATACGATCGCCCGTGTAGCCGAGACGGTCAAGCTCCGTTTTTATCACATTTTCATCGCCTGTCAGGATCAGGCTCAGGTCGCTGTGCTCTTTTAAGGCGAGGACAGCGCCCTCTACGTTCGCCGAGGGGCTTTTGTCCCCGCCGAAACAGTCTACGATGATCTTCATTCCACAAGCCTCTTTACATACGCGCGGCGGCGCTTATGGCGCACCTCTTTGAAGCGCTTCCACTGATTCAGGATCGCGCTGTTGGTCTCGAGATTCAGGTTGGTCTCGGCATACTCGATGCCGCCGTCCCTGAGCATATCCATCACGGCGCTGCATATCACCGCCGAGATACCGCGGTTGAGGTAGCTCGGCTCCACCGCGATCAGCCCGAGGTCGATGACCTTCGGGTGCCTGATCGCCCTGAGCAGGCGTACCAGAGCGGCGGGAGTCAGCTTGCCCCGCGACTTCTGCACCGCCCTCGCGATCGAGGGAAAGCAGATACCGATGCATACCGCGCGGTTATTTTCATCTAAGATGATCGCGACGTGCTTCAGGTCAACGATCAGCTTGAACGACTTGATGATCTCGTCCTTCATCGCCCGGGTGAACGGCACGGTGCCGTAAAGGTGCTCGTAGCCCTTATCGATCAGACCGAAGAAATCGTCGCCGTATTTTCTGATAAAATCGTCGATGTTCTTCGCTTCACCCAGATGCAGGTTATAGCGCTTCATGACGAAATCCGCCATCTTCTTCATACTGCCGTCGTCGTTATCGGGCAGATAGATCTTGGATTCGAGCCAGTCGACCTCCTTCTCATAGCCGAGGCTCTCGATCAGTGTGCCGTAGTAGGCGGCGTTGTACTGTTCCTCGAAGGTGGAGAGCTGGTCGAAACCTTCCACCAACAGCCCCTCGCGCTCGAGATCGGAGAAGCCCAGCGGGCCGCAGGCGGTATCCATGCCCTTTTTGACCGCCCACTTCTCAACGGCGCCGAACAGCGCCGAAGCGACCTCGCGGCTGTCGATCGCATCAAAGCGGTTGAATCGCACGCGCTTCTCGTGATTCTTTTCGTTGGAGGCGCGCTGGATGATGCCCTGGATCCGCCCGACGACCTTCTCGCCGTCGTAGGCAAGGTAATTGATCACGTCGCAGGTCTCGTTGTAGATGAAGCCCGCCTTGAACATCCCCATCTCGTCGCCGTACAGCGGCGGGACAAAGTACGGGTTATCCTTATACAGCTCCAGCGGGAAGTCCACGAACTGTCGCTGCTGCTTCTTTGTTTTGACTTCTTGTATGGTAATCATAATGATCTTCTCTTGCCGTGGAAGCAGATACCCACGGTGTTGGGACCGCAGTGAGAACCCGCGGTGGGGTTGACGTCGACGATCATGGTACGCAGGTCTCTGCCGTAGCGCTCCTTGAGCATACGCTCGATCTCCTCGGCGATATCGCGGCTGTCGGTGTTGCCGATCAGTACGCGGTGATCCTTGACGTCCTCGCCGAGCGCGTCCACATAGCTGAGCAGGCGCTCCATCGCCTTGACTCTGCCCTTCTCCTTACCGACGGAGACCATCTTGCCCTCGTCGTTCATATAGATGATGGGGCGGATACCCAAGAGCGTGCCCATTGTACCCGCGATACCCGAGACCCTGCCGCTGTGGCGGAAGAATCGCAGATCATCCGCGAAGAAGTAGCACGCGACCTTCTTCACCTCTCTGTCAGCGTAAGCGAGCAGCTCCTCGGCGGTCTTACCCGCCTTGTAGAGGTCGCCGATCTCCAGCACGGTCTGCAGCGAGCAGAGGGTGATGCCCATGGTGTCGATCTCATAGAAATGACAGTCGGGATACTGCTCCAGAAGCTCCTTGACCGCGATATCCATGTTATCGAAGGTGGCGGTCATGTTGCGGGAGAAGTGGACGTAAAGGATATCGTCGCCGTTTTTGAAATGCGGCTCGAAGTAATCCTTGTAGCGCTGCGTCGAGATCGCGGAGGTGTTCGGTAATACCCCGCCGCGGAGCTTATCATAGAACGCGTGCGCGTCGAATTCCTCAAAGTCCTCATAAGGGTAGGTGGTCTCGCCGTCGATCGAATACGGCATGCTGATGAGGTGGTAGCCGTACTCCTTCGCCTGCGCGGGGGTGATGTCGGTATCGGTATCGGTAAACAGAATTAACATGGCTTTCTCCTTATATAAGATGTCATTGCGAGGAATGACCGCAGGTCATGACGTGGCAATCTCAACCGAACAAGGTGGGCGGATTCCCCTCCCGCAATGCAGATCATATCCGTTATCATTTTTCTTCGTATTTGTGCCGAAGCAGATCATTCCAAAATCAGAATGTAATCATAGATCGGCTGGCCGCCGTCGAGCATGATGACCTCGCTGCGGCGGTAGCTCGCGGTGAGCCTTTCCGCCATATCAGAGGCATGTGCGGCGTCGGTATCGCCGCCCGCCAGGATCAGTAGGATATCATAGCTGCCCGCGTTAAGGCTTTCGCACAGCGCGGTCAGCGCCGCTTCGGGCGTTTTTTCATCGACATAGATCTTATTGCCGACGAAACCGATGTAATCATCCTTGACGACCTCGACCTCGCCGCTGACGTCGCGGGACGCGCGGGACACCATGCCGGTGACAACGCCCCGTGCGACCTCGTTCAGCCCTTCGACGATCGTCTCGGGATCGCCCGCCTCGGGATCAAACATCGAGATCGCGGCGTAGCCCTCGCCGATATTCTTTGTACGGACGACGCGGATATCGGAGCCCTGATACAGCTGTGCCGCCTGCTCGGCGGTGAGGATGATATTGCTGTTGTTCGGGAAGACATAGACCGTCTCGGCGTTACAGGTATCGAACGCTTTGACCAGCTCCTCGGCGGAGGGATTCATGCTCTGACCTCCGTCGACAACCACGTCGACGCCCAGGGAGGTAAACAGATCCCTTAGTCCGTCGCCCGACGCTACCGTCACGATACCGAAAGGCTTCTGATGCTCCCTGTTGCGAAGCTTCAGCTCCTGCATGGAGTGACTGCCGTTGTGCTGGAGGGTCATGTTCTCGATCTTGGTGGTTAAAAACTCGCCGTACTGCTGACAGTGATTGAGGATATCGCCGGGGGTCTTGGTATGGACATGCACCTTGACGATACTGCCCTCCTTGAAGCAGACCACCGAATCGCCCACGCTGTTCAGCCAATCCGTAAAAGCGTCGGTATCGAAGCGGTCGATATCGACCTTGCTGCGCTGTAAACGGAGCAAAAACTCGGTACAGTAGCCGAACCGGAGCACACTGTCCTCGGTGAAGGCGTCGAGATCAACGTTCTGAGGGGTCGCGGAGGACGACAGCGCCTCATACGCTCCGCCCGAGAGCGCCTCGCCCATGCCCTGAGCGATATAGACGAGCCCCGCCCCGCCGGAATCGACCACGCCCGCGTCACGCAGAACGTCGAGCTTGTCAGGGGTATGCTCCAGCGAATCGGTCAGCTCGGGCAGCAGGGTATCGAACAGCTCCTCAAAGCTCTCGGGCTTCGCCTGTGCGGTCTTTTCCACGCCCTCACGGTAGACGGTGAGGATCGTGCCCTCTACGGGGGTCGAGACCGCGCCGTAAGCCTCGTCGACGCCCAGCTCCATCGCTCGGATAAAGCCCACGGTATCCAGCGCCGCGGCATCCTCCACCCCCTTCGCGATCCCCGCGAAGATACGCGAGAGGATCACGCCGGAGTTGCCACGCGCGCCGAGGAGCATCCGGCGCGCCGCGTCGGTCGCAACATCGCCGAGCAGCTCGCTCTCAGTCGCCTTGGCAGCGCCCGCGTTCACGGTCATGAACATATTATCGCCCGTATCGCCGTCCGGTATCGGAAAAACGTTGAGGTCGTTCACCGCCGTCCGGTTGGCGTCCAGCCGCTGTGCGCCCGCGCGGAGCATGTTCAGATATAATCTTCCGTCAATGCTAGTAATCATAATTATTCCTTTCATAGGAAATGGGTTTAAGCACACGCTTTTACAATTATATCACAATATTCGACAAAAGTCATCACAGAACACACAGATCAATTGTGAAGAAAACGCACAAGACTGCCCGCCTAATCTGCAAAAACAGATTGCAAAATCCTTTCATTTCCTGTAAGATGGTTTTATCAAAAAGACGGAGGAACCTATGACGAACGAGAGAACACCGACCCGCTACAGCCTGCTCGACGCCATCCGCGCCGCCGCGATCGTCAACATGATCGTCTATCACCTGTGCTACAACATCTTCTGTGTGTTCGGCGTATGGGCGGACTTCTACCGGCATCCCGCCGCGATCGTATGGGAGCGCCTGATCTGCGGCACCTTCATCCTGATCTCGGGCATGGCGGTCAACTTCTCGCGCCACGGCTACCGACGAGGCGTCATCGTCAGTATGTGCGGCTTTCTCATCACGATCGTCACCGTCCTCGTCATCCCCGAACAGCAGATATGGTTCGGCGTGCTGAACCTGCTGGGTATCTCCATGATCATCACCTTCGCGATACGCAGGGAACTCAGCCGCATCCCGCCGCTGCTCGGCATGGCGATCTTCTTCATCCTGTTCATGCTCTGCTACGGCATACCGCACCGTTATATCGGGATTTTTTCCCACCCCTTGATCAGTCTGCCCGACGCGCTGTACCGATACCGCTCTCTCGCGTTCCTCGGCTTCCCCGACGAGCGGTTCTACTCCTCCGACTACTTCCCGATTCTGCCGTGGAGCTTCCTGTACCTGAGCGGCTTTGAAGCATGGCGGTTGATCGAGAAGAAGGGGTGGCAAGCCGCCTTCATCCGCCGCGTCCCCGTGCTCGACTTCATCGGCAGGCACAGCCTGATCATCTACCTGGCACACCAGCCGATCCTGTACGGACTCTGTTGGCTCTGGTTTACGATTGCCGCAAAATAAAGGCAACACCGTTCTAATTAATCCTATTTAATCCTATTGATAGGATGTTCGCAATAACGATACAACATAAAAGGCCATCCCTTGACACGCCGTCTCGGGATGACCTTTGTTTATGAAAGTGATAATCGTTCGATTGCCTGATCCAGCAGGTCGATCGCGACCTGATGGGGATTGCCGACAGAGCGGTTGCCGCTCACGATCTGGCAGTAATCCTTATCGGGGATATAGAATACGGCGCTGCTGCATGAGGGGATCCAGCCCGTATGGTACATGACCTCGCTCCCGCCGACAGTCGCGAGCATCAGCCCGAAGCCGTAGCCGATCCCCTCCTCCGTGCTGTAATTCGTCGTCATCATTTTAAGAGAAGCCTCGCCGATGATCTTTTCGCCGAACAGTCCGCGGTACCACAGATACAGCTCGCGGGGTGAGATCAAGAGGTCGCCGCAGCCGTACTCGGCGCCCTTGACGGCGTAATAGTCCTCGGAGAACGCGACGCGGTCTGTCTGAGCGATCACCGCGTCCTTCACGTCGGCGGAATCATCGATGAACGAAGCGTGCGCGATATGAAGCGGCTTAAAAATATGCTCCCGCACATAATCATGATATGACATACCCGAGACCTTCTCAATGATCGCGGCGAGCAGTCCGTAGTTGGAATCGGAGTATTCGAAGCGCTCGCCCGGGGTAAAGCCCAGATCGGACGAGAACACCATATCGCGGATCAGCGCGATATTCTCAGCGGCGGTATTGTCGGTGCTGAGTGTGACCGCCTCGGAGAGCGTTTCATCCCCGTCGCAGAAAGCGACGATCTTCTCCTCACGCGTCTCGACCGAATAATCGGGGATTCCCGAGCGCTGGCTCAACAGCTGACGCAGGGTGATCTTCTCTGAGTGAACGTAATCGGGGAAGAAACGGTTGAGCTTGTCGTCAAGATCGAGCTTTTTATTTTCATACAACTGCAAAATACAGGCGGCGGTGAATTGCTTGGTGATCGAAGCGACGCCGTAGAGGGTATCGACCGTATTCGGCACGCCATCAAGCGCTTCGCCGAAGCCCTCGGCGTAGACCTCCTCCCCGCCGTAAACCGCTAAGACAGCGCCCTGCATCCCGTCGCTCCTGACGATCCGGGTAAAAGCCTCGCCGAGCTCTGTGTCCGAGCCGGCTCCTTTCTCCGTCGGAGAAACCGCCTCCGTCACCTCTGTCGGATGAGTATCGTTACTGCCTGCACAAGCGGTCAGGACGAACAGCAAAGATGCCAATATGATTGAGAGAATCGACCGTATTTTCATCGTTTCCATCCTTTCAGCCGCACGGTCACGAGTTGAGCGCACAGCCCGGTGAAGGCTCCCGCAAGACACCCCGACAGGAGCAGAAACGGATAGTATAACCATAACTGCGGCGTACGCAGAAGCACCAGCGCCATCAGCAGCTGTCCCGTGTTGTGGAGTACCGCGCCGAGCACCGACGCCATCCAGAGGTGCTTTTCGTCGATGACGCGCTTGAGCAGCAGCATCCCGATCAAGCAGAGATACGCGCCCGCCGCGCTGTAGAGCAGTGCGGAGATGTTCCCGCCGAACACGGCGCCGAGCACCAGCCTCACGGTCACCAGCATCGCGACCTCATACACTCGGTAGTGATACACCGCGTAAACGGTGATGATATTCGCGAGCCCGAGCTTGATGCCCGGGATCGGGAAGGGATTCGGGATCTGTAACTCCACGACGAAGATGATCAGCGCGACAGCGGTCAGCACGCCGAGCTGAGCGAGCCGTTTGACGTTCTCTTTCATGGCGTCACCTCGTCACGGCGTCCACGCCGTCGGCAGTTTCGGTAAATTCGATGACGAGCTTATGCGGCAGACAGACGACCGGCATCGCCGCGCTGTGCAGATATCCCATCTTTACGCAGGTCTGATCGGGACAGTCGGCGCTCTTGACGCGGATCTGATGATCCCTGATCTCGACGGTATTGACGTGACCCTGATATTCGACGTCAAAGGACGTATCGGCGGTCACGCCGAGATCGGCGGTATAGACGGTTTTGCCGTCGGACACGACGCGGACGAAGCTCTTCTTCGGCGCATTGAGCACCCATACCGACCCGATGATCCCGATGATAAAGATCACGCAAATCGTGATCAGAATTGGCTTATGTTTCATATAAACTCCGTATCATTAGTATTACACCGCCATAGTAACACATCAAGGCACAAATTGCAAACACAGATTGACTTCACGCCTGATCTGTGATAATCTTCTGTTATGAAACGATTGTTATGCGGCGCGATCTGCGCCATAATTTTACTCGCTCTGAGCGCCTGTGCGACTGCAAAGCCCGCCGTGACCTCCTTCGAGGCGATGGATACGCTCATGACCCTCACGGTCTACGGCGACGATAAGGTCGGCGATCAGCTCCGAAGCCGTATCGACGAGCTCGACAGCCTGCTCGACATGACGGACGAGAGCAGCGAGCTCTACCGACTGAACCGGGAGAAAAGCGCCTCCGTCAGCCCCGATACCGCCGCTCTGCTGAAGCGCTCCTTACAACTCAGCGAGGCGCTGCGCGGGAGCTTTGACCTTACGGTCTGTCCCGCTGTACAAGCATGGGGCTTTACATCCGGCGACTACCGTATCCCCGATGATGACGAGCTGAAGAAGCTGTCCGAAATGATCGACTATCGTCAAGTCACCCTCGACGGTGATTCCGTGAAGCTCTCCGACAATACCCGTGTCGATCTCGGCGCGGTCGCAAAGGGTTACGCCGCCGACTGCTGCGGCAAATTATTGGAAGAAAGCAAGGCGCAGGCGGCGGTGCTCAACCTCGGCGGCACCATCCGCTTATATGGCAGAAAGCCCGACGGCAGCCCCTTCAAGGTAGGCGTTGCCGATCCCGGGAACCCTGCGGCGTACTTCGGCTATCTGTCGCTCGACGGCGGCACTGTCGCGACCTCGGGCGGGTATGAGCGCTACTTCGAGCGCGACGGCAGGCGCTACATCCATATCCTCGACCCTAAGACCGCCGCTCCCGTCGAGAACGGCATACAGTCGGTCACGATCCTCACCGACGACGGTACGGCGGCTGACGCGCTGTCGACCGCGCTGTTCGTCATGGGACGCGACAGGGCGATCGAATATTATCACACTCACCCGAGTTTCGACTTCGTGATCCTCACCGACGACGGCACGATCTCCCTTACGGAGGGGATCACCGACCGCTTCACCCTCGCTCAGGGCTACGATCTCCGTATCGAAACCATCAACTAACCAAGGAGTAATTATGCGTAAAACTTCACGCGGCGGCTCGTTCTTAGTCGTGCTGCTGTTCAACATCATGCTCAACTTTCGCCTGACGACCCCGGGCTGGATCCTGCTGATCCTACACTTCATCATCCCGCAGTACATCAAGTGGTGGTACTGTCTGGTCTACTTCGGCGGCTTTCTGCTGTATATGATTATCTGGCAGCTCGTGCTGCGCGGGGTGATCCGCTGGGCGAATTCCGCCCCGCCTTATCCGCCCGTCAAGAACATCAACCCCTATTCGGTCAAGACCAACGACGTCAATATCCCGCTGTCACAGGCTCGCGGGAATGTCGATACAAACGACAAAGGAGAATGAATCATGAAGAAAGTACTGTGTATCCTTATCTGCGCCATGATCGCCGTGCTGAGTCTTTCCGCCTGCGGCGGTCAGTCCGCGTCTGACGGTCACATCATCTATGCGATCGATGAGAACAACGGCGACAGCATTACCGCGACCTTCTTCTCCACCGACAGCGACGAGAAGCTCGAGGTCAAGATGACAAAACAGGAAACCACCGAGAAGGGCACGCAGTTCGCCGCCAAGGCGAATACCGCAAAATTCGACCGCGTCATCTTCACCGTCGGCGACAAGACCACCGAGGAGCTGAGCTTCAACGACTACGTCGAGGGCTGGGTGCTGGGCTCGAACCACTTCTACCCCTACGACACCGGCTATCCCGAGCCGGAGTACAAGCGCGTCAGCTTCGATTACGAGAACCGCAAGAAGGATATCCTGATCTGGACGCCCGACACTTACGATCCGAACGGCTCCGAGAAATATTCCGTCATCTACATGACCGACGGCCAGAACCTCTTCAAGCGTCAGGCGACCTCCTACGGCTCGTGGGGCGTTGCCGAGAGCGTTCGGGCGATGAATGTCTCGAACGGCAACCCCTGCATCATCGTCGGTATCGAGAACGCCGACGGCTGGCGCGACAACGAGCTGACCCCCGATCTCGGCGAGGTACAGTCCGGAAACGTCGACAACAGCAGCTACAAGGAAGGTCACGGCGAATATTTCAGCGACTTCGTCGTCAACACCGTCATGCCCTATATCAACGAGAACTACAACGTCTATACCGACCGCGAGCACACCCACATCTGCGGCTCCTCCTCGGGCGGTATCGAGTGCTTCTACATTGCGATGGAGCATCCCGACCTCTTCTCCTCGGTAGGCGCGCTCTCCCCCGCGTTCATCCTGTACAGCGACCAAACATGGGTCGAGTACCTGAGCAAAAAAGATTTCTCAAAGAACGCTCCCTTCATCTACCTTTACTGCGGTAACGCGAAGTCCGATAACCTCGAGCAGATGCTCTATACCGGCGCCGTCACGATGCCCGAGAACCTCAAAAAGATCGGCTATCCCGCCGACAAGGTGACGATCAAGCTGTACGACGACGGCGTGCATAACGAGATGTACTGGCGCGCCGTCTTCCCCGACTACCTCAAGTACGCCTTCCCAAAACAAAATGCAACGATCGACGAAAAGTGATCTGACAGAACAAGGAACCGGACGACCCCCGCGGCTGTCCGGTTTCCTTTTGTGGGTTCTGACAAATATTGAACATATAATTCTACATTTTATCACTTGCATTTCGTCTGTATATTATTGTATAATTATTATGTATGAAAGTACATAGCCGCCGCGCGCCCTACCCTTGGCGGCTGACAACACCATATTTTCACTATAGGAGGAAAAGATTATGGGTCTTATCAAAGCAGGTCTGGGCTCCCTCGGCGGAGTACTCGCAGACCAGTGGAAAGAATACTTCGTATGCGACGCGATGCCCAAGGACGTCCTCGCGCGCAAGGGTCAGAAGAAGACCTCCGGCCGTTCCTCGAACACCAAGGGTTCTGACAACGTCATCACCAACGGTTCGGGTCTGGTCGTAGCCGAGGGTCAGTGCGCGATCATCGTCGATCAGGGTAAGGTCGCCGAGTACTGCGCCGTTCCCGGCGAATATACCTATGATTCGCAGACCGAGCCCTCCATCTTCGCGGGCTCCTTCGGCGACAGCATCAAGCGCACCTTCAAAGAGATCGGCAAGCGCTTCACCTACGGCGGCGAACCGCCCAAGGATCAGCGCGTTTACTATTTCAACACCAAGGAGCTGATGGAGAATCCCTTCGGCACCGCGAACCCCGTACCGTTCCGTGTCGTCGACAGCCGTATCGGCATCGACCTCGACGTCAGCATCCGCTGCAACGGCTACTACAGCTATAGAATCGAGAACGCGATCCTGTTCTACACCAACGTTTGCGGTAACTTCGCGGGCGGCGACTATATGCGCTCCGAGATCGACAAGCAGCTCAAGACCGAGTTCATCAACTCTCTGCGCCCGCTGTTCGGCAAGGTCTCCCACATGGAGATCCGCCCCTACGAGATCCCCGATCATGAGGAGGAGATCCTCGACGCCGCGAACCAGGTCCTCGACGAGAAGTGGGGACAGCTGCGCGGCTTGAAGCTCGTATCCGTCGCGTTCCAGAACGTCGACCTCCCCGAAGAGGATCAGAAGATGCTCAAGGAGGTTCAGCGCAACGCTGCCTTCCGCGATCCCAACATGGCTGCGGCTCACCTTGTCGGCGCTCAGGCTCAGGCGATGCAGGACGCCGCAAACAACCAGAACGGCGCGATGAACGCTTTCATGGGCATGGGCATGGCTCAGGGTGTAGGCGCCGGTCAGGCCGCCAACCTCTTCCAGATCGGTCAGCAGCAGGCGGCTCAACAGCCTGCGGCGCCCGCTCCTAAGGCGGCTCCCGCTCAGGTCGGCTGGACCTGTCCCTCCTGCGGCAAACAGGCGACCGGTAAGTTCTGCCCCGAGTGCGGTACTAAGAAGCCTGAGGATGATACCTGGACCTGTTCCTGCGGCGCAGTAAACAAGGGTAAGTTCTGCCCTAACTGCGGTCAGAAGAGACCCGAGGCTGCCGCTGCGTACAAGTGCAGCAACTGCGGCTGGGAGCCCGAGGATCCGCATCATCCGCCGAAGTTCTGCCCCGAGTGCGGCGACATCTTCGACGATAACGATAAGGTATAATTGAACAATACGCAGAAAGGCTATAGGCGATCTATAGCCTTTCTTTCAATCATTTCCATAAGGAGGAAGCATGGCAGTACATGAATATAAATGTCCGTGCTGCAGCGGGGCGTTAGCATTCGACAGCACGATCCAAAAGCTGAAATGTCCCTTCTGCGATACGGAGTTTGACGTTGAAGCGGTCAAAGGCTATGACGAAGACCTCAAGAACGCCGGTACCGATAACCTCGACTGGAATACCGACGCGGGTACCAAGTGGACTGAGGACGAGGAGACCGGACTGCGCTCCTATATCTGCAAGAGCTGCGGCGGCGAGATCGTCGGCGACGTGAACACCGCGGCGACCGAGTGTCCCTTCTGCGGTAACCACGCGATCGTGATGGAACAGTTCAAGGGCGACTTGAAGCCCGATTACGTCATCCCCTTCAAGCTCGATAAGGAGAAGGCGAAGGAGGAGTACAGAAAGCACCTACAGGGCAAGTTCCTGCTGCCCAAGGTATTCAAGGATGAGAACCACATCGACGAGATCAAGGGCATCTACGTCCCGTTCTGGCTCTTCGACGCCGACGCGGACGCCGATCTGCGCTACCGCGCGACCCGAACCCGCATGTGGTCTGATTCCGACTATAATTACACTGAGACCTCCTACTTCTCCATCTACCGTGCCGGCAGTATCGGCTTCGACCATGTCCCCGTAGACGGCTCGACTCGGATGCCCAACGACCTGATGGAGAGCGTGGAGCCCTACGACTTCCGTGACGCAGTAGATTTTCAGACCGCATACCTGTCCGGCTACTTCGCCGATAAATACGACGTTGACGCCGAACAGTCCGTTACACGCGCCAACGAGCGCGTCAAGGAATCCACCGTCGACGCCTTCCGCGATACCGTGAACGGTTATGCCACCGTCACCCCCGAGTACACCTCCGTTCGACTGCACAACGGCAAGACCAAGTACGCATTCTATCCCGTGTGGCTGCTCAACACTACCTACAAGGATGAAAAATTCATCTTTGCCATGAACGGCCAGACCGGCAAGTTTGTCGGCAACCTTCCTACCGATAAGGGCAAATTCTGGAAGGTCGCCGCGCTGATCACCGCCGTCTCGGGTGCGATCATCTACGCCGGCATGTGGCTGGCGCAGCTGTTGTAAGGAGGTGCAGGGATGATGAAACGAATCTTAGCGATCCTGTTCGCGGTTGCGATGCTCCTGACGATCACTGTACTTCCTGCCGGAGCCGCCGTCGTTTCCTCTCAGGAGGGCGACTACGGCTACATGCTGGACGACGCCGCCGAGAAGCTGACCCCCGCCGAACGCGACAAGCTGCTCGGAGAGTTGAGCGATCTCAGCGCTGCATGTAAATGCAACGTTCTGTTTGCCTTTGTCAATGATCTGAGTAATGCGAAATTCTCATTTAACGGCACGGCGAGCGACTATATCCAAAGGTATTATGAAACTGTTTACGGCGTAAACAAGGACGGTCTGCTGGTACTGGTCACCCTGTCGGATGAGAACGGAAAACGCTATGTTGGCGTTTTCGGCACCGGCAAATGTGAAAAACGCCTTACGGACGATGAAAGCCTCGATATCCGCAACGACGCGATCGAGAACCACAATCCCGATTCTAACGGTTATTATGACTTTTTCAGCTCGATCGCGAGCGGCTTAAAGAAAGCGGTTCCCCCTCATGTTTCGTTCACCAAGCTGCTCCTTGCCTTCGGTATCGGCATTGTCATCTCCGCTATCATCATGCTGATCCTGAAAAGTCAGCTCAAAACCGTCAGCATGCAGCACGGCGCGGCAAACTACACCCGCACGGGCAGTATGAACGTGACCGCCTCACGCGATACTTACCTCTACAGCACCGTGACCAAATCCGCCCGACCCAAGGAGAGCAGCAGCTCCCACTCAAGCTCCGGCGGCGGATCCTACAGCGGCGGAGGCTCCAATTTCTGATGATCCTTTGATCAAGAACGATAACAAAACCGGACAGCACCCGCTGTCCGGTTTATTGCTTATAGGATTCAGTTCATACCACCTGGAAGATATAGAATTTCAGATAATCCGTTTCCTCTACGCCCCAGAGGATGGGGTGATCCGCCGCTTGTTGGCGACACTCGATCTGTCGCAGGCTGACGTTCGCGTCTGCTGCGGCTGAGTACAGCATCCTCCTGAACCGGTCGTCGGGCATGAAGTGAGAGCAGCTACAGGTTGCGAGATAGCCGCCGCGCGGCAGCAGCTTCATCGCCTTGAGGTTGATCTCCTTGTATCCGCGCTCCGCAGAATGTGCAGTGGAGCGACTTTTGGTGAAGGCGGGAGGGTCGAGGATGATCATGTCCCAGTCGTGCTTGTGCTCCCTGTCCGCTTCGGTCAAGAGCTCGAACACGTTCGCCGTTACAAAGTCGATATTCGTCAAGCCGTTCAGCGCGGCATTATGCTTTGCCATATCAATAGCGGTCTGGGAGATATCCACGGCGGTGACGTGCTCCGCAGTCGTCGCGGCATTCAGCGCGAAAGCGCCCGTATGGGTGAAGCAGTCCAGCACCCGCTTGCCCGCGGCGATCTTCGCTACGGCGCGTCGGTTGTACTTCTGGTCGAGAAAGAAGCCCGTTTTCTGTCCTTCGACGTAGTCGACGGTGTATTTTATGCCGTTCTCTATGATCTCCACCGTGCCGTCGAGGTCATCGCAAAGCCCGTCAGCATGATAAAAGCCCTTGTACTGCTTGAGCCCCTCGAGCTCGCGCACCTTGACGTCGTTCCGCTCGTAGATCGCCCGTATCTCATATCCGCGCTCGCGCAGAGAGCCAATCAGCTCCGAGAAGATCAGTTCCTTGATCCGATCCATTCCCAGCGACAGCACCTGCGTCACCAGAACATCCTCGAATTTATCCACGGTCAGCCCGGGGAAGCCGTCCGCCTCGCCGAACACCAGTCGACAGGAGGAGAAATCCTCACCCATCACGGTCAGGCGGTAATCGACGGCATAGTCGAGCCTGCGACGCCAAAAGGCGCGGTCAAAGCGGTCGTTCGCGTTCTTCGACAGAATACGCACGCGGATCTTGGAGTGATCGTTGATGAAGCCCGAGCCGAGATACCGCCCTTTCTCGGTCATCACGTCCACGATATCGCCGTTCTCATATATGCCGTTGATCTCCCTGATCTCGTCGTGATAGACCCAGATATGACCGTCCCTGATAAAGCGCTCACACTTCTTGCTGACGGTCACCCGCGGATAGCCTCTGTCCATATTGAACTCCTCTCAAATGCAGAATAAATATAGGTTTATTATAACACGATATCGAAAAAGTGCAATAGCAATACCGCCTGTTCACGAAACGGCATACAGCAAACAGCCGACGTGTGATCGTGCCGTAGGGGCGACCATCGGTCGCCCGCGAATGACGGGCGTTATCCGTATCGAAAACGTGAGATAGGAAATGCCACGCTCTGCGACAACGGGCGGTCAATGACCGCCCCTGCGATGTCGCTGTGCGAATGTCCCTTGCGGGACGCGGGTCGTCTTGGGGGTCTCCCCGCCGGGGAGGTGGCGCAAAGCGACAGAGGGGTGCCGTCTCCGGCTGAGGAACCGACCCCTACAACTCTATACAACGTTTATATCAATCACCGTTCTCCGTTCTCTGTTCTCTGTTCTCCGTTCTCCGTTCTCTGATAAATAGTTTGCATTATTTGTCGAAGTATGGTATAGTGAAATATGTATATGACTTCCAATCAAGGAGGCTTAATATGAATTTCAACCATCTATGGGAAACCTATAAGGAAAAATGCAGGGATATTCGACCGTTTCTGCGCACTAAAATCGGCTCACGGCTCGCGATCGCCGCGATCCTCGACTTCATCATTCTATTCTTCGCTCCGCTGATGCACGGCTTCGTCGGAACGGCGCTGTTCGGATGCGTGACGTCGGCGTTCCTGATCCTGTTCTGGCGTAAAAATGACCGCGAGCACGCAATCGTTCCGGCGGTCATCCTATGCATACCAATGCTGCTGGACATGGTTATCTACCACGACCTCGCGATCGTCGTCGGCTTCCTCGTCTCCATCGTCGCGGTACTGCTCGCGGCGCTCAGCCCGTGGCTCGGGTTCTTCGATAGGATCACCGACCTGATCAACTCGCTGCTGGTAGCCGGCGCGCTGTGCGTAGGCACGGTCGTGTTTGCATGCATTATGCTGATGCTGGTTAACATCGCGTGGTGGATCCTGTGTATTATCGCATTCTTTATCGTGGTCGCGGTATTCATGGGCGTGGTATTCTCCACCGCCGCATATACTGCCTCGGACGGCAGACGTCAGGCAAACAAAAAGCGCCGCCGTGAACTGCACGAGCGCGACAGGGATGACCGCTACCGCGACTACCAACCGCCTAAGCGCGACAACCGCGTCTACAACCTCGATGATGACGACTTCCGCGACGTCGAATGATATGGACAGTGAAGCTGCCGAAGATCGGCAGCTTTTTTGTACCCGATTATCTCAAATCTCCGTACAAAAGAAGAAAGCGCACGCTGCGGGCGTACGCTTCTTCCGGGGATAAATCCAAATAAAATGAGGGGTTCAAATACGGATAACCGTATTGAGGAGGGTAGAACATATACAAGGAGTTGCGGTACCTCTCTTGCATGATTTTATTATAGTCAAAACTTCCCGTGATTTGTTAACGGAGTATTAACGCGCATTAAACAAATTAAGAATTGTGACCGGCGGTTCATTCATAATTGCGGATCAGGGTGACGACCTTACCCAGCAGCACCGCCTTATCGACGATGATCGGCTCGTAGGCGTCGTTCTCGGGCTGGAGACGAATATGCCTCTTCTCCTTATAAAAGCGCTTGACAGTCGCGCTCGCCTCGCCGCTGAGCTCATCCTCCACCATCGCGACGACGATATCGCCGTTGTTCGCAACAGGAGTACGGTTCACGACGATAATATCTCCGTCAAAGATACCCGCGTTAATCATACTGTCGCCCACAACGCGCAGCGCAAAGAGCTCCCTGCCCTTGCCGACGTCCTTGGGGACGGGGATGTAGGTCTCGATATCCTGCACGGCGAGGATCGGTTGACCCGCGGTAACGCGACCGAGCAGCGGCACCTTGGCAGTGGGCTGTTCGTTCTTGAGGCGGATACAGCGGTTGAGTCCTTCCTCACGCTCGATCAGCCCCTTCTCCTCCAGCGCCTTTAGATGATAGGCGACGGTAGACGTGGACTTGAAGCCCGTCGCGTCACACAGCTCTCTGACGGAAGGAATCCGGTTGTTCTCGGAACACTCGAGAATATAATCATATACTTTCTGCTGGCTTTTGGTCAAAGGCTTCATACAATCACCTGAACTTATCGGTTGAGCCGACCGTAGGATGCACCGGATAATTCGCCTCCTCGGCGGCTGTTTATTATACTATCACGATTATTATAACACAGGTCACGATAGAATGCAAATATTTGTTCGAAGAAATTACATCGATCCGAAAAAACGGCAATTTCACTAAAATCAACATACATTTTTTGTCATTATAACCCGGGCATTACGATCACCGTTCAATTTTACCGGTTTACAGAAAACCGGCGTTTTCTACAGATTTGTAACACTCCTTGCAATTATCGGCGATATCTTTTACAATATTCACAGTATCTGTATCATAGATAAAAGGAGGAAAGCATGAGACGATTTCTGTGCCTTTTCATATTCATACTGCTCTGTATCGCCTTTTTTGTCCCTGCAGCAGCAGCCGACAGCGACACGCTGACCATCACCGACTCAGGTAAGGTGCTCGCCGAGGTCAAGGTCGGGAGCGTTTTTCTCTACCGCGTGGGTCTGTTCACGGGTCAGCATACTCTTATTAACGGAGAGGGCGAGATCCGCTATGACAAGAGTCTTCTGCAGCCGCTCGCTTACGGCGATCCGACCCCCGAGGGTTACAGCTTTGAAGGCAGACTGGCGGACGCCTCCGCCGTCGTCAATATCACCGATGTCCCCGGCAACGTTTATTATAATTTCAGTCAGGTCACGGGCATCGAGGGCTACGGCAGTACCGACGAGCCGTACCTCAAGCTGAGGTTCAAGGTACTCGCGGGCGGTACGACCGAGCTAAACCACTTGATGCAGACCCTGACTGCACGCGACAACAAGAATACCTTCTATAAGCTCTTCCAAAACGGCAAGGCAAGCGATCGGTACGACAAGCCCCCCTATACCGTCGGTTCGGTCGAGCTGCCCTGTGCGTACATCGGCGACGCGAACAATGACGGCGGGATCAGCCTTATCGACGCGACTCTGATCCAGTGGATCACGGCGGGCAGACGGTTGAGCTATAGTAAACCGAACGCCGATACAAACGGCGACGGTGATATCAACCTCAAAGATGCACTCGCGGTCCGTCGTTACGCGGCGGGGATGAACGCCGCAAACGTCGGCGACTACCGCTTCGCATCCGAATAACTACAGGAAAGGTACTGCAAAACCGTGCGTTTCATCCTTACCCAAGCGCAGTTTCATCTATCCGTCGTTCGCTGCCGTACTGCGGCTGTTCCGGAATCCGTATAATGTAAAAAGGTGCTGCCACGCGACAGCACCTTTTGTTTTGTTCTGTTACATTCCCGTAGGGAAATGGATTTCTCCGGAGCCGGAGCCGCCGCGGAGTATTAGATTGACGTGTCAAAACAGAAGTATTATAAAAGGGCTGTTGCGTTTTCGCTGCAACAGCCCCGTGATTCGTGAGCTTCCGCATAGAAAGCGGTTCTCATCCCCACTATTTATTCAAAAAGTTTATTGAAAATTGCTCCAGTTGTATTTCGCTTCCAAATCCGTATCGGGATCATCCTCCGTGAGCTCGGCGGACTCGTTCGGCGCTTCTTCGGCAGTCTTTGAGGGCGGTTCCTCTCCATCCTCATTGCTTTCCTCCGATTCCTGTCTGTTCAAGGTGAAGAGCATCACGGCACAGATCGCCGCAATAGCCAGCGTACCGATCACCTGTATCACCGGGAACACCACACGCGCACCCAACACGATAGCGCGAATCAGCGTAATCACCGAGAACACCAGCGCAACGATCGAAACACCGAACGCGATCTTGATTATCAAATTATTCTTCATGATCCAACTCCATAATCGTTCCGAGGAGCTTGCGCACATCACCGTCCATGATCTTGCGCAGCGCGGTGACCTCGCTCTCATCCTTCACCTCGGGGCTGATCTCCTGATGGATATACAGCCCGTCGATGCCGACGCTCTTAGCGCCCAGCATATCGGCGTTCTTATCGTTGCCAACCATCAGGCACTCCTTCGGGTCGAGGCGGTATCTCTCAAGCAGCTTCGTGAAGAACTGCTTCTGAGGCTTGCTGACCTTCTCCTCGGAGCTGATCATGATGCCGTCGAAGTATTTAAGGATCCCGAGCTCGTCCATCTCGGGGATGGTGAAGCTCTCCTGCGCGTTCGAGAGCAGGTAAACGCCTCTGCCCGCGGCTTTGAGCCCCTCTAAGAGCTCGATCACGCCATCGTACAGACGGATCATCAGCGTGCTGTCCTTACGGAAGCGGTGAGCGGTATCGCGCAGCAGAGTCACATCCGCGTTGATCCCCTTATCCTGATAGAGCCTGCGGAACACCTGCAAGAGGTCGATATCGACATGCTTGAAGATCGGGTGACGAAGACGCTCATGGCGTAAAGCGCGCTTGACATACTTCGTATAGGAGGTACGCAGCTCGTTCGGGCTGAACGAAGCGCCTTTCGTTGCGAACACCTGCACCGCCTTGCGCCAGAAATCCAGCGAAAATTCGTCGGTACGGATATCGATCAGTGTACCGTATAGATCAAAGATGATGTTCTTGTACATACTTCACCTACATATAATAAGTCATTGCGGGGCACATTGATGTGCCTCGGCAATCTCATCCTTATTTACACATAACAGTACTATTTATTGTAGCAATAAACCGCTGAAAATTCCATACATAATTAGAATAAAGCACAGAAAAAATGACAAAAAATTTTGTGCAAATTAGGGTCGGAACGATTTTACGGTCAAAATAACGCGCGCCAAACCAACCTGTGTCGGATGAGCTTATAACAATTAGCCCTTGCTAACCGTCAAAACTGCATAAATGGCTGTATCTCACAACATTTTCCCCTTTACAATATCGACAAAAAGTGATAAGATAGAGGATGAAAAATGAGGGGTCGGTATGCTCTCGGGCAGGGATCTCTCATGGATCTAATTCATGCGTTGGTGTAAGAAGGAGCTCATCTTACAGCAATGTAAAACAGGAGGAAAACACATGGCAAGACAAATGAAATCCATGGACGGCAACAACGCCGCGGCTTGGGTGTCCTATGCGTTCACCGAGGTAGCCGGCATCTACCCCATCACACCGTCCAGCCCGATGGCTGACTACGTTGATCAGTGGTCCGCTCAGGGCATGAAGAACATCTTCGGCACTACCGTAAAGGTAGAAGAGATGCAGAGTGAAGCAGGTGCGGCAGGTACCGTACACGGCTCGCTGAACGCGGGTGCGCTGACCACCACCTACACCGCTTCTCAGGGTCTGCTGCTCATGATCCCGAATATGTACAAGATCGCGGGCGAATTACTCCCGTCCGTATTCCACGTTTCCGCCCGCTGCGTAGCGAGCCACGCGCTGAACATCTTCGGCGACCATTCTGACGTCTATGCTTGCCGTCAGACCGGTTTCGCGATGCTGGCTGAGACCAACCCGCAGGAGGTCATGGATCTGGGCGCTGTCGCTCACCTCTCCACCATCAAGGGCAGAGTTCCGTTCATCAACTTCTTCGACGGTTTCAGAACCTCTCACGAGATCCAGAAGATCGAGATCTGGGACTTCGACGACCTCAAGGAAATGACCGATATGGACGCTGTACAGGCGTTCCGTAAGCGCGCTCTGAACCCCGAGCATCCCACCATGCGCGGTTCTCACGAGAACGGCGATATCTTCTTCCAGCACAGAGAAGCCTGCAACAAGTACTATGACGCTCTGCCTGAGATCGTTGAGGAGTACATGGGCAAGGTCAACGCGAAGCTCGGCACCGACTACAAGCTGTTCAACTACTACGGCGCTCCCGACGCTGACCGCGTCATCATCGCGATGGGCTCTATCTGCGACGTTGCGGAAGAGGTCATCGACTACATGAACGCCAACGGCGAGAAGGTCGGTCTGGTCAAGGTTCGTCTGTATCGTCCCTTCCGTGCCGACAAGCTCGTAGAAGCCATCCCCGAGACCGCGAAGAAGATCGCAGTCCTCGACCGTACCAAGGAGCCCGGCGCTCTGGGCGAGCCTCTGTACCTCGACGTTGTCGCCGCTCTCGCGACTCAGGGCCGCACCGCTAAGGTAGTCGGCGGCAGATACGGCCTCGGCTCCAAGGATACTCCCCCCTCCAGCGTATTCGCTGTCTATGAGGAGCTCAGTAAGGAGAATCCGCGCCACAACTTCACCATCGGTATCGTCGATGACGTCACCGATCTCTCCCTCGAGGAGAAGCCCGCTCCCAACACCGCCGCGGAAGGCACTATCGAGTGCAAGTTCTGGGGTCTGGGCGGCGACGGCACCGTAGGCGCGAACAAGGATTCCATCAAGATCATCGGCGACCATACCGATAAATATGTACAGGCATACTTCCAGTATGACTCCAAGAAGACCGGCGGTATCACCATCAGCCATCTGCGCTTCGGTGATAAGCCCATCAAGTCCCCCTACTACATCAACAAGGCTGACTTCGTAGCCTGCCACAACCCCTCCTACATCCTCAAGGGCTACAAGATGGTTCAGGATGTCAAGCCCGGCGGCGTATTCCTGATCAACTGCCAGTGGACTCCCGAGGAGCTGAACTCTCACCTCAACGCGGAGACCAAGCGTTATATCGCGAAGAACAACATCCAGCTCTACACCGTCAACGCGATCGACATCGCGGCTGAGATCGGTCTGGGCAAGCGTACCAACACCGTTCTGCAGAGTGCTTTCTTCTCCCTCGCGAAGGTTCTGCCCGCTGAGGAAGCCATCGGCTACATGAAGGAGAAGGCTCAGAAGTTCATGAAGAAGGGTAAAGAGATCGTCGAGATGAACGAGAAGGCGATCGACGCAGGCGCTACCGCTTACGTCAAGATCGACGTACCCGCTGATTGGGCTGACGCTGTAGACGCTGAGAAGAAGGCTGCCGACGTAGAGATGACCAAGCTCGAGAAGCAGGTCGAGAACATCATGGAGCCCGTAGGCAAGATGGACGGCGACAGCCTGCCCGTATCCGCCTTTGTGGATCATGCCGACGGTACCTTCGAGCAGGGCGCTTCCGCGTTTGAGAAGCGCGGCGTAGCCGTTATGGTTCCCGAGTGGAACAACGAGACCTGCGCTCAGTGTAACCGCTGCGCGTTCGTCTGCCCCCATGCTACCATCCGTCCCTATGCGATGGACGAGGCTGAGGTTGCCGACGCTCCCGAAAACATCAAGTACGGTCCGAGAGCCGTTAACAAGGTTTATAAGTACACCCTCGCGGTATCTCCCTTCGACTGCATGGGCTGCGGCGTCTGCGTAGGTGTCTGCCCGACCAACTCCCTGAAGATGGTCGCCCGTGAGTCTCAGGACGATCAGCAGGCAGTATTCGATTACTGCGTCGCCAAGGTCACCGAGAAGCCCGAGACCACCGCAAAGATCAACGTCATCTCCTCGCAGTACAAGCAGCCGCTGCTTGAGTTCTCCGGCTCCTGCGCAGGCTGTGCCGAGACCTCTTACGCTCGTCTTGTGACCCAGCTCTTCGGCGACAGAATGTACATCAGTAACGCTACCGGCTGCTCCTCCATCTGGGGCGGTCCCGCTGCTACCTCTCCCTATACCGTCAACAAGGACGGCCACGGTCCCGCTTGGGCTAACTCCCTCTTTGAGGACAACGCTGAGCACGGTCTCGGTATGTTCCTCGGCCAGAGAGCTATCCGTGATCGCCTGATCGCTGACGTCAAGGCGATGATTGCTGACGAGAGAGCCTCCGACGCGCTCAAGGCTGCTGCCGACGAGTACCTCGCTACCCTCAACGACGGTGAGAAGAATACCGCCGCTACCAAGGCGCTGATCGCCGAGGTCGAGAAGGTCGACGAGGCTTGCCCGTACAGAAAGGACATCCTCGACAACAAGGAATATCTCAGCAAGAAGTCCGTCTGGATCTTCGGCGGCGACGGCTGGGCTTATGATATCGGCTTCGGCGGCGTCGACCATGTTCTGGCGACCGGCGAGGACGTCAACATCATGGTATTCGATACCGAGGTTTATTCCAACACCGGCGGTCAGGCTTCCAAGGCTTCGAACATCGGTCAGGTCGCTCAGTTCGCGGCTGCCGGTAAGGCGATCCAGAAGAAGTCCCTCGCTGACATCGCGATCTCCTACGGCTACATCTACGTCGCTCAGATCGCTATGGGCGCTGACATGAACCAGACCCTCAAGGCGATCCAGGAGGCTGAGTCTTATCCGGGTCCGTCGCTGATCATCGGCTACGCTCCCTGCGAGATGCACTCCATCAAGGGCGGCATGCAGAACTGCCAGAAGGAGATGCAGCGCGCGGTTGCCTGCGGCTACTGGAACAACTTCCGCTATGATCCCAGACTCAAGGCTGAGGGCAAGAATCCCTTCATCCTCGATTCCAAAGCGCCGACCGAGTCCTATCGTGACTTCATCATGAACGAGGCTCGTTACTCCGCTCTGACCCGTTCCTTCCCGCAGAGAGCCGAGGAGCTCTTCCAGAAGGCTGAGGACACCGCGGCAGCCCGCTTTGAGACCCTCGCCGAGCGCGCTAAGGGCGAGTGATCCGGGATTGTCATTGCGAGAAGGGACATCGTCCCGATGCGGCAATCTCAACCTAATTAAGCTCGCTTTCCTGAAAGCTATCGTTCAAAGCTCGAGTCTTATAACTCAATAACCACATCACCCCCGGGAGCAATCCCGGGGGTATTGTTGTATGTACGGAGAATGGAGAATGGCGGGCGCTGCCCACACCCGATTTTTGAAAGCCTGACGGCTTTTGGAATTGTATAACAACTGCTTTTCAATGCATGGGGGGCTGTACGAATGTCCCTTACGGGACGCGGGCGACGCTTGATCGTGCTGTAGGGCGACGGCTCCGACTGAGGAACCATCCCCTACGGAACGCTGCAACGTTTATTCCTTCTCCTCATTCCTGACTCCTAACTCCTTCCTCCATACCCGAAAAAGCCTTGACAAAAGCCGCCTGTAATGCGATAATATATAGGTTAGAGTATCAGTATCATATTCGATTGTCATTGTGAGGAGGGACATCGTCCCGACGCGGCAATCTCAACCGATAAAAATATGGAGAGGAAGGCTATTATGGCAGAACTCAACAAGTCCTACGATCCGAAGCAGGTCGAGGACAGGATATATCAATACTGGCTGGATCACAACTACTTCCACGCCAAGGTCGACCCCGACAAGAAGCCCTACTGCATCGTTATGCCGCCACCGAACATCACGGGTCAGCTGCATATCGGTCACGCGCTGGACAATACTTTGCAGGACATCCTGATCCGCTGGCGCAGGATGCAGGGATACGAGGCGCTGTGGCTGCCCGGCACCGACCACGCCTCCATCGCCACCGAGGCGAAGATCGTAGAGGCAATGCGCAAGGAAGGCGTCACCAAGGATGACCTGGGTCGCGAAAAATTCCTCGAGCGCGCGTGGGCATGGAAGCGCGAGTACGGCGGCAGGATCACCAAGCAGTTCTGGAAGCTGGGCGTCTCCTGCGACTGGGAGCGCGAGCGCTTCACAATGGACGAGGGCTGCTCCAACGCCGTCAAGGAAGTATTCATCAAGCTGTATGACGAGGGGCTGATCTATCGCGGCAACCGCATGGTCAACTGGTGCCCGCACTGCTGCACCTCGATCTCGGACGCCGAGGTCGAATATGAGGCGAAGAACGGCAACTTCTGGCACATCCTCTACCCCGTCAAGGAGACGGGCGAGATGCTGGAGATCGCCACCACCCGTCCCGAGACCATGCTGGGCGATACCGCCGTCGCGATCAACGTCGAGGACGAGCGCTATAAGCACCTGCACGGCTGTCACGTCATCCTTCCCCTGCTGGATAAGGAGATCCCGATCGTATGCGACGAGCATGCCGATATGGAGAAGGGTACCGGCGTCGTGAAGATCACCCCCGCCCATGACCCCAACGACTTTGAGGTCGGGCTGCGTCACAGCCTGCCGATCGTGCGCTGCTTCACCTACGACGGTCACATGACCGGCGCCGAGGACGTCGCGGCATACGAGGAGCTGAAGGCGAAGGGCAAGCTCAGCGAGAACGAGCCCGAGGTACTTGACTGCGGCAAGTATGCCGGCATGACCACCATCGATGCGCGCAAGGCGATCGTAGACGACCTGACTGCGCTCGGACTGCTCAAGGAGATCGAGCCCCTCTCTCACGACGTAGGCACCTGTTACCGCTGCCATACCACCATCGAGCCGATGGTATCGAAGCAGTGGTTCGTCAAGATGGCGCCCCTTGCCGCCCCCGCGATCGACGCGGTACGCACCGGCAAGACGCAGTTTATCCCCAAGAGATCCGAGAAGATCTATTTCAACTGGTTAGAAAATATCAAGGACTGGTGCATCTCCCGTCAGCTGTGGTGGGGTCACCGTATCCCTGTTTACTACTGCGACGAATGCGGCGAGATGGTCGTCAGCAAGACCGCTGTCGATACCTGCCCTCACTGCGGCTCGAAGCACATGACCCAGGATCCCGACACCCTCGACACCTGGTTCAGCTCCGCCTTGTGGCCGTTCTCGACCCTCGGCTGGCCTGAGAACACCGAGGAGCTCAAGTACTTTTACCCCACCGATACGCTGGTCACCGGCTATGACATCATCTTCTTCTGGGTCGTTCGCATGATGTTCTCCGGCATCCACAACATGGGCGACGTACCCTTCCGCACCGTATTCATCCACGGTCTGATCCGTGACGAACAGGGCAGAAAGATGAGTAAATCGCTGGGCAACGGCGTAGACCCGATCGAGGTCATCGAGAAGTACGGCGCCGACGCGCTGCGCTTCTTCCTCGCGACGGGCAACTCCCCCGGCAACGATATGCGCTACAGCGAGACCCGCGTCGAGAGCTGCCGCAACTTCGCGAACAAGCTCTATAACGCCAGCCGCTTCGTGCTGATGAATATCGAGGGTCACGATGTCCCCCTGACCCTCCCCGAGGAGCTCAAGCTGGAGGACAAGTGGGTGCTGTCCACCCTGAATACACTGTGCAAAGACGTCACCGAGAACCTCGAGAAGTTCGAACTCGGTATCGCGGTACAGAAGCTCTACGACTTCATCTGGGACTGCTTCTGCGACTGGTACATCGAATTGAAGAAGACCGATCTCTACAGCGACGATGAACAGGCGGCTCAGAACGCCCGCAGGGTGCTGGTCTATGTCCTCGACAAGATCCTCAAGCTCCTGCATCCGTTCATGCCGTTCATCACCGAGGAGATCTGGCAGAATATCCCCCACGAGGGCGACACGATCATGCTGCAGCAGTACCCTGAGTACACCGACGCGCTCGCATTCGAGCGTGAGGCGGCGGATATGCAGAAGATCATGAACGCGATCACCGCCATCCGCACACAGCGCAACGAGATGAACGTACCGCCTTCCAAGAAGGCGAAGCTCTATATCGCCACCAAGACCGCGTCGACCTTCGAGCACGGCGTTGAGTTCTTTAAGAAGCTCGCATCCGCAAGCGAGGTCGAGATCGGCGATGACTTCAATATCGACGGCGCCGTGACGGTCGTCACCGCCGACGCGAAGCTCTACATCCCGATGAACGAGCTGGTCGATAAGGAAGCGGAACTCAAGCGACTGAACAAGGAGCTCATGAACACCGAGAAAATGCTCATGCAGGACGAGAAGAAGCTCGGCAACCCCGGCTTCATGGGCAAGGCTCCCGCCGCCGTCATCGAGAAGATCAAAGCGCAGGCGGAACGCGAGCGCGAGAAGATCGCCCTGATTAAGGCCGCCATCGAAAACTTAAAATAATCAACACAACAAAAGGGCTGTGAAAAACGCAGTCATTGCGAGGGCTTTAGCCCGTGGCAATCCCACAAAGGAGAGATCCCAGGGGCTGCCGCGTCGCTTACTCCTCTCGATGATGAAGATTTTTTCACAGCCTCTTATATCCTATTTGAAAGGGTGATCCGTATGAAAAATCTTTCCCGTATCATCGCCGTTCTCTGCCTTTTGGCGGCTCTCTCCCTCTCCGCCTGCGCCAAAACGCCCGCCGAGAATTCCACCGAAACCGCCGTAACAGCGACTCAAACACCGACCGAAACTCCCGCAACAATCGCGCCGACCACAGCCCCCTCGACTGATGCTCCCGCGCAGAACACCGCTGCCGAGCATCCGACCGACAGCGACCCCTCTCCCATCTCCCTCAGCGGCACGCGCTGGAATCTGAGCATGGTCTACGCGGACGGCGCGGAACAGCGCCCGAGCGTCCGTTACGGCTCCGTCATTCGTCAGACAGGCGCCTATATCACCTTCGACAGCGACAACACCTTTAACTGCGTCTTAGGTCTCATCGGCTGTACCGGCACCTATTCGACCTCTGACAGCGGCACGACCCTCCACATCACCACCCGCTATGACGGCACCTCCAAGAACGGCGAATCCTGTGACGAAAACACTGCCGTCACCATCGACCCCGAGACCCATGTCCTCTCCTTCACCTTCAACAACGCAAAGCACGAGTTCATTCCCGACTGAGTCTATCCCCTGTTTTCAACATCATCTACATATTATCTCAAAAACTTTTGCATACAAAAACGGCACGCTCAATCGAACGTGCCGTCATTTATTTGCTTATTCAGCGATCAGCTGTTGTTATTGCCCTCGCCGTGGAAGTAGACCTTCGCGTCGTCGAAGCCGCCCTCAACGTAGGTGCTGCATTCGCTTCTTACGGTGGCGCCGGGCTTGATCTCGGAGTCGTCGTCATAGCAGTAGTTGTTGTTGTGATCAACCAGCTTGCCGTTCTTGTAGAAGAATACGTCATACCAAACGTAATTCGCGGGAGTCTTGCCGTTATTGGTCAAGCTGACGATGACCTTGTCGGTCAGCTGGCTGACCTCAAGCGCCAGATCCTGGTCGACCGGGACTTCATAGCTGCTCAGGTCGGAGGCGTCGACCTTATATTCATAGGAGTTAAAGTCCTCATCGCAGGAGAATTCCTCGCAGACGGTGGTGCCCTTCGCAACAGCGTCAATGTAGTTGCTGGTGGTGCCGACGATCTTGCCGTCCTTGAAGAAGTCGACGTTGATATCGAGGTTGCAGTCCTTGCCGCTGTCGTTGGTGATCAGCAGATAAACGTTCTTGCTGTATTCATCAAAGAAGGGGATGCCCTCTACCTTGATACCGTCGCTGGCCTTGCTGTTCTTGGAAGCCTCAACCTTGACGTTGCTTCCCACGGGAGCGCTGCTGGTGTCTGCCGCGCTGCTCGCGGGAGTGCTTGTAACGGACTCCGTAACAGAGCTTGTCTGGTTGTTATCCGCCGCGCTGGAAACAGGAGCGGGAGCGTCGCCGTTTTTGCTGATCTTACGACCGCAAGCGGTCAGAGC